>JAYQTH010000002.1:0-929034 GCA_038147295.1 Gammaproteobacteria bacterium
TGACTGTTTTTTAGAATATCTCTAAGGCCAAGACATTGACTGAGGTGGCCTGCTTTTTTGTCAGCGACAATGGCAATCTTCATAGCCTGCCATTAGTAAAGTTAACCAGAATATCTGGAATCATCAATTTTCTCAAAAGTAGCTTTACCGCCTGCCTCTTCAACTAAACAAATACCTGCTGCAAAATCCCAAAGATAGACGCCCTTTTTCTTGGTAAGACATCACATCTTCCTGAAGCAACATAAGCACAAGACAATGCTGCGCTACCAAACATCCTTATCTTTCTTCCATCCGCTCAAATTTTTAAGAAACAATGCTAGATGACTCCACAGGATTCAGATGCAGGAAAGCCAGTTGTTAATGAGGCATTTGCTTTATCATGGATTTCTGAAACTTTGATATGCCTATCATTTAAAAAGCTCCTCCTCCTTTGAAGGCTGAAAAAGTTCATTCGTATTAAAATTAAAGATTACCGCCTACTAAAACTTTTTCTCCATCCATTAACGCTATTGAGATTACAACATTGATCAGCCTCGAAAATAGTTTGAAGTGCCATCTAACGGATCAATTAACCTCCACTTAAGTTGAGACTGTATCTTGTCACTCTAGCTCTTCTCCCTAAGATTGAAATACCAGTTATTGACTTATTACGTATTAATTCCTCAACTATCGATCTCTTTCAATTTAATATCCCTTCCCAAATCACTATGAATAATCAAATTTTCATCTTTTCTGAAAGCAAATAATCACCAGCTTCAATTGCTGTTCTCTTAGCTAACTGATATTGGCTAGTCAATTCTTTTACTATCTATTTTCATAAAATTCTAGGTAGCTTTTACACATCTCTTCAGTGTTTTTTTGTTTGCCATTTTGCATTTTATTTGATTTTATTGTATTAGCATAAGATACAGCCAAATCAGATATTCTTCTTGGAACTATCTTTATGGGTAATTTTTTTTTTGCCACTTTATTAAAAACATCAACTAACTCAAATACACTTACTCCAGAGCTTGACCCTAAGTTAACTATTTCAAAACCAACTTGATTCTATAACATTTTAAAACAGCGAAATGACCTTCAATCAAATCATCAATATGAATGTAAATCTACTTATTGCTGAACCATCATGAGTTGGATAATCATTTCCATAAATTTTAAAAAAGGGGCTCATTTTAAGATGGCAAGTCATAAGATTGCCCAGCACATTTCTTTCTGCATTGTTAATGCTGTCATAAAAATATTTCTGCATACCACCTAGAGGGTTAAAAAGTATCTTAATGAAATAGAATTAGTTATATCTGTCACAATATTCTTTAGTGATTCTTTCACACTCAGCTTTGGTTTTTAGCATAATGTAAATGGGCATTATGTTCAGAACTCACTGACAGGCTGCTGATCTTGATTTACCATAAACTGCAAGCGCTTGAAGAGAAAAAAATTAACTTTCTTACTCTATTTTCTTTCATAGCTTCTAAAGGTTCTTAGTCCTTCAATATTATTTTTTAGTATATAAGTTCTGATATATATCAGATTCAGGCACGCTTTTTAAAGCAGCAAAGTGAACTACTACATCAGGTAAAATCTTTTATAGACAGAAATTTTGACCATAATCTTTCAAATCAGATTGATAAAATTTAAATTTATATTTGTCTTAATTTATTTATAAATAATATTTGAATTTGAAAAGTTGTCAAAACATGAAACTTGGTAACCAAGCTTCAATGCTTTAGTTAAATGAACCACCTATACTCTTTGCTTGCACCTGTGAATAGCTTCATCAACTTTTTCTAAAGTTCTTAGGAACTAAAACTACATACAAGCAAAAATAGAAAGAAATAAATATAAAACAAAGAGACATTAAGATAATTGTATCTTTTGCAAAATAATTAGCGCCAAGCATAAATGGCATATAAAATCCAAATGTTAAAAAGTAACTATAAAATGTTGGGCATTGCTCAGACTATTCCCATTTTTTCCACTCGTCTCAGGATCATATGATGAAGAAAGTGCTTATTATCAGGTTCAAGAGTTGATTTTCTAGAAATAAGCCTTCTTACAAGAGATGCAAGAATATCTGTAACTGGATAAATGAGCATTAATAGTACATACCAAGGTGAAAGCGAGCTTTCTTGGTAAATTTTGATTAATCCAAGAGCTAATGCTGCTTCTAGAAAATATGCACCACCATCACCTATAAAGATTCTTCCTAATGGAAAATTTAGAAGAAAGATTCCCAATATTGAGAAAAACATAGCAACAAAATAGTGCATGATTTCATCTGTGACTGACGCATAACCAAAAAGTATTGAAGTGGTGCAAATACTTAGTGAAAAAAGAAGAACTAAACCATTGATGCCATCAATAATATTGAAAGCATTAACTATACCTGCTATAGCAAAGCAAATAAAAAGAATAGAAAAAATTTGATAATTAAATAGGTTGTCAATAATGGGCAATGTCTAGTGAATACGCCTCTATTCCAAGATAATAATATGATAAAAATGCTGAGGGAAAACTAATAGCAATCGAACTACAGGAGATAAATTAATTGAAAGTCATCAAGAATCGCCGAGAAGAAATATTGGGCATACACACAATAACATAGTTCTTAAGAAACTATATTCATGTGTATCAGTAAAAAATGAAATAATTATTAAAGAGCTGAATATTGCAATGCCACCAAACCTTGAAACAGATTTTGAGTGTAATGTTTGTATGGACTTTCTTATATTTACAAAGCCAAGTTTATTTCTAATTTTTTCAAGAAATATTAAAAAAATTCCAACTAAAAATGAAATTGGGAAAATATCTGTCATTCTAAATAATTTTCTATCCTGTTTTTAAGATCATTCATAAAATTACCAGCATCAGCGCCATTTATAACCCTATGATCATAAGATAAGGAAAATGGAACTACTTCTATCTCTTCAATTTCAGAATTTAGAAATTTCAAAACTTTTTTTGTTCTTGATATTGCAAGAATAGCCACTTCAGGAGGATTAATTATTGGTGTAAAGGCAGTTCCACCAATTTTGCCTAAACTCGAAATAGTAAAAGTTGAACCTTCAAGGTCTTTGCTGAGCAACTTCTTGTTCCTGGCTTTGCTAGCTAACTCAATAATTTCATCGGAGATTTCCTTAATATTTTTCTTAAGAACATCTTTAACTACTGGTACTACCAACCCGTCAGGTGTATCAACAGCTATGCCAATATTTACAAAATCTTTGATTAAAATTTCATTATTTCTTAATAATGAAGAATTAAAAATTTTGTGTTCAGCCAGAGCTTTGGAAACAATCTTAATAAAAAAAGATAAGGGCGAAACCTGCAGCTCTGATCTGCTAGCATTTAATACGATGTCATTTCAGCTTCTTCAAAATGCGTTACATGAGGAATAGTAGACCAAGAATCTGACATATTCTTAGCCCCTAAAGCTCTGATTTTGCTTAATTTCTTAACCTCAAATGAGCCGAATCTTGTAAAGTTTTTTTCTGTTGGGAATTTCGGTTGATCTGTTGTTTTTGAATGAATAAAATTTTTTAAATCGTCCTTAGTTATTCTGTTATTACGCCCCTGTGCCTACAATAAGTTTTAAATTAATCTCTAATTCTCTTGCATATTTCCTAACGGCTGGTCCAGCATTTACACTCAGAAAAGTTGATAGAGATTACTTCTTCCTGCTCAAGTGTCTGAGGTTTTGCGTCTCTGTTTTTATCTAATGCAGAGCTGTCTGATTTTTGTTCAACATTCTTTTTGATTGTTTTTATTTTTGCGAATGGTTGTCCTTCAGATACTTCTTCACCCTCTGTAACGTATACCTCTAAAATTTCTCCAGCAAAATCTGAAGGAATTTCCATTGCTGCTTTTTCAGATTCAAGACACTATCAATGGGATCATTTTCACTTACTTCTGGACCCTGCACTGATATTAATTTCTATCATTTGATGTAGATTCAGCTTCGCCCAAGATTTGGGATCTTAAGCTCTATGAATTTACTTTCATATGGAGTTTCCTTTGAAATACCACTCATTCTTCTAATAAATTTATTAGCATCACTATTTTTCCAAGCATCCTTAGAGAGTTAATCACTAGATGTTCTGAACTAATTTCAAAAAAATTTCTCAGTTCATCTCCTTTCGTATCACTGCTTCCAAACCCGTCGTCCCCAAAACTAAATAATCCCATTAACTCCATTCCTTATTTGTAAGATCTTTGGTACTCTGAAACCGCGATTGTAGGCAATTCTTCGTTAAAGCAATTTTGCACATAAGATATATCTTTCTTATCAAACATTCTATTTGATCTTTCTACTTTAATTCCTTCCCGAAAAAGCTCATTAAAACTTGTTATCGACCAAACATCTACAGCTACATTATATTCCTTCAATTTTTTCGCATCTTAGAGCAAAATTCAATGTTAGCCTGATGCCAATATCCTAATATCTGATGATTTTTGAGAAAGGTATGTCTTTCAGAATCATTGTCATTAGAAATATTCTCTTGTCTCTGGGTGATGGTAATTTTCATTCATAAGCGTAATAGTAATAATATCTATCATTTTCAGCTTGATACATCTTTTAATGCCCTTTAATTATTGTCGACAACTCATAGTAGGAAAAGCATGGATCATATGATCTACAATTTGGAATAGTGCTGCAAGAATATGACTGTGGCCATCCTGATGTTGAAGCCTTCCCCATTGAGAGTTGTTCTTCCTGATGGCTCCTAACAAAAACCCTTTAGCCTTGAATCACCAGCAGCCCATGCAAGATCGCGAATCCGCTGGAAACCAAACATTCGAATAGTAAATATAAAAGGAATCATTGGAAATTATTATTTGAATATGATGTTGCTAGAGCCAGCCATGCTGAAAAGCGCCAGCCTCATTTATCCCTTCTTCAAGCAGAACTCCTTGCTTGCTCTCCTTGTAAAACATTACTTGATCTGAATCTTCTGGCTCATATTTTGACCAACTGAAGAATAAATGCCAAATTGTCTGAATAATCCATCCATGCCAAAAGTTCTTGCTTCATCTGGGACAATTGGAACAATATTTTTACCAATATTTTTATCTCTAAGTAGTTTTGTTAGCAATCTTTCACAAAAACCATTGTTGTTGATTGCTCTCTTTCTGTTTGAATTGAAAGCCTTCAAATGAACTTCAGGGTAAGTTTAATTTTTAGAACTTTTCTTTCGGCAAAAACCACCCAACCTAGCTGCCTTCTTCTGCTCAACCAAGATAATCAAAAGTTCTTTCCTTTCTTTGATTAAATCAATAAATCTGGATTCTCAAGAATTTATTCATCTTTGGGAATATCAAATGTATTAATAAAATCACTTAAATTATCTTTTTTGTTAACTTTTTTACTTGGTGAGTTGCATTGTCAGCTTGTTTTGAGCCAACTCCATAACCCTTTAATGGTAAATGCTAATATTACTGTTGGTTTTTCTTTTCTCAATATAAGCTTGATTGTATGCATTAAAACTTTTATAGGATCATGGCCTCCTCGATTTAAGTTTTCAATATCTTCATCTGACATTTTGCTTATTCTTTTAAACATCTTCATTTTTTCCAAAGAAATTTTCTCTAGTGTATTTGCCTCCTTTAGATTTAAAATTTTGATATTCCCCATCTACAGTTTCATCCATTATTTTTTGTAATAACCCATCTTTATCACTTTTATTAAGTCATCCCATTTTCCCCAAATTAGATTAACAACATTCCATCCAGCACCTGAAAATTGTTTAGCAAGTTCAGTTATTATTTTTGAAGTTCCTCTTACTGGGCCATCTAAGCCTTTGTAAATTACAAGTTAATCACAAAAATAAGATTGTTTATTTCTCCCTTCCAGCTAGACCAATAGCACCCAATTGATTCTGGCTCCATCCATTTCTCCGTCACCACAAAATGCCCATATCTTCCGATTGGGGTCTTTCTTTCAATTAAGCCCTCTATTTTCAAGATATTTCAAATATGTGCTTGATATATAGCAAAAATAGGGCCCAAACCCATAGAAACTGTTGGAAATTGCCAATAATCAGGCATCAAGCCATGGATGTGGGTATGAAGACAAGGCCGTTTTATCTATTTCTGTCTAAAATTTTTAATTTTCTTCAGAGATTCTTTTTCAAGAAAGATCTCGAGCATAAATACCAGGCGAAGAATGACCTTGGTAATAGATTAAATCACCAAGCTGATTATCTGGAACCTTTAAAAAATGATTAAAACCAACCTCATAAAGAGTACAAGCTGATGCATACGTCGAAATATGGCCTCCCAAGTCTAGATCTTTATTAGCTTTTAGGACCATTACAAGACTATTCCATCTAATTAGATGTCTTATTCTGCATCTTCCTTGTCAAGATCTCCTGGATAAGCAATGTTCAAGTCTCTAGGAACAGAATTTTGCCAAATGGAAAAAGGGGTTATTATCGATATCAAACTCAAAATTTTTAGCTTCTTTTAAGTAATTTGATAAAATTTCTCACTAAATTCTTTTCCTTCAGAAATAATTACATTTTCAAGAGCTTCTAACCACTCTTTAAATCGTCATTTATTTTAATATCTTGATTTCATAAAACATATGTATTTGATATTTTAAAGTTTAACATTAAAAATTTATTTACAAATAAAGATAAAAAAAAAATACATTTTAAAAGGTAAAGATCACACAAATGTAAATATTTAATAAAAAATGCAAAAATACTTTAAAAATGAAAAATAAATTTAACTTTCAAAATTTTTGTTTTTGTTAGATATGCTAATAATTAAAAGAGGATAATTTAATGAACAATTTTTTAAAAATACTTTAGCACTTTTATTAATACCAGCAAAAATTCTTTTTGCTGATGAAGAGGTAAATGCAAACCAAAAAAGACTGAAGAACAACAAGTTGAAAACGAATGATGAAAGTTGAAACAGATTGAAGATGAAGATTCATGAAGATGATGCTGATGAAGCTGAAGCAGAAGATTCAAATAGCTTTTCATTTAATTTGAAAGTTTTGAAGGTCTTTCTGCAGCTGATATAGCATTATTGGCTAGCATCTGCTTTTGAAGTACTAAATGAAGATTCACCAGCTCCAACATCTGATGACACCGAACCTGAACCAACACCAGAGCCCACCAGAGCCAACACCGGAACCAACACTGAACCAACACCGAACCAAACCAACACCGGAACCAACACCGGAACCAACACCGGAGCCAACACCGGAACCAACACCAGAACCAACTCCTGAACCAACACCGGAACCAACACTGGAACCAACTCCAGCACCAACACAGCACCAAACGAACCAGCTACTGATACAGATACTGGAACAGTACTGGAACAGGAACTGGAACAGGAACAAGGAGACGCAGGTACTGATACAGGAACTGGAACAGGTACAGGCACTGGAACAGGGACAGGAACTGGAACTGGAACAGGAACAGGAACTGGAACTGGAACAGGAACAGGAACTGGAACTGGAACTGGAACAGGAACTGGAACAGGAACAGGAACTGGAACTGGAACTGGAACTGGAACTGGAACAGGGACCTAAAACTAATCGTCTTATTTAAAAAAGCCCTTCGGGGCTTTTTTATTTTGTACTCTAAATCTTCCAAGCTCTCTTAGATCTATAGATTTAATTAATAGTGCTCCAGATCCCTTTACAAGCGGATGCCATTCAAAACTCTGAAAGATTCTTTACCATTTAAAATATTTGGCAAAAGGAAGTTTTACAAAACTCCTTGTCAAATGAACCTTCCAAATTGCTCAAAGGTTACATCTGTTCTAGTGAAAAAACGCCATATTCAACACCATTATCAAACCTTCTTTATTTTCAAAGTATAGCCTTCATCTCCAGCAAGATACTCCTTGAATGATAATATTGCAGATACTTTGCTTACAGGCCTTATGAAACCTATACTGCCCTTAGCATCGTATTTGAGTATCCTATAAATTCAAAATTCATCTTGTAATCTCTTTTCTTTAACTCTATAAGCCTCAATGCCAAAAAGATAAGTTTGAAGATTCTGGAAAGTAAACGTAATCGGGATTAAACCCACCAAACATTTCCTCAAATATTCCTGCGCTTAGTCTAAAAAGTGCTTGTTCCTTGCACTATGGAAATAATTAGCTTCAAGTCTTCCAATAGATAAATTTTTATCAAAATTATTGTAATATTTTATTGTCTGATTTAACCTGATTTGGAAACGTATCAACTGGGGGGGTAGACTAATCCATCAAAATTATCATATAAAGAATATTTAAAATTTCCGAGTAAGGGAGAAAGTTTTCAGAAAAGACAACTTCTAAATCATCTTCGAGGAAAATGCCTCCAAAATAGAATTGCTCTCTCGATGCAATATAATTTCTTTATTCTTTGAGAAATATTATTTATTGTATGTATTTTTGCGTAACAGAATATAGCTGATTTGACTTATTAAACCTTCATCTTTACTGTTTTAGCATTCCTTATATTTACATTTTGTTTTGATCTACTTCACTCTGAGATTTTCATCCCAGCATAATATTGAGATATTATTACTTCATTTTCATTTTGTTTATATTGATTAAATTATTAAAAGCAATAGAAGCCGGAACATGTTGGTTCTGATACGTATTTTGTTTAATTGATACATATAATTTTCATCACTTGCAGAAAGTGATTGCAAACCAATTGAATTAAGCTCAAGCACTCTTGTAGATCTTCATAGGTGTTAACATCTTTTAATTTTTGATTTGGATGAACCTAAATTTAGAAAAATTTGCTTTATAGCTCAATTTAAAATTAATGCTTGATCCTCGAATCAAAGAAGCTGAAATATCTAAATTATTAAGTGAATGTCTATAACCAATATTTAAATTAGTTTTTTTAGTTGATAATCTATCTGATCTAACCAGGCGGGCGCATTCAGCAATCAATTTACTACTCCTGCTTAACGTATAAGCTAATCCAGCAAATATAGATGCATATTTTCCTGAAAAATAATTGTTAAAATCTGTGAACCACCCTGTACTTAGTTGAATACGACCTCTTTAAAATTATTATCAATTAAAGTTAGCGGGTTATTAACCTTAATTCCATTTCTATATTTTCCCAGCTTTATACCTAATGAATATTCAAAGTCTGTTGCTAATATCAGAGAAGACTAAATATTCAGAGGAAAACATCCAGTGCCAGTAAAATCATTTAGTCCTATTGAGATAGCAGGGGAAGAATCCTTACCCTTGATCTTAATTTTGAAGTTAAATCCCTTATCCTTGTATGATTGGGCAAAGCCTGCTCCATATGGTTTTCTTGTAATGTCAGCATAGAAAATCAGAAGCATCCTAAAAACTGCATGACTAGCAGTAAAAAAATCTAATCTTCTGTCCATTATTCCTGTCAAAGGTGAAACTTACTGAATTTTCTCTGACATAGTGAAAGCAGAGACGGCGTATTTATGCGAACCCAACTGACCATAAGAGTTAGTGCCAGCATCTAGATAAAGATTTCATAGCAAAAAATAGAAGAATTTTATCTTTGTATTGCATTTAATGAAGCAGCCATGAAAAGCTTATAGGCCGAAATTACTCTAGTTATAGCACTCACTAGAGGAACCAATGATAATTTTTCTACATTTCTTGGCACTACAATTGTGTCTCCAGGATCTGATATATATATTGTTACTAAATGGATTTGTATTTATTTTTAAATGTTTCCTGTTTGCTTTAATAACATAAATTTCATTTTTATCTGCATAAGAACTAAAGCCTCCTGCATTTTCAATGTAATCTTGAAATGTAAGATCTTGATTTATGATCGATATTTGGGTTTAAAACTTCTCCTGTAACTGTAACAGTACTTAGTTTATACAGTGAATATTACCCCATCTCCACTTAGGCAATAGGGGTTGTTGAGGCTACTGATTCAGGCTGAAAGTCTCCTGTTAATCTCCAGCATATTCAATGTGTTATTAGATAAAGATAATAAACCTGTGAGGTCTGGCAGTGATACAGAATTGCCATTTAAGGGATTTGATATTTGAGCAATCATTACATCTGTGAAATCTTCATTTCTCAACTGCTGCCTTTTTCTTTATCTTTAATAGATTTTCTACTGATAATAATTCCCTTTAATTGATGCATTATCTTTAAACCTCCAGCAAGTTTATACAAATTATTCAAAGACGTTGATGAACTTACAGAAAAATTTCCGATTATTAACTTGGCCAGTAATAGTGACATTGATTAATGTTCGATCTATTGATGGAAAAGAAAATATTTGTATGTCATTTGCCTGTAGCTATTATTAACATCTCCTACAACTACATTATCTATAAAGGTGACAGAAGTTTTTTCTGGGATTAGTTGGGTATTTAAATCTAAGAAGTCAAAAATCATTTTAGCAGAAACTCTACCAACAAATTGGAAAGATATATTCATTATTTGGAACTAAAAATAGTTTTAAGGTGGGTTGAATCAATGAAACTTTCTTAGCTCATCTAGTGGAGCCTGCGTCCCATTATTCTTGATTTCAAGAAGCTCGGTGAATTTAAGATTCTCAGAATTCTTTTAACTATTGATCAAATGTATCCTTTTCTTCTGAAAATTTACATTAGATAGTTGTTTTGTTTGTTTAAGTCATATCTCTCTGATTGCTATTTTCTAACATAAAATTTTGAGATAATTCATCTTCAATAGCTTCTTGGGCTGAGGCTATTTTTCTTTATTTTCAACCAACAGTTCAGACAAGACTAAAAATTTCATTTCTTGTAAAGAAACCTAAGCACAGGGTTATATGATAGTTTTAATTGACTGTAAGACTTTGGGAGAGGCTAAGGAAAAAGTTTCATATTTGACATTTACCCCTGTTCTATCAGTAGACTTTAAAACTGCATAATATGGGTATATATCGCTAGAAAATGATAATTTTTCTAGGAATTTATTAAATTTGAATTTAATTCAAATTTAAAACTCTCAGAAACAGACTTCCTTTTAACAACCAAATCTTTTGGTTTAGTGACTTTTCGCTTCCTATGACTAATTCTGTCAATTTGTTTTTACCAATTACTTTAAGGAAGCAGAATTTGGTTTATAACTAAAACCATCTTTGAGTCTCAGTTATGCTTATTCTGTTTTCATTTGCTTCTCTTGTGAACCCTTGAGAAAATTTTATGAGATCTTCTATTGTGTCAGTTTCTTTGTAATGGTACATCATAGGCCTTTCCACTTCACCTTGCATATTTACAATTTAGAGGAAGCTGGCACTACTATTACATCACCATTCCTTAGAGAAATATTGTGACATCTCCTTTTATTAAAAATTCGTATAGGTCGACGCTTTCATTAAGATAACTATTTCTTAAAAATAATTTTTCTGAGATCTGCATTTCTTTCTAACCTGCCCGCATATTTCAAAGCCCTAATTACAGAAAATGGATTGACTAAGTAGGTTCCCGGATTTTTACAAGGCCAAGTATGGTTATTTTTTTTCCAGATGCCTCAACAACACTTAATTTGCCTTTAACTCCAACGAAGGATTCATTAATAATTGTTTGATCTTTTTTGTTTGCTCTTCTATTGTGAGATTTAGAAGAGATACTTCCCTATGTTTGGATCAAACAGTGCCTGATAAATTGACCCTTAAAGCATATGAATTATTGATGCTTCCAGTAAGCAAACCTGGATTTTATCATTAAAAGATATTGTATAATCTGAATAAAGAGGAAAATCTAAAACAGCAGAACTGGAATATATTTTGTATATTTTATTAAAAAACTTTAAAACCAAAAATTTCAGGCAAAAATTCCTTCTTCAACTTCTAAAATTCTTTTTTCTATTATTTAATTTGTAAATTCAGGTCTAGGTTTCTGCTTCATTTTGTTGATTTACTAAATTCTGTCGAATATCTTCAGAAAGATTGCCTAACTGATTTAATCGATCTTCATTTATAGAGCTTGAGCAATTAAATGAGAACTAAAAGAAAATTCAAAATTAATGACAAAAAGTTTCATAATAATCAGAAGATATTTTAGGGCTATTATAATTGATTTTGAATATTAGTTGTAGAAGGTTGATTTATCTTCAACATCTGATCGTAGAACACTCCCTGAACCAATAATTGCAGACTTGCAATACTCACAATTCCTTTGCTGATTATAGAGTGCCCCTATAAAACATCATCATTAATAACATATGGGTTTTTAACAGCAGATAATTTATCAAGAGAGAAATCTCTTCTTTCTGATGTAATTTTTGAATGAAAGTCGGTATCATATATTTTTACTGAGCCACCAATTTTTACATGATCATAGATTTTAATTTAGTTGTGCAAAATATTGTACTGTTGATATTCCAACGTTGTCTCCACTTTAATATTGCTCTTTGTTTGCAACCAAACATGTATAACAGTCACCCCTGTTTAGATTAAATTTTTTCCAGAGTTTGTTTTAAAATTTTTACTACTAATAATGATTTTTCCATACATAGATTTACCCAGCTCTGATTTTGGAAACCCTAAAATATCGTGCATCCTGGTCTAATTTATCTTCCAGTAGAAACAAAGCTATACATTAAATTAATTAACTTTCTAAATAAGTTCATAAAAGCTTTTACTATTTCAGTTTTGAAAATTTTCATTAGCGTAAATGCATCATAATTATTTTTAATTTTTCTAAATCAAAATCTGTGCACTTATTAATTTAATCATTAATTCTTTAAGTTCATTAAAAATTCTTCAATATAAAGTCATTTTCACTTATTAACAATTAGTCTATTATGGCGATATATCATACACAATTGAATTACACCATAAAAACATACCTCTATTGCTAGATTCCAGAGAAATGGAGTTTTAAAAGGGGCTACGCGAGAAAATTGCTATCCCTTAAGTGCTGGCTTATTTCATGTGTTTCCTTGAGTATTATTAAATTGATGATGTTTTTTTCATTCATCGCTGTATTTTTTTGTACCTACTGCCAGAAATGAAATTGATAATTTTTATTTCAGAAAAAGAAGTAATCTTAACGAAATCGTCTATACCATTCTCCTTTGTAAATCTCGATAGGTAAAGGAAATTTCTAGATCTTAGATTGTTTTTTGCTACACTTAGTTTGCAATCTAATGGGAATATAGGGTTTTTTATTACCTTAGTCTTTTTAGATTATAGTTTTTTAGGAAAGGTCTTATTTCATCATCAGTAATTCCAATTATCTCATCGAGTACTTGTGTAAATCAAGAATACGAATATTCGTGAAAGTGCATTTTTAAGAAGTGGTTCTTCAAATGACATATTAACTTTACTTTTCTATTCATAATTTTGATGAAAAACACCATAAATAACTAGAGAAGATGAATTGATATGCACAATATCTGGTTTTCGTCTTAAAATTTTGAAGCAAAATAATGGTGCTACTATGGTGCTTACTATTCCTTAATTATTTTTTTGAGAGAAAAACCAGAAACAGTACTGTTATGAAAAGGTAGTATACATTGATTAACCAGACATTATGCACATATTTTCTAATAAATTTTGTCCCTCTCCCTCATTTGGTACAAAACTTGATGTCAAGGTCATGTTCTTATTTAAACCTGCATTAGAGTAAGGGCTTTTGAGTAATTTAATATTTTTAGAGTGATGAATACTAATTATCTTCAATTTGACAAATATTTTTTTTACTTTCTCAATATCATAATGCTTTTCTACAAGTCGTCTTCCATTCAATCCCATTCTGTTTATTTCATCTGTATCTAATCAGAGTGTTTGTTTCAGCGGCTGATTTTGAAGCGAAATGATATCTTTAGGAGTGCACATAAAACCATTTTTAGAGATTAACTTCGCATCCTGGAACATCATTCTGTTACAATCGGTCTGCCACAAGCACAAGCTTCTAATAGTGTTCTAGAGACTCTTCTATAAGAAGGGAAGAACTATAAAATGTGATTCATAAATAATCTTAACATTATGTTGATGCCCTAAATAACGCACTCCATCAACGGCAATTAATTCCCTTTAAATTCATTTTCTGAAATTGCTTGAAGGATTTTATAAAGTGATCCTATAATATTTAAAATGAATATTTTTGTTTCTCTTTCTAGCAGCTCCAAATGTCAATTAATTCTACAATACCTTTATCTTTTAAAATCCTACCATGAAAAAAAAGTTGGTTTGTTTCAGTATTTTGTATTTTTTGTACAGAAACTTGATTAAGGTCAATACCGCTTCCAGGAATTAAATAAGAGCTATTAATTCCTATTTTGTTCGAATTGAAAAAATTTTTATCTGAGTCATTTTGGAAAAATATAGATTTTTTTGCCTTGAAATTTTGTAAAATAAATTTTTGATAACTTCGCAAGAAATTTATTTTCAATAAATACGATCCTAAACCAGAGATATTAATTATGCTTTTGAAATTAAGAATTTTTGAAGAAATTTTAGTGTGCAGAGATTGGGCTGGAATGTAAGGAAAGAACAATATCTGGCTTTAGTGATCTCATTTCAAGAATATAAAAGATATTAGTGAAAATATTTCTTTGAAAGGGTTAGTGCCAGAGGGATTGAAGTTAGCCCTAACCAACCTTACACTTTTTTGCTTATAATCAAAATTAGTATTGATATCTGGAGCACAAAGCCAAACTTCATATCCTGCACTTACTAAGCTTGAAATTAAATTTTTTCCAAAGTGCGGTGCTGTTCCAGTACAGATTCGATGTTAATAATACTTTTTCAAAATAGGTTTAAATAATAAAAATAGAGTAAATAATCATCCCCAAAAGAAAGATAATTGAGATTAGCTCTTTGTACTGATATTTTTAAATCATAGATAAAAACTGTTGAAATTATTGGCAAAAACACTACAAGCAAAAAAGAGTAGCGGGTGGAATATGGACCAAAACTAAAATAAAAATAGGCATCGAAAGCACTATATATGATTTGTCAATATCATTTTCATTGCACTCATTGATTCATAGAGAAATATTTACTATTTACTGCAAGAAAAAATACCCAAAACAATGTATAAATAAATAGTCAGCTGAACACCTAAATCTTTTGCGCTATCAGCATAAAATAAAGGAAATCATATAATGGTATTCCTGTGATATCTGAAAAATATTTTTAATCAATAATCTGAAGCCCTGAAATTAAATGATGCTTGAAAAAACATGAAACCATTAATAGTTTTAGGGGGAATAAAAAAGTATAAGAAAGGGTAAGACTAGAAAAAGAACTTAAATGGAAAAGAATTGCACTACAAAACGCTAATAAGCCACTTAATTTTTGTCTTTATAAAAAAGAGAGAAAGAGTAGAAAAATTAAATATGCTGAGGTTCCCTGTCTAAGTGAATTTGATGTTAACAACAAAGTACCATTTGAAAGCAATATTGCTGCGCAAAAAAAAAAAAAAAACGAGCAAATAAGATGAGTTTAAAAACAGGAGTTCTGGAAATAAAATTCTTTTATTGAATAGAACTGATAACATAGTAATAAAAATGTTTGAAAGAAAAAAAATAATTCATAACTTGCCAAGCATTTTGCTAATGAACATAAAAATATAGATGCCTGGCTCATTTCTACAAAGGTAAGATCGTAATCTAGATAATTTTGTAGATCATTCATGTACCTCACACTCACTTCCAATCGTAGTGTCTCTAAATGCGATAATTACAGAAATCACCAATGAAAATAATAGAAAAGGCAAAATCTTTGGCTGAAATTTGCTATTCCCTTCAAAATAACTTTTCAATTTCACTCTTCCATTTATTCATTCTTTTTAAGAAAAAGGTTTGATATTTGAGCAGGTAAATAAGTTAGAGCTTTTTAGATTCACTATTTTAGATACTGATTTATCTATCTCGTTAAAATTAATCTCTAAATAATTACCATAAATTTTTGCTTCATCAGAGTAGCCCATAATATTACTTTGAACTATTACAAAATTTTTCAGATAAAAAATAATCATAGAGTTTAAGTGGGTTCCTGGGTTTGTTCTACCAATAGGCTGAGGGATTATTAAAGCGTCAGCAGCTATGAGAAGGTCGGCACTCTTGTGAATTCAATGGTGTAATATTATGAATCTCTTCATAATCTACCCTGATCCTCCAATCACAATCTTAAAATTTTTTGGCAGTTTTTCTGCAAACATATTTCAAACTATCTATTCCATGCCATTGTGAACAGATCCAAGATATGCAACATAAAAAAGTCATCTGAAAATGAAAATAACTTTCTTGCTTCTGATTTGGTTAATTTTGATTTTGATCTGGGATCGTAACCATTATAAATCACTTTAATATTTCTGCTATTTGAAAGACTTTTTCATAGTATTTTTTAAGGATTCATGATTAACGATTATTAAATCTGAATTTTCTAAAATTTTTCTAATTACTTTTTCCACAAACTGATAGATCAGTTTTTACAAAAGTTTTTGCACTGTTCTTCACTTTCTAAGCCATGACTTCCTCATAATCTTTATTTTATTAATTTTCGCAACCCAACAACTAATTAGCCTAATATACCTTCTACTAATATAAATATTAAATTTTCAGTCAACAATAAGATAATAACTCTGAAGCCTTCTAATCTAAGAAGGACTAAAACCCTTAATATTTTAGGCCCTGATATTCCACTGATAATTTTTAATGAAGTTAGTGTTTTTGAAAGATAATAAAGCTTTTGTCTTGTCGCCCTACTTTTGCCTGAGTTTTCACCTATATTAAAGTGGCAAGCGTAGACTGCATTAATTTTCATAAATTAAATAATATCCTGATGTATGGGAGGGGGAAAATATAAGAACCATAATGGTCCTCCATGTTTCTGGAAAAAACTTATTCTTGCTGAAAGGGCTGCTCTTTGATTGAATGGAATTTTTCCAATCTTTCAACAAATCCTAAATTTTTATCATTTGATGCCAATGTCTGAGTTTCTGTCGCAAAATCCTAGTAGTATTAGAGGAAATGAATACATCTGTACCATTTTTTCTTTGCTCTTAATCCATACTCAAAATCTGCACCTCCATGAATGAAATAGTCTTTAAAAAAACCAATGTTATCTATTGTTTTTCTGAGACAATTGTAAAGTTCATATTTATAGTATCAACGTTTTGTATGCTGCCATTGGGAGGTATTTGTTTAAATTTTAATGGGTGCAAAATACATGATTTCTTCACCACCATAAGATAAATTACCTTGCCTATCTTCAAAACAGCCTGAGAGAATAAAATTGTCTGTTTTTCTTTGAGCAGAATTTAAATCATTTATTATTAAACTGTACCAATTATTTTTTAAATGAATATCATCATTGACTAAAAATAAGTAATCAAATTCTGTGGATTTTAATTTTCATAGCCAGCATTCATACCTCCTGCCCAATATAAACCTCCTTTCGATGTAAAGAGTTGAACTTAGGAAATTTGATAAGTAACTTTTCATAAGTTCCATCAGTTGATGCGTCATCAACAATATATATATCTCTTGGTCAAAATTATCACAAAGTTGACTTATGCAATTTAAAGTTTTTTCAGATCGATTGAAGCAAGTCAATAATGCTTTAATTTTCATCAAATTTATTTACATAACTATCTTCTAGGCTCAAGATGTAGCGTAAAGAGTTGAGATTTCCTCAACTAATTTTAGTTTATCACTAAATAACTTATCAGGATTCTTTAAATATGACATATATTCTCTTTGCTCTTAGGATAAGAACTTTATTTGAATGAAGAACCTAAATTTCACCCACTGCAATGGATGGATTCCATGGTAACCTAACTCTTGAAGTACGCTCCCACACACTTACTCCGAAATTAATTTTGAAAATAATATTGTTTTAAAGATTTTGACAGCCAATCAACATTTACAAATCTTGATCTCAAATCTTCATAAAACCTTCTCGCCGGATTCATAAGCATTTGGGTGAGGTTTTATAGCATATATTCAGGGGTTCCTTGGCTTATTACTTTTAAAGAATATTCAGCCCATATTCAATTAGATCATCAAAAATCATATCTCCATATCTAGAAAAAGAGTCAGTGAAACCATGCAAAAATACATCCATCATATTTTTATATCTTCGTTTTTATTATTAAAAGAACTTTTTTCATGTAGTAGTTGCGTCATCTTGCCTCCTGCAAACCTCATATTTATTTTTATCTTAGATCTTCTATCAGCAAATTTTTCTAGATCTTTGAGTATCCTTTCCTTATAGTCTTTATAAAATTTTTGATGGCTAATTTCATTTCTTCTATGTTTTTTTAGAAACCTTTCCTGCATACAGAATAAATCTCTTTTATCCTGCTTGTTAAAATAATTAGCAACCAGACCATTGAGAGGTAAAAAGTATTTTCAAGTTAGCAATAACTGAATATTTATTAATCACTTTCTCGAGATTTTTAATGTATTTATGTTTTGAAAAATAAGAAAAAATAGTTATGAGCCAAAGCTTACACTTGAATAACTTTATTCTCAAGTAAGATTCATGAATTTTTCCAATATTTGTTCCCTCTGTATTCAAGATTTTTAAGTTTTTCAACAGACTTTCTCCAGGCTGAAGAAATAATAAAATAGTTAGAATATACTGATGAAAAATTTTTAGGCTTATCTTATCTGTTCTTATCAGGCTTATATTAAGTAAAGTGAGCTCTTTTTTGTTTTCCTAAATTCTTCCTTATCTTTTTTGAATGCTTTAAAAATTAAGCAGTAAAAATTTATCTTTAAAAGTTCTTGATAGGCTAAATGTATTCCATATGCATAAGTTTGCATATGAAATATTTTTTTTTTGTTTATGAGAATATCTAAATTTCGTTAAAATAGTCCTTATTATAAGCTGAGCACTGATAATAGTTTTTTATTGATCAAAATAATTTTCTAAATTTTTTAAATCACTAACCTTGTCTAAAGTTTTATCACAACATAAACTTCCATCACAATATTTTAGAGAAGAAAAGCCTATGAGTAACGATTATAATTGTTTGTTGAGTGAAAGAAATTCATCATATATAAAACTTTTCAGTAAGCTCATCTAATGCGCTTGTAGCCTCATCAAGTAAATTATTTTCGCCATTTTTTGTAGAATGATCTTGCAATTGCAATTCGTTGTTTTTGACCGCCAGATAATGAAGCTCCCTCTCTCTCCAACTGCTTCTTTTACCTCTCTACCATCTACAAAACTCAATAGGTCAGATTTTTTAACGCTTGAAGATCATCATTTCTTATATCATTAAGCCCAAAGCAATATTATTCTCTACAGTATCATTAAATATGAATATATCCTGCGATACATGTGAAATAATATTGAAATAACTACGTATATTTTTGCTATCGATTATTTTGCCATCTATAAATAAAATTACCTTTGTTGGTGGCAACAACTAAGCAATATATCCATATGTGGTTGTTTTGCCAGACCCTGTTTTACCAATATTCCATAATTTGATTTTTCTTTATTTTGAGGTTTACATTCTAGAACTTTTCTTGTGATGAAGGGTAACTATACGAAAGGTCTTTAAGCTCTAAGAAATTTCAAAACTAATTTTTCATTTGTTCTTGATAAATTTAAGGGCTGTTCTGGACTAAATTTATTATGTCATCTAGTGAAACTTTCCCACTTTGTATATTTGCTCATGATGAAAACCTTGTTGAGTATTGGCAATAACCTTTGTGCAGCTAATGCAAAAGTCCCCACACAGAGGGTAGGATTGTAGAGAAATTGCCACTTGATGAATAGATATAGCAAAGATTGCTATCAATGTCATTCTAAACCTTCCATCACAAATCTAGAGATTGTCCTAGTATTGTTCTAGTAGCCTGTGATTTTCTTAGATCCCAATCGGATTCTCCAAAGTCTTTAAGATATGGATCATAATTTTGATTCAGTATTATATCTTTCACAGAACCAAACTTTCGTAATAATATCTTTATTAAATGATCAGCCTTCCTAGCAATAATTTCACTACTAATCTTTAATCGGTTCTGCGAAACTGAGCAATTATTAAATAAGATATTCCAAAAAACTAACGCTAACAGGGTAACTTGTGGTCTATTAAGAAAAAGTGCTAAACCAATTATTAGCGCAATTATCATTTGAGTTTAGAAGTGTTAAAAAAGGAATTAAAGATGTGAAAATAATTGGTGTGTGTCTTATTTGTTATCGTGCTTATAATCGCCATTAGTAGTATTAATAGTGAGAATATCTTCATAGCTTTGTTTAAGTGTATCTGAATACGCCTTTCTAGCAATAAAATGAGCCTACACTGAATGAGAAATTTGTTAAAAATTTTAACAAGAAAAGCCTCAAAGCTGAACTTAGCAAAACAGCAGAAATAAATCCAAGAGGGTAGCAAATATAAGATCTCAGGAGTAGTTATCCTAAAATTCAAGATATTGAGAAAGACTATCGTTACTTAATATTGTCTCAGGTGAACCAATTGAAGCCAAGAATGGAAAACTAAGACCAATACTTATGAGCCCTAAAACCCGGCAAGAAACATAGATGAGAAAGTAATACTGTTTAATTTTTGTTTTCTATTAAAAAGTGATATAGATCTTTTTTAAGTTTTTTAGAAAATTTTTCATATTGAGATATCAACATTCTCAGAATCATAGAACCCCTTAAAATCGAATGTAATGATAGAGGGATTAACCTTTTGTAATTATGAATGAATTTCTAAACTCCCATGCTTTACAGCAAGTATTGTTGCCATCATAAACTTTGCCATTGTTAAAATTTTATTGAACTATAGACTTCTTCTGATCGTCATTTATATAGGGTCAAAGCATTCAACAGATTTAAATTTTGTTTTAAGAAAAATTTTAAATTCTCAACTTTGAGTTTCTAATATCAGACAGTTTTCTTGAATGTGTATCCCAAAATTAAGCAATAAGTTTTCTGGTTTATGGCCTTTATCAATTAATGAATCTATAAGAATTTTCATTTAAACTTTCATGTATCCATCATTCAATTTCTTCCGCTTAATATTAAATTTGGTTTGAATCCAACTTCTTTTGCTTTGTAAGTTAGATAGTAAGGATCAACTCCCTGCTACAGTGGCCACCTACCAGGCCTGGAGTAAAATTAAGAAAATTCCATTTTGTATTTTGCACTCAAAACATCATAAGTATTGATTTCTAATTTATTAAATAGCAAATGCCTAACTCATTCATTAATGCAATATTCACATCCCTTTGAGTGTTTTCAATTACTTTGCTGCTTCAGCAACTTTAATTGATTTAGCCTCATAAAACTCCAGCTGTTGTGATTTTTCCATAAAAATTTTAAGAATTCTAGTGCTTCTTGATTTTGAAGCTGATATTTTACAACTTTAACTATATTTTTGAGGGTGTGCCTCTTATCACCTGATTTTATTTTCTGAGAGTAGCCAAGTGAAAAGTCATCATTAATCTTAAGTCCTGATATCTTTTCTAATATATTGCCACAGTATTCTTCTGTTATCCCGGGATAAACAGTTGACTCATAAACAATAATTGACTTAGGTTTTATATACTTTCCAACTAGCTCACTTGATTCTTTAAGAAAACGCAAGAATTGCCCATTGTCTTATTAATTGGTGTTGGTACTGTAATAATGAAAATATCATCTGCCACAGATATCCTTCTCATTGTCTGTGAAATGAATCTTGCTTGACTTTAAAATCTTTTGCTTCAACTTCATTTGTAATGTCTATAGATTTTTAACTGAGATATCCTTTTGAATTGATATCATAGCTATACATTCATTATTTTTACCAATCTCAATTGCTAGCGGCAATCCAACAACATACCCTAGCTCCTATAACAGCTACTTTCATTATTTATAAAATCCTTATACCAGTCTGTAAAATTTTAACTCCCTCTTTATATGATATCTGAGAAGAAAATTAGTTAAATCATAGAGAAGTTTATTATTTGCAAGTGTTGATTTTATATCACCTACCTGTATGGGTAAAAACTTTATTTTAGCTCTTCTTATTTAAGTTCTTTTCAATTTCTCCTATAAAATCCATAAGATTAACACTTAGAATTCCCTATATTCACAATTCTAAATGAGCCAGAAGATATTGAGTCACTATCACATTCTTTGGTTTTTTGGTATCTGTTAATTAATAATTGAATTGCTTTAGTCAAATCAGAAATGTAAAGTCTCTATACATCTCTCCATTCCCAAAAACATCAATTTCTCTATCTAATAATATATTCTTAGTGAACTTGAAAGAGCCATATCAGGCCTACCCCCATGGCCCATAAATCTGTGAAGAACCTAAATACTGTTGTAGGAATTTTATATATGTAGGAATATGAATGCCATTACTCTGTCGAAATTTTTGATGCACTATAAAGGTTTAAAGGCATTTGAGTAGCATCGCATTCAGAGTAAGGGAAGTTTTTCATTGCTCCATATGCAGACGATGTAGATGCTAATAAAAATGAGAAATATTATGTTTAGGAAGTGCATTTAGAATATTAAAAGTTCCTATGATATTTGTATCAAGATATTCTTTTGGTTTCCAATACTATATCTAACTCCAGCCTGTGCCGCTAGATGTACTACAACACTTGACAATTGCTTTTAGGATTTTATCTACAGTATCTGATTTTTAATGTCTCTGTAAAACTTAAATACATAACTTTAAGACGCTTAATCTTTCTCTTTGAGTTTAACATCATAATAGTCGCTAGATTATCAATACGTTAAAAAAAAAAACCAAGCACCCCATATCTAGGAGCTGCTTGGCTAAACTAAATCCAATAAAACCTGAAGATCCAGTGATTAAAATTTTCGGCCTATTCATGCCTTCATTCTCTTATACTACTTCTGTTACAACTAAACCATTTAATTGTTTGCTCTATCCCTTCTTCAAGATCAATTTTTGGAGCCCATCCACATTTTTTTGCAAGATCTACAGATAAAAGTTTTCTCATAGTGCCATCTGGCATGTTTGCATCAAACTTAATAGTTCCCTTGAAGCCTGTTAATCTAGCAATCATCTGAGAAAGGTTGCGTATAGATATTTCATTTCCAGATCTCTATGTTTAAATGTGTGTTTCATTCTTTATGGCCTGAGAAAATTTTCTTTGTGAAAGAAGCATAAAGTGTTTCACTGCTAGGCCCAAGTCAGCAACATAAGAAATTCTTTGAGCTCCAGAACCCCAAATATAAATCTCCTTCTTGTTCTTTTTCTTTAGCTTCAGTGAATTTTCTAATTAATGCAGGAATAACATGCGAAGTTTCAAGTTAAAGCATTGGGGCCATATAGATTAGTTGGCATGAGATCTAAAATCTTTGCCGTATTGAAGTCTAATGCTATTACAAAGCTGATCCCTGTAATTCTTAGCTATTGCATAAGACTTATTAGTTTCCAGGGACCAGTAAGCAAGCTCTTTCTTCAATTGGAATTACAGCTTTTTTTGGGGGTAGATATAAGAGGATCCAAGAAATATAGGTCTCTTTCAATATTTTTATTAAGGAACTATAAAGGAGGTTTGATTGTATCATCAAATTCTTGATACAGAAATTCAGTTGGATGGTTTTTTTAGCATTAATACCTCCAACCTTTGCAGCAATAATAACATAGTTAAATTTATTTCCCTTTTGAAAAAAATTCCCATTTGCTACACATCAATAAGGTCTAATTCATCTTTTTCAGCAGTTATTATTTCATAATCATCGCAAAGTGCTTCATGAATAGCTCTGCTCTACCATTCCGTTATGTCCTGCTAAAATAAACTTTTACTCATAAGTAAATTCTTTATAATCACTTTCGATCATTTCTTTACATAAAGCTTCAGTAATTTTTGGCTTCCAGCCAAGAATTTTATTTGCTTTAGTAGAATCTCCTAGTAAAGAATTTACCTCAAGAGGTCTGAAGTACTTTTCGGAGACTTTACAACTATTTGATCTTTTATGAGGTTGATTTTTTCATTCTTATTTGAATCAATAACGATAGCTACTTCATTTACCCCATTACCTTCAAACCTAATTTTGATTCCCAAACACTCAAAACATTGAGTAAGAAATTGCCTTGCACAGAATATTGCTTGCCAGTAGCAATTACAAAATCTCATGGTTTCTCCTGTTGTAGCATAAGCCATTGCATCTCAACAAAGTCTTTTGCATGACCCAATCTCTGAGCGAATCAAGGTTGCCAAGAAATAAAAACTTTCTATCGCCACTTAAAATCTTAGATATGCCAAGGGTGATTTTTCTTGTTGGCAAAAGTTTACCTCTTCTAGGTGATTCATGGTTGAAAAGGATTCCATTGCAAGCAAAATATCATAAGCATCTCATGGTAATTTTTACAAATCCAATACGAATAAAGCTTTGCAACTGCATATGGAGAGACAGGATTAAAAGGAGTTGTCTCTGATTGAGGTGTTTCAACTACATCACCAAAAAGTTCTTTGATGTTGAGGCTTGATAAAATTTAATATTTTTTCTTTTTATTTTTAATATTGTGTCTAAGATCCTTAAAGTACCTAGCCATCAACATTAGCGTGTATACTCTGAACTTCAAAAGATACTGCAACATGCGATTGGGCTCCCAAATTATATTTCGTCTGGTATAATTGACGTAATCAAATGTTATTTAGCGAATTGTTAAATCTCCATAATGAAGAAAGAAATTTTTTGATTGAACTCAATGTCTTCATAAAGATGATCAATTTATTAGTATTAATCGACGATGATCTTCTTTAATTCCATGAACAATATAGCCCTTCTCAATCAACATTTCAGCCAGGTAGGACCTATCTTGACCTGTAATACCAGTAATTAAAGCAACTTTACCATTTTCGTAAAAAGGTTCATAATTAAACATAAATTATAGCAACTAGACCAAAACATATAGAAAAAATAATAGTAATAAAGTGATCGTGCTGGTTCTGATTTTTTATAAGCTAGGGGTTGGTGGCTCAATAACTTCAAATACATAATCTTGTTAAATATCAGAGAACGACTTGAAAGTTTTCTTCAAGACATTAACCATTGCATCACGAACATATTCATTCTTTTCATTTACTAGCTCATTAGAAAAATATTCTATGGATTGGTCTAACTCTTCAAGGTCTCTAGTTTTCATATCTAAGTTTACCTTAGAGATAATAAGCTCAAGAATTTGTTTTGATTTAAAGGGGGATATTGACTTAAAAGTTAACCTCATAAAAGGGTGAATTCATTTTTGTATAACTTAAAATCTGCACTATATTTTTGAATAACCACTCATCTTTGAATCTCGTTTCGAAAGCTTGGGGCGTCATATTGAATTAAATTTTTTTCTTATTCCATGATTGTGAATATAACAAATCCTTAACAAAGATTCTTTTCTGTAGCAAGATCAACGATAAAGGATTTAGTTTTCATTTTTTCAATCAAAGGGCAGTGTTATCTACATTTGATTGCCTCTATACCAAAACTCCAAAATCTCCTAAGAATGAATTAGGTAAATTTTTTTGATTTTCTTGGGTGAAATAATTGCTGTAGATACGTATTTATCATTAATGTTTAGGGAAAATACTACACCAACAAAAAAACCAATAATACAAGCTATCAGTATTAATAATTTCTTATGCCATAGTGGAGACATTAATTCAAAAATATCAATGTGCTCTTTATAATTTGATTCTCTCATATTCTGCTAATAATTTGGTGCCCAGGGCCGGACTTGAACCGGCACGAAGTTTCCTTCGAGGGATTTTAAGTCCCTTGTGTCTACCAATTTCACCACCTGGGCATGACTTAACTGATTAATTACTTTCAGGATACATTTTGTTCTTCTTATCATCCAAATCTGGGTATCGTGGATCTTATTGTGTTGTTGGTCTCTATTGCAGCAGTTAAAACTGATAGTTTTTTTGAATTTTTCTTGGTATATTTTAATAAAGCTGAACTATCTTTTGGGAAGCATGCTCCTCCAAATCCAAACCTACCATCATGTCCTGGTACCATCATATGGCTTTTACCAATCCTACTATCCAGTGACACTGTGGATATAAACTTTTCCCAGGTATCCTCTTGTTTAAGGTTTTTAAATAGACTAAAAATTTCATTGAAGAAAACCACTTTAGTCGCCAAAAAAGTATTGATAGTATATTTAATTAGAGATGCTGTAAGAAGATCAACAAAAATGTGATCTCTACACTCACATCTTGAGTGAGTAATGTAAAGCTCAGATACTTTTGACGCGATATTTCTTTCTCCACCTAAAATAATAAGTTCAGAATTTATGAAGTCCTCTGATGCATGTTTTTCTCTTAAGAACTCCGGGTTGTAAATAATTCTTTCGTTAATTTCTTTCAATCTAATTAAGATATCGGGCAAAACTGTACTTTTTATTATAGTAATTGCATTCCCACCAAATGATGAAATATCACTTAATACTTTTGTAATAATTTCAGAGTTTTGATTTCCATCATTGCCCATGGGGGTAGGAACACAAACAAATATAAAATCTGGCTTGAAGTCTAAAAGATCTTTAGTTTCATTTTTATACCTAGGATCAATCACCAACTTTTCTACATTTATATCGAAACCCCAATCTGTTGCTTTGCCAACAAACCCATGTCCAATAATTGCTATCTTTTTTTTATTTTTCATAATTTAACTTGGAGGCTGAGAACGGAATCGAACCGATGTTAACGGAGTTGCAGTCCGCTGCATGACCACTCTGCCACTCAGCCATTCAGCCATAATGGTATATTCTACAAGATTAAGAACAAATTTTCTCAGCGAATTTCCAGTCTTCTTCATTATCGATATCTAGAGAATATTCTTTTGGTATTTCAACAAAAGCACTATCATTTGAGAATATATTATTAGTTGAACAATTAAAGCATTCTTTCTTAAAAATATAAAAAATTTGCCGCATCATGATAATAGTCTTCATGTCCTGCGTTCTACAATTTAATGAACTTATTTTTAACGGAGTTATTGTATTATTTTTGAGCGAAAAACTTCTCTGAATTGGGTGCTGATATTTAGATATTGAAATACACCTATCTCTTTCAGACTCAATTAGCATTTTTATTCCTTTCACGAGACCATTCATATATAGTCTCTGGTGTAGTTGGGTACACCATTACTATTAAATCGAATTCTTCAGTAGTGCTAGCTACATAATCTTATGACTTCCATAGAAGTTGCATAGTCGTTAGCTTAGGCGGGGCTCTTTCATGAGAAAATGCACTCATATGCCTTTGCAATTTCATGTATTTTTTCATATCATCAGAAGAAACATAATATTCATTATTGACTTTTCTTTTTTAAGCGCAGCTTATTGGATATTCTATAATGGGATCCCATTAAATTCACGAATATTTTTCCTGAATTCTTTGCTTCCTTCCTTGCAGGGAGTTAAACCTTATTATCTTCATTTAAAGTTATTGATTAAGTCAATTATATATCCTTGCTCATCATCCTTTAGGGTTTGATGAATTGGCAAAGATAATGCTTGAAATCCATAAGTTTCTGAATTTGGAAAATCCTTTAAAACCAAGTTTTAGATAATATGGGTGAAGATGAATCGGAAAATAATGAACTGTTGTATAGATGTTATTTATCTTGAAACATTCTAGAGCTTATCTCTATGATTATAACTTTTATAATACAAAGATGGAATGAGGAGCCTTCTAATTTTAAGTTTTGGTTTGATTACATTAGTGTTACTTATTTCCGCATCATACCTGTTTGCAATTTCCCATCTTTGCTGATATTTTTTTCAATGATCTTAATTGAGTGCCTAGTGCTGCCTGAATATCGGTTATTCTATAATTAAACCCAAGGTCTTGTTGCTCATAATAAAACTGAGGCGTGATATTGCTTTCAAATAAATTACTATCTTTCACAATTCCATGTGTTCTAAGCTCCTTCAATTTTTATCAATTTCTAGTGAGTTAGTGGTTATTGCGCCGCCCTCTCCAGTAGTTATTATTTTTACAGGATGAAAACTAAAAACACATGCATCTGAAATTGTAAGACCCTATTGGGTAATTTTTGTGACATACCCCTGATGCAATGAGAAGCATCTTCTAGTATTTTAAATCCGTACGTTTTGGATAAATTATATATCTTTTCCATATCACAGCTGTTGCCAGAAAGATGAACAGGAATTAACACCTTAGGTAAATTATTTTCTTTCTTAGCGCGAATGAGCTTAGTTTCTAATAAAGGGATAGACATATTATCTGTATCTAGATCAATATCAACAAAATCAACTTTTGCCCCGCAATATAAAGCGCAGTTTGAGGAGGCAACGAAAGAATTAGAAGGAAGTCCAAACAACATCATTTTTTTTTAACGCCAAGAGCTAAGCAAAACCAATATGGAGCGCTGAAGTGGCAGAATTAACTGCAGTACAGAATGATGAGCTTGTTTGAGAATTTATTGCCTTTCAAACATTTCTATCTGAGGTCCTTGTGTTAAGTATCTGATTCCAGAACTTTTTTACAGCATCAATATCTGCTTTAGAGATGCTTTTGTTTACTATATGTAATCATTAAGTTAAGCTTTATCTCTCTTTAAAAAGTTTAGAAGTTCTTCCTAGTCATCCAGTCTTATTATTTTCTACTTGTATACACAAAAACCTGAGAAACAGGAATTCCAGCTTTAATTCTATTCTTATCTAAAATGCCAATTATTGATTGAGGGCAAAATTTTGTAATATCCATCATAAGAGTAAGTTGTCATAGAATCCTCTGAGCTGATCATCTGCTCATGAATTTTCTCACCTAGCCTTACACCTATTACATCAATATTTTCATGGCCTAAAAATTGCTGAAGCAATATCAACAACTTCACAGAGGGAATTTTTTACATAAATTTCTCCACCTAGACTTTCTTTAAAATGCTGTCACCACAAGATCATTCCTTCTTGTAATGAAATCATAAAACGAGTCATATTGGGGGCTGTTATTGGCAGGTTTTGATTTATCCAGAAAGGAAGAACGGGATGACTGATCCCTCTTGAACACATAACATTCCCATATCTAACAACTGAAAAACTTTTGTCTGTCTCCTGAATAATTATTTGCGGCCACAAAAAGCTTATCTGGAAGTAAGTTTTGTAGCTCCGTAAAGGTTTATTATGTGGTGAAGAGGTTATCACTTGATAAGAGCAACAATCTTTTTAATTTTTGAACTCAATGCAGCGCTAATAACATTCATTGCTCCATTTACATTTGTTTTAACACATTCAAATGGATCATATTCTGCGGTAGGAACAATTTTTGTTGCTGCTGCATGCACAACATAATCAATACTTCAAAAGCCATTTCAATCTTTGTTTATCTCTTACATCTCCAATAAAATATCGAAAAAGTCTTCATTGAATTTCTTAGCCATTTAAATTGTTTCATTTCATCACGTGAAAATATAATTATTTTTTGATTTTTTAAATTTATTCCTTAAATAATTTATAGAATGCTTGTCCGAAGAACCTGTTCCGCCGGTAATTAAGATTGTTCATTTTTCAAACATAATGATTATTATATTTTAAATTTTTCAAAGTTGCTCAAAGTCATCAAAGCTTGGCTTTATATTTTGATATGTCTGACTTTATAACTTTACCAATAATATCTTTAATATATTTAGGTTTTATGCCATAACCAGGCCTGATACATCTTATATCATTTAAGTTAGACATGGCCTTTTTTTAAGTCCTTCATAAAAATAAAGACTCTTTAAAACCAAGCTTTTTTTTCTGCATTTAATATTTTTTTGATGCTTGTACCAAGTGATCTAAATGCTTATCTACTGATATTTAGAGCATTTAAATCTTCTGGCTCCATTGAAAAGCTATCATCTGTCCACTAATTTCCTTGTTTAAAATAAAATGTTTTTCAATAAAACATACATCTAAAGCAATACTTGCAATCGAAAAAATATTTGAGATTAGTGTGATCTGGATAACCCGACATCAAAATATCCAAAATAATTTTGCATCTCAACTTATGTTTGAGGTTATAATCATCAGGTGGGGTTGGGATAGCCAGATACACAATGCATTAATAAAATTGTTTTTTGTGCTTTTTAATAACCTCTATTGCTTACTAATTTCTTCTTTATTAGCCATGCCTGTAGAAAGAATTATTGGTTTCATTTTTGAGGCTGCATATTCAATCAATTCATGGTTCAAAAATTTCAAATGATGCAATTTTATATGCTGGACATCCTAATCCTTCAAGTAAATCAACTGCTTTTCTATCAAATGGTGAACTAAAAATAGTAATGCCACATCTTTCTGCATGTAAAAAGTTCTTCAAACCATTCCCATGGTGTATGTGCTTCTTCATATAATTCATAAAGATTTCTACCCTTCCATAAACCTTCTTTTATTAAAAAGTCATCCAGCATTGAATTGACTGTTAATGATTCAGGTGTATAGGTTTGAAGTTTTACAGCTGAAGGCCATTATCTTTTGTTGAGCTGATTAGCTTACATTTTCAAGACTTCCATTGGCGATTCGCAGATATTTGCTACTACATATGGAGCACAGCCCTTACCAATACCTACACCGTTAATTTTAATCATTAATTTAGTATACCTCTCCATTATAAAAGGATGCTTTATCATTGTTGAGTAGATTTTTTCATATCTCCTTCTTCAACTCCTTTAAATGTTTTTCTGAAATGCATTAAAGACTTCCTCCTCTGATTCCAATTGGGTCAGGTAGCTTGTTGTTGCACTAATCATATTAATTTCATAGTTTTTTCCAAAAAACAAAATTGAATATTTTATTTGATCTATCTTTATGATAATCACTTGTTACTACATTAATCCTGGGATGATTAAAATTTGCTCTATACATTTTCTTTGAATAAACAGCATCCCCAACAGTATCCCTAGATTCTTCAATTAGATAAATATTATGTTCTTTAACTTTATTGATTCAAAATATTTTTTTGGGCACTTGCAATTGTTATATTTGAATCATTTCTATACGCCCAACTACAAAATAATATATTTTGATATTTTTTATTTTTGATACACTTTAATAACGCATCTACCCTCTTTTTTGATTCACTATTTAATATTCCTTCTTTGTTCATAAGGTTAGCTAAAACAATAAAGACCTCTACTATTCGCTACGGTTTTTTACTTTATTAGTCAAATCCCAGGAAACCCAATCAGGCAAATCTTTTGGTGGTATGTTCCCTTTAATTTTGTAGGTATTGTTTTATAACTGCCTTCTTCTATTTCTGTAATGTTATCTTTAAATAGTAGTTCAATTTCATTAGCAATAATGCGTGCGATTCTTTAAGTGTTAATGCATTATCAATTTTGATACTTTTTCTGTAAATTATATTTCCAGTATCAATTCCTTTTATCAATTTCATGAATAGTTATTCCTGTTTTGGTATTTTCATAATGTGACCAAAAATTTGGATGAGCGCCCTTGTTATAAGGAAGATATGAAATATGTAAATTTATTATTGGTCTTTTTGCTTCCTTTAACTTTCAATGGGTATTAAATATCTGTATCCAAAAGAAATAATTAAGTCGTGCTTTGAATAGTTAATATCTTTGTCATTTGACCAAAAAATCTTATGGTTTCTTTTTTAAAAACTGATTAATCCAGTTTTGTTTTTCGTCATAACCAAGAAATAGAATTTTTCATCATTACTAGCTATACTCATCACCCTTAAATGGCCCATCTTTATTGACTTCCGATATATTTAGATTGATTGCATGTTAGCTTAGTTAAAGTTCCTCCAAAACCTTTTACCATTAGTGATGCAACTCTTCATCAAGTTTTTTGGCAAAACTTCAACAAATAACTTTCGTCTCATTTTTATTAGCATATTGATTTTTAAATAGCATAATTTGAGCAAAAACCTGGTTGCAAAAAGAACCATCCATAACCCGACTTGATGTCCAGTTGCTAGCGCCAAGTTTACCAAGCGGCCCTCTCCTAAAAGTAGCAAATAATCACCGTTTGGTTTTATAACTTTGTGTACCCCTGGTTTTACTTCATACCAATTAAATGTTTTTAAGTACTTTACATCAATTTCATTATCAAAATGTCCAATGTTAAATGCATAAATTTATTAGAACATTTATATTACGTTGTTGTAAATACTAGATCATATTTTTTAGCAGTTCTAAATCTAAATTATGGCCGCTAATATCAACATCACCATGAATAACCATCAAAACATGCTGCACAAATTGGATCAACTTCTGTAACATCTACAATCATTTTTTGCTGCATTAATGATTCTGCTGATCCTTTGCCAACATCACCATAACCAATCACTAATGCTTTCTTGCCGGCTAGCAGCATATCTGTGCCACGTTTAATGGCATCATCAAGTCCTATGTCGACAACCATACTTATTATCATTTTTGATTTTGTTATTGAATCATTAACATTAATAGCTGGAACTTTTAATTCTCCTTTGGCTAAGCATTTCTTTTAATCTCTTAACTCCTGTAGTTGTTTCTTCTGAAATGCCATGAATATGATCAAGCATTTCTGGATATTCTTTATGTACTTTAACTGTAAGGTCCCCACCATCGTCAAGAATCATATTGGCATCCCAAGACTTGTCATCCTTTTTTATAGTTTGATCTAGACACCATTCATATTCTTCTTCTGTTTCTCCTTTCCATGCAAAAACTGGAATACCCTTAGCAGCAATTGCAGCTGCTGCATGGTCTTGGGTTGAAAAAATATTACATGATGACCACCTAACTTCAGCTCCAAGATCGATCAAAGTTTCTATCAACACCGCGGTCTGAATAGTCATATGAATGCAGCCCATAATCTTTGCACCTTTAAGAGGCTGTTCATCACGGTACTTTTCTCTCAGCTGCCATAAGTGCTGGCATTTCATCTTGAGCCAGCAAAATTTCTTGTCTGCCAAATTCAGCTAGCTTTATATCTTTTACTTTGTAATCTTCACTCATTATTTCCCTTATAAAATTCCAATCTCTCAATATCTTCTTCCGAATTTTCTTCACCATATTGAATTTCAATAATTCTACATTCCTCTTCAAATGGATTGTATATTTGATGCCATTCTTCTTGGGAAACTTTGGTCACATCATGATAGCTTGAGATTTCTTTATAATGCTTTTCAGTGTAAAGATTCTTTTGAATAATTAACAACACACTGGCCCTCAGAGACTAACCATATTTCACTTCTTTTAAAATGCTTTTGCAAGCTCATGCCTTTTCAGGCTTTAATTATCAGTTCTTTTACCTTTCATTTTATTATCTTGGTATAAATTTAAGAACTTACCCCAAACTCTTTCTTCAGCCATCTCCTTGCCAATTTTTTAAAATCCAGCTACTAGAGTTCTTTTTATCTTCGCCCCCTATACCAAACCTAAAATCAATCCCCTTAATGCTCATCTCTGGAATGTTGGAATCATTTCGGTCGCCCCCATTGCAAAAAATAATGTGCTCATTTGGGTATTTCTTTTTAATTGCTGCCAAAGCATTGATGCAGCTTCCAAGCTCATCATCATCAAAGTCAATTACTTCATCGACAACAAGAAAGATTTTCTAAGATAGATTTTCTTTCTTCAAAACTCATAAAAGGCTGTCCTTTTTTATTAGCCAACCAAGCATCACTATTTAGAGCAACAATCAATATGTCTCCATGCTTTTTTGCAGCATTTTATATAAGCGATATGACCAGAATGAATAGGGTCAAACCCACCACTCAACTGTAATTTTCATGTGAAACTTTCAAAATTTTAATTTTTTCCCAAGCTAAAGTTTTGATTTTCCCGACCAAAATGACCATAGTTTGTTGTTTTTGAGATAGTTAGGTTCAAGAAGATTGAGCTCTGTAATTATGCCTGATGGTGTCAGGTTAAAATTTGATGACACCAATTGTTCGAGATCATTCGTTGAAATCTTTTCCGATTCAAATGCATTAATAAAGATGGAGGTTGGTTCAGCCACTCCAATCGCATAGGATGCTTGTATTTCACAGTAATCACAAAGATCAGCTGCCACTAAAGATTTTGCAACCTGTCTCAAAGCATAGGCTGCTGAACGATCAACTTTTGAGGGATCTTTACCAGAAAAAGCTCCCCCACCATGACGAGCCATACCTCCATAAGTATCGACAATGATTTTGCGGCCAGTTAAACCACAATCACCGACAGGGCCACCAATTTCAAAACGTCCCGCTGGGTTAATTAAAAATTTAGTCTCGCTGTCTATAAGATCTTGAGGGAGTGTTTTCTTAATTACTTCCTCTCTTATTAGTTCACGTAGTTGTTCTAGTGATATAGCTGGATCATGTTGGCTGGAAAAAACAATGGAATCAATTCTTTGGGGCTGATAGCTATCATTGTATTCAACGGCCACTTGAGATTTGGCGTCTGGCCTCAGACCAAGACTTCTATCCTGACGAATTGTTTCATGTTTGCGTGTCAATTCATGGGCCAAGGCAATAGGCAACGGCATCAGCTCTGGCGTTTCACGACAGGCATAGCCAAACATGATGCCTTGGTCTCCAGAGCCCAACTGTTCACCTTGAGCAATCCCTTCACTAATATCTTGGCTTTGCTCTGAGATGTAGTTGGTAAACTTAAAGGTATCGTAGCTAAAACCAAGTTCTTGATGATCGTAGCCAATGTCTTTGACCACATTGCGAGCAATCTGTTCGTAATCCACATCAGCAGTGGTTGTAATTTCACCTCCCAAGATCACATTATTATTTTTGACCATGACTTCGCATGCAACTCTAGAATTTTTATCTTGGTGAAGACAAGCATCCAAGACTGCATCAGAAATCTGGTCACAGATTTTATCTGGATGTCCAGCTGAAACTGATTCAGACGTAAAGATATAAGACATTACAAACCCTCAATAGAAATACCATCTAATGCTAGTGAGTCACTAATGAGCTTATCCATAATTTGATCGATCTCCTCGTCTGTTAAGCTTTTATCTTTAGCTTGAAACTTAAATCTAAAGCCAAGCTTTAAGAGGTTTAGTTTTTTGTTTTGAAAGAAATCAAAAATAAAACTTTCGGTTATGAGATCATTGGCATTGGTAGCATCATCAACTAGCTTTGTTAATGTTCCAACTCATCCAGATCACTTAAACTAAATGATAAATCACGGTAGGAAGCAGGAAAATCTGATGTTGGGGTGAATTGATTATCTGGCACTGCTAGATTATCAATAGTTAGTTCACATGCAAACACTGGTGTTTTGACTTTAGATTCAATGGTATCTTTGCTGACTTTACCAAGACCACCAATTTCAATACCATTTAAAGACAAAGATTCATAAAAATCATAGCCTCTCTTATTAGTTAGCTCGTAAGTTGGTTGCACTTTCAAAATATCATTACAGATACTATTCACAAGGCCTTTAAGATGCCCGTAATCCAGTTGGGCATTAAATTCTTTAGCATTTTTATTTACGCGGCCTGAAATGGCTAAAGCAAAACGTCGCTCTGTGCCAGAGGTTTTGTAAATATCTGAGAACTCAAAAAACTTAATGGAATCTTTTTGTCTGTTTTGATTATAGGCAATATTGATTCTGATCGAATTCATTAAACAGGTGCGCAACATGGCACGTTGTTTGTCCAAGGGATTATCAACAGCAATGGCTTCTTTCCCCTCAAAATCAGTGAAAGGATTATTAATGACTTCGAAGAAGCCTTGATTTATTAAATAATTACCTACTAGCTCTTCAAAAGATCTCTGCTGTTTTTTTGCCCTGACGGGCAACGCTAACACTTGTGATGAGATATTGTTGTAACCAATCATTCTGGTGACTTCCTCTGCCAGATCATTAAGCTGATTCACATCGGATCTATGGGCAGGCACAGTTATGCTCTTGCCAGCTTCAAAGCCCAAAGCACTTAAATAGGCCATTTGTTCTTGCTGGCTAATATCAATCCCAACCACTGCATTGAGTTTGTTGCTATTGTATGGCACTTCCGTCAATGTGGTTTTGTTTTGTTCACTATAAAGAGCAACCGACTTAACTTCAGTATGCTCGGAAACAATCTGTAAAAATCTGCGTAGGACTTCTTCTTGGCAGAGATAATCGACGCCCCGCTCAAACTTGTAGGCTGCCTCTGAGCTTAGATTGTATTTTCTGGCTTTGCCTAAAATTTCTTCTGGCTGAAAGTAAGCACACTCGACCAAAACTTTAGTTGTATCTGCTGAACAGGCTGTGCTGGCTCCACCCATTATTCCCGCTAGACTAATCACTGCATCGTCTAAAGAGAAGACCAAATTTTCTTCTGTTAACTCAATCTCTGTGTCTAATAAGGTCTTGAACTTTGTTTTAAGCTTTTTCTTGGCCAAACTGAAATGCCCCTGCATAGTGTTCTGATCAAAGCAGTGCGTGGGTTGTCCTGATTCGTAAGCTAAGTAGTTGGAGATATCAGTGAAAAAATTGTTTTTGTTGATGCCTAGATCTGCGAAATAAGCCTCTAAGTAAGGCTCATACTTTGTGGGCACTTGTTCGATTTCAATCTGCATAAAAGAAATATTTGGGCACACATCTTGAGCTTTATTATCAAACTGGAGTTCAAGTGCTGGCAAAGTCATATCACTTTTTGGCAGTTCTTTGGCCTGATAGAAGTAATTTAGATCACGCGCTAGGCCTTTAAGTGATAGACAATCACCACGATTGGGGGTGATTTCCATATCGAGGACTTCCCCATCTATTTCATGCTCATGCCCTAATTGAAACAATAAATCTGATAACTCCTTTAAATTGGGTTGTTGCTCCAAGAGGTTAAGTAAATGTGAATAAACTATTTTCATTTAAATTGCCTTAAGAAATCGAGGTTTGATTTGTAAAAATCTCTTATATCTTTCACTTCGTACTTGAGCATAGCAATTCTTTCAATCCCCAAACCAAATGCCAAGCCAGAATACTTTTGTGAGTCGATGCCACAATTATCTAAAACTTTCGGATTGACCACCCCACATCCAAGAATTTCTAACCATTTATCACCAAACAAGACATCAACCTCTGCAGATGGCTCAGTAAATGGAAAATAAGATGGTCGAAAACGTAGCTGAGCTTCTTCACCAAACAAGGAATGACATATCTTATAAATTAAGTCCTTAAGATGAGCAAAATTGACATTCTCATCGACGTACAAGCCCTCAATCTGATGAAACATTGGTAAATGGGTAGCATCATCGTCTTTGCGATAGACTTTACCTGGGGAAACCACAGCTATAGGAGGTTTGCTCGCTAGCATAGTTCTAACTTGAACTGGCGAAGTGTGCGTACGCAGCACATGAGTTTTGTTGTTGACATAAAATGTGTCATGCATCTCACGCGCTGGATGCGTCGCTGGTATGTTTAGTTTGTCAAAATTGTACTCTTCGGTCTCAACTTCAGGGCCCTCAGCCACCGAAAATCCAAACGAAGTTAACAGATCGGTTAGTTCAGATTTAACTTGATTTATAGGGTGTCTTGAACCAATTTCACGGTTCAATGGTGGTAAGAAAATATCTTTTGGTGCCGTCATTAATCTATAGCAGCTTTCACAACTTTTTCAAAAGTTGCTTTATCCTGTATAGCTAACTCCGACAACATCTTTCTGTCAAGCTCTATGCCTTTTTGGTTAAGGCCATTTATGAATTTAGAATAAGAATATCCTAAGTTTCTGACTTCAGCATTGATTCTTATAATCCAAAGCCTTCTGAAGTCTCTTTTTCTATTTTTTCTGTCTCTATAAGCATATTGCAATGATTTGATTAAAGATTGCTTAGCTGTTTTAAAAAGCCTAGATCTAGCACCATAGTGCCCTTTTGTTCTTGCTAGAACTGCTTTGTGTTTTTTTGCTGCTAAGTTTCCTTTAGTTGTTCTTGGCATTATGCCTCCAATAATTTATTTACTACTTTTAAATTTGCACCTTCTAAATTAGAGGTCCCTCGAGCATGTCTCTTTTTCTTGGTTTTATGCTTAGAGAGGATATGGTTTCTCCCAGCAGACCTCATTTTAAGGCCTGAACCCGTTGCTTTAAACCTCTTTTTAGCACTAGAGTGATTTTTTAATTTGCTCATTTTGTCTTCTTTGGAGCCAACATTGTACTATAAGCTCTGTTTTCAAACTTTGGCTCTACTAAAACAGAAGCAATATCTTCGGTTTCTTTAATGATGCTGTCAAGTAAAGTTTTGCCAAAACTAGTGTTTCCAAGCTCCCTTCCTCTAAACATTACAGTAACTTTGACATTCGCTTTTTTATCTAGAAAGCCTTTTATTTTGTTTAGCTTGACATCAATATCTCCTTTACCAATATTTGGTCTCATTTTTATCTCTTTTTGCTCAAGTCTCTTCTGGTTCTTTTTGGCAAGAGAAGCTTTCTTTTTTTGGTCAAACTTATATTTCCCGTAATCAATGATTTTTGCAACACAGGGCTCTTTATCAAATGTTATTTGAAGGATATCTAAGCCTTTATCCTCTGCAAGTACAATTGCCTCAGATTTTGAGAATTCACCTAATTTTTCACCAGACTCTGATATAACAGTCAATCTCTCTGCCTTCATAAATTTATTTACAGGAGGCTGAGGAGGTCTCTTTCTTCTTTGCGGTCTCAAAATTATTGTGGAATAGATGAAAAGCGATTCATGAACGCTCAGGGGTGTGGTTATCGAATGTCATAGAGAGGTGATATTAAAGGAATATTTAATTTTATCAAGAGCTAAGATCCCAAAGTGTTTCAGGGTTTTTCATGCATTTAACTTCAATTACATAATTAAATGGGTCGCTGAGAAACATTGTCTCTTGCTCAGGAGGTCGTCCCTCAAATCTAACAAAGGGCTCCAGCAAGACATTGACATCATTGTTCTGCACTCTTTGTTTTAAGGTTTGAAAAATCTGATTCGGAAAGATGAACACCAAAGTGAGGCACAGGAATATCGCACATATCAACAATTTTTCCTTCTATATTTTTGTTTGGCCTATAGTCAGAGCATTCGTGCAATGTCAGCTCATTGCCAAAAAAATTTATATCCTGCCAATCGTCCTCTGCTCTACCTTCCTCACAGCCCAAAATATCGCAATAAAAACGTTTTGCTATCGGAAGGTCTGTGACCTTGATAGCTAAATGAAACCTTGAATGCATTGCTTAATTATATATATCTTTGACCTTTGTTTGAATATTTTTACACATTGATTTGCTGAGTCCACATTCTTGTGAAAATTGCTCTGGTGTGATTTTTGCAAGAATCTCGAGACTGCCATATTCCTTGTAGATCTTATCAATAGTTTTGGGGCCAACACCTTTAATGTCTTGTAGGTAATGCTTGGTAAGGTTTTTTCTTTTTATTGATCTAAAGTTTTTTACAGCAAATCTATGTGCTTCGTCTCTGACATCTAAAAATAATTTCGACATGCTATCGTCTTTTCTAAACTCAACTTTATGATCGTCATAAAATAAATTTTCTATGCCATATTTTCTCTTTTCACCTTTACCTAAAGCCACAAACTTAACTTTTTCTAGATCCATGAAGCTTTTTATAGAATTCAGGTGCGTTTTACCGCCATCAATTAGTACTACTGAAATATCAAAATTATTTTTGAAGTATTTTTCAATGCCATAAGCCAATGCAGAAATATCTGATTCAGCATGCTTATTGGGTACTCTAAAAAACCTATATTTTGATTTGTCTGGTCCGTGCTCGTTAAAATATACACAAGAAACCGTCTGAATATCACCAACTCCACCACTTACATCGAAGCCAACAATGTTTATGCCGTCTGTTAGGCCCATTTTATTTTTCAAGTAATCTATACTTAACATATATTTATTTGCTTTTTGCAGCTGCAGCCCTAAGAATTCTCTAGCATTTCGATCAGCCATATCGCACCATTTCTTTTTATTGCCATGTGCAGGTGTCGTAAATTTAATATGTGGAAAAAATGGTGATCCCAAATTCTCCTTAATGGAGATAATTTCTTTGAGTTTTGGGCTCGCCAAGATCAGTCTACTTAAAAATTCTTCAAATAAATCATCTGTACTTTTACCAAGCTGATTTTTAAAGGAATACCTCTTAATGTTTGAAAAAGCATTTTTTTCTATATCAATAACAACAAAACTAACATCATTTTCTATGCTGGCCATACCTAAAACTTTTGTTTGGTCACCGCCTGAGAAAATAATTTGAGTCTCCTCAATGCGTCTGAGCATCTCAATTCTTGTTTTTATTTCTCCTGCTTTCTCAAAAGCTTCTTGATCCGAATATTTTTTCATCACTGATTTTAGGTCTTTGATGATTTCTGAAAAATTTCCCTTTAATACTTTTTTGGTATTTTTAATATCTTCCAGATAATCTCTTTGCGAAATCTTGCCTACACATGGTGCTGAACATTTACCGATCTGGTATTGCAAGCATGGGCGGGACCGATTTGAAAAAAATACATCATTACAAGTTCTGAGCTTAAAAATATTTTGAAGTTCAGAAATTGCAACTCTAGTTCCTTTAGCACTCGTAAATGGCCCATAAAGCTCTTTTGATGCTTTTGTGGTTCTTTTAAACAAAATTTGAGGGTAGTCATGCTTTTCATTTATCTCTATGTATGGAAAGGTTTTATCATCACGCAATAAGATATTAAATCTTGGTTGATTTGATTTAATTAAATTCTGCTCTAGTAACAGCGCTTCAGTTTCATTTTTAGTTATCAGAAAATCTGCGTCGATAACTCTATCGATTAATTTTGAAGTCTTATACTCTTTGATTGTTTTGTTGAAGTATGAGCTTGCTCTCTTTCGCAGGTTCTTAGCCTTACCTATATATAAGAGGGAATTAGAATCGTAAAATCGATATACTCCTGGTTTCTGGGGAAATGATTTTACTTTTTCTTTGACGCTAGCTTTCACCGGAGAATTTTTTTGTGTTGAGCTTGCCAAGCTCTACTCCCCACTGATCAAATGCATTTATGTTCCAGATTAAACTATTTAATATTGTCTTATTTTCCCAAATTGCCATAAGAGCACCAACTGATTTTGGAGAAATCTCATTAAGCACTACTGACGTAAGGCGTCGTATTTTTGTTTGCCTGTAGCTTTCAAGTTTTTGATCTGCGCCCTCAACAAGCGATTGTTTTTGTCCAAGAAATTGCATGTAATTAAGTTTCTCAGGGTTTTTTTGTGCAATTAAGTAAATATTAAAATCTTTGGTTCCCTGATACAGCAGTTGATAAAATGAATGTTGTGATTCTGGGCCATAGCCTCCCCATATGATCGGGTTAGTATCCACCAGGCTTTCATTCCCTTTAATATCGACAGATTTACCATTTGACTCCATTTCAAGCTGTTGAGCATAGCGCGAAAAATTTCTTAGCTTCCAGTCATAATTAAGCAGAACACTAGTCTGATTACCTAAAATATTATTGTGGAATATATCCTGGCAGGACAATTTAAAGATTAAACTTTCATATTCGTTTTCCAGTAACTCAAGATCAGCCAAGTGGCCTCCCCCTAAAAATTCTCTATATGCATTTTCTCCTAAGAAAATAGATAGCAATATTGATATAGGTGACCAAATTGAAAATCGTCCACCAACATTGATATCAAAACTAATTATATTGTCTTTATGAATGCCATAATCCTCAGCTAGTCTTGGTGCTGCAGTTACTGCATAAGTGTTGCTTAAGAATTTTTTATTGGTGACTTTTTCGAATGAATTTAAAGTTTCTAAAGTGCTGAAAGATTTTGAAGCGACTATAAAGCAGGATTTATCTAGATTTACTCCTGCCAGCTTATCTGCAAATTCATCAGGATCACTTCCAGTAATTAAGCAGGCTTTATCGTAGAAGTTATCTACTAGGGCTTCGCCGACAAACGCAGGTCCCAACTGAGACCCTCCAATGCCAAAAAAAACTACTTTTTCGTAGCCAGCCTCTCTTATTTTTTTGGAAATAGAAAATAATTTTTTTTGATGGTGTTCGTATTCACCAGAAATGCTAGGCATCCTATACTTGAAATGAGTAACCGATCGACCCTCTGTAACATTAACAAGCTTCCCTTCGTATGTTGCTCTAAATTTTTCATGGATTTTTTGTGTTCTTGCTAACTGTATGAAGTCTGAATAAAATTCTTTCGGTATTCTTTGATCATTAAAATTAAAACTACAACCTGCTAGCTCACTTTCAGCCCTTAAATGGCTTTGGGAGTAACTATCAATTTTTGACCTTAAATTATCAATGCTCATATTCTTTGATCGCCTCTTCGATATTTTCTGACTGCGTTATAGGTCTGCCAACAACTATGTAATCTGCTCCAAGATTATAAGCTTCTGATGATGTCATTGTGCGCTGTTGATCATCATTCAAAGCCTTATTCCTGATGCCGGGAACAACTTTTATCCCTTGATATTCATGTAATAGATTAAGTTCATTGGCACTGCATACTAAGCCATCAATCTTTGTATCATTTGCTAAACTTATTAATCTTGCAAATTGATCTGAAAAAACTGATCCATATAAGCTTCGAATATGACTGTCATTTAGACTGGTAAGCAATGTTACTCCTATTATTTTTGTAGATTGTACCGAGGACAGTGCCGCTTCTATCATCTCCTTGCCTCCTTGAAGATGAATAGTAGTCATAAAGACATTAAATTTTTCAATTTCACTTAATGCCTTGCTTACAGTATTAGGAATGTCATGCAATTTGAGATCTAAGAAAATATCAAATCCAGCATTTGAGATCATTTCTAAAATGCTCTCCCTTTGTGACAAGTATAGCTGTAGGCCAACTTTGACCATACATCTATTTGGGTTTAGTTGTGAGAGTAAAGCTTTTACATCTTCTGTATCGCTATAATCAAGCGCAACAATTAGCCTCTTATTAGACATATTGGCAATTGTAAGAAATGTTTAAGGTTTTTTCTATGAAACCAAAGATAGTGAAATCCTTTCTCTTTCTGAATCCATTCCAGAAATTGAAACTGTGATCTGATCGCCTGCTTTGTATTTTTCTTGGATTTCTTCAGGACCAACAACAATTTCAGAGTGATGAATTAATCCATCTATCCCTCCATCAAGCTCAACAAAAATTCCAAAGTCGGTGACGGATTTAATATTCATATTTTCAAGAATATCACCAGCATTATGCTTGTCTTCAAAATCTTTCCATGGATTTTCAGTAGTGTGCTTCTTGCTTAAAGAGACTTTCCTTTCTTCAAGATCAATCTCCATAACTTTAACTGTTATGCTATCGCCCTTGCTTAAAATTGAAGATGGGTTGATGTTCTTATTTTTCCAATCTAGATCGGTTATATGCACTAGACCTTCTATATCCTCATCTAGTTTCACAAAGCAACCATAATCTGTAGTTAATGCTACTTCACCTTCAACAATTTGACCGACATGATACTTGCTTTCGATATCTTTCCATGGATCCTCTGCTAATTGCTTGAGCCCCAATGAAACTCTCATTTTTTCTTGATCAAAAGATAAAACTAAAAATTCCATTTTATCTCCAACATTTAGAACTTCTTTTGGATGCATAACCCTTTTCCATGAAAGATCAGTAATATGCAATAGTCCGTCAAGGCCACCCAGGTCAACAAATGCACCGTAGTCGGTTAAATTTTTAATTGTTCCTTCAATTGTTTCACCCTCTTTAATGACTTCTAATAGTCTTTCTCTTTCTTCAGAATTTTGTTCTTGTAATACAGCTTTCCTCGAAAGAACAATGTTTGTTCTTTTTTTATCAAATTTCATTACTTTGAACTCAAGAGTTTGCCCAGAAAGGTCTGGATAATCTTTTCCACCCTTTGGGTCAACCAAAGAGCCAGGCAAAAATGCTTTTACAACATCAACAAAAACAGTGAAACCACCTTTAACTTTATTTACAACTTTGCCTTCAACATAAGTTCCTTCTGAATGTGATTTTTCAAGACTATCCCAGGTTTCTTGTTTTCTTGCTTTTTCTCTAGAGAGCCTAATTTCACCAAAACCATCATCTAAGGCATCTAAGATCACTTCAACTTCATCACCCTCTGCCACTTGTACTTCATTTGCATGATTTTCAAATTCCTCAATTGGTACCAGTCCATCTGATTTAAAACCTATATCCAATGTGACCCATTTTTTTCCTATTTGCAGAACATTTGCTTTCACTAGAGAGCCTTGCACAAGGTCAAAGCTTTCAAAACTTTTGTCTAATAGTTGTTGTAATGTATTTTCAGTATCTTTCATTAATAATCTTTTTAATTAGGCTCAAAGTATCTTCAACGGTCTCATTAGTATTATCAACCGTAATTGAATTAGCTGTTTTGGTCAGTGGAGACGCTTCTCTTTCGCTATCTCTCTGATCTCTAATAGTTAACTCGTCTTTGAGTTTTGAGATATTAACCTTTTGTCCGTGATTTCTCAACTGATTTAAGCGTCTGCTCAATCTTTCTTCTAAGCTTGCTGTTAAGAATATTTGCACCTTAGACTCAGGAAATAATCGTGATGACATATCTCTGCCTTCTGCAACTAATCCAGGTTCCCTTAAAAAAGCCTTTTGTATTTCAAATAAGTCATCTCTTACATGTTGTAGTTGGGAAATTTCAGACGATAACATTGATATTTCTGCACTTCTTATTTCAATTGTTATGTCCTGATTCTTATATGTAATCTTTTCATTTAGGGCATCAAATTCATGCTTTATTGAAGAAATTTCTTCTTTTATATCTTTAATTTTATTTTTTAATAAATAGGCATAGCACCTGTAAATTAGGCCACTATCAAGATAATTCCAGCCTAAATCTAAAGCTAGCAGCTTTGCTATTGTTCCTTTGCCAGAACCAGATGGGCCATCAATTGCAACAATTGGAATCATGATTTAATCAGTTTAAACCCTAGCTGCTCTAAATTGCTAAAAAAATTGGGGAACGATGTTGCGATACTTTCTATATCATCGATGTAAACATCACTTGTACTCCTAACAGATGATATTGCCGCACACATCGCGATTCTATGATCTCCATAAGAGTTAAAAGAACCTCCATCAAAAGTGAAATTTTTTCCTGCGCCAGTTATTTCTAAACTGTCATTCTGTTGTTCATATTGCACTCCTAATGTATTAAGGATTTTCTGAATAGCATCTAGTCTATTTGATTCTTTAATTCTCAGCTCACCAATGCCATCTAATTTAAGCTGACCATCCGAAAAAGCAGCAACTACAGATAAAATTGGAATCTCATCAATCAAATTTGGTACCAAATAATTGGGAACTGACTTTAACTTTAATTGACTGCTACACACTACTAAGTCGGCTAAAAGTTCACGGTTCTCAATACGTTTGTTCTTAATCTCTATTTTTGCTTCCATCTCTTTTAAAAGCTCCAAAAAAGCAATCCTCGTCGAATTGAGCCCTACGTCAGGAATGAAAAGTTCAGAGTCAGGGGCAAGTAAACCAAGTGCTATAAAAAAAGATGCTGATGAAAAATCACCTGGAACAAAAATAGATTTTTTTTCATAACCTTTGGCTCCGTCTAAAATAATCACGTTTCCTTCATCGGTTTGTTCTGTTTTTAAATCTGCTCCTAAATGTAAAAGCATTAACTCAGTATGATTTCTAGTTTCAGTAGGCTCTATGATTTTAATCTTTGTGTGTGCATTTAAAGCTGCTAGCAATAAAGAGCTTTTAAGTTGAGCACTTGCAACTGGCATGACATAAGAGAACTCATCTTTTAATCTTGCTGGATTTATTTCTATGGGGGCTTTTCCGCTTGTAAGTGAAATGTTAGCGCCCATTGAATTAAGTGGATCAGCAATTCTGGCCATTGGTCTTGAGTTTAATGATTTATCGCCACTTAAAGAAAACCTCTTACCTGTTCCTGATAAATATCCTGTTAAAAGCCTTATACCTGTACCGGAGTTACCTAAAAATAAATCGTTTTTGTCCTTAGATGAATTGCTTTCTAAAACAGCTTTTTTTGTTGAGATTATGTCTTCTCCCAATACGCCACTATTTGTTGGTAAGTCGAGAATAGCTGCTCGTTGTGCAATTGATTTATCGAGAGGTAGTTCTATCTGGCCACAAAAATTTTTTGCTGGCCTAACTTTTATTGGTGTCATAGAAGCTTAGGTTAATTTTTCTCTTATTTTTTTTAATGCGATTTCAAATTTTTCTAGCCCTGCTTTGATGTTCTTGGCATTATCGCTAAATATCTCATTCCATAAAGCTTCATTGGATGCTCCAAGACGCTCAATTTCCTTACCACTACCAGCAAAGAGTTTTGGATTAATGTTTTCACCATCAAGTGACTCCTTATATGCTCTTGCAATGACATGGGGCAAATGGCTGACTAAACCGAATACTCTATCATGAGTAGCAAGATCAATAGAAATTACCTCCATCTTTAATGACTCCCAAAATTTTGATAATTTTTCCTCATACTCTGATTCTGAATGAATTAGAACAACGGTTTTATTAGCAAATAAATTCACATCAGCATATTCAGGACCAGATTTATCACTTCCACATATGGGGTGTGATGAAACGAAATTCTTTGGCAATTCAATGGAGTTTAGGTGTTGTTTAGAGCTTGAAATATCTGTGATTATTGCCTCGCTTGAAAACATTTCAGCAGCTTTCATAATAATTTTAGGTATTTGCTTAATAGGCGAACAAATTATTACAAAATCAAAATCTCCTCCAACTTCTTCTAAGTCATCATAAAGGATAAATTCAGTAGGTTTATTTTGGATTAAAGTTTTATTATTTAAATTGGGTTCAACAATTGATATCTCTGGATTATCAGCTCTTGCCGCTAAGGCCATGGAAAGTGAGTAGCCCATAAAACCTCCTCCTATAATTAGAATTTTAATCATCAACTTTTTGCTGGTTTAAGGAAGTCTTCATTATTGATTTGAATATTCCTTTCAAATCATCTTTAGGATAAATCAATGCAAGCTCATCTATCTTTTTAAGAATTTCTTCTTCTCGACTTTCATCAAATAAAGCTTTATCTAGGCTTCGTTTTATACGCCCGATTTCTCTTGTAAGGTTAAATCGAGATTCAAGCAAAGCAATTATCTCAGCATCAATTGAATCAATTTCTTCTCGAATAAATACTAATGTTTTTTCATCATCCATGTTGTTTCTCAAAATCTTGCATAAAATCTCTAAGCGCTACTACTGACTCTTTTTTCATAGAATTATAAATACTGGCACGCATCCCGCCTACCGATCTATGGCCCTTTAAATAAAACAGGTCTTGCTTCTCAGCCTCATCTAAAAATAATTGCTCTAAATTACTGTCTCTAATGGTAAAGACCACATTATTTATAGATCTCTGGCTTTTGAGTACAGGGTTTTGATAAAATTCGCCTGAATCAATCAGGTCATATAGAATCTGTGATTTCTCAATTGATCTTTTTTCCATCTCTTTTACACCACCATTTTTTTCATACCAATTAAACATTTTGCCAGCTACATACCAAGCAAAGGTATTGGGTGTATTCAGCAGAGAATTTTCTTGAGCATGCATGTCATACCTTAATATATTTGGAAGATCTTGATCACATTTTTCGAGCAGGGCTTTCCTTGCAATAATTAATGTAATGCCAGAGGGTCCAAAGTTTTTTTGTGCACAAGCATAAATAAAGTCGTATTTCTTTGCATCTATATCTTCTGAAAATAAGCATGAGCTCATATCTACAAATGCAGGCACTTGAAAACTTGGATCATAAGGTATTCGAATGCCTTGAATAGTTTCATTCTTACAATAATGCACAAACTCACTATTGCTACTAATCTCCCATTCAGAAAGGTCTTTAATCTCATTGAATCCACTTTCTTTAGAGCTATGACAAATCTCTAAATCACATATCTTTGATGCTTCTTTAACTGCTTTAGAAGACCATGAACCAATTTCTGCATAACTTGCTCTTGCTTTTTTTGAGGCGAAATTAAGAGGAATGAGTGAGAACTGCAATGTTGCACCACCCTGCATAAATAAAACTTCATAATCATCATCTAGACCTAAAAGTCTCCTTACAGAACTTTCAGCATTTTTTGCAATCTCAAGAAAGGTTTTATCTCGATGACTTATTTCAATGATCGTTGAGCCAATATCTTGGTAACCATTAAACTCGTCTTTTATTTCATTTAGGACTTCTTCAGGCAGAATAGCTGGGCCTGCAGAAAAGTTATGAACTCTCTTCTTCATCAAGACTTTCTTTAAAGCCTACCGCATCAACAAGTTTTTCGCCTTCACGAATAGAAACAATTCTTACTCCCTGGGTATTTCTACCAATGACGCTTATTTGATCAACTTGGGTACGAATTAAAGTACCTCTATTGCCAATCAACATAACCTCATCACCGTCAAGCACTTGAACAGCAGAGACCATTTTTCCATTTCTAGTTGAAGTATTTAAGGCTATAACACCTTTTCCACCTCTTTTTTGACCACTAAACTCTGAAATATTAGTTCTCTTTCCATAACCATTTTCGCTTACAGTTAGCAGGTTTGATTCTGGGTTCACTTTAATCATTGAGATTACTTTATCTTCTTTTGAGATATTCATCCCTTTTACACCACGAGTTGATCTGCCCATTGCCCTTACATCACTCTCTTTAAATCGGATGGCTTTTCCTGATTTTGATGCAAGACAAACCTCATCCTTACCATTGGTAATAATTGTTCCGATAAGTTTGTCTCCTTCATCTAAATTAATTGCTCTTAAACCTGGTGCATATCGCTTTTCAAAAGCTGTAAGTGCAGTCTTTTTCACAACGCCATTCTTAGTTGCCATAAGTACAAAATGACCATCTTTGTATTCTTCTACAGGCAAAAATGAAGTGACCTGTTCATCGTCCTCTAATGGAAGAACATTAGAAATTGGTCTGCCTTTAGCTGTTCTCGACATTACTGGTAACTTGTAGATTTCAAGCCAATGAACTTTACCCTTAGTGGTAAAACACAGCACCTGAACATGAGTATTTAAAACTAATACCTGCTTAATAAAGTCTTCATCTCTAAGTGCAGAAGCAGTTTTTCCTACTCCACCTCTTCTTTGAGATCTGTATTCAGCCAATTGTTGTGTTTTGACAAATCCATTATTAGAAATTGTAAACACTCTCTCTTCTTCTGGTATTAAATCGGCATCGTCTATAGTTAATCTTCGCTCAATAATTTCAGTTCTTCTTTCATCACCAAATGCGTCCTTAACTTCTAGCAGTTCTTCTTTCACTACTGCAACCAATCTAGATTCATTGGAGAGGATATCTTGTAGTTCTTTAATTTGCTTAACTAATTCTTGATATTCTTCATTTAGCTTGTCGGTTTCAAGAGCAGTTAGTCTGCTTAATCTTAATTCTAAGATGGCTTTTGCCTGAACAATGGATAATTTATATTTATTTCCATCTAACCCAAATCCATCCTCTAAACCTTCAGGTTTGCAAATATCTGGGTCATTGACCTTATCTAGTAGTGGTTTTATTGTTTCTGCTGACCAATTCTGCTCGCACAATCTATCTGCTGCAACTTTGGTATTTTCTGATGTTTTAATAATATTTATCACTTCATCAATATTCGCAATTGCTACTATGAGCCCTTCAACAATATGACCTCTGTCCTTGGCTTGTCTTAGTTCATATAAAGATCTATTTGTTATAACTTCTTTTCGATGCTTTAAGAAAATTTCAAGCAGCTCTTGCAGGTTGCATAATTTTGGTCTTCCATCTACAAGAACCACATTATTTATGCCAAAAACCTGTTCAAGTTGAGAATTTTTGATGAGATTATTAAGCACCACCTCTGGTACCTCTCCCTTCTTTAATTCAATTACAACCCTCATTCCATCTTTATCTGATTCGTCTCTTATTTCACCGATGCCTTCAAGTTTCTTTTCTTTGACAAGTTCTGCAATTCTCTCTAGCATTCTCGCTTTGTTAACCATAAAAGGAATTTCTGTAATTATTATTGCCTCTTTTCCATTTTTTACCGTCTCAAAGGCTGTTCTACCTCTTACATAAACCTTGCCTTGGCCGGTCCTATAGGCCTGCTCTATACCATCAATTCCAGTAATAATTCCACCTAAAGGAAAGTCAGGTCCTTTAACAATTTTTAATAAATCTTCAATGACATAATTTTCGTTGTCTAACATATAAATGCAGGCATCAAGAATTTCATTAAGGTTGTGAGGGGGGATATTTGTTGCCATACCAACGGCGATTCCCGACGATCCGTTGATGAGTAAATTTGGGATTCTAGTTGGCAACACATCAGGGATATCCTCAGAGCCATCGTAATTTGGAGAGTAAGTCACTGTCTCTTTTTCTATATCAGCTAATATTTGATCAGTGATCTTTTCCATTCGGATCTCTGTATATCTCATTGCAGCAGCAGAATCACCATCAATGCTTCCGAAATTTCCTTGGCCTTCAACCAGCGGATACCTTAACGAAAAATTTTGAGTCATTCTGACAATAGCATCATAGACTGCGGAATCACCATGAGGGTGGTATTTACCAATAACATCACCAACAACTCTTGCAGACTTTTTGTATGGCTTATTGTAGGTATTTGAAAGCTTATGCATTGCATAAAGAATTCGTCTATGCACAGGCTTCATGCCATCTCTGGCATCTGGCAAAGCCCTGCCTATGATTACGCTCATAGCATAATCCAAATAAGACTTTTTTAACTCATCTTTTATATCAACTGAAAGGACTTCTTTGGCGAACTCTTGCACTGGAATATATTAGCACAGCCATCGGCTGAAATCCCCATTATTCCTTAAATTCTGCCACTAATTTAGATATAGATTCTTTGGCATCACCAAACAGCATTCGAGCATTCTCTTTAAAGAAAAGTGGGTTCTGTACACCGGCAAAACCAGAAGACATTGAACGCTTCAAAACTACAACAGTTTTAGCTTTATGCACTTCTATAATTGGCATTCCGTATATAGGAGAGCCTGGTTGCTCAGTAGCTGATGGATTGACTACATCGTTTGCTCCAATGACTAAAACAACATCAATAGTTTCCATTCTTGGGTTTAAGTCTTTCGGCTCAAACAAGTTATCGTAGGATACATTGGCTTCTGCTAAAAGAACATTCATATGTCCAGGCATACGGCCAGCTACTGGATGTATACCATATGAAATTTCAGCGTTATTTTCCTCAAGCAAGTCGCCAAGCTCTTTCACTACATGTTGAGCTTGAGCCACTGCCATGCCGTAACCAGGAACAACTAGTATTGATGAAGCAGCCTCCAAGATTAAAAAGGTATCTTCAGCAGAAATAGGCTTAACTTCTCCTTCAACTTCACCACCAGATACTCCTGTATCAGAAAATCCTACAAAAAATATATTGAACAAAGTTCTATTCATTGATTTGGCCATTATTAAAGTCAAGATTAATCCTGAGGCTCCAACCAAACAACCTGCAACAATAAGTGCAGTATTTGACAAAAGAATCCCTGCCATTGCAGCAGCAATCCCAGATAATGAGTTAAGCAAAGAAATCACAACTGGCATGTCTCCACCTCCTATTGGCACAACGAATGCCAAACCCGATAAAAGTGAGATTACCAGTAGTCCCAAAAAGACTAACTTAATGATTTCAAAATCAAAAACAAAAAAACCAAAAGAGGAAGAAATAACTTGTAGCATAGCTATTGCTAAATAACCTAAAAAAACTATCAATAGCCATCTAGAGATCGTATTTAAAATTTTGCTCGAACCTTTAAAAATCTCAGATAATTTAAAATAGGCAATTAAACTGCCGGAGAAAGTTACCCCACCAATAAATACCGTTAGATAAGTTATGAATAAAATAACGCTTACAGATGCGTAGGTATTAAATTCTGACCATGCTAAAAAGAATGAAGATAAGCCACCAAAACCATTAAATAAAGCAACCATTTCAGGAATTGATGTCATTTTTACTCTAATAGCAAAAATAGACCCTACTACTCCACCTATTAATATTGCTGAAAAAATTAATGTGGGGTTAAGGATATTTCCAAAAGTAACCAATAAAGCCAGCAACATGCCTAAAGCAGAAATTACATTCCCTTTAACTGCTGTATCTTCTTTCCCCAGCATCTTTAATCCGTAAATAAAAAGCATGGCAGAAAAAACGTACCCTATCTGTTGCAGAAAATTTAAATCTATACTCATCATTTTTTCTTAAACATTTTTAACATTCTGTTTGTTACCAAATAGCCGCCGAACACATTTATTGAAGCAAATAAGATTGCAAAAAATGCCAATACAGATTGAAGGTTAGATCCAGTATCCAATGTCAGAGCACCAACAAGAGTTATTCCACTAATTGCATTAGCTCCAGACATTAGAGGGGTATGAAGAGTACTAGGGATTTTCGAAATTAATTCCAAACCAAGGAATATCGAAAGTATTAGAATAAAAAATAGCAGTAAGTAAATTTCCATATTACCTAAAATCCTCTTTTATTATTTCCTTATCTTTTGTGAAAACAGCCGATGCTAGAACCTCATCATCTAAGTTAACGACAAACTTTTTAGACTCTTTATCATAAAAATCCAGGAACAAATTATTAAGGTTATTGCTTAAGGCAAATGAGGCATGATTTGCTACAAACGAGTGTAAATTTGAAAAGCCCAAAATTTTAACTCCATTCACCACTTCAATAGAGTCTTTTACTGAACCTTCAACGTTTCCTCCAGACTCAACTGCCATATCAAAAATAATGCTGCCCTTCTTCATCTTTGAAATTGTTTCAGCATTTATTAGCCTTGGAGCAGGCTTACCAAATATCTGTGCAGTTGTAATTACGATATCTGAGTTGGCACAAACTTTTTGCTGCAATTCTTGCTGTTTCTTTAGCTGCTCAGTGGATAGTTCTTTCGCATAGCCTTGATTTGTTTGTTCTGTTTCTCCAAGATCAATCTTTACAAATTTTGCTCCTAATGATTTAACTTGTTCTTCTACTTCTGGTCTTGTATCAAAAGCTTCAACCCTTGCTCCCAGCCTTTTAGCTGTAGCTATCGCTTGCAAGCCTGCAACACCAACTCCAATCACAAATACTTTTGCTGGTTTAAGCGTGCCTGCAGCGGTCATCATCATAGGCAGAGCTGATTGTAAATGTTTAGCAGATTCAATCACTGCCACATATCCTGCTAAATTTGACTGACTGCTTAAGACATCCATTTTTTGTGCTCTGGTTATCCTAGGTATAAACTCCATTGATATTGCCGTAACATTTTGATCTGCAAAATATTTAAATTGTTCTCGGTTTTCAAATGGGTTGAGCAGCCCAATGAAAACAGTTTCATTTTTCAACTTTGCTATTTCTTCTTTATTAAGCGTTGAACTTGAATAAATAACTTGACTGGATTGCAAGCATTCATCTCTTGAAACGGCTCTTGCGCCCATGGCTTCAAAAACCTCATCAGCAATATCTATATCTTTTCCAAGACTTCTTTCAAAAATGATGTTTATACCCATATCTATAAGTGGTTTAATTGTCTCAGGGTGTAAGGTAGATCTTTTATCACCTTGGTTAGTTGGTTTTAATGCGCCCAAAATCATAGAAAAAGATTTTTAAATTTAGTAAAAATATACTTTATCATGAATAACTTTGATCAAAACGAATTAGATAAATTTTCTAAGCTCGCTGATGAATGGTGGGATCCAAATGGAAAATTTAAGCCACTTCATTTAATCAACCCCTTGCGATCAGAATATATCTCCAAAAAAATAAATTTAGAGGGATTGGATGTGCTAGATATAGGTTGTGGTGGTGGTATTCTTGCAGAATCACTAACAAAAAAAGGAGCCAATGTAACTGCAATTGATCTTGCAGATGGGCCTTTAAATGTCGCCAAGCTAAGGGCTCAAAAAACCAAATTAAATATTAACTACCAAAAAATCTCATCCTCTGATCTTGCAGAAACTGGAAAGAAATATGATGTGATTACATGTCTAGAGATGCTTGAGCATGTACCAGATCCAAATAAAGTCGTCGCCGATTGTCAAAAGCTATTAAAAAAAGATGGTCATGTTTTTTTCTCAACTATAAATAGAAATTTAAAATCTCTAATGCTGGCTATCTTTGGAGCAGAATACATTCTTAATATTTTGCCTCGTGGTACACATGAATATGAGAAACTAATCAAACCTTCTGAACTGAAAAATTTTATTGATCTTGCCAATTTAGAATTTAAAGAAATTAAAGGCATGCTGTACCTACCATTTTTAGACATAGCAAAGCTAACAAACGATACTTCTGTAAATTACATCATTCATGCCACACAAAAATAAAGCTGCAATATTTGATCTAGATGGTACTCTGCTAAATACTGGGCTTACATTTCATATAATTGTTAATGAATTAAAATCAGAGCTTAATGAGGCATTAGTTGATTTTGAACCTGTTAGAAAATTTTCATCTCGAGGAGCTACTTTAATTCTAAAAAATTGTTTTAAAGCGTACTCAGACCAAGAAATTGAAAACCTTAAATACAAGTTTCTTTCAAAATATGAGAAGAGATTAACCGAAAATTTGGTGCTATACCAAGGCATAGAATTAATGTTAGATGACCTTGAAAGAAAAGGTATCCCTTGGGGCATAGTCACCAATAAATCATGGAAATACACTGGCCCAATCATCAAAAGATTGGGCTGGGATAAAAAAACCGATGCCATCATATGTCCAGATCATGTCTCTGAAGCTAAACCAAGCCCTGAGGGCGTATTGCTTGCTGCAACTAAACTTGATGCTGATCTAGAGGAATCGTTTTATGTTGGTGACCATCGCAGAGATATTGAGACCGGAAAAAATGCTGGCACAAAAACCATAGCATGCTCTTGGGGCTATGCAGAAGATGACCCAACTCATTGGGGAGCTGATTACATAGCAAACAATGCAGAGGAATTAAGAGAATGGATATTAAAAAAGTAAAGAGATTTTCTCCTTCCAAAAATTTTCTTGAAGGAAACAATATCTTAGTTACAGGTGCAGGGTCTGGAATTGGAAGAGAGGTAGCAGTAGCTGCAGCCAAATATGGGGCAAACCTTATCTTACTCTCCAAAGATGTAAAGAAACTATATTCTCTCCAGGATGAAATTAATAAAAAGCATAACCTTAACCCATTAGTTATTGAATTTGATTTCTTAAAAGCCAAAGGAAGTGATTATCAAAAGCTTGGTGAAGCACTATATGAGGAATATGAGAAACTTGATGGAATAGCCCATATTGCTGGTATTTTAGGCTATCTTTCGCCCTTAATCAGCACATCGGAAAATCAATTACAAACGGTCATGAGAATAAATTTCGAAAGCAATTTTTTACTCACTCAAATCTGTCTCCCCTTACTCCTGCAAGCAAAAAATCCTTCAATTATCTTTACTTCTTCAGGAGTAGGAAGAAAGGGGCGTGCCTTCTGGACAAGTTATAGTATTTCAAAATTTGCTATTGAGGGACTTATGCAAGTTTTAGCAGACGAGTACGAAAATAAAATGAGAATTAACTCTTACAACCCTGGAGCCACAAGAACTGCAATGCGTGCTCAAGCATTTCCTGCTGAAGATCCATTATCTCTAAAAACACCAACTGATAGAGCTATAGACTATTTATGGCTATTATCTCAAGAAAATAACACTACAGGTATTGCCTATGATTTCAGTGAATGAGCTTATTGAAAATTTAAAAAAAGGGATTGTGATCATCGAATTCAAGAAAATTGATACGGGTGAAATTCGCTCAATGCCCTCAACTCTCAACCCTCAATTGGTTCCATCAAGCTCAAGAATTTTAAATATCTCAAGTGCGAGCGATACGATTATGGTTTGGTCGATGGATAAAGAAGCTTGGCGTGATATTAGAGTAAGCACAATAATTAAATGGTCGATAAAATAGACTACGTGTTTGCGTATAAATTATGAAATTTACTTAAATCTTTTTTTGAAACTTTACGCCATCCGCCAGTTTTTAAATTTTCTGGCAGAAGGAACGATCCGTACCTAACTCTTATAAGCCTGTTTACTGTCAATTTTTGAGACAACCAGAGACGTCTGACTTCTCTATTCTTACCAGAGAATAAACACACATAAAACCAGTGGTTTTTTGATTTACCCTGTTTCTTCACAGGAACAATATCTGAAAACTTTGCATCCTGCCCATCTAGCCTTACACCAGACAATAATTTATCGATTTTTTTATCATTTATATCCCCATACACCCGACACAGATACTCTCGATCAATGCTGCTGCTTGGATGCGCTAGAAAATTTGCAAAATTTCCACAATTTGTAAAAAGCAAAAGTCCAGAGGTATTGATATCAAGCCTACCAACCATAATCCATTTACCTTTTTTTCTTGGCGGGATTGAGCTGAATACGCTTTCATTTAGTTTTCGTGACTTCGAAGAGCAAATCTGGCCCACAGGTTTATGGTAAATTAAGAGTTCAACCTCAGGGTTCAAGTCAATTATATGCTCCTCCCCATCAACGCTAACGATGTCGCCAGTCTTTACTAATGTATTTACATTGCATTTCTTGCTATTAACGCGAACAACAGATGCTTTAATCAAATCGGCAACATTACGTCGATTGGCAAACCCATAGTTAGCTAGATACTTTTGAAGTTTTTCTTCAGATTTCTTGGGTTGGTTGCTCTGTTGCTTCATCTTTTAGAGATAGCTCAGGTGAAATATTTGGAATATCAGGCAACTCTGGTAACACAGGAAGGTCTGAGATAGATTTCATTGAGAAATCGTCTAGAAACTTTTGGGTTGTGATAAACAATGCAGGCCTTCCGGCAACATCTCTATAACCTTTGATTTTTATCCATCCCTGGTCAATTAAAAGCTTTATAACATTTGTAGCTACAGCCACTCCTCTAATTTCTTCGATATCTCCTCTTGTAACTGGCTGCATGTAAGCAATAATAGAAAGCGTTTCTAGAGTTGTTTTTGATAACTTTAGTGGCTTAACTTCCCACAGCTTAGCAATATCCTCTGAAAATGCTTGATCGATTTGCACTCTAAATCCACTGGAAACCTCAACAAGATTTAAGGATCTTTCTTTGTACTCATCTTGCAACTCATATAGTGCTGCAATCACCTTTGCCTCATTGTCAGACTCTAGCTCTAAAAGCTCTAAAAAATCTGAAACTTTAAGCGGTCTGTTTGAGGCCAAAAGTATTGCCTCCAGTCTTTGCTTAATATCCATTAGTGAACGACCTCCTCTGCACTTTTAAAATACACTTCACCAAACGATTCCCCTTGAACTATTTCAATGTAGCCTTTCCTGTTTAGCTCCAAGGCTGCAACTAATATAACTGAGACAGCAAGTTTTGATTCCCCTTTAATAATAAGCTCTGGTAATGAAATAAAATCGCGGGATTTTAGGCTATCAAGCATTAGCTTCATCTTTGATTCTACTGTGATATTTTCTAGTTTTATTTTATGGCTAGAAAGTTTTGCCATCTCATCCAGCATGGACTTAAGAGCGAAAGATAAATCTGACTTTTCATATGTATTTTCGGGCTTTGGAAGTTCAAATTCAGGTAATTGGCTTGAGGCTGGAAAAATATCTCTATCCACTCTTGGGACAGCATCCAATTTTACTGAGACTTCTTTAAATCTTTGATACTCCTGCAGCCTTCTCAAAAGCTCTGCTTTTGGATCGCCACCCTCTTCATCAATTTCTTCGGATCTTGGTAGAAGAATTCTCGATTTGATTTCAGCAAGATATGCTGCCATAGCCAAATAATCACCCGCTAACTCGTATTCAAAATCTTCCATTAGATCTATATAGGCTATGTACTGATCTGTTATTTCTACAAGATCAATTTCAAGAATATCTAAATTTTTTCTTTGGATTAGGTACAAAAGAAAATCCATTGGCCCAGAAAAAACATCAAGCAAAAGCAATAATGCTTTAGGCGGGATGTATAGATTTTCAGGCAAATGGTTTATTTCGTTACCTTTTACTCTTGGTAATTGAATTTCTTGAGCTGCAGCCATACACAAGATATTGTATATAAAATTGAATTAAAATACTAAATATTGTGTTTTTAACACAAAGAACTTAATTTCTTTTATTTACGCGAAAAATAAACCAAATGAACAGGCAGTTGGTGTAAAATTTATATCCTTATTCATTATGTACATAACAGACAATAGCAGGATTCTTTCAAGAGAGGAGCTTTCAACACCTGAGGAAATCACTGAAGAAATTCCTCTTTCTAAAGATGTTTCTAAGCTTGTATTTGGTGCCAGAAGAAATATTAGCAAAATTCTGCATAACCTTGATGACAGACTGGTTGTCGTAGTTGGGCCCTGCTCAATACATGATCCAACTTCAGCAATTGAATACGCCAATTTATTAAAGGAATTCTCACCTAATGTAGAAGAAGAAATTCTTATTGTGATGCGTGTTTACTTTGAAAAACCAAGAACAACCATCGGCTGGAAGGGTCTGATTAATGATCCAAGACTGGATAACTCTTTTAAAATTAACGATGGCTTAAGAATAGCTAGAAAACTTCTACTCGATATCTCAGAACTAGGCTTGCCAACGGGATCGGAATTTTTGGATTTAATCTCACCACAATATATTTCTGACCTTGTAAGCTGGGGAGCAATAGGAGCGAGAACCTCAGAAAGCCAAGTTCACAGAGAGCTTACTTCAGGACTATCATGCCCTGTAGGAGTTAAAAACTCTACTTTTGGTGAATTTAAACCAGCAGTTGATGCTCTAAAATCTGCACAATACCAACACGTATTCTTGGGTACAACAAAACAAGGCAAGGTAGCAATTTTTAAGACATCAGGAAATGACGATACACACATTATCTTAAGAGGTGGCAAAACACCAAATTACGATGCTCAGAATGTTAATAACTGCATTGACGAGCTAAACAAATCAGATGTATGTCCAAATATTATGATTGATTTCAGTCATGGCAACTCAATGAAAAATCATGAAAATCAGAAAGCAGTCTGTGAATCTGTTTGCTCACAAATCAGTACAGGAAATAAAAATATAATAGGTGCTATGATTGAAAGCCATATTAAAGAGGGCAATCAATCAATATCACAAAATATGGAATACGGTAAAAGCATTACCGATGCGTGCATAAATTTTGAAGAAACCAAACAACTGCTTCTGCAATTATCTGATGCTGTAAAGAAAAGAAGAAAAGTTGGATAAGCATCATAAAATCAATATTGAATATGCCAAAAAGTTAGGGCTTAAATCTGCTTTGATTTATCAATATGTCAAAGATATGAATGCAGTAACTAAGCTCCATACAATTATTGAAGAATTTCCATACTTATCTAGTGAGGATGTTGGCAATTCCATAAAATCTCTAGTGGAGCAAGGGCTTATTGAATTCGATGATGCGAATCAGATAATTACGTTATCTACAACCATTAAGAGAACAAAAATCAGAACTCCCAATATTAATAGAAGCAATAAAATTGATAAATTCTGGAGTCCGTCTGAAGATGCAATAGAAGTCTTACAGAGGGCTGGGGTTGATGCTGAGTTTATTAATGGCCTGTTGGATGAATTTATAATTTATTGGTCAGAAAAGAGTTCTGCATTGGTTTCGTATAACTCTAAATTTATAGAATATTGCCGGCTAAAATGGGCCCAGCATACTGCAGAAATAGATACAAAATCTGTCCCAAAAATAATAGATAAGAATTGGAAGCCATCTGAAGATTGTCTTGATATTATCAAAATGACAGGGATAGATGATGATTTTGTTCAGCTACATTTGCCAGAGTTTATCCTGTATTGGAAAGAAGATGGTAGAGCCTTTGTTTCCTGGGATATTAAATTCCTCGATTTCATTAAAAATAAGTGGAATTATAACGTTGAAGTTACGTCAAAAGAACACACATATAAATTTGATTTATTTGACCCTTATGCAAAAGATGAAAATAAGTCAAAAAAATTAGCCAAGGGCAATATAAAAGACTTAAGGAAAAAGTATAAGATTTAGCAACTTAAATCTGAATTTGATAGTAATAGAGACATGAATAAAAAAAATATAAGAATGGCCGCATTTATTGTTGCTGGTGTTATGGTCTGGATGTTGTTAGGTCTTTTTGCTCCTAAAGAAAGAGAATTTGAAAGACCCCCTGCGCAAAAGCTTACAGTACTTACATCCAACTCTATTGCACAAGATTACAGCTTGCCAATAACTTCAAAGAGTGAATCTGAAGCCTTCTCCAAGATTGATCTTAAATCTCAGACATCAGAAAAAATTGTTAAAGTAAATTTCAAAGATGGAGATTTTGTAAACAAAGGTGATATTGTATGTCAGCTTGACTCTGGGCAACGAGAAGCCAACTTCAAACGAAGAGATATTGAATATCAGTCACAAAAAGAACTCAAGAAAAAAGGATTAGTTTCAGATTCAGCGCTTGTAACTTCTGAGACGAACTACGAGACTGCAAGAATTGAATTAGAAAGAACAAGAATTAAAGCGCCTTTTAATGGTTTTGTGGAATACCTCGCAAAAGAGGGCCAACTGCTACAAAATGGTCAAAATTGTGGGTGGTTAATTTCGTTATCTCCACTAAAGATTGTAGGCAATATTCCAGAAATGCTTGTTTCAAAAGTTAAAGTTGGGCAAAAAGTTTTGGTTAGGTTTCTTTCTGGCGAGGAGTATGAGTCAAATGTAACCTTTGTTAGTAGCGGAGCAGATGCACAAACCAAGACCTTTAGGGTTGAAACAGAGCTAGACAATATCTCCTCTACAATTAAAGACGGATTAACAGGTGAAATGGTGATTTACACCGATCCTGTTAAAGCGCACTTTATTCCAAGCTCTGCTTTTTTACTTGCCGATAATGGTGACGTTGCTTTGGCATATGTAGTTGAGGGGGTCGTAAAAATAGATGTGGTACAAATTTTAAGAGATACTAAAGAAGGTGCATGGGTAACAGGATTGCCTGAAACAGCTAGGATTATTGTTTCAGGACAAGGCTTTGTCAAAGAGAACGATGAAGTTAACTATATAGATAACTAGAATGGGAATAGTTTCAACAGCAGTAAATAAATTTAGAACAACGCTTTTAATTATGTTGTTCTGCATCATAGCCGGTGTGCTCGGTAGGGCTGCTATGCCAATAGCTTCCAATCCAAATATCTCCTTTCCATGGGTCAATGTAAGTGTCTTTCTAGAAGGTGCTTCTCCTGAAGATATGGCACGTTTAGTTGCTAAACCAATTGAAAATAGAATGCTGAGACTTGAAGGTCAGGAAGAAATATTTTCTGTAAATTCACAAAGCTTCACCTATGTAAGAATTAAGTACGATGTCGACTACGACATTGACCAAGCCATTCTAGATGTTGAAAGAGCGGTTTCTGAAATTAGAAACCAATTACCACCTGAAGCAGAAGACCCGAGAGTTCAAGAATTTGCAGACAATGATCAACCTATTTTGGTATATAGCGTCTATGGTTTTTCTAATCTTAGGTCAGGTTTTTTTGTTGCCAAAGACATCCAAGAGAGACTTGAAAAAATTCCAGGTATTCTTGAAATATCCATTGATGGAGTTCCAGAGGAGCTACTAGAAGTTGAAGTTTCTAAACCAAAACTGGAGACACTCGGGGTAACTCTAGCTCAGATAGGCAGTGCAGTTAGGTCTAATAATGTTTTGATACCTGCCGGCTTCCAAGACACAGGATCAGGGAAATTTGCTGTGGAGATTCCAAGTGTTTTTGAATCAAGAGAAGACGTATACAACCTTCCTATAAAATCCTCAGGCTCTAAAGTAGTTACACTTGGTGATGTTGCGGAGATAAAAAGAACTTTCAAAGACCCTTCAAGCTTTTCTAGAGTTAATGGCTACGACGCAATAACTCTTTCAATTAAAAAAAGAGCAGGCTTCAATGAGCTTGATATTGCACAACAGGTTGAAGAAGAAATTGGATTAATAACCGCAGAATATCCTGATAACTTAATGATTACTCCAGGCTTAGACACTACTCAATTTGCTGGAGATATGGTTGATGAGCTACAAGGCAATATCATCACTGCTGTAGTTTTAGTAATGGTCTTAGTAGTGGCAACTCTTGGGTTAAGAAATGGGATGATTGTAGGGATAGCTATCCCCTTCTCATTCTTGGTCACTTTTGGGGTGCTTAACTTCTTACTGGGGTATGAATTTAATTTTCTTGTCATGTTTGGCATGCTGTTAGGATTAGGCATGTTGATCGATGGCGGTATTGTCATTGTTGAATATGCGGATAAGCTTATCGACGAAGGTCAATCGCGGAAAGAAGCCTATCAGAATTCAGCACAAAGGATGTTTACTCCAGTAGTAGCATCGGTTCTAACGACCCTTGCTGCATTTACACCTTTGATGGTTTGGCCTGGAATGTCAGGCAAATTTATGCGCTACTTACCAATAACAGTGTTTGTCGTTCTGCTAGCTTCTTTAGCCTATGCACTGTTATTTGCTCCAGCAATCGGTTCGCTTTTTGGTAGACAAAAGAAACAGAACGATGAGAAAAACGATAGCGACGATACATTCATGAAAAGAAATTATCGAAAAGCAATTGGCTTTGCGGTTAAAAATCCATTAGAAACAATCTTCTACACACTATTCATTGTGCTGTTTGTTATACCAGTTGGCATTGTAGGAAACTATGGCAAATCGTTTGTTTATTTTCCTAATATCGATCCTTGGATCATAAACGTTAACGTTCAGGCAAGAGGCAATATTTCTCCTTACGAAGCCCGTGATATGGCTATCGAAGTTGAAGAAAAACTTATTGGTCTCAAAGGTGTTGATGACCTTCTCCTCACAGTAAGAAACTCTGGTTGGGGCGGCGGCGATGGCGTTGCTCGAGGGTACATATTAGTTGAAGACCCAAAAACACTCGATATTACAGGATTTGATGTATTGGCTAATGCAAGAGCTGCTGTAAAAGATACTGCAGGCTACAAGGTGAATATCAGAGAAGTACAAGAAGGGCCAGGTCAATGGACAGCCCCGGTTGAGATTCGTTTGCTGAGTGAAAATCGTGAATTAATTGATCAAAAAACAGCAGAGCTAAGAGCCTATATGGAAAATAATATCGAGGGCATAACTGGTCTTGCTGATACTATGCCAAAATACAAAATCGAATGGAAATTAGATGTAGACAAAGAAAGAGCCTATCAAGCAGGCATTAATCTCTTTGACATTGGTTCTGCCGTACAAATGGTTACTAGTGGTATTAAACTTGGTGAATATCGTCCAGATGATGCAAAGGAGGAAATTGACATAAGAGCTAGATTCCCTGCGGACCAAAGGACGCTTTCAAGTTTAGACCTGATTACAGTCAATACGAGAAATGGGCCAGTGCCAGTTTCAAGCTTTGTAGATGTGCAAGCAAGGCAAAATGCTGCTTCATTAAATAAGATTGATGGGAAGTACTACCACGAGATAAGTGGCATTAACAAACCAGAATACAATTTATACGATGAGATTGAGAAAATAAGGTCCTGGATGTCTGAAACAGGATTTGAGGATCCAAGGATGGAAATTAGGTTTGGCGGCCTTACTCAACAAGGAGATGAAGCTAGCAGTTTCCTTGTCTTAGCTTTTATTGGCGCCCTATTTCTTATGTTTATAATTTTGGTGACCCAGTTTAATAGCATTGCTCAGCCTTTTATAATTTTAATTTCAGTTTTATTCTCAACTGCTGGTGTGTTCCTAGGTTTGACCATTGCGCAAGTTGAACCATCGACCATAATGACTGGAACGGCAGTAGTGGGCTTAGCTGGAATTGTGGTAAATAATAATATTGTCTTAATCGATACTTACAACAGGCTAAAACAGGAAAAACCAAGCTATAGTATTCAAAAACTTATTACAGAAACTTGCTTGAGTCGCTTAAGGCCGGTCCTTTTGACAACAATTACAACAATATTTGGTTTGATTTTCCTAGCTTCAGGCTACAGCATTGATTTGCTTAACCAAGCAGTCTATGAAGGAACCTCTACTGTGAAATGGTATCAAGCGTTTGGCATAAGCATTTGTTGGGGACTAGGTTTTAGTACCATCCTTACCCTATTGGTTACTCCAGCATTCCTAACTGTAGTTGAAAATAGCTCCATAAAGTTATCTAAAGCCCAATAAGCTGATAGCAATTAAACCCATTTAAGTTAAAATTTAACTATGGCTAAATTTGAAGACTCCATCAAAGAATTAGAAGAGATAGTAAAAGTTCTGGAAGAAGGTGAGCCAAGCCTTGAGGAATCTCTCAAAAAATTTGAAAAAGGAATTTCACTAATCAAGTCTTGCCAGGAGGAGCTTGAGTCAGCGGAAAACAAAATAAAAATTTTAACAGAAGATGGGACAATCAAACCTTTCAACGAAGACAAATCTAAATAAAAGCAATTTTGAAAAAGAGCTTATCAGCAGAGTTGATAATGTGCTTAATGCTATTAGTGCCAAATCTAAAATTGTAGATGAACCTTTAAGATATGCCTTACAGGCCCGAGGAAAATGCGTTAGGCCGATACTGCTTTATCTGACAGCAGATGCATTGGGGCTTAATTACAAACAACTTGATAATTATGCTGCTGCACTAGAGGTGCTTCATACCTACTCTTTAGTTCATGATGATCTCCCTTGTATGGATGATGATGACTTAAGAAGAGGATTGCCTACCCTGCATAAAAAATACAATGACTCCACCGCTGTTTTGATAGGTGACGCCTTACAAACACTTTCATTTCAACTAATTGCTGAGGATAAAAGTTTTTCAGATGAAATAAAGATAATGGTCATAAGCAAGCTGGCAAAAACTACTGGGCAAAATGGCATGATACATGGCCAGTTCATGGATTTATACTTTGAGGGTAATTTGGCTACAAAAGATGAAATAATAGAAATGAATATCCTGAAAACTAGCTTATTGATTGAAGCTGCTATGGATATACCTTTAATAATAAAAGGCGATAAAAACCAAAATTGGACTGATTTACAAAGGATTGTTGGGCTAAGTTTTCAGATTATTGATGACATTATTGATATAACACAACCAACTGAAATTTTGGGCAAGACTGCTAAGAAAGATTTAGTAGCACAAAAGAAAACTTTACCTCTCCTGCTTGGTATTGATGCTACAAAAGAAGAACTCAATAAAAATAAAAAGGATGCTTTAAATATAATTAGCAATTTAAAATTATCGGATCATCCATTAAAGTTTTACATTGAGAATTTATTCTCAAGGGTCAGATAATGAAAAAATTCGATAGTTTTCCATCCAATTTACCAATATCAAAACTATTACTTGATAATCATTTGCCTGTTGATACGCAGAATTTAGAAGTAGACCAACTGCAAGAACTTGCTGATGAAGTTCGTGAATTTTTACTCTATTCTGTAGCTAATTCAGGAGGTCATTTTGGTGCTGGTCTTGGTGCAATCGAACTAACCATTGCATTGCATTACGTGTTGAATTTGCCTGACGAAAAAATAATTTGGGATACAGGACATCAAGCTTATCCACATAAAATCCTCACAGGCAGAAAACTGCAGATGAATAAGATTAGGCAGCTCAATGGACTTGCTGCTTTCCCTTCAATTACTGAATCACCATACGATGCAATGAGTGTTGGCCACTCAAGTACATCAATCAGTGCTGCTCTTGGTATGAATGAAGGCAATAAATCCCTCCAAAGTGATGCTAAAAATTTTGCTGTGATTGGGGATGGGGCTATGACTGCAGGCATTGCTTTTGAAGCAATGATGCATGCTGGACATTTAGGTAACGATCTAAATATAATTTTAAACGACAACGACATGTCAATATCAAAAAATGTCGGAGGTCTTTCTAATTATTTAGCCAATGTCTGGGCATCCAAAACATATAAAAAGTTAAAGTCCAGTGGTAAACAAGCACTGGATCAACTTCCATATGCCTTGCATCTTTCAAGAAATGTTAAGCAAAGTTTAAAGCATGCTGTGATGCCGGGAAATCTATTTGAAGATATCGGATTGAATTACATTGGTCCTATCGATGGTCACGATATTCCTCTACTAATCAAAACACTTAAGCGTATGCTAGAGAAACAGGAGCCCTATTTGCTGCATGTCATAACCAAAAAGGGCGCAGGGTTTGAGCCAGCTGAAGCAGAAAGAATTAAATATCATGCTATATCTAAAATAGAGCCCACACCCAAACCAAGCTCACCAAAATTTCAAGATATTTTTAGTGATTGGCTTTGCCATCAAGCAGCTAAAGATAAAAAATTAATTGGCATTACACCTGCTATGAAAGAAGGATCAGGCATGGTTGAGTTTGAGAAAAAATTTCCTGATCGATTTTATGATGTTGCCATTGCAGAGCAACATTCAGTTACTTTTGGAGCAGGATTAACACTATCGGGCATGAAACCAGTTGTGGCAATTTATTCAAGCTTCTTGCAAAGAGCTTATGATCAACTAATTCACGATGTTTGTCTTGAAAATCTTGATGTAACTTTTGCTTTGGATAGAGCTGGGATTGTTGGAGAGGATGGGCCCACCCATTCAGGTAACTTTGATCTTGCATTTATGAGATGCATACCAAACTTAATAATTTTTACTCCATCAGATGAGAATGAGCTTTGGTTGGCTTTAAATTCAGCTTATCAGTATAAAGGTCCTGCTGCCGTAAGGTATCCAAGAGGATCTGGTGTTGGTCAGCCAATAACTGCCTCTGAGGAATTAATTGAAATTGGCAAATCTAAAAAAATATACGATGGCAATAAATGCTGTATTTTAAACTTTGGGGTGCTTTTAAACCGTGTTGAAAAATTGGCACAGTCTAATGGATTTGGATTGTACGATATGAGATTTGTTAAACCAATTGATGGAGAGGCTTTAAAAGAAATTTCAAGAAATTATGAATACATTGTCACTCTTGAAGACCACACCACTGTTGGAGGTGCTGGTAGTGCTGTTGGTGAATTCCTTCATTCAATTAAGTCCGAAGCAAATTTGTTGTCATTAGGACTGCAAGATGAATTCCCTGTTCACGGTTCTAGAAATGAAATCTTAGCCATTAATGGTTTGGATGAAACAGGTATAGAAAAATCTATAAAGAACTTTTTAAGCTAAAAGAATCCCAACCTTTGGTTTTAAAATTAACTTCTTGATCTCCATCAAAAACACTCACCTTGTTGGTATTGATTATTTTCCCAATGCAAAAGATATCTTGAGATATTTTTTTTATCTGTTCGTGGTATTTATTGTTGGCTGTAAAGCACAGCTGATAATCATCGCCTCTAATTAAATCTTCTAAATCCTCAGTAACAAAGGCTTTATCGTATTGAATCTGTGCGCCTACTTCAGAAGCACTGCATATCCTTTCAAGATCAATAATCAGCCCATCGGAAATATCAATACATGCATTAATGAAAGGGTTCAACGGTTCAACCAGCTCTTTGGGTACATCTGGTCGTAAAAATTGATTATCAGATTCATAATCTCTATATTTTAATAGCCCTTGATGCCCTGCTCCGAGCTTGCCAGTAATATAAACATTGTCGTTGAGCTGAGCATTGCTTCGCTTCAAAACCCTTGGCAATGGATTGCCAAAAAAAGTTACAGAAATGCTCAAAGGTCCCAGAGTTAAATCACCACCAGCAATACTTACTTTATAGTCATTGATAAATTCCTGAGCACCCGAGTTGAATTTTTTAAACCAGTCATCTGTAGGATTAGGATGGGTAATTGATAATAAGAATGAGTGAGGAATGCCACCCATGGCATATATATCACTACTGGCAATAACCAAACTTCGATAGGCTATAAAGAATGGATCTAAGTCTTCAGGGAAATGAGTGCCTGCTAGTGATGTATCTACTGAAGTGAGGAAAGTATCTTTGGCTTTTATCTCAGCACAATCATCTCCTATTCCTAGTGAAATAGCAGATGATTCATTTTTTAGAGAATTAAAGTATTTTTGTATTAAGTGGTTCTCTTGTACTGTCACTAAGCTGGATATCTTTCAAACAATCCTGCAGCACCCATACCGCCACCAACACACATGGTTACAACACCATATTTTTTATCTCTATTTTCTAGTTCTCTTATTAAATGGCCAACTAACCTTGAGCCAGTCATACCAAATGGGTGGCCAATTGATATTGAACCTCCATCAACATTTAATCTATCCATAGGTATTCCAAGCTCATCACGGCAGTAAACCACCTGGACTGCAAAAGCTTCGTTGAGCTCCCATAAATCGATGTCTTCAATACTTAAATTATATCTATCAAGAAGTTTAGGAATCGCAAAAACAGGGCCTATTCCCATTTCATCTGGCTGACAGCCGACAGTAGTAAAGCCTCTAAAGTAAGCTTTTGGTTGCAGGCCTAATTCCAATGCTTTTTCTTCTGACATAACCAAAGTAACCGAGGCACCATCGGAAAGTTGGGATGAGTTGCCTGCTGTTACGCTACCATTCTCTGGATCAAATACAGGTTTTAATGAAGCAAGCCCCTCTAGTGTGGTTTCAGGCCTATTGCATTCATCTTTGACGCATTCGGCATCAACAACCGTTTGATCACCAGTCTCTTTGTTCACTAAAAGCATTTTAGTTTTCATTGGTATTATTTCATCGTCGTACCTGCCTTCTTCTTGTGCTGCTGCTGTTCTAATCTGGCTTTCTAAAGAGTATTCGTCTTGAGCTTCTCTAGAAACCTTATATCTTTTTGCTACCACTTCCGCAGTCTGACCCATAGGGAAGTATATTCCTGGCTCGGATTCATTTAATTTTTCGTTTACAAAACCATTGAGGTTCATTACAGGAGAAACTTGTGTAACCTGCTCAACACCGCCAGCAATTATTGTGTCGTAGCCACCTGCCATGATTTGTCCAGCTGCCATTGAGACAGTTTGCAGGCCTGATGAGCAGTAGCGGTTCACCGTTGTGCCGCCAGTTGTAATGGGTAACTTAGATAAAACTGCAGCATTTCTACCTATATTGTGTCCTGTTGGCCCCTCAGGGTTTCCGCAACCCATGATGACATCTTCTACTGTTTCAGGAGAAAGGTTTGGGTTTCTCTCAAGCATTGCATCAATACAATGAGCGAGCATATCGTCCCCTCTTGTCATGTTAAATGTGCCTCTGTGTGATTTGGCTAGCCCTGTTCTAACACTATCGACTATAACTACGTTTTTCATTATTTACCTCCGGAAAACCTTATTCTAACTTGTTTTGATCCTCTTTTAAATCAAGTTTCTTATACCAAGCAGGCATAATATCTATCCCCAACTTTTCCGCTCGCTTGAATAAATATGGAATAGTAATAGGTGAAAAAGGCAAAATCAGCAAAATACCAAATCCTGCTCCTTTAAGAATTTCTCTTAGTTGCTTATTGGCTGCTTTTAAGTAAATCTTGTCATCTGTCTCGAGATATTTATAGAAATTATCTAGCATGATGCGGTTGGCATCATTTTCCTCCTTCAATGCTTGAATGAGCCTATCAAGATATTTATTTAAGTGATCAAATTGCATGCCAAAAAAAACCTCTGCCGAAGCAGAGGTTTTATTTTAATTAATTTCTTATGGATTAGAAATTATAGATTATGGATAGACCTCCGTTCATTGGTTCCATATACCATACGTTGGTATTACCACCATTACTTGAAGCTCCAACAAATCCACCAACTTTAATCTCTTTGTCTTCTATGTTGTGGACATAGAAGTCAACCGCCCAGGTACCTGAAGCAGAAGTCCATGAAAGATCTACATTGGTGAAGTTAAAGCCATCCACTCGCTCATGGCTATTATTGAACGGAGTTAGATAGAATTCACTTCTATAGGCGTAGTCAGCAGCCAATGTAAGTCTTCCACTGGAGTTATTGACTAAATCAAACTCTCCACTTATTGAGTAAGTAACTTCTGGCACACCAGGAAGTCTCTTACCTGTAAGATCTTGCAATACTGGTGCAGATGTACATGGAATGCCCAATAGTGTATTGAAGTACTCTTTACATTGCGAACCAAAATTAGAGAATATTGGACCGACATCTGTAACTGCCATTAAGGTACCAGCACCCACATCAACTGGATCTGTAAGAACTTGAGAAACATCGTATGGGTTTCTTGGGTCGTAATCAGAGTATCCAGCCAATTCTGAAGTTGCGTAGGCTCCAACAAATGAGAACCTTGTGTATTCATTTGGAATGAAGAGCATTTCAAGCTCAAAACCTTGAATATCAACATCTGAATTAAATGTTTGTGATGATAATCCCACAATCTTCTGAAGCTGCATTCCAGCAACGGAATTCAAGTAAGCAGCGGCATTAACTGTAAGCGCACCACCCAAATATCTGCCCTTTGAACCAACTTCGAAAACATTGTGAATCTCAGGGTCTACTAGACCAAGACTTGCATCAGTGCTGCCAGCTGTAGATTGTGCGAATGTAGGATTAAATCCACCTGACTTAAGACCTCTATCGTACTTAACATAAAGAAGATTGCCATCTGCTAACTTTCTGTCAAGTATGAGTCGACCAGTCCACTCGTCGAGAGATGTTGTGCCTTCAGGAACTACTGGATAACCTTGAAGAGCACCGTTGTAACCGCCTAAAAGTGTTAAATCGGTAATACCACTCATAACTGCATCTACGATATCAACTTTGTTGAATCTAATACCAGCAGTTAAAGTTGTAACATCATCAACTTCATAGTTAGCTTCGGTGAAAACACCCCAAGTGTCTCTATACCCTTTGTTCCATGATTGGAAATTTCTTTGCCATTTTGGTAATGCTGGGCTAATTGCACCTGGAACAGCAGCTGCAAGACCTCTAACACTATTAGCCGCAACGTTATGGGATGCACCCACACCATTAACGACTCCAGCCATTTGAATTTGTGGCAAGGCAGCAGCATTTCCAACAAGTAATTGTTGAGCAAGCGCTAAACAGTCTGTTGCTGGGTTAGTACACGAACCAGCAGCTAAGAGCTGTGGTATCAAGGCTGCAATTTGTGCTGGGGTAGTTGGGTCTGCACCAACATAACCTACTGCAGCTGCAATTGTAGCGTTGGTAATCTCTTCCTCTAAAGCACCTGTATAACCAACAAAATATGTTGCCCAGAAATTTAAGCCACCGTAATCAGCTAGGTCTGGATGCATTCTTCCGATTGGACCTGCACCAACATAACTGTAGTATTCAAGTGCTGGGTTAGCAACTGTGTAATGAGTCATGAAATCATATAGAGAATGAAATAACCCTGAAGTGTAGTTTAGTGGGCCATCGTTGTCTGAAATGAATCTCAATTCATACGTATTTGTATTGTAGTCAAATTCTGACATATCAACGATTGTGTCTCTGTCGTAACTTTGCATACCATATTCATTGAGGTCAGCGATAACAGGGCCCATTCTGAAGCCAACTGATGGTGTAAATGCATTCAAAGATTGAGCATGCTTGTAGGATTGCGAATTAAATGCGGCTATAAATTCCACTAGACCAGCGTCTAATTGATGCTCTAACTTTAATGTACCTGTGATATCTCTTCTTTCTTGTCGTGGATTTACAGGTGCATGAACTTTGTCTCTTTCATCATAGAAAATTGAATCTGCAGTGTTATCTATGGTTAAGTCAGGCATGATATAGTCACCAGCATAGTTTAGAAGCAGATAGTCAACTGCTGAGAAAGTAGTAATACCACTAAATGGTGCTCCTTTATCTTGCAGGCCATCGCCCCACTGATCACAACCAAGGATTAAATTCTTAGCACATGCTGAGGCTCCAGTTCTCATTCTGGCATCGTCCTCATTGTTGGCTATAACTGTGAAAGTTAATGATGTGTCATCGCTGATGTCAGCAATTGTTTTAACTCTTACACCTAGGGATTTTCTGTTATCAATGTCGTTACCAGTAAGAGTGTTTGTGATATAACCATCTCTGTTTAACGATCTAAACGAAACTCTTGTTCGAACATCATTACCAGGGTTAATGGTGAATCCACCTGACACCCTCTGAAGGTTTAGGTCACCTGATTCCCACTTAAGATATCCATCGGTTTCATCTCCTGGATCTCTACTGTTGATAATGAAAGTACCGCCTGGGTTGTTTCCACCAAACAGTGTCCCTTGAGGTCCTCTTAATACTTCAAAAGCTGCAATATCAAACAATTCATTGAAAGCCATTTGAAGACCTCCAACACCTGCGTCATCTTGTCTGTATGTAGCAATGCCTGAAAATGATCCACCAATGGCGTACGACTGCATACCCCTAATCTGAACCCCTGCTCCTGCAAAGTTTTCTTTTTGGAATGCGACACCTGGTACGTTAAACTGAAAATCGTAGAACTCTTTCAAGTTCTTGCTTTCAATATCTTCACTTGAAACAACCGTAATAGCTAAAGCTGTTTCTTGCAATTCCGTTTCTTTTCTTAAAGCGGATGTTACCACTTCCTCAATATTGCCTGAGTCAACTGACTCACTGCTATCTTGTGTGAAAGAAATAGAACTAAATAATAGAGTTAAAAGAAATAAAATGTATCTCATAACTTTCTCCCATAAGTCATTAATACCAATATAATATATGAAATACGCAGCTAAGCAACTTTTGAGACATTGAAAAAAAGCGAAAAATTAAGGGAAATTACAAAGATTTTAGATGCTAATTTTCCCAATCCAGACGTGCCTTTGGATCACGATAATGCTTACACCCTTTTGATTGCTGTTTTACTCTCAGCTCAATGCACTGATGAAAGAGTAAACCAAATTACGCCAAAGCTATTTAAAGTCGCAAAATCCCCAGAAAAAATGATGCTTTTAAGCGAAAGTGAAATTTATGAAATCATTAAGCCTTGTGGGCTTGGGCCGCAAAAATCAAAAGCCATCAAACGATTATCGCAAATCCTTGTAGAAAAATACGATGGCGCAGTGCCGCAAAATATTGAGAATCTAGAGCAATTGCCTGGTGTTGGTCATAAAACCGCTAGTGTGGTAGTTTCTCAAGCTTTTGGTGTGCCGGCATTTCCTGTTGATACCCATATTCATCGCTGTGCTCAGCGCTGGGGTTTAACAAACGGCAAAAACGTTCAACAAACTGAAAAGGATTTAAAGAAGTTTTTCCCAGAAGAAGATTGGAATAAACTCCATATTCAAATTATTATGTATGCAAGAAATTTTTGTGCGGCAAGAGCCTGCTTTAGCCTAGAATGTGAAATCTGCAAGGCTTGCAATCCGTCAAGAAAAAGAAAATTTGTACATAAGAAACCTTAATGAACTTTTTTAGAGACACCTTAAATCAACCTTTAAATGAATACGATTCCGAGCTTGGCCAATTCATGGAAGCTGAGCAAACTAGACAAGAGGAACATATCGAGCTAATTGCATCGGAAAATTATGCATCGAAAAGAGTACTTGAAGCACAAGGTAGTGTGCTAACGAATAAATACGCTGAAGGTTACCCAACAAAAAGATATTACGGTGGATGTGAATTTGTAGATGGAGCTGAAACGCTTGCTATAGAAAGAGCAAAGAAATTATTTGAAGCTAAATATGCCAATGTACAACCTCACTCTGGCGCTTCTGCAAATGCTGCTGTTTTTTTAGCCCTACTTGAGCCTGGCGATACTATTCTTGGAATGGCACTTGATCAAGGAGGACATTTAACTCATGGTGCAAAAGTAAATTTTTCTGGAAGAAATTACAAAGCAATCCAATACGGTCTCGATCCAGAAACAAAAAAAATAGATTATGGCCAAGTTGAAAGACTAGCTCAAGAACACAAACCAAAAATGATAATAGCTGGCTTTTCTGCGTATATGGGCATAGTTGATTGGGCTAGGTTTAGAAAAATAACGGATGATGTGGGTGCGTACTTATTGGTAGACATGGCCCATGTTTCTGGCTTAGTCGCCGGTGGCGTCTATCCCAGCCCAGTACCATTTGCTCATGTTGTCACTAGCACCACGCATAAATCCTTAAGAGGCCCTAGGTCAGGGATTATTCTTTCCAATGAAAATGAAGAGTTTCAAAAGAAACTTAACTTTGGGGTTTTTCCAGGCTCACAAGGTGGTCCTTTAATGCACGTTATTGCTGCTAAGGCGGTATGTTTTAAAGAAGCAATGACAAAAGAATTTAAAAACTACCAACAACAAATAATTGCCAATGCCAAAACCATGTGCAGCAGATTCAAGGAAAGAGGCTTTATGTTGGTTAGTCCTGAAACAGATAACCATCTACTCTTGGTAGATTTAACCAATCAAGAAATAACTGGTAAGGATGCTGAGGATCTCTTAGGTAGCGTCAACATTACTGTTAACAAAAATTCTATACCCAATGATCCGCAATCTCCTTTTGTTACATCAGGCATCAGAATAGGCACTCCCGCCATGACAACTCGTGGTTTTGCTGAACCAGAAGCCATAGAAGTCACCGATTTTATCTGCGATGCAATTAAAAATAGAGACAACAAAGAGGAATTGGAAAGAATTAAAAACGCTGTTGTCAAAATGTGTAATAACTTTCCTGTATATAAATAATGTTCTGTCCTTTCTGCTCGAATGAAGAAACAAAAGTCATCGATTCAAGATTAGTTGCAAGTGGTTCTCAAATTAAAAGAAGAAGAGAATGCACTAGTTGCGAAGAGCGGTTCTCAACTTATGAAGAAGCCGAGTTGGTAATGCCAAGAATAATTAAATCCAATGATAGAAGAGAGCCTTTTGATGAAGAAAAACTAAGAGCTGGCTTTCATAAAGCACTTGAAAAAAGACCTGTGGCATCCGATCAGATTGAAAATGCTGTTCAAGAGATTAAGGATGCAATTCGTAAGATTGGTGAACGAGAAGTACCCTCTCAGATACTTGGCAAACAAGTGATGAATAAATTAAAGGAACTGGATCAAGTTGCTTATGTCAGATTTGCCTCTGTATATCAAAATTTCCAAGATATTAAAGATTTTGCCGACGAAATCTCTGAACTATCCAAGAAATAATGACTGATACTGAGCTCATGCGGCATGCTCTTAGTTTGTCCTTAAAATACAAATTTACAGCAAAACCCAACCCTACTGTGGGTGCTTTAATTTACGATGGCAATAAAATCATTGCTGAGGGAGCTCATGAACAATATGGGTCAAAACATGCAGAAATTAATTGTTTAGATGCTTTGGCTCAGAATAAAAGTAGTCTTAATCTAAGCGAGCTGACCTTATATTGCACACTTGAGCCATGCAATCACACAGGCAAAACAGGACCTTGCACAGAAGCAATAATTAAATCTGGAATTAAAAATGTAGTTATAGGCTGCATTGATCCAAATCCAATTGTAGCTGGCAAGGGAATTAAAAAGCTAACCCAAAATGGCATAAATGTATCGGTTGGTGTCATCGAAGATGAAATAAAAACCAGCAGTAAATTTTTCTTTAAGCATGAACAAAAAAGACCTTTCATCTGTATAAAAATTGCTGCATCTAAAGATGGTAAATCTCATAAAAATTATCAATTTGAATGGATCACTTCAGAAGGCTCTAGAGCCGATGTGCAGGAATTAAGAGCAGAGTATGATTGCATACTTACAGGCGGAAATACTGTCAGAGCAGATAACCCCAGGATGAATGCTAGAGTCCCTTTCAATGTAAATCAGCCCAAGAGAATTCTTTTTTCAAAAAAGAATAATTGGAACAGAGAATTAAATTTTTTTGCAAACGACAATTTTGAGATCATTGATGCTGCAGATGTTAGGGAATTAATTCAAAAAATTAATAAACAAGATATAAGCTCAATCTTAGTTGAGGCTGGCCCTGCTTTAGTCAACGCCCTAATTAAAGAAAATTTATGTGATGAGCTAATAGTCTATGAAGCACAAAAAGTTCTGGGTGATGAGTATACAAGCTGGTTTGAAGATAAGCTTTTCCTTGATAAAAATGGTTTTCAACTTAAATCTGACTATACTATTGGGTCCGATATTAAACGAGTTTATAAAAAATGCTAAAACACAACATCCAAGAAATTATCCAAGATATTTCTCAAGGAAAAATGGTAATTATTCTTGACGATGAGGATCGAGAGAATGAGGGCGATCTTGTATGCGCTGCAGAAGCAGTAAGCGCAGAAACAATTAATTTCATGGCTAAACATGGTCGTGGCTTAATATGTCTTACGCTGGATTCTAAAAAATGTGAAAAACTCAACCTCAAACCCATGGCTGCCAATAATATGGCAAATAATAAAACTGCCTTTACTGTATCAATTGAAGCCAAGACAGGCATAACCACAGGAATATCTGCTCAAGATCGAGCACATACCATTGCAACCGCTGTTAAAGTAGATGCAACAGATAATGATATTGTTCAGCCTGGGCATGTTTTTCCTCTTAAAGCCATGGATGGTGGTGTTTTAGCGCGAGCAGGTCATACTGAAGCTGCATGTGATCTAGCAAAATTAGGAGGCTATTCAGCGGCTGGAGTAATCTGTGAAATTATGAATGACGACGGCTCAATGGCTAGGCGTGATGATCTTATTAAATTTGGTGAGAAGTTTGATATTAAAGTTGGAACCATCGCAGACCTTATTGATTTTAGACTTTCACAAGAATCTACAGTTGAAAAAATATTAGAAAAAGATATACAAACTGAGTTTGGTGAATTTAAGCTTGGAGTTTGGCGCGATATTATTTTTGATGAGCATCACTTTTCCCTGGTAAAGGGCGATCTTGCAAAAGTAGAATCACCCCTTGTTCGAGTGCAAACACAAAGTGTTTTACAGGATGCATTGGGCCTTGAAGAGCTCGGAAAAAATTGGTCGATTAAAAGATCATTGGAACGTATATCCAAAGAAAAAGCAGGCTTGTTTGTATTGATTAACCATAGAGATGCAAAATCCTATTGGTTGAAGCAACTGCTCAATGAAAAAGTCGAGGTAAAAAGAAATAGAAAAGTGATAGGTATTGGCGCACAGATCATTAAAGCTTTTGGTTTAAGTACCATTAAATTTATTGGAACCAAAAGAAAATATCCAGGTCTCTCTGGATTTAATATAGAAATTGAAGAATTTGTCGATGAATAATAAGCCGTTGTTTAATGTTAGTGATAGCAATCTCGCGGGCAAAAAAGCCTTACTGCTTTCTACTGTGTGGAATGCTGAGATACTTGCCCCAATGCAGAATGAAATACTATCTGTGCTGGAAAGCAAAAACATTGAGTGCGTGAATATGCAGTGTCCAGGCTCACTAGAACTGGCAGCAACTGCAAAAAGATATATGACAAATAATCACATAGACGGACTGATCGCCATCGGCCTTGTGGTGAAAGGAGGCACACCTCACTTTAAATTAGTTTGCAACGAAACGTATCGATCATTGGGTAATCTTGCGTATGACTTTGAAAATATTCCAGTAATAAATGGTGTATTGACAGTTGAAAACTTAGTTCAGGCAGAAGAAAGAATAAACCCTGCAAAAATCAATAAAGGAAGAGAGTTTGCAGATTCATTAATTCATCTGCTGAGTGCCTAAAGTGAAAAATTTAGCCAGATTCAAAGAAAAGGTAAATGCACGAAATATTATGGTGCAGGCCATGTATCAACTTTCATTTGGTCATAATACAGCAAAAGAGATTGAAGATTCATTTGTCAAAGAATTTACAAAAACCAAAGTTGATTACATTTTTTTTAAGAATATTTTTAAATATACAGTAAAAAATAATGACGCACTAAAAGAGCAAATATATTCAAAATCTGATCTTGAATTATTTGGCATAAAAAAAATTGATGTAATGGAAGAAAACATTCTCATGCTTATTTTGTCTGAATATGAATTGGATCAAACCCCAAAAAATATATTAATAGATGAAGCAGTTAGGCTCTCAAAAAAATTTGGGGCTGACAATGCTTATAAATTTGTTAATGCCACTCTAGATACTTTATTAAAATAACAGTCTCACCAGATTTAATTTATAATCTTTAGTTCAAATAAGGAGGGAAAATGAATGACAATATTAAATCAGCTTTAATAATTGGTGGCTTGGTAGGGGGAGCAATCTTGCTTAATGGTCAACTAACAAAAGAGGAATGTCCTCATCATGCCATGCATATGAAAAACCATGAAATGCATATGAACATGATGAAGCCTGGTATGAAGAATCATGCATTGGTAATTGATGATGTTGAGCTTGATCAAGATTTTGAGTGGAACTCAGAGGATGGGAAAAAAATAAGAATAGTTAAAAAATCATCGGGTGATGTCGATTTACTAAAGTCAGATGCTAAAGTTCTGATGTTCAAAACAGATAAAAAGCTAGATGTATCAGACATAGATAACCTTGATATCAATGAAATTGAGCAAATAATAGTTCAATCAATCGAAGATGGTTCTGACATTGCTGAAAATCTTAAAGATATAGAAATCATTAAGTCTTTTGAAGATGTTGATGTAGAAGTAAATGAGTTAATTGACATCGATACTGAAGATGGAAAAAAAGTTCAAGTAAAAGTAATGGTGAAGAAAAAGGCTGAACAAGATTAAATTGAAAAAGATTGGATTTATTGGTTGCGGCCATCTGGCAAAGTCACTCATATCTGGCCTCGAGAAAAGTTCTGAATACCAGATATCTGGGTATGATATTTTAGAGGCAAATCTAAACTGGTTAAGTGAGAGAGGTCATGCAGCCATTGAGCTGGAAGAGTGTCTTGATAATTCTGATATCCTCTTTTTGTGTGTTAAACCGCAAGATATGTCAGAAGTATGCTCAAGCATTGCTGATCGTATCAAGGATGACATAAATATTGTTAGTGTCGCAGCTGGGGTTAAACTGCAGACCCTTTTTGACTTACTTCCTACCAAAAAAATCTTTAGAGTCATGACAAATGTCGGTACGAAAGATAACTTGGGTGTGACCGCTGTATACTCGCAGACAGATAATTCTGAAATTTTAAATTTATTTAATTTTCTTGGGAAAGCTTTTGAGGTAAACGATGAGAACCAAATAGATATTCATACAGTGCTAGTTGGCAGCGGGCCAGCATTTTTCTTTGAGTTAATAAATGAATTTGAAGAGAGACTAACTGAGCTAGTAGAAGATCAAGATAATAAAAGAGAAATTACTATTCTCTTTTTGACAAGCTTGATAAGTGCAATTAAGAATGGCGAGAATTTAGATGATCTTATTGATTCTGTAGCATCAAAAGGGGGAACTACTGAGGCAGGATTAAACTTACTAAGAGAAAAGGGATTTACAAAGATCTTTTCTGATGGGGTCAATAAAGGCATCCAAAGAGCCAAAGAGCTATCTTAAGATTAAGTCGTTTCGATTTGGGCCATTTGAAATTAAGGACACCTTGGTTTTAGTGTGCTCTTCAATTAATTCAATAAAGTGTTTTGCCTGAGCTGGCAAATCTTCGTAAGCATTAAATGAATTAAGTGATTGGTTCCACCCCTCAATTTCTTTATAAATTGGTTTGACCTTATGAAGAAGTCTCGACTTAAAAGATACCTCTTGCCTATCAAGCTCATAGCCAATGCATACTTTAATCTTTTCGAAAGAATCTAAGACATCAAGTTTTGTGATGCACAAGCTTGTTAAGTTATTTAATTTTGCTGAATACTCTAAAGCTACTAGATCTAACCAACCACATCGCCTAGGTCTGCCAGTTGTTGCACCAAACTCATGACCAATTTCTGCTATTTTTTTTCCATCTTCACAAAAAAGTTCTGTGGGAAATGGTCCCGCCCCAACTCTGGTTGTGTAGGCTTTTGCTACTCCCAAAACATCGGCGTAAATACTTTTCGGAAAACCAGACCCTATACCAACTGAAGTGGCCAAAGTGTTTGAAGATGTTACATATGGATAGGTCCCATAATCGACATCCAGCAGGGTACCTTGTGCACCTTCATAGAGAATGCTGCCTCCTTGATCATGTATAGCCTCCAAATTATCTGTAACGTCGCCAAAATACTTTGCTGCTTTCTGGTAGGTTTCCTTTAAATCCTGCAGAACCTCAAGATTATCTATTGGGTCTAGGCCATGAATAGTCTCAAACTGATAATTGTAGTAATCAACTAGAGCATTTACCTTAGACTCTAACAAATCTGAATCTTCCAGATCAAAAGCTTTAATGCTTCTTCTGGCAGTTTTATCTTCATATGCAGGGCCTATGCCTCTACGTGTAGTGCCAATAGAGTTTTTTGCATCTTCCCTTAGTTGGTCAATTTTTGCATGGAGGGGTAATAATAAGCTGCAATATCTACTAATTTTTAATTTTCCGCTTAAGTCTATGCCTTTTTCTTCAAGCTGCCTTATTTCTTCAAGCAATGAGTCCAGTGAAAGGATGACTCCTTGCCCAATAAAGCATGATGTATGATCATAAAAAACTCCAGAAGGAATTAGGTGTAAAACAAACTTTTCATCACCTTTATATATAGTATGGCCAGCGTTGTGACCGCCTTGAAACCTACATACTGCGTCAAATTGTTTTGAAAAATAATCGACAATTTTCCCTTTTCCTTCGTCCCCCCATTGAGTTCCAACTAGGATCAGGGAATTTCTCATCGATTATTGTTTTTCAGATTTATTTAAATACTTAAAATAGTCGCTATCAGGATCAAGAAGAAGAATATCTCCCTTATCTTTAAAAGTTTCTCTATAAGCCTTTAAACTACGTGTGAAATCATAAAACTCCGGGTCTTTATTAAATGCATCAGCATAAGTAGCAGTTGCGATTGCATCACCTTCACCACGTATTCTTTCTGATTCTCTAGTAGCATTGGCTAAGATAATGGTTCTTTGCCTATCAGCATCAGCTCTTATATTTTCTGCTAACTCTCTACCTTCAGCTCTTAACTCTTCGGCTATTCTATTTCTTTCAGTCTTCATTCTCTCGAATACTGAAGTTCGTATCTCCCTTTCAAAGTCTATTCTTTTTACACGAAAGTCAACAATCTCCACTCCAAGTTCACTTGAATCTTCTCCAAGTGAATTTTTTAGAGATTCCATTAATCCATCTCTATCTCCAGACACAACTTCCTGGAGTGTTCTTTTACCGAATTCGTTTCTTAATTTATCTCTTACCCTTCTTTGCAAAGTATCCTCAGCTACCCTATCTTGTCCACCATTTGTTGAGGTGTAAAATGTTTCCGCATCTACTATCTTGTACTTCACAAATGAATCAACTAACAGAGGTTTGGATTCGCTTGATAAAACTCTATCTGGTTGCGTATCTAAAGTTCTAAGTCTTCCTTCAAACTTGATGGCAGTATCCATTAAGGGCACTTTAAAGTTAAGGCCTGGATTTAAAGTTCTTTCAAAGGCACCCAGTTTAAGAAGAATCGCTTTTTCTGTATCTTTAACAACAACAATTGCCTGTGCTCCAACAATCAGCAGTAACAATGCCACAAAAAGCACAAAATTTCCCTTATTCATCGTCTTCCTCCTCTCTCTTCATTAATTGATCTAGAGGTAAGTAAAGAAGATTATTTCCTCCCTCAACATCTATCATTATTTTGGTGCTTGAGGAAAAAACCTGTTCTAAAGAATCTAAATAAAGTCTCTCTCTTGTAACTTCAGGGGCTTTCTTATACTCCGCTAAGAGAGCTGAAAATCTGTCAGCTTCACCTTCAGCTACTGCCATTACTTTTTGCTTATAAGCTTCAGCATCTTGAAGTTGTCTTTGAGCATCTCCTCTTGCAACAGGCACAATGGATAATGCATATTTTTGTGCTTCATTTCGTAACCGCTCCTTATCTTCACGAGCAGCTACGACATCTCTAAAAGAGTCAATAACTTCAGCAGGCGGTTGACGTTGCTCTATGTTTACCTGTTGAACTGAGATCCCTGATTCGTATATTGCTAGATACTCATCAAGCCTCAAAAGAATACCTGAGCTAATTGCAGCAGCACCAGATGTTAGAAGGTCATCCATTAAATTTTCACCAACAACATGTCTAAGTGCGCTCTCTGCAGCTTGTCTTATGGTTATTTCTGGATCTTCAACATTTAAAGAATAAGCTTTTAAATCACTAATGGTGTACTGAACGTTTAACTCTACGTCTACTATGTTTTCATCTTTGGTAAGCATATTGGTTGGCAACACAAAAGTACGTATCTTCGCTATATTTTCAGAGGCATATATCTCTTCAATTACTGGAAAGTGAAATTGCAGTCCAGGCCCAAGAACTCTGTTGTATTTGCCTAGTGTGAAGACAACCTCTCTATTTGCCTCGTTGACGATTCTAAGACCAAGAAATGCATAAAGGGCAAATAAGATTAACAATAGATATGAAAAATATTTCCATGTAAATTTAAAGCTTGCGCCTCCACCATTGGAACCACTTCCTCCAGATTTACCTGAGAAAAACATTTTTCTTAACTGCTCGATAGCATCATCAAGATCAGGAGGATTATTTTTTCTACCCCATGGATCTTTTTCATTTGGATTCCAACTCATATAATGTGTCTCCTTAAATAAGTATCTATTGTAGCAGATAATTTATCTTTAATTTTTGTATCGCTACACTCTAAATGTGTGTCTATGTCTATTTTTTTCAACCAAGTTTGTTGTGATTTTATAAGTAATTTAGTGGCTTTATTAGCATCATAAAAACAATCATCAAGCGATACATCTTCAAGGAGATGTGGTAAGAACTGCTTGTAGTTAATTGCTTGCATACTTTGGTTTTGCTTGGTTAAGTCATACTTTTCTATTAGTTGTTCAATCTCCTGCAATAAACCATTTTGTAAAATTTCATTAAGTCTTTTCTTAGACCTCTCTGCAAGAAGGGTTTTTTCATCATTTACCGCAGCTAAATGAACTGTTTTTTTATCAAACAATTGAATTTTTGGTTGCTGCTTAAGAGTAGAAAGCTTTTCCCCAGTAATATGAATGATTTCCAAAGCCCTAATAAGCCGGCGAGGATTATATATATCTATCTCCTTAAATAAAGCTTGGTCTAATGCGGCAAGCTCTGATTGAATCTTATTTAATCCTTCTTGCTCATATTTTTTTTCAACTTTCCTCCGTGTCTCTTTGCAAGAAGGGAAATCATGAAAACCATTTATTAATACATTGTGAAACATCATTGAGCCACCAACGAAGAGGGGAATTTTCCCTTTAGATTTAATTGCAAGAATCGATCTATCTAAAAAATCTAAAAAAATACCCAAACTAAAATTTACATTTGGAGGAATAATATCTACCAGGTGATGCTTGTATTTACTAAGTTGTGCTTTTGTTGGCTTGCATGAACCAATATTTAGGCTTTGATAAACCATCGCTGAATCTATGCTAAAAATCTCTACTGGAAAGCTTTCAGCAATATGCATTGAGAGATCAGTTTTACCAGATGCGGTCGGACCCAGCAAGAAAATTGCAGGCATGCTGTATTTACTCATCTGTTAAGGCAGAAAGGATCACCGAATAATTGCCTGAGTATTCTTCAAGTTTCTCTTTCTGTAAAAATAATCTTTCGTTTCTTTGAGATTCAATTTTAAGATCTGAAATAATGCCAGCCAATTCTTTTTTATCTTTGAAAGTCATCACTGGACCTTCGGAGCAGAATATTTTCTTTAGCTCTTTAAAGTTACTTAGATTTTCGCCTGTAATGGATACGGTATTTGCATGTATAGGTTCAATAAAATTATGTCCTTTAGTAAATATTATACTGCCTCCAACAATTGCTATATCACAGGCAGAGTACAACTCATAAAGGTCTCCAACTTTATCAAATAAAACTATTTCTGAAGTTTCATGATTGTTTTGGTGGGAGTAAATTGAGAAATTAAGTCTTTGGTTTTGAAACGTACCACTTAAAGCATGAAATCGTTCGGGGTGTCTTGGTGCAATTATCAGCTGCATGTCATGCAATGATTTTAAAGCCTCTATAATAAAATCTTCCTCACCTTCATGAGTGCTGCCAGCCACTACTTTTAACCTATTTTTTGCAAGCTTGCTGGCAATATCATTGGCTTTTTCTTCATTAAGCCGATAGTTCTCAGGGCTTAATTTTATGTTCCCCACTACTTTAATATTGCTTGCCTGAAACTCAAGAAGATATGATTTAATTTCGTTGGTTTGAGCGAGAAACAAATCAAACCTTCTAATAAGCTGGTCTGAAAAAGGCTTAAACAGTCGCATTTTTTTTAGAGTCTTTTCTGATATGGTGGTGTTTAGCGATATAAGTTGAACATTTTTAGGTTTTGAAAAAATTAAGTTTGGCCAAAATTCACTCTCAAATAATATGATTTTAGAAACATTAAAATTGCTAATTATTTTTTGATGCAAAAAATTCAAATCGTATGGAAATGGCATTACAACAACACTATCTGTGGAGTATTTATTTAATATTTCGGTTAATCCCGTATTGGTGGATGAAGTGAATAATATTTTTTTTTCTTCGTTGAGCAAGGAACTTACAATTCCTGATAAAGCTCTAACCTCACCAAGACTTACACCATGTATCCAAATGTGTTCATCTTGAGACTTATCAATAAAGCCAAATTTACTTTTGAAAAAGTTAACACCTTTAACTCTTTTTGTTAGAAAGTCTCTAATAATTATCAAAGGAAGAGCTAGAATGTATATTAAGTTGTAAACAAAGATCATCGATGACTCAATTAATTTTTTATCTAATTATTACAATTACTAAGTTTATCAGTCTTTTGCCCTCTTCTATCTTCAAAAATCCAAATTCTTTAATCTGGAAATTGCTTCAGACAAGACTAAAAAAAAGAAGGCAAATCATCCAAGCAAATATCAATTATTGTTTTCAAGAAAAATCAGAGGAATGGAAGACAAAGCTTGTTGAAAAAATATGGACACAAACTTTTTTTGCTCTTTATGCAAATAACCTCGCATGGAATGCATCAGAAAAGCGGATTAGCGCTTTAGATTTGGAACTATCTAATGAGAATGTCTTAATCGAAGCAATCAGCAAAAAATCTGGTGTGTTACTTCTGTTCAGACATACGCTGTATTTAGAGCTATCTGCAAGATTATTAAGTTTGAAATATAAAGTTCATGGACTTGAGAGACCTAATAACAACAAATTAATACAGATGATTCAGAGAGATGGACGCTTAAAGTCGGTAAAAAGCTTGATATCAAATTCAGATATAAAAGAATGTGTGGACTTATTGAAATCAGGAGAGGTTATTTTGTATGGGCCTGATCAAGATTATAGAAATAAGAGATCGGTAGTCTCCACTTTCTTTAATCAAGATTGTCTTACAACTACTGTGCCTTATACACTTAAAAAACTAACGGGTTGTGAATTAATTTATTTTGATTTCTTTAAGGAAGGCGATAAGTATCAAATTAAATTTGAAAGTTTTGACGATCCTTTAAACGACTCATTTAATTTTGCTAATCAGTTGAATAAAAAAATTGAGAAAAGCATATTACAGGCTCCCCACCAATACCTGTGGCATCACAGAAGGTTCAAATCACAAGCACCAGAAATTTATGACAAGTAAATTCAAGAGATTTAATGAGATTAAAGGATTCTTAGATGTAGAAGAGGGCAAATTCCTCCACGAGCTTGTTATCCAACATTGTGCAAATGAGACAATCTTAGAAATTGGATCCTATTGTGGTAAATCGGCATGCTATTTGGCAGATGCAGCAGAACAAGTTAAAGCTACTTTTATTTCTGTAGATCATCACAGAGGATCTGAAGAGCATCAACTTGGTCAAGAGTACCACGACCCAGAAGAATACGATGAAAGATTAAATAGAATAAATACGTATCCATCTTTCAAAAGAAACTTGGATAGTGTGTCTTTACTCCATGCTGTTATTCCTTTGATAAGTGACTCGATATCTGCATCAAAAATAATTAAAAATGATATTGGTTTTGTCTTTATTGATGGCAGCCATACTTTTGAATCGGCAGAAAATGACTTTTATGCATGGCATGAAAAAATAAAAAAAGGTGGCATTCTGGCAATTCACGATATCTATGATAGCGAGGAAGAAGGAGGACAAGCACCCAGAACAATAATGCTTAAGGCTCTTGAAACAAATTTTAAACTCCTTCGAAGAGTAAAAAGTCTTGTTGCGTTAGTTAAGACAAAATAGCCTTATCCTTACCTGTAACATCGTATAGACAATCTGCTGCAATAACATAAGCAGCATTTGTCCAACTAGATTTTTCTTCTGGCCAAAAAATTTTTTCAGCATATTGATAGCCTGTTGGCAGAATGCCTTCGCTGTCTTTAAAATTTGTTATTTCGTTAAATATCTGCTCTGCCATTTTAAAATCATTGGCTCGGCATAACGCAATTATCAATTCTGAGCTTTCAGCAAATGTGACCCATGGCTCTTCAATCACACATTTTATTCCAAGACTTTCGACATGAAATTTTCTCATTTCATCATTTAAGTGCTGGTAGTTTTCATTTAGTCCTGCAAGAAAAGGGTAATAAAAATCCATTGAAAAACGAGACCTATCTATCCCATCTCTATTAAATCTGGATTTGTTATTTTTGAAACTTTCTTTTATAAGTTCCAGTTCTTTTTTCAGAGCATTTGTTTTTGAACCATAATAATCAAAAGTATTGATTGCACATTTTAAGGATAAATAAATTGAAGCAGTAGCTGTAATTAGTGAGTTATCGCACATTCCTTTTTCATCTTGGGCCCAATAAAAGCATCCATGATCGTCTCTGACATCCAATACTGCTTCGACCAGATTGTTAAGAGTTTTCAAATGGTTTTTTACATAGCTATCGTTATTGCTCATTAAGAGGCATTGATAAAGAGGCACTGCTAAATAAATAGCATGATGATGTTCGTAATATTCCCTAGAGGACTGGCCTTTAATAAACTCTGATTTGATAAAAGAATTAGCATCTAAGTTACATAAAAACCAGTCAATCCCCTTTTTAAAAGTTTTATCATCTTCCCAAATAGCCAAAGCAATAAGACATTCTAGATGGTCCCATGGATCACATTTGTCATTAAGATCCCAAGCAATACTGCCATCAGGCGCTTGGTTTTTTATTATCCAATCAATATGTGGTGCTAAATCTTGCTTTTTCATTTAGTTAGATAAAAGCATTCACTTTTGCCAAATAACGGGTTAAGCATTTTTTCAATAAAAGCTGAGATTTGTGCTTGACCAAACATCTGTTTAACCAATAGCCCATGAAATGATTTTAAAAAATCTGATTCCTCCATGTTATTTTTGGATCTCAGTATCCAGTAAATTGAATGAAATGAATGCTGCCTATGGTAGTTAAACAAGTTAAGCTTGTGCTTTTTAAAAGATTCCATTAGCTGAGCTTTTTTAAATATTCTGATGTGTCCTCCAGGCGTTTGCCTATATTTTTTTGAAAAAAACCAACATAACTTTTCTGGTGTGTAAGTTGGCACGCTTATTAATAATACTCCTCCCGGCTTAAGAACACGATAACATTCAGAAAGCACTGCCTCATAGTTTGGTACATGCTCTAGAACTTCTGAACATATAACTAGATCTTGTGAATTATCCTTAAGAGGCAAGTTTCTAATATCGTGATTTATAAACTCATATGTGTTGTTATTTTTACAGCCAATATCATCAAATTCTGAAATTAAGTTAACAATCTCTGTATGTGAATGATCAATACCAACTATTTGTGCATTTTTGATTTTGTGAGATAGTGATTTAAGATGGCGTCCGTTACCACAACCAACGTCAACAGCGCAATTTATCTTCTTTAAATTTAATTTATTAAATTCAAATGTGTCCATTGGTAATTTTTTGATAGAGTTTAGTAAGCTTCATAGCATACTCGTCCCAACCAAAAAAATCACCTCTTCTTTGAATGCTCTTTTGGATGAAATCTTCTCTCAATTGAACATCATTGACCATATTAATGATCTTGTTACACAAGTCATTGGCATCATCTGGATTAAAAGATAAACCAGCTTCACCCATGAGTTCAGGCAGCGATCCTCTTTCAGAAACAATGACAGGAAGACCACATGAAATCATCTCAATAAGAGGAAAACCAAATCCCTCGTACAGCGAAGCTGAGATACCAATATCAGAAGATCTTAATTCTGAAAGCAATTCTTCATTAGATACCTTACTTCTGTAGCGTATTGAAGAATCCAGCCCTAAACTGCTTATTAAATTTTTATTCTTTTCTCTTATATCTCCAACAACAGTCAAACTTAATTTCGGTTCTTTATTTTTCGCAAGAGCAAATCCTTTGATCAGGTTTGAAAGGTTTTTCATTGGAACATCAGAACTGACAATGCTTATAAGCTTATATTTAAAGTCAGATCCTGTGGAGCTCTTGTATTCAAGAGCATTTATTCCATTCCATATAACCTCAATGGCATCGGAATTAACATCAAAATATTTTTGAATATCTTTTTTTGAATTATGAGATGGCGTGATTACCAGTCTTGATTGCTTCAAAGATTTTTTTTGAAAGTCTAGAAATGAATACCAATGTCTAATTGCAAGGCGCCTTAGAAAACTTTCTTCAAACCTTAGATCCAACTCGCGATCAACATGGATTGGGTGATGAAGTGTTGTCACCAATTTTTTATGCATAAATCTTGGATACTGGCTTATTGACTGATTGTCATGAAATATATCGAAGGAATCTTTTAGCTCTTTGAATTTTTTATTTTCCGATAATCGTTGGCCAAAAAAAATTGGTTCAGTGAATACACCTAACAATGTTTTTAAAAAATCTTCAATTTCTAAAAAACTTTTATGCTTTAAAGCTTTAAAAATTTCTACTCTATCCTTAAAAAGAAACGTCTCAAAGTAGCCTGGTGTATCAACCTCTTCCACATGAATATTCTTGTCTAAGATAGGAAGCGGCTTACCAGAAAATACTGTTACTTCATGGCCTTGTGTTACCAGTGCCTCACAAACATGTTTTAGATATATGCCCTGTCCTCCTGATAATGGACTACTCCTATAGCTTAAAAAAGCTATTTTAAGTCTTCTCATTAAACTTCAGTTAGCCAGTCTTGGTAGTTGGATTCTTCGCCTCTTACTGTCTTCAAGTAAGTAGATTGGATTAAGTTGGTAACTTCTCCCCTTTTGCCTGAACCAATATTGATTCTATCGACTGATCTGATAGGAGTTATTTCTACAGCAGTTCCACAAAAGAAAAGTTCATCAGCAGTATATAATTCATCCCTAGTTAAACTTCTCTCTAAAACCTCAATTCCATTATCTTTTGCAATCTCAATAACTGATCTCCTAGTTATTCCATTCAAACAGCATGTCAATTCAGGGGTCATGAGCTTTTTATCCTTAACGATAAAGATATTTTGACCGCTACCTTCAGCAACAAATCCATTTGTATCAAGCAATATGGCTTCTTGAAAGCCATTTTTTTTGGCATGATCGTGTGCCATTATGCCATTAACGTAACCACCACAAATTTTAGATTTAGTCATCAAGCTATTTGGATATTGGCGTGTGAACGAGGACACCATGACATCTATGCCAGCTTCTAATGCCTCTTCACCAAAATAACTTGGCCACTCCCAACATGTCACCATTGCATGTCTATCAATGCCCTCAATATCAAGACCTAAACGCTCACTGCCAATATAGATTAGAGGCCTAATATACGCATCACCTAAGTTTGATCTTTTAATGACTTCTTTTTGCGCTTCAAATAATTCGTCATAGGAATAGTCAATATCAATACCAACTATCTTAGCTGACTCAAATAGTCGGTCTGTGTGCTCTTTAAGTCTAAATATATTAACGTTGCCAGAAACTGATTTATATGATCTAACGCCTTCAAAAACACCTAGACCATAATGAAAAGTGTGAGTTAACGGGCTTAATGAAACATTCTCTTTTTCTTGAAAATTTCCATCAATCCAATAGGTATATGACATTCAAGTATTATAATGAATTGGCATAATTAAGGGAAATAAGATGAATCCAAACATTTTTCGTGCTTACGACATTAGAGGCAATGCTAATAAAGATTTTGATCCATCCACAGTAAAAAAAATAGGCTATGTGCTTGGAAAAAGAATATCTTTTTTAGGTGATAGTAAAGTTTATGTTGGCAATGATAGCCGAACCTCAAAGGATGAAATTCTTAAAAACCTAACAATTGGTTTAAATGCTGCTGGGATAGCAGTTATTAACTTGGGTTTGGTTCCTACTCCAATGGTTTACTATGCAACCAAGATTGGAGATTGCTCACATGGGATCATGATTACTGGCAGCCATAATCCCAAAGATGATAATGGTCTAAAAATTGTCATAAATGATGCCCCCACTTCAGGTTTGGCAATAAAAGACGAGGTATTTGCACTAGACAGCATTGAGCTAAAAACATGCAACAATTCCTCGGGAAGTTTTGAAAAAAATTATCTAAATGAAGTGAAAAAAAAGGCTAGTCTTAAAAGAGCCTTAAAAATAGTTCTGGATGCGGGGAATGGAGCAGCAGGACCTCTAGCAAGAAAGGTGTTTGAAAATATAGGAGCAGAGGTAATCTCGATCAACGAAACTCCTGATGGTAACTTTCCAAACCATCATCCTGATCCCAGTAAAGAAAAAAACTTAGCTCAGGTAAAAGAAAAAATTCTTGTAGAGAATGCAGATCTTGGTTTTGCATTTGATGGAGATGGAGATCGCGTAGGCCTTATTACTAGCACTGGAAAACAAATATCATCCGACCACATAATTATGATTTTGTGTGAATATTACTTAAAAAAATTAAAAGGTCCGATTGTCTATGACGTTAAATGCTCAAATGAACTGCCTAAGCTCATCAAGAATTTAGGAGGGGAACCCCTTATGGAAAAAACTGGTCATTTCAACATTAAAAATGCAATTAAAAAAAGTGGCGCTGTGCTCGGTGGAGAGATGTCAGGACATATATTTATAAATTATGAATGGTATGGTTTTGATGATGCTATCTTCACTGCAGCTATCTTAAGCAAAATTTTTTCAGAGAGCCTCTTAAATGTAGATGAGCTATTTGATAAATTTCCCAAAACATTTTCAACTCCTGAATTAAACCTTGATGTGGATGATTCCAAAAAATTCTTAATGGTTGAACAGTTTATTAAAAAGATGAATTTTAAAAATGCTGAAATTGATCTAACAGATGGCGTAAGAGTAAATAAAGCCAACTCTTGGGGGCTGCTAAGAGCTTCAAATACTTCTCCAAAATTTGTATTGAGGTATGAAGGAAATTCTGAAGAAGAATTAATGAATATAAAAGATGAATTTGAGAGTAATCTTAAACAGGTGTTTCCTAACCTTCCTATAGAATATAGCTAGTTGAAAATATTCTGATAGTCAGCGTTATCTTCGTCCAATAATGACAGAAGATTTTCTTCTAGAAAATACTCAAAAACACTATTATTAAAAGTATTTGATATCTCACCTGATTGCTCATCAATTCTAACTACAGATAAACCTTCTGGAACTAATAAATCTTTTTCTTTTAAATTATCTTTTGATAGTTTTATAAAATCGAGCCAAATAGGTAAAGCATTTGTGCTACCAAACTCATTTTCACCAAGTGAGGTAAAGTCGTCTTTTCCAACCCATACTGAGGTTACAATATTCGAAGCATATCCAGAAAACCATGTACTGGTTGCATCATTGGTTGTTCCAGTTTTGCCTCCAATATTTTCAATAGGCAGCTCTAAATTTCTTCTGCTTGCATTTCTTTTTAATGCTTCCTTAAGAATATCTGCAACTATGTATGCTACTCTTGGATCCATGGCTTGGATATTAACTGAATTTACTAATTTAAGCCTTGGCATGTTTAGTTCATCAAATGGGGTGTCTGACATCCATGGAAAACTTATTTGAGAAAAATCCTCTAACTCATTGGCATAGTTATTATTTGGATCGTAGATTATCTCACCATCTAAGTTTTCTACACGATCAATTAAGATTGAATTTTTAAACTCACCACTATTGATAAGCAATGCATAGTTCTCAACATAACTCAATGGATTTGATGAGCCTGTACCCAAACCAACCGAAAGATTATTCGTCATCGAGGAACTTGTAAACATATACTTTTTCAAGCAGTCTAGTGTTGTTTTAAGACCAATGTATCTTACAAGCTTTATTGTTACCAAATTTAATGACTGTATGAGGGACTCTCTAAGCCTTATTTGGCCATAAAATGTTCCAGAATTATTTCGTGGTCTCCACACCTCCTCAAGTAACTCATCTTGGAATGCTATAGGGCCGTCAATAAATACAGATGAAGGATTTATGCCATTCTCAAAGGCACAGGCATAAATGAATGGTTTAATGCTTGAGCCAAGCAAAAGGTTTGAGCTGCTTGCTCTATCAAATTTTGACTTCTCAAAATCATATCCGCCGACATAAGCTTTTATATATCCGTTATTTGAATCCATAGCTACAAGTGAAGCTTCTGCTTGAGGTATTTGAACTAAAAATTTAGATCCACCCTCCTCTTTGAAATAAGCAATACTTCCCAAAGAAAGAAAATCAGTTAGTGACTCGGACCTGCTATATTTTGTGTATTCGTCTCTCCAGTCAAGCTTGAAACTATTTAACTCTTTATCTACTACTATGGCTTCCTTTTCATCAACTAAAACCACCAGTCCTGGCTCCGCTGAATCATATGACTTTGAATCGGTAAGGATTGTTTGAATTTTTTGTAAATTATCTTCTAAAACCTGGGAAAAATTTAAGTTAGCAGAGACAAGAAATAGGGTATTTTTATCGAAATGTGACTTAAGAACTTGGAAATTTAAATCTGTAACAACACCATTGTCGGTCCAGCCATATCTATCTTGATAAATGTATAAGTTTTTTCTTACCGACTCGACAGCATTTTTCTGCATTTGTGAATCTAAAGTTGTATAGATGTTAAAACCATCCTCGTAAGCTCTGTTCCCAAAAATATTCAATATATCTGTCCTAACTTTTCCGCCAAATGACTGGCCTCTACCTCTATCTTAGGTCCAAAACTATTTGGGGATACCTCTACATTTTGTGCTTGAAATAATTCATCTTCATTAATGAAGCCTTCAAGATACATACGATTTAATATGGTGTTTCGTTTTAATTTTGATGCAGATGGATTTCTAACTGGATTCACTCTTGAAGGTTGCTGAAGTATTCCAGCAAGAAGAGCTGCTTCGGCATTTGAAGCTTCTCTAAAATCTTTTCCAAAATAAGTATTGGTAGGCAGCAGCAAATCCATAGTTTCTGTTCCCTAGGAAAGCTTTATTGAAATATAGCTCAAATATCTCCTCTTTTGAAAGAATATCTTCTAGCTGAAAGGCTAATATTATCTCTTTAATTTTTCGCTCATAAGTCCTTTCAAAATTCAACACATAGTTTCTAACTACTTGCATAGTTATTGTGCCGCCACCGCCAAGGGATTGTCCTGTAATCTCTCCGTAAGTTGCTCTCAACAAGCTAGTTAATTTAACTCCTGAATGCCGATAAAAATCACCATCTTCAGCTGCTATAATGGCATTTTTAAGGGTTTTAGGTATTTCCTCAAACTTGATTATTTCTCTCTTTTCAGTTCCAAACTGTCCAATTAATTTCTCATCTTTAGTGTAGACTCTCATTGGATTTGTAAGTTTTATTTCAGTGATGATTTCAATATCAGGCAAGTTCCTTGAAAAAAAAGTAAATATCAATCCCAAAACTAATAGGCCTGTTTGCATGAACACAAGAAAAATTCTTAGAAAGCGCATAGATATATATTATTATTCAGATTCATTATTTTTTTTACTTATATGAGCATTTTTTTAGTAGGAATGATGGGTTCAGGAAAATCTTCTGTAGGAATTAAGCTATCAGAGATTTTGCAAAAAGAATTTGTTGATTTAGATAACAAGGTTGAGCGTGATTTTGGTAGGAAGATTACCGACATATTCCGTGAATTTGGAGAAGAAAAATTCAGATATCTTGAATCTGTTGCCTTAGAAGAATTATGCAATTGCCCGAATATCATTGTTGCAACAGGTGGTGGAATACTTCAAAGAAAGCAAAATGTTTCTTTGCTGATAAATAAAAAGGTTTATTTTCTAGATGCCGATCCAGAGAAACTATACCAGCGCGCTAGTAAAAGAAAATTTAACAGGCCAAAAATGAAAAACTTATCATTAAAAGGATTTATCGAACTTTACAATGAAAGGAGGAACCTATACTCTTCTGTAGCTAACGTCACTATAAATACAGATGAACTTAGGCCTATTCAAATAGCAAAAAAAATAAAACAACATGAATCAGATTGAGATAAAAGGCTCAAATAAAACCACCAATCTAGACTTTGTTGGCAGCATGGACGATGTTCTTTCATTCATCTCAAAAAGCAATCAAATAATTTTTGTAGATAAAACATTAAAAACCTCCACAAAAGCTTTATCAGATTTCTTGGATGAAAGGATTGAAGACGTTTTTCTAGTTGATCATGCCGAAGAAAATAAAGATCTCTTCAAAGCAGAAGAGGCCTATAAGTTTCTTACAGAAAAAAATATCAATAGAGATCATGAGATTGTTGCAATCGGAGGAGGAGCGTTAACCGATTTTGCTGGTTTTATTGCAGCAACTTTTAAAAGAGGGATAAGGCTTACTTTAGTTCCTACATCCCTATTAGCTCAAGTTGATGCATCTATTGGAGGGAAAACAGCCATTAATTTTGGTAATGTAAAAAATCTAGTTGGCAGCTTCTATGTTCCAGATAATGTTGTAATTTGCCCAGGCTTTCTAAAAACTCTTGATCAACAAGAATATTTAAACGGATTAGCTGAGGTTATTAAGCATGCATTTATAACATCAGATGATGAGGTTAACTTTATCTTCAGCAACATCGATAAAATTAACCAACGAGATGAAAAACTGCTCAATGAAATCATTAAAAGATCGATAAAGATAAAGGCAGATATTGTTATAGAAGACTTTGAAGAGAAAGGTAGAAGAAAATTTCTCAATTTTGGTCATACCTTTGGGCATGGCATTGAATCATCAAATCTTGACTGCCCTATCTTTCATGGCCATGCAGTGACTATAGGAATGATAATGGCCATAAAATACTCCATGCACAAAAATCTTTTGTCAGAAAAAAATGGTTTTCAAGCGATGGATCTCATATCCTCTTTTAACTTTGATTTTTCAAAAATTAAGTTAGATCCAAATAAAATATTTCAATTCATGAAATCAGACAAAAAAAATCTAAATTCCCAGATTAATTTAGTCTTACTCAAAGATTTTGGTGAGCCAGTACTTTATGAAGAAGGCAACCCACCCGAATTACAGAATTTTATTGGAGACTTTGTTGAAGACTTTAGATCATAGAGTTTATCTCGATGCTTTAAATCAGACTAATAATAAACCTTACGTTCCTGTTTGGTTTCTAAGGCAGGCTGGTAGATACATGCCGGAATATCGTGCAGTTAGAAGTAAATTCTCTGATTTTTTTGAGATGATAAAGCAGCCAGAGGTGTGCTGTGAACTCACCATGCAGCCTCTAAATAAATTTCCACTTGATGCAGCGATCACCTTTAGTGACATACTTACAGTGCCTGAAGCAATGGGGCTCGAAATAAAATTTATTGAAAAAAGAGGGCCAGTTTTTTCAAAATCAATAATCAAAGATGGATCGGTAAATTTGAGTATCGATGGTGTCAATGAGAAATTAAATTACGTCTATCAAGCAACAGAGCTAATAAAATCTAATATAAATATTCCATTGATTGGTTTTGCTGGGAGCCCTTGGACAATTTTTACCTACATGTTTTATGGAGAGTCTCCAAAGGATTTTAGTCACATTAGTAAATATGTAAAAAACAATTCAGATTATGTTCACCAGATTCTCGAGGATGTCACAAACGCTTCAGTCCAATATCTAAAATATCAAATTGAACACGGAGCTGACTGCGTGCAGATTTTTGATTCATGGGGAGGCATCTTGCAGGATAACTATCAAGAATTTTCACTGCAATATATCAATAAAATCAAAGAATCTTTGCCAAAAAATATTCCTTGCATCCTGTACAGTCGTGGCATGACATTAAAGCCATATCTAAATGAGACAAGCTTGAAATGTTTTAATCTTGATAGTGGAGAAAGGCTTGATGACTATCTTGATCATGAGATTGCGATTCAGGGCAATATTGATCCTAAGGTATTTCATAAAAGCGAAAATGAAATTAGAACTTTGGCAGATGATATTTATTCAAAATACAAGAGTAACAATAATTATGTTTGCAATTTAGGTTCGGGAATTACTCCTGATATTGATCCAAATAAGGTCGGATTATTCCTAAATAGATTAAGGATTCTTAATTCGGAATAAGCCTTCTTGTGTCACTGAGGCCAACACCTCTCCATTTCTTGAGAAGAAAGTTCCTCTTCCCAAACCCCTTGATCCACCAGTGTATGGGCTGTCAGTAGAATATAAAATCCAGTCATCCCATTGAAAATCTCTTTTATGGAACCACATGGCATGGTCTAAGCTTGCCATCATTGCAATATCAGGTGACATATAACTTTTTCCATGGGGATAGAGGCATGGTGCTAGCAAGCCTGCATCAGACACATAAGATAAAAATGCATGATTTATAACTCTATCTTTTGGCATTGCACCATTTGGTTTCAACCAAATATTTCTAATAGGAGGCATTGGTTTTGGGTCAAAAATATCATTCCACTCAACCCACTTAATTGAATACTCTCTTTTCTTAAGAAAGAAGGGTCTAAGATCTTCTGGGATCTTATCTATGCCCTCTTCTCTCATTTGAATTTCATCTTTAAGCTCATCTGGATCAGGCACTTTAGGCATTTCTATGCTATGAGTTAAGCCTTGATCCTCCTCTTTATGGAACGAAACAGTCATTGTAAAAATAATTTCATTGTTCTGAATGGCTTTCACTGTTCTAGTAAAAAAACTTCTCCCATCTCTTACAGGATCTACACTAAATAATACTGGTTGTTTGATAACTCCAGGTCTTAAGAAATACGCATGCAGAGAGTGCAAATGAGTGTCATCAGCAACTGTATGGTTTGCAGCAATAAACGATTGTGCTATTACTTGGCCACCAAATATTCTTAACAGGCCTGCATTCTTACCTTTGTATCTAAAAAGATAGGTGTCTATTTGTTCAAGTTTTAATCGATCAAGAACTCTATCGAATGTATTGTCTTGGTCTTCAAGCAGTTTCTTATCCATAATTTTTATTGAGCAGACAGCCCGCCATCGATGACAAGCTCGGTTCCAGTTATCATTTTAGATTCATCGGATGCTAAGAATAGTACAGCATTTGCTATATCTTCTACCTCAGCTAATTTTCTCACAGGAATCTGTTTTTCAAGCTTACTCAACATATCATTTGAGGTGTCTTTTAGCAGGGCCTCTAAAATCTCAGTCTTAGCAAAAACAGGATGCACACTGTTGCACCTGACAAGATTTGTGGTTCTAGCGCAGTGCAAAGCCACAGATTTTGAAAGATGTCTCACTGCTGCTTTGGCACTGTTGTATGCCGTAAAGTTGTGGCTAGCTACAATTCCTGAAATCGAAGAAATATTAATGATTGAGCCGTTTCCAGAATCTCTCATTAAACCCAATGCATATTTACATCCGTAGAATACTGAATCTAGGTCCACTTTATGTATCAAATCCCAGGCTTCATTAGTGGTTGACTCAACATCCCCCATCCAGCCAATACCAGCATTGTTTACTAATATATTTAATGCCCCGCATTCATTTTTAATTTGGTTTATTACTTCTTCCCAGCGTTCTGCTTTTGTAACATCATGCTCAAGGAAGCTGACTCCAAGTTCTTTGGCGACTTCTTGGCCACCTTCTACATTAATATCAGAGATATATACTTTTGCTCCATGTTCTGTAAAAAGTTGTGCTATCCCTTTTCCAAAACCAGAAGCACCCCCTGTTACCAATGCAACTTTGCCTTTAATTCGTTCTGTCATCGCCATATAATAAACCAATACAAGAAATTAAACATGAAAAGCAAAATCGTCAGCAATCAACCTCAAGAAATTTTGAACTATTCAGACATAAATCCTAAAGATCAAAATACTATTGAGTGCATAAATGAAATCTTTCACAGCCCATTAAATGCTGCATATTGTTGGGACTATACAGTTGTTGATGACAGGATTAAAAAACTTTATGAGCTTGGAAAAGAGTTAAATTGGAATGTTTCTTCAGACTTGGATTGGAGTGAAAATTTTCCAAAAAATGAGTTCATGATTAATTCAGAGGTTTTTAAGGCGCCAGAAGTTGAGCTTGCTGGGTATGAGGATTTATCTCATGAAAAGAAGATTGAAATGGACCGTCACAGAGTTTCGTGGAACTTAAGTCAGTTTCTCCATGGAGAGCAAGGAGCATTACTAGTAGCATCTCAGTTGGTGTCTTGTGCGCCAACCTTTAATGCAAAGATGTATGCTGCTTCGCAAACATTTGATGAAGCACGTCATGTCGAGGGTTTTAATAGATATTTAAAAGAGAAAATTGGGTTTCAATATCCAGCTACCAAAGGACTTAAATCATTAATGGACAAAATTTTAACCGACGAAAGGTGGGACCTTAAGTTTATTGGCATGCAAATAATCATTGAAGGCTTGGCACTTGCAGCTTTCAACAATATGAAATTTATCTTAAATGATGGGCTATTAAAACAACTACTACACTATGTCATCAGAGACGAAGCTCGACATGTAACCTTTGGGGTTAATTATCTTGAGGATTATTTAAAATCTCTTTCAAAATCTGAAATCGAAGAGAGAGCAGAGTTTGCTTTTGAGGCATGCTTAGTAATGAGGGGTCGCCTTATATCAGGAGAAGTTGTAGCTAGATTTCTAGACTACACTCCAGAGGAAGCTGATAAAATTGCCTATGAATCAGAACAAGGTCAAAACTTTAGAACTTTACTATTTACAAAGATCATCCCTAATCTAAAACGCATAGGTCTATTGACAGATTCCGTAAAAGAAAAATACGAACAAATTGGTGTCTTAAGCTATGCAGAGCTTGAAGATAACTTCAATGTTGACTGGGCAGAAATGTCCAAGCCATACGAAACGCAAGAAGAAATAGAAAAAGCAATTAGCTTATAACCTAATCAACTCTTTCTGCTTTTAATATTTTTATAGGTTCAACAGGAACGTCTTGGTATGGCGGAACCGAAGTTGTTTGTGTTGCTGCAATTTGATCAACCACATCTAGTCCTTCAACAACTTTTCCAAAAACAGCATAGCCCCAGCCTTCATCTACTTGATTTGTTCTAAAATTTAAAAAATCGTTGTCGACATGGTTAATAAAAAACTGTGATGATGCCGAGTGAGGATTTGCAGTTCTTGCCATCGCAATGGTTCCTCTATCATTTTTTAAGCCGTTATTTGCTTCGTTTTGTATTGGGTCTAACTTATTATCTTTTGCTGACATATCTTCGTTATGGCCACCGCCTTGAATCATAAAGTTTGAAATTACTCTGTGAAAAATAGTTTCATCATAAAAACCGCTATCGACATAGGACAGAAAATTCTCTGTGGTAATAGGTGCATTTTCTGAATCCAGCTCAATAACTATTTCGCCATATGAGGTATTCAATTTTACTTTTGTCATTTTTTCTCCTTGATTCATAAAAAAAATTAGCGCGCCCGATAGTATTAAAGCTATAAAGATAATTTTTTTCATTTCTTTTTATTTCGTATTGCAATTAAATATATCAGTTCTGGGATTCCAAACAACTGTATAAGTAAAAAAACAATAAACCACCCCTTATCGCCTCTTCGGGCAGCAAACCATAATGCAAAACCCGTGAAAATCACATCAAAAATTACCGCTGGAAATAAAAAGTATGGTGAGGTCAACATAATTTAAATTAGTCTAAATTAATTTTACCCTTAAGATAAAGTTTTGCCTCTCCAGTTATATATACAAAATCGCTATCTAACTCACAGTCAAGCTTTCCGCCTCTTGGTGAGAGCTGGGCTGCTTGCATGTGGGTTTTTCCAAGATTTTCAGCCCAATAAGGGGTAAGCAATGCATGAGCTGAACCTGTTACTGGGTCCTCATTAACACCTGTTTGTGGCCCAAACCAACGAGAAACAAAATCTATTTCATTGCCTTTTGCACTAACAACAATGCCTCTTGCATCAATCTCTTTAAGCAATTCAAAGTTTGGCTCTAAATTCTTCACTGTGTCTTCTGAATCTAATATGACAAGATAATCATCTATACCTTTATAAAGCTCATTGACACGTACATTTAAAGCATCTTCAAACAATTGATGGTTATCTACTTTTCTTAAGGTATCTCTGGGTAGACTTATTTGGATTCCAGTTGCTGCTTTTAGAGCGACTAGACTTCCTCTTTTAGAGTGAAATGTAACTTCATTTTTTTAGTATTTATGAAGTTGAAATATATGAAGGCAGATGCAAGAGTTGCATGTCCACAAAGGTCCACCTCTATCTCTGGAGTAAAAAATCGTATCTCATTGCTATTGATATCAATAAAAGCTGTTTCAGAAAGATTATTTTCAGCTGCTATTTTTTGCATCAGGTCATTGGGCATGGTTTCTGTACAAAAAATAACACCAGCAGGATTGCCTCTAAATAACTCGGATGTAAATGAATCTACAAAATAGACTTCTTGATTCATTGAGATTTAAAAACAGTTCCTTCTTTCATTACAAAAGAAACATCTTCAAGAACTCTTATATTTTTAAGAGGATTGGATTTTACTCCTACTATGTCTGCGGCATAGCCAACTTTAATTTTACCTAAATTGTTATTGCCAATTAATTCTGAGCCAGTAATTGTTGCAGCCTGAATTGCCTGTAAGGGTGACATGCCCCATTCAACCATATAAGCAAACTGCCTAGCATTGTCGCCATGCTTATATATTCCTGCATCGGTTCCAAAAGTAATTTTTGCCCCCAGTTCAACAGCTTTTTTAAAATTTTTTCTTTGTTCCAGGCCAACTTTTCTTTCTTTTTCAAGAGACTCCTCTAAGATTCCTTTTTTTGCTCCTTCACCGAGGATGTAGTCGGAAACATAGATATCCATAGAAAGAAATGCTCCATTCTGGATTGCCAATAATGTTACTTCTTCATTGATAAAGCTGGAATGCTCAATGGAGTCAACGCCAGCCAATAGGGCTGTCTTTATGCCCTCAAGCCCATGCGCATGAGCTGCAACCTTCATTCCATGATTGTGAGCTTCATCCACTATTGCTTTCATTTCCTCGTATGTAAATTGTTTTGCATTAACATCGGTATTTTTAGACATCACACCACCAGTGGCACAAAACTTTATTAAATCAGCTCCAAACTTCCTGTTTTCTCTAACCTTCTGTCTTGCTTGCCATGGTGAGTCAACAACACCTTGATTTGGCCTTGACCTTTCATAAGGCATAAGGTTGTTATCGCAATGTCCACCTGTAATTCCTAGAGGAGGTCCTGAAACATACATTCTTGGCCCTACAATGACTCCTCTGTTGATAGCTCTTTTCAGAGCAACATCCGTATAGTTGCCTGCTCCAACATTTCTAACTGTTGTGAAGCCAGCTAACAAAGTTGCTTCAGCATTTTTAACTCCATACAAAGTTGCAAGATATGAAGACTCTCCCACTGATTCGTAACCATTTAATTCATTATTACCAATCAAATGCACATGGGTATCAATGAAACCTGGCATTAGGATGGTATTTGGAAGCGATAAAACTTCCACTCCGTTTGAAGAAAGATTTGTTCCAATTTCAGAAATAATACCCTCTTCAACTTTTATCTCTAATCTATTTAACTCGCCCGTTTCTACATCCAGGACATATTTTGGTTTAATTAAATAACTTTCAGAGAATAATGTTAAAGATAGAGTTAAAAATAATATGAGTCTCATAATCATAGTTTAGCAATTAAATGTCAGAGTAGATATGGAAGTGGTGGAGCTATGCGGGATCGAACCGCAGACCTCCTGCGTGCAAAGCAGGCGCTCTCCCAGCTGAGCTATAGCCCCACGAAAAATGAAATGATATATGTCTCTACTTTAAAATACAACCACTATGTGTCTCTTGGGTCATCGGAAAGCTTATTGGCAATAAACTTAGAGACTGGAGCAGCTAAAAAAACTATTGGTGTGGAAATAGCCCATGCTAACATCCAAGCACTGATCCATGATGAAATATCTGGTGGGAATTTTCCTTGATTTAGTGAGGTGATAAAAAAACTAACTAGCGCCGACATTATGGTTGAAAGCAGCAAGGTTGAAATAACCGTTGCTACCGTTAACCTAAACATCACTTAAATAAGAAATATACAGATATCGCTAATAAAGAAAGCTGATATTTAAATTCTGTCCAGGTTTCTTCAAGAACTCCAACATGAAAATTAAGAATAATATTTAGCATCAAAGCAGTTGCAAGCAGACCGCCAAGTGTTGAAAGAGTTTTTGCTTTCTCTCCTAAAAATGTAGCTCCTCCTGCCAGTATTAATACAGGAATAATTATTGCCTCTAGAATAGCAGCAAGCCAAGATGAGAATAGTGGCATATCACCGAAGAATGCTAAGTTTTCAATTACCCTTAAGGGCGTTTCTGGCTCAGCCATTAAAGCTGAAAGCTTGCCTTCACCATGAGAAAAAATGAGCAAAGCAAAAATAATTCTTAATGTTAGCTCGGATAAAACGCCAAGACGAGATGAAGAAAGACTACTTAGGAAGTTCATAATATTATTCTGATAGAAAAAGGGTGGCTTAGCAATTAAGAATTAGTCAGCAAAATGCTTTTCTTTCTCTTCATTGATTGTTTTGATTTCTGCACAAAATTCAGCAGTAGGCCTAGATATTAGTCTTGGTAGGCCAATAGGCTCACCCGACTCAAGACAAAACCCATAGTCACCGGATTTAATCCTCAGCAAAGCTTTATCAATTTTTGGCAATAACTTAGATTCTCTCTCAACAATTCTTAAAAATAGCATTGAATCTATTTCATGCTGTGCTCGATCTACTTCATCGCTGCAAGCTGGTGGGTTGCTTAGCCTATCTTTAGCTTCTTTTATGTGTTCCAAAGTTTCTTTTTTTAACTCTATTAAAAGATCTTTGAAGAACTCTAATTGCTCCTTATTCATATAATTTTTCTTAGGAGCTTTTAATATTTTTTCTTTTGTAAGCATAAGCGAAAGGGATATTTTATGGTCCGAATTGAAAATATCAATCTATTTTTACTTTATTTATTAAGAATTTGATCGACTGATATTCTTTGAAATATTGGCTCCGAGGCCAACTAAGAATAATGCTAATGGAATAATAGCCAATGGAGCTGTATATAAAACCAACCCAAGTGTTAATAGTGAATTAAATAAAAGGCCACCTGTGGCATCACCCAACCTGTTTGTAAAAGTATCAATGAATACCGTTGATTTATATTTTTCCTTTTGTGAAAGCGTTGTGTAAACTGCCTCTCTTGCTGGTTTATTAAGGCCATATTCAAATGGTCTCATGACACCTTGCAGGATCAGAAAGATCACCACTCCTGAATTGCTCAACAAATATCCAGAGAAATGGCCTGAAATTGCTAGAAATGCACCTACAAAAAGTATGCCGTAAATAGTTAATACAAACCTTATGCCTAGGAACTTGGACCTCAAAATCAGAGATGTAAGGAAAATTTGAGTAAAAAGCGTAAGCAAAGGCACAAATTGATCTGCCTGACCAAAGACTTTTGTTTTTTCAGCTGAAGTAGCTGCGTAAGCATTTACAATTTCAAGCTGGAAAAACCACATAGCTGTAGATAAGCAGGTCCATATGAAAGCATATAAGATAAAACTTCGTATCAATGGATTGTTTTTTATTTGAATAAACTGCTCAAATACTTCTTCCATTGAGCTATCCTTTCTAGAGCTTAAGTCGTTCTCATCCCTTTTTATTAATGATGAAAAATATACTGCCAATATTAAGGAGGTAACGGTAATGATTAATGAAAGAATTTGTTTGTCGTAAAGATAATTGCTAACTAGAAAGCCAGCACAGGAAGCGCCGAAAGAACCACAAGCACTAATTAAACCAAAATATTTTTTTCCCCCTTCGATATCAAAAGAGCTAACTGTTAGTGCCCAAAAAATTGCAACTATAAAAAAATTGAAGATGTTATACCAAACATAAAAAATAGCTTTAATTAAAAATAGATCCGGAAAAAAAACATAGAACCATAAAAAAATTAGTAAATTAGAAATAAAAAATCCGTAAATGTAGATCGCAATTCTATTTTGCTTAATTTTTGAAACTATGAACGAATAGAGTGGATTAACTAAAAGCATCAATAGCACAACAATGAAAAGATAAAAAGTTAATTCCGAAGTTCCAATATCAGCTGCAATAGTATTTCTAAATGGCCTTAAAACGAATAATGAAAAAAGAACAAAAAAGAAAAACAAGCCAGAGAAGATTGTATTTTTAGAAAAGAATGATCCCATAAATGCTCTATACCCAAACTATCATATAGCAAAAATGTATATATAATGAACTGCTTGAAATATTAGGTTCAATGGTAGAAGAGTTAATCAACAATTATCCATCTTTAAGAGGTTTCATTTTTGGCTTTGTCCATGTTTTTATCACCGTCATTGGTTACTACACAGGCTGGAGCATTAACAGGCTATTGAAGGTTGCAAGCAGAGGCTATATTGCTGGCATTATCGGAGCAGCAATGGCACACATAGTAGCTGATTTGGTAGCTTCAATTATTGACCCATCAATAAGACCAATGACGCTTGGGATAATTTTAGGTGGCACACTACCACTCTTAATGATTCCAATATTTGAGAAATATCTAGTAAAAAGCAAGGATCACATCATGGTCGGTGACCATGAAGATATAGAAAAAGATCTAAATAAAGATCACAAATAGCCCTACTTGCAAACAGAGAGTTCAAGCTCAGATACGCCAATAGCTTCTGACATGGCAAAAAATACATCGGTGTTATCTAGGATACCTGAAAAATTTTCTGCTCCAGGACCATAGGCAAAAATTGGAACCATCGCGCCGGTATGACCGCCTCTGCCTACTGCAGTATTCCATGTGGCTTTAATATTTTTTGATGCTTGATACCTTTTGTTGTCTTGCTCAATAAGTAGGCCTCCAGTCTCATGATCGGCTGTTACCAATACCAAAGTATCTTCTCTTGATTCTGCAAAATCTAAAGCAGCATTTACTACTTCATTGAATTCATCCATTTGCGCAATCATTCCAATGAAATCGTTATCGTGCGAACGCCAATCAATTTGGGAGCCCTCTGCCATAATAAAAAAACCTCTGCAATTTTGATTTTGTATTGTTTGATTTGATAGCTGGTAAGCGTAATTAAACATCTGCAACAATGATGGATCGCTATCAACCAAACCAAGTTCCTCTTGAGCAAATAGGCCAAAAACTTTGGAGTCCAAAGAGTTTGGTATATTTTCTAAATCGTCTGTCGACTTTAAAAAAACATAGTCCTTGACCATTCTCTGTACAAAGTTATTTTCATCTTTTCTTAAACCGCCTAAAGTTTCTGGAATAAAGAAGCCTCTTCCACCTCCTAATACAATGTGATTTTTTGAATAGAAGATATCAGAGGCAATTGCATCGGTGTTGTATCGCGATGTATTGTGCGCTGCAAACGATGCTGGTGTGGCATGCGTTATCTCAGATGTAGCAATGATCGAATTAATATAGCCTCTTTCAAATAATATCTCTGTAATATTGGGAACCGATGAGCCATCTGGTGCTGTGCCAATGTATCGGTTCTTAGTTTTAACTCCTGTGCTATATGCTGTAGCTGAAGCAGCTGAGTCAGTTACCAAACTATCAACCGCATGTGTTTTAACAAGGCCTGAAGCAGAGAATCTATCAAATGCAGTAATAAAATTAGGGCCGCCCTTGGTTACTCGATAAGCTGCTATATGGTTTGAGCCCATACCATCGCCTATGAGTAAAATTATATTTTTTGCTTTAGAAGAAACTGGAGCTATTTTTTTTTGATTTACTGTTTGATCAAAATCAAAGTCAATTAACTCCATATCCTTCTCAGGCACACTAATGAGTAATGGAGCATATTGATTGATTAAAAAAAATGTCGCAAAGGCACTTAAAGCAATAGTTAATAGGTACTTAAAGAAGGTCTTCATTTAGTGTCTAAGGCACTATCTTTGAGTTTTAATTGTTGATTTTTTGGCAATGAGTAATCAAAATTTATCAATGCACCTTCCCATGCTCCATAAGTTGGATTGGCAAACATATACCAAGATGTGCCCCAATAATCTTTGTATTTTTTTGCAATATTGACTCTATCTTTTGGAGGTAAAAGATTTTCCTCTATGTCGACAAAATCTCCAAAATTATCACCAAACATCATCAATATTCGGTAATCTTTTGCTATAAGTTCTCTTCTGGAAGTTTTATTAGAGCCCCAACCGTTCTCTCCTTTTGATAATATTAGATCCAACTTTGATGAGAGCCTAAAACCTAATTTATCAAAATTATTTATTGTAGCTTGCTCAATTTCTAGCACTCTATTTGTAACAAAGAATACTTCAACCCCTTTTGATAAAGCATACTCCATGAATTCTTTTGCTCCAGGCATGAATTCTGCTTGCTCTTCTTTAGCCCATTCAATCCAACCATCTGGGTATGAGCTGCCATTGCGTATTAGGCGAGCTTGATAAGCGATGTTATCCAAAACAGTCTGATCAACATCTAAAATAATTGCAGGTGGTTTATTCTGATATTTGCCTGTTTGCTCAAGAGCTGCAGTATGATTCTTATCCGCTATCAATGCATCAAGATTATCCTGTGCTGACTTATATATGGTCTGTGAATTTGCATATGCTTCTGCTGAACTTTGGGCAAATAAAGTTGCCATCAAGGATTGATGTTCTTTGCTATCAGAGTAGCTGATAAGAGATAAAGTTAAGAATAAAAACAGTGCCCTTTTCATACCGTTCTCTATTCTAATAGATGGGAAATAAAAGTGGTTAATATTGATTTACTTTTTTGGAGATAATTCAAACTGGATATTTATCATACGTCCTCTCGGATCATGCACCCTAGTATCAAAACTAAAGTCAGGCGCATCGTAAAGCAAAGGCGGCTTCTCATCCAACAGATTAATGAATGCTAAGGAACCTATGAGGTCAAGATTTTCAAAATAATTACCAAAACTCCTCTTTATAGAAAGATCAAACATTAAGGAAGAGTCTATCTTCGATCTGTAACCGATATTTAAGGCAGATTCTGGTATTGCCCTATTATTTTTGTAGCTGTCTATAAACCTTGCGATAAGCCCAAATTGATAGTCTTGATATTTCCAATCTAAAAAGCTGTTTATCCTCTTTTTGGGTAATGAGTGGATGTTTGAATCAAAATTATATCTTCCAACTCTATTTATAAGTTTTCCACTCTCACCCCCTTCTTGCAAAGATGGAGTTAAAAATTCAGAAATTTGGGTGGCTTTTACAGCAAAGTCCAATTGCCCATAATCACCGAGCTGAAAAACTTTTTCATACGAAAAATCAAGCCCAGAGACATCCGTTACTTCCTCATTGATGTAGGTTGTTGTAACTCCAATTAAATCTCCAAGCTCATTTCTAGTGATGCTTGGGCCATATGGGTCATTAATGAGTTTAGCTTGAGCACTTTCAGCAATAATTCTGCCTTTGTAATTTATATTCCAGAAATCAAGAGAAATAGCTTGGTTTTCGATCTTCCAGATAAAACCATAATTTTGATTTGTTGCCGTAGAAGGTTGTAAATTTGGATTACCAATTTGCGCTTGTCTAACGAAGATACTGGCATCAAAATCTCGCACACTGCCAAGATTGATTTCATTGGAAAACATTTGCGCCATTGATGGCATAGAGAAAGAAGTGCCACGTGAAAACCTGATTACAAATGAGTCACTAAACAAGGTTGTAAGCGCAATTTTTGGGTTAAAGGATGAATCATTTTTAAAATTTTCGTACCTACCTGAAACTTGTAAATCCACAAGATTTTGTAATTCTGTTTTAGTTTCAATAAACAGGGCGCTTTTATTTCTATTGGCATCGACATTTTGACCACCACCAAGAAAAAATAAATCTGCTACTCTCAATAGCTTACCGCTAGCATCAAATTCCGTTCTCGCCAGGTCGTTGTAGGTAATTTTTAATGCTTCATTAGCCACCTGCGCTCCAAATACAAAAGAAAAATTTGAGTTAAATTGGGAAGATCCAATTAAATCGAGCGAGGTTAAGTTGCCAATTTTCTCTGATTTTTCCGATCCTCTTACATAATTCACTAAACTTTCACTGTTGAGATTGGGTTCAAAAATATTCCACCTCTCATTGCCATTAACGCCTCCCCTTCCTTGCATCGCATCTTGGAAGCGTGAATCAATAACATCTGGTCGATTATGAAAGTTTTTATGTTCGCTGGTAGTCAGAGATAATTCAAAATCATAATCATCTACAGTAGTAAAAAAAGTATAGTTAAAGTGATATTGGCTAATATCTTTGGGAGAAAATGGTGAGGGATATTGCGATCCCAGCGGCCGCCCATACCATCTCACAGGAACATTAAAAGGAGATGAGCCTTCTCCAGGCTCAATAAGTCGTGATAAGTAAGGCAAAGCTGGGTACGATGGCGACTGTGGATTATCAATGACTCTAATATTTGATGTAATTAAAGAAATATTATGAATCTCATTTGAAGCACTTATATAAAATTTTGAATGATCTTCCTCATTGACGATATTAAATCTGTTGCCATAAAGGAATCTACAAAACCCACTTAAAATTCCACCATTCTCTACACAATTTGGATCTGGCACAATCTGACCCTCTTCATATGATCCACTATAAAGACCATCTTCAATTTCATCTGCACTCGTTACAATAAATGTATTGCCTAAACCACTTATAGCTAATTCGGCTATACCATCTATTTCAGAAGCAGATAAGGGCGACCTATTCAGCAAATTTGCGCCTAAAACCAAATCCCAATTTCCTAAAGTTTCACCAAACAAGAAACCAATATTTTGATCTTTTTGGTTGTAGTTTGTCGTTGTTTGATCCCCAAACCTTAGCTTATAACCATCGAATTTTTTGTAAGTAATAAAATTTACAACTCCGGCAACGGCATCTGAACCATACAGTGATGTTGCTCCTTCTTTAAGGATCTCAATTCTTTCAAAAGCAATTTCAGGGATAATGTGAGCGTCTATGTATCCCTCACCATCGTTTGAAGGTGTGCCAGCAAAGGTATGTCTTTTTGAATTAAGCAACAGGAGCGTTGAAGCTTGATCCAGCCCACGCAATGTAATTGAAGACATGCCTTGATCGATGCCCCCTAGGGTGTTTGCCTGAAAATTGGATCCAGATGCTGAACTTAAGTATTTGCTTATCTCTGCAATGTTTGTGATGTTTAGGTTTAAATAATCTTCTTTTTGAATTATTTCTGTAGGTGTTAAATTTGCTCCCTCATCGCCTATATAAGAACCAGTAATAACGACTTCTTCAATATCATCATCAGGGAAAATAAATCCTGAAAAGGAAAATAAGAGTTGTAACAATGTTGCCTGTATTAGTTTTTTAAGCATCGAGAGAAATAATACAAGCTTTTGGAAAAGCTTCCTAATTTAAGAAGGAATAAACGAGAGAGGGCGATTGCCCTCTCACATTATTAGAAGAATTAAAACTTCAGGCTAAATTTAATACCTATGTTTTTGCCTGGAAGTGGAACTTCATCTTTGACAAAAGATGAATGGTTCCTTGCCACTTCATCAAGCAAGTTATTCCCAAACAAAGATACATTTAGCTTGCTGTTACTACCTGCAAACAGCTTTCCTAGGTCGTAACTCTTTGTAAGTCTTGCATCAAGCATCTGATACCCTTTAGTTGGAGTTTCATATTCATTAATATCTTTTTGAGTCTTAACATCTTTAAAAGATATGGCTCCAGAGAATCCATTATTGCTTTCATAAATTGCAGTAACAATATTTCTTTTTGGAACTATACGAGGCACAAATCCTCCACCATTAGCAAACTCAGCTGTAACACTGTCCATAGCATAAGTAAAAATAAAGTTGCCATTTGGTAAAACAACATTTCTTCCTACTTCAAACTCATAGCCATAGAAGTCAGCATCTTTCTGCATATAGTTGGATAAGATCAATCCTCCATGATCATGATGCTCTTCGCCTTCATGTTCTTCATCTTCATGCTCTTCGTGCTCTTCCTCAGATTCATCTTGAAGATAAATATAATTATCAACTGCATTACTAAAGTAGGAAAGATCAGCAAAAAATTCGCCTCTTGCCCAACTCAATGACAGGTCTGTATTATTTGATCTTTCTTCTTCAAGATTTACATCACCAACTTCATATCTTGAAGTGGCTAGATGAGGTCCATTTATAAATAGTTCAACAGCTGAGGGTGCTCTAGCTACACTGGCAAAATTTAAGCTTAAGGATAAATTTTCATTTAAATCAAAATCTATGCCCCCTGCAAAACTTAAAGCACTAAAGTCAGGGTTAAAAAATTCTACCTCGCCTTCATGCTCCTCATGCTCATCTTCGTGCTCTTCTCCCTCATGCTCATCTTCGTGATGCTCTTCCTCCATTATTGAACCCTCTCTATCTATAAGGTCATAGCGAACACCTAAATCGACATGCCCAAACCCCATCTCTTTTCCAAGATAAAGTCCAAAAGTAGCCTCAGAACTTGTAACTGGCAACATATAGGCTTCTTCACCAAAAATTGATACTTCTTCTTCAGCTAAATTTATAGAAATTTTTCGTGATAAATCGTTAGATGAAAAATCAAATATTGCGCCATATTCGAGTGCATCGTTTTTAAATAAGGTAGGACCTTCGGCATGATCATGTACATCCAGCATCTCGTCCTCATGTTCCTCGCCTTCATGATCTTCTTCAGCATGTTGTTCTGTTAAAGAGTAATCTGTATCTCTTAAAAAATAATCAATCTTGCTGATCAAAGATGAATTTAAATTTAAAGAACCTTCTAAATTAACTACATTTGATTCAGTGGTTGAAAATATTCTTTCATCCTCATGTTCATCATGTCCTTCTTCATGTTCCTCGCCTTCATGATCCTCTTCATGCTCGTCATGACCTTCATGACCCTCTCCATGAAATGGAATGCCATAGGATGACTCAAGATTATTAAATGACAATCCAACATAGCCCCAGTCGCCTGTTTTTGATAAACCAAATCTTGCTGAGGTAGAACCATAGTCTGAGTTTGCAAGAAAGCTTAGATCTTCTTCATGCTCCTCTTCGTGTTCCTCTTCTTCATGTTCTTCTTCCATATGCATAATTGCACCGTCAGGAACGTCATAGTTTGCAAAATCTGAATCTTTAAAAGCTGCAGAGACATTGAATCCTGCAAAATTGCCTGAGAAGTTCAAACCAATGCTAGAGCCATCATTAACAGATTGTGATTCAGAACTTAATGCGAGGCTTAACTTATCAAAATCTTCTTGAGCAATTGTATTGTCGACAATATTTATAAGCCCACCTATAGCACCATTAGCATATAGTAGAGATGAGGGCCCTCTTACAATTTCTATTTGCTGAATGTTGTTTAAGTCAACCTCGTTAATATGGTCTCCTCCAAGTGCAGAAACATCCCTAACAACCATGCCATTATTGAGGATCTTTACTCTACTTCCAGATAAACCACGAATAATTGGCTGACCAACACCAAAACCATAATCAGATGAAGCAACGCCCAGTAAGTTGTCCAGTGCTTCACCTAAACTTCTTGTGCCATCATTTTCAATATCTTCACCTGAGACAATGTGCAAAGGGTCTTCAAGTTCATTTGACGTTTGATCTAAAATTGATGACTGAACTACTACCTCCTCGATATCTTCCTGTGAGAAAAATACAAAGGGTATTAAAACTAAACTTATAAAAAATCTTTTCATATTCTTAAACCTCCTTATTTGTAAAATATTTGAAAACTAATTTGAGAAAATTAGACCAATGGAGGGGCTCTGGGATTAAAGCCTTTGAGGGTTTCAAATTTTTCCGGAAAAATTGAAACATCTAGAAAGAAGAAATCTATTTTTTCAGCTAGCTCAAGCTTATATGGGGTACTTGCTGCAAACTCATTTTCACATACATGACATTCATAAGTTAGGACTTCTTGTTCGGAATAGTCATGGCTAATTTCATGCAAAGGAGTGCTGACAGCAAAAAGCATGCCTAAAAGAATTATTAAATTCTTCAACTTCATAGATGTTTAAAATATAGCAGAAATTTAGTGAATATCTCTTTTTTTCTTTTTGATTCTTTCTCTTTTTAGCTTCTCGTAAAGATTTTGCGTTCTTTCTTCAACAATTTTTTTTGTTGCGTGCCTTCTTTCTCTAGCTCTTTCCGATTTTTGTATTCTTTCGCTTTTATTCATTTTTTCCCCCTTTTATATTTAGGATTTAAAAAATTAGGAAAAGTTCAGAAAATTATGGCTGTCTTATCTCATCAATCATTTTATAAACCTCGGATGGAGGTTTTGGAAAATATTTTGTCGCTGTAATAATTATCAATAAGTTGGCAAGCATACCAATGACTCCAAAACCTTCAGGCGATATTCCTAAAAACCAATGGGACGCATTATTTAATTCTGGTGCGTAGAACTTAAAGTAAACAATATAACTTAATGTTATCGTTAGTCCTGCAAGCATACCCGCTATGACGCCTTCTTTATTTGCAGCTTTATAAAATATCCCCATAAGCAAGGCAGGGAAAATAGTAGAAGCGGCGAGACCAAATGCTAACGCAACCACTTGGGCAACAAACCCTGGTGGATTGATGCCAAAATATCCAGCAATAATAACTGCAGCTGTTGCAGCTATGCGAGCATATAGCAATTCTTGTTTTTCACTAATATTGGGTCGGAAAGTCTTTTTCATTAAGTCATGAGATATTGAAGAAGATATAACTAGCAGTAACCCAGCGGCGGTTGATAGGGCAGCAGCTAAAGCGCCAGCTGCAACTAGTGCAAATACCCATCCAGGGAGACTGGCAATCTCAGGATTTGCCAAAACCATTATGTCTCTATCGATGTATAGCTCATTTTTATTTGATAAATTTTGCTCATTGGATACCACTCTTTCACCATGTGCTCCTAACTCATCTGAAAAATTTATTTTCACTCCCTCAAATGCATTACCAACGGAATATTGTATTGCTCCATCATTGTTTTTATCTTGCCAAGCTACTAAACCGATTTGCTCCCAATTCTTAAACCATTCCGGTGCTTCAACATACTTAGTATCCTGCAGTGAGTCAGTCAAATTAACTCGAGCAAACGCTCCAACCGCTGGAGCTGTTGTAAAAAGCAAAGCTATAAAAACTAAAGCATACCCTACCGACTTACGAGCATCTCTTACTTTAGGCACTGTAAAAAAACGGACAATAACATGTGGTAAACCAGCTGTACCAAACATAAGAGCTGCTGTGATACAAAAAACATCTAGGGTGCTTTTTGTGTTTTCGGTGTAAGGCACAAACCCAAGCTCTGTAGTAATTCGATCTAGTTTATCGAGCAAATATTCAGAACCGCCAACAACAGTGTCTCCAAAACCTAATTGGGGTACTGGATTACCAGTAACTAATATCGAAATAAATATGGCTGGAACCAGGTAGGCAAAAATCAAAACACAATACTGTGCAACTTGGGTATAGGTTATACCTTTCATCCCACCCATAACAGCGTAAAAGAAAACGATGACCATCCCAATGATTACGCCTAAGTTAATATCAACCTCTAGAAATCTAGAAAAGACTATACCGACGCCTCTCATTTGGCCTGCAATGTAAGTAAATGAAATAAAGATGAGGCAAAGAACAGCTACAATCCGAGCGACATCAGAATAGTACCTAGTCCCAATGAATTCAGGAACGGTATACTTACCAAATTTTCTTAGGTAAGGCGCAAGCAATAAAGCAAGCAGCACGTACCCACCTGTCCACCCCATAAGATAAACTGAACCATCTCGTCCCGAAAAAGCAATGATGCCAGCAATGGAAATAAAAGAAGCTGCCGACATCCAATCTGCAGCAGTAGCCATACCATTTGCAACGGGATGCACTCCTTTGCCTGCGACATAGAAATCACCGGTATCTTTAGCCTTGCTCCAGAAAGCGATACCGATATACAAAGCAAAGGTAATACCAACAAATAGATAAGTTAATAGTTGAGTGCTCATTGTTTATTTTTCTTGTATTTATCGTCGAGCTTATTAAGCAAATGCACGTATATAAAAATTAAAATCACAAAAAAGAAAATGCTGCCCTGTTGAGCAAACCAGAAGCCTAACTTAAAACCGCCAAACTTAAACTGATCTAGAAAATCAGATAATAAAATTCCAAAACCAAATGAAACAATGAACCATATAGTAAGCAGAATAGAAATGATCTTTAAATTTTCCTGCCAGTATTTGTTCACAACTTAATTATAGTGAAGTTGAAGGATAAATGAATGATCCTGCCCTTGCTATATTACTGCAGCCGCTTTTTAAGCTCTAAATATCTATCTCGATATTTATCATCCTCATTGGATGCAGTGGCAACAATCCATAAGTATTCAACATATAAAGCCAACTTTTTAAATGAATCTAGTACATCTAAATCCATTGCGTTATGAGTGCCAGTGTAGGAATTTAAAAAATACTTCTCTTCATCTTGTGACAGATCCAATGCATTAAGGAGAGTTGCAATATCATAATAAGGATGATTTAACCCAGCATAGTCCCAGTCTATGAAATAAATGTTATCTGTATAAATTATGTTTGACAGGTTTAAGTCGTTATGACAAAAAACTAGCTTGCTCTTGTCAGCAGTAACTTTTTTTATAAAGCTTTTTGCATTCTTGCTTACTGAGTCTAGAGCTTGCTCACCAATGGTAAGGAAATATTTCTCTATTTTTTCCTCAAAAAGCTCATACTCATAATTATCAATTTTTGTGCTATGCAGATCTTGTAACTTTAATGCAATGTCATAAAGAATTTTTTTATTTGGGTGAGGTGCCATTGATGTGCCGTCAATTTTTTCATAAATAACTAAATTAGCCTCTTTATCATGATCCAAAAATTTCGGTGTTAGATTATATGGTGCCAACTTGCGATGGATGCTCTGTTCCAGATCTATATTGTTCTCAAAAAGATTGTGTTTTTTAAATTTTAAGATCGCATCCATGTTGTGGAACCTGCAGGTATAGACTTCTGAAAACTTTGTTTTTTGAAGAATGCCAATGATAGTAAGATCTCTCTTAAATTTTCCTAAGTTGATCATATGATTAGGCGTTTGACCTCATAGCTTGTACCCAGGCCCTGTATCCAAAAACAATAATTACTAGATATATGACAAATAAGACTGCTGTTGGATAAAGTTCACGACTTAAAAAAAGAAAAACAGATACAAAATCAATGACAAACCAATATATCCAATTCTCTAGAACTTTTTTTGCTACCATAAATGTTGCAAGAATGGCGCCCCAAGTTGTAAATGAATCTATGTATGGGGCAACAGCATTTGAATTGTGTGAAAGCAAATATCCAGAAATTACAACTATGCATAGAAGAGATCCAATTGCATAAAAATGTTGTTTCTTATTCCATCTTCTTATGCTGAGTTTATCTTGAGCTGATCTTTTGTCCCACTGCATCCAACCGTAGATACCCATTCCAACATAAAAGATTTGTAGCGCCGATTCCATTAACAGCCCCGCATACAGCATGACAAATAAATACATTAATGAGCTTATTATCCACGCGATCCAACACCTAATATCTTGCTTCAATGCCAACAATAGATAAATAATTGCAAGAATAGCAGCCAAGATTTCAAACCAAACGGAATTTAAGAAGTTAGAAATCATACTTTAATGAAATTCCAAAATGTCTTGGATCTCCATGCCTACGATACAATGTATCAATAAAATCAGGAGCTTCATTACCAAAGTAAAAGCCTCGTGTTGAATAATATTCATCAAAAAGGTTTTGCACCCAAATATCCAAGGTCCAATCATTAATTATGTGCGTTAATCTAGCATTGGTTAAGATATAAGAATCTGATTGATTGTCATGAGAATCTGAGTAATAAAAACTACTTTTGCCAACAAAGTTAACGGACAAAGAGGTATTTAAATTAAGGTTGTAGTTAATGCCTGATGACAAAGAAAATTTTGGAGCATGTGCTTGTGCCCTACCTGCAACATCAGGACGTGATACCCAATTTTTAATTTCAGTTTCTAAATAACCTAAATTAACAAAGGCGGAGATATTATCACTCAAATTTATGTCAGCAGTTATCTCTGCTCCATAATTTAAACCTTCAGCAGCATTTTTAGTTAAATAGACAAAGGTATTGGGGTCATTAGGATCCACCTGCGTTGAGATTAATACTTGCTGATCTTCTCTTAAAGAACGAAATAAGCTCAAACTTAGTCCAATATAGTTGTTGATTTCTGCATTAAGGCCAAGCTCAACATTTTTTAAGTGTTCTGGCTCGTACTCTAAGTCAGAAGGATCAACTTGCCCGAGCAAACCAAGACCAACGTTAAAACCACCCTGCTTGTAACCTTTTGCATAACTCAAGTAAATATTATCCCTGTCATTCAGAACATAATTTATTGAAGCTTTGCCCCCAAACATATAGTCAGACAAATCAAACCGTTCGTTATTTGTATCGGCATATTTTGCAGACCATTCCTCAGCTCTTAAGCCTAGCGAAAAAATTAAGTTGTCAAACCACTCATAATCAAAGTTAGAGAAAAATGAAACATTATCAGACTGATAATCACTTTTAGCCAAGCTTAAACTTTCGTAAGGTCCATATGGATCTGTGGGGTCGCCATAAATCCCATCATCTTTTCTATCATTGGTTTCTTCAAGAGTTAGATATGATGCGCCTAAAACCCATCTAAAAGGCTGCCCTATATCTTTTGAAACAAGCCTAACTTCTTGGTTGAATGATTGTCTTTCTCGCAATGTTTCAGAAAAGTAATCATACGTATATGGGGCATGCGAGTCTTGGTTGCCCCAATCTGCATCGTAGCTAAAAATAACAAACGTATCAGTTGCACTAGTAAAGCTCTGCAACTCAAATTGATCAAATTCTTTAAAGTATTTAAATCCTGCAGTATCTGTTTTTTGAGAGTCCATCCCTGGCCTATCGGATAGAGTATTTAGAGAATTATCAATCGTCCATATGTCTGCTGGGTCATCCATATCAACTCGACTTAAAAGAAGTTTGCTATTGCTGTATTCTGATAAATCAAAATCTATTTTTAATCTCAAAGTCTTTTCGTCCTTTCTTGAGGTATTAGATTTATTTAAGTAAATATTTTTTCTAAACCCATCGGATTTATCCTGACGAATGGCTAAACGAAACTTAATTTTTTTGTCTGCTGTTAAAGGTCCTCCAAAAGCTGTTCCTAAACTTGATGTATTGTAATTACCAATGCTCAGTTCAGATTTCCCTTTAAACTCATCGGTAGGCTCATTGGTTGTGATATAAATCAGTCCTGCCAGTGCATTTGCGCCGATTCTAGATGCTTGTGGTCCTCTAATTACTTCAATTTGATTAACATCAAACAATGTAGCAATACCACCTTGGCCAGAGTAATCAACGTCATCGATTAAGAAACCTATCGATGAATTTGGAGTTCCTAAATACCCAGATCGTTCGCCAATTCCCCTGATTTGAAAATACCGAGCTCTTGAATCGCTCGCTGCAAAGTTTAGGTTTGGGACCAGATAAGAGATATTTTCAAAATGCTTTATGGGTTGTGAATCTATTTCAGATTGACCCAGAATAAAAGTGCTAGCGTCCTCTTCTATCAGTTTGGTTTCACGCCAATCTGCCTTAACTACTACTTCTTCAACATCATCATCTGCTAAGCAAATTGATGAAAGTAGAACGATGATAAAAAGATATTTCTTAGTATGTCTCATGCAATTCCTCCGCCATTATTGTATGGATCAGGTTCAAAGGGTTCCTTAAAAGATCTCAGGTAAAACCTCCCCTTTGCACTTAAGTTAAGAATAATTTTTTTTGGACTATAAATCTAGGTTGATGGTGGGTCTGGGAGGACTTGAACCTCCGACCTCACCCTTATCAGGGGTGCGCTCTAACCAGCTGAGCTACAGACCCGAAGAGAAGACATTATATGTCTAACATCTCTGACTAGAAAGAAAAAAAGAAACTTTTTCGTGCATTAATACGTAATTAATCTGCTGTTTCAGCTTTGCGAGGCTATTTTTTTTCTCAGATCATCTTCTGGCAGATCATCCACAGCAAACAGGGGTTTATGCGGCCCCAGAGCTCTTGCTTCTGCAATTGATTCAAAAACTGCCTTAGGAACATCTACCAAATTGAACAATTGATCAAAAGAAGAAATCACAAAGTAGATTGGCTGCATAATATCTATGCGGTAAAGCGTCCTAAAAACTTCAACAAGATCTAATTCATATCTTTGAGGTTTATTGCTTAAAGCATACTTAGATTCGTTTACAGAAGAAACAATGCCCGCACCATAAATTTGTAAATCTTTGTTGGATTGAATCAGACCAAATTCCACTGTAAACCAATACAGTCGTGCAAGCATTATTTGGTCTTCAGCACTAGCACTTGCAGCTAACTCACCAAACTTTTGCATAAAATCGGTATAGACCTCGTTCATCAACAATGGACAGTGGCCAAATATCTCATGAAAAATATCTGGTTCTTGTAAATATTCAAAGTCATCTTTGGTACGAATAAATGTTGCTGCTGGAAACTTCTTCTCTGCCAGTAAGCCAAAAAAACGTTCAAATGATATCAAGGCAGGAACGCCTTCAATTCCCCAGCCTGTTTTTTTCTTAAGTGTTTCATTTATATTTTTTAATTGCGGCACACTATTTCTTGGCAATCCAATTTCTTCAAGGGCTGACATGTATTCAGGACAGGCTATGCCAGGCAACGATTTTTCTTGTGCTGCGTAGAGTTTTGCCCAAATTTTGTGTTCGGTATCTGAATAAGTTCTATAGCCATCTTTGTCTGGAACTTTTGAGACATATTGAGTTTGATTGTGCATTACAGATTCCATAACTTGATAAGTGAAGTTTTAGTTTTTAACTTTTCCTCGACGAAATAGCCAAAAGCCAAGACCAAATGAACAAATGGTAAATATAGCTTCAGCAATTAAAGCTTCATTTTGACTAGTGCCATAAAAGTTAATTGCCATTAGATTGAATACAAAAGCAGATGCATAAATAGTGCCTGAAGCAAAAAACCATGTGGGATTTAAAGTAATAATGCCTAGCAAATAAAAAATTGCGTTTGCCATAAAAAATGCCGTCATATCTCTGATTAGAGTATTCCTGCCTAAATCTGATATTTCACTAAAATTAAAACCAAAACTTTCTGCAGCTGTTGCAGGATCAAAAATCCAACTTGTCGTAATTGAGAGTATAAGAATCAGAGGCAGGCATGCTAGGAATCTAATTACACTCTTAACAGTAAAGTCTTTTTGTATCAAATTAAAGTAACTTAGCCCACCGATATAGCCAGCAGCAATATGCAAAATCTGGCCAAATAATGTTCTATTACCAGCAATAGGATGAGTCTTAAAAAGCAGCTCAACCATAAGAATAAGTGCTACACCAACAGCAACGCCTCCAGCCAAGCCATAGAGATGTGCATTTTTAACTTTAAATACTTTTGCAATGAGAGCTGCAACTGAAAAAGCAATAGCAAAACCAATTGCAAAAACAATTATTAAAGGCAGTCCTAATGAAAAAAGGTCAAATAGTATGACTTTAAGCCATATAAATAAATTGGGCTGCATTTCAGACATGCCTAGCCAGATTAAGTTGGAGATGGAAGTAATTGGTGTAACTAATGCAGCAGTAATAGCAGCTGCAGCAATCAAAAAGATTGGATATTTCAATATCTGCATTATTTTGTTACTTCGATAATTCTTCCATCAGGACCATCAACTAGCAGAATCAGTGAACCTTTAGGTGTCTGATAAATATTTCTGATTCTCGCATCGAGGTCAGAAAATAAAATTTCCTCCTCTACTTGTCCATTGCTTATGCTTAACTTTCTTACATCTTTAGAGGCCAATGCTGAGACAAAATAGTGTCCATCCCACTCTGCGAAATAATCGCTTTCATAGAATAAGAAGCCTGAAGGCGCAATTGAAGGACGCCAGTACTTTAACGGCTGTTCCATGCCCTCTTTTTCTGTAAATGGTGTTATTTGAGCACCTGAATAATCAATACAATAGCAAATGGCAGGCCATCCATAATTCTTTCCAGGTTCAACAATATTTAATTCATCTCCACCTCTAGGACCATGCTCGTGTTCAATAATTGCTCCATCGGATAAAACGAGTAAACCTTGCATATTTCTATGCCCGTAGCTATAGATTTCTGGTAAAGCTCCATCTATGCCAACAAATGGATTGTCCTCAGGAACGCTGCCGTCAAGATTTAACCGCACTATTTTCCCATAATGGTTATCTAAGGTTTGAGCTTTTTCTCTTTTGTCATAGGCATCGCCACTAGCAATTAGTATTGTTGAATCTGGTAAAAAAGCCATTTTTGCACCCAGGTGAATTGGCACTCTTCTTGGAGCTTTGGCTTTAAATATGACTGAGAAATCTTTTAGCTCATCGGCAACCAACTTTCCTTTCCCTACAAATAGAGTTACAGCATTGTCTTGTTCAGGGTCCTTAGCCGAATAACTTAGATAGATAAGTCCGTTGTCAGAAAAGTTTGGATCTATCTTCACATCAGATAGTCCACCTTGACTTCCATATGCTACTTCAGGCACTCCTTCTACTGTGTAGAGCTTTTCACCTGTGGTCAGTGATATTACCGATAATTCTCCAGATAAATCTGAAAGTAAAAATTGATCTTGGTTGATAAAAGCCAAACTCCATGGATCTTTTTGTGCTTCACCAATTTGCTGAAATTTAAACTCTGCTGAAGCCAGCAAATTACTTATTACCAATAGAAAAAATGTTTTTAATAAATCTCTCATAGAAACTACCCCTATAAATCTATCTTACATTAAACTGTTTAATTAGGGCTTATGAAAAATAAATTTCTGTTACTTATACTCATCGTCATTTCTTCCTGCTCTGATCGGCCTGACTATGATTTAATCATTAAGAACGGAAGCATCATTGATGGCAGTGGACAGCCAAGATTTTCAACAAATATTGGGATAAAGGACGATACCATCCATGTGCTTGGTGCACTTGATTCTAAAACCGCAAAAAAATACATTGATGCAACTAATTTAATCGTAGTCCCAGGTTTTATTGATGTTCATACTCATGCTGTGCGTGGTATTTTTGATGTACCCACAGCCGATGCCTTTTTATATCAAGGAGTAACCACACTCACGGATGGCAACGATGGAAGCTCTCCTTTTCCCATAGGTGAGCATTACCAAAAAATTGAAGAAATAGGGATTTCACCAAACTGGGCTGTATTTGTGGGGCAAGGCACCATCAGAGAGGAGGTAATGGGACTAGAAAATAGAGCCCCTACCTCAAGTGAACTTGAAGAAATGAAAGAGCTGACAAAAGAGGCTATGAAGGAAGGTGCATTAGGTCTGTCTTCAGGTTTGTTCTATGTGCCAGGGAATTTTAGTTCCAAGGAAGAAATTATAGCTCTAGCTCAAATTGTTGGAGAAAGAGGTGGAATCTATATCTCACATATGAGAGATGAAGCTGACAAAATTCTTGATTCAGTGGCCGAGACAATTGAAATTGGTATAGCAGGAGGTTTGCCTGCACACATTACCCATCATAAAGTAATTGGTAAAGAGAACTGGGGCTTATCTTTGCAAACACTTGCTATGGTTGATGAGGCAAATCAAAAAGGTCACGATGTTTATCTTGATCAATATCCCTATACAGCATCGCAAACAAGCATCACAGCATTAATACCACAATGGGCTCAAGCTGGAGGGCGAAAAGCACTTTTAGATCGACTTAACAATAAAGAGGTTCGTCAACAAATTAAAGAAGAGGTTGTTAGAAAGATTCTATATGATCGAGGTGGTGGCCATCCTAAAAATGTTGTCATTTCTGAAGCCAAATGGGACACCTCCCTTGAAGGCAAAAACCTTGCGGAAATAACGGTGGCTAAAGGTATTGAGCCTACACCAGAGAATGCTGCAGAAACCGTCTTTGAAATCATTGAAGGTGGTTATGCCCGAGCAGTATTTCATGCGATTAGTGATGATGATGTTAAATTTATTATGCAACATCCAAATGCTGCTATTGCTTCAGATGGACCACTAATGCCTTTTGGCGAAAGCAGACCACATCCAAGATCCTATGGCACCTTTCCGAGAGTTCTTGGCAAATATGTAAGAGAAAGCAATGTCATAAGTCTAGAAGAGGCTATTAGAAAAATGACTTCCCTGCCTGCCAAAATCATATCACTCAATAAAAGAGGATTAATTAAAGAAGGTTACTATGCTGACATTACTATTTTTGACCCTGAGAAGATTTCTGATAATGCAACCTTTCAAGACCCCCATCAATATTCAACAGGAGTTGAATATGTAATAGTGAATGGACAAATTGTTGTAAGTAATGGAGTTCACAATCTTTCAAAACCAGGAAGGGTACTTTTTGGTCCTGGGAAGGTAAATTAGATTTCTTCTTCTGTGAAATGCATAACATCATGCGCCTCTAAGCGAGCAATTAGTTTATTACCCATTGCTGGTGCTGTGGTGTAAATGCCTCCAGGAAGATCTGCACAATCCTCAAGCAAACATATGCCACTTTCAGCAATCATTTTTGATGTTGAGCCATAACCAGGGTCTAGATTTCCTTTTACTGCAACTTGCATTTTATTTGTCTCATCCACTCCAAGAAAAACTAAATCGTAGCTTCCAGCTTCTCGCGATTCTTTTGAAGGGCCCTCACCTGGCTTGGGAACATTTTCCCCCATCAAAGGATTCACTGAAGCAATGAAATCCGCCGTTTCTTTACCCTTGTCACCATCACCGGCCATCATCATTTCACTGTAAATTAAGTCTTTGCCATATAGATGTGAGAGCAATTTATTTGATCTATGAACGTTTTTAGTATTAATTGGCGCCATAATAAAAGGAGCCATCCATTGATTAAAATCTTCATCGTAAACAACTGCATTGCCATCCGGTTGAGCAGGACCCTCGAATCCCTCTGCTAAAGAAAATGGATTCATGAGTATGTTAATCATATTTGGATCTTTTCTAATTGATTGAAGCGTGGCATTTAAAGAGGCTGCCGTGCCTCCAGAGAACTCGCCAACCATAGACCTTACACCACATTTTACTGTTGAGAATGGACTCCCATACTTTTCCATTGCATTTTGCTGAAGGAAAAATACTCCTAAATCCGATGGTATTGAGTCAAATCCACAACTATGAACAATTCTTGCTCCAGACTCTTTTGCAACCGATTGATGTTCTTGCATGTAATGCATCCAACCAGGTTCACCGCTTAAATCTACGTAATGAACCCCAAGCTCCGCACATTTTTTAACAATATCACTGCCATATAATTGATAAGGACCTACTGTAGTGATTAATACATTTGTCTTTGATATAGCATCATGAATAGACTCTAAATCCGAAGAGTCCAACACCTCAATGGGTGCTTCTATTTTCATTTCAGCTAAAACTTGTTCTAGCTTTGACTTATTTCGACCGGCAACTGCCCAATTGAGCTCCTTGCCATATTCGTTCTGAAAATACTCAGCAACCAATCGTCCTGTGAACCCACTGGCACCAAAAATTAAATAATCATATGTTTTATTACTCATAGCTCTCCCCTATTAAATTAGACTTAAATAAATAAACTTCTTTTTCCCAACTTGGATGAGCGTCTTTTTATTTTGCTCAATCTTAAAATCTTTAGACTTCTACTTTATTTTGATCGATTTTAACTGCTCCTTGTTTGATCAGACGCAGTGCCTCAGATGTGCTTGTTACCATACCTAAATCCTTAAGGATATTTGGTAATGCAAGTTCACCTGAAAACGGAATTTCTTTTTCTTCGATATTAGTGGGCAACTCATTTTTAGCAAACTTTTTAAAGAAATTTTCTTTAGCCTCTTCTGCATCTTTTGTAGAAGTAAATCTTTCTGCAAGCTCATAAGCTAATTCTATTTTTGCATCTCTTGGATTGGCACCATTGTCAATGCTCTTTTTTAAATCATCAATGTCTGAGGGTGGGCGAAGACTAAGAAGATCAAACCACTTAAACATAATCTCATCTGAAATAGACATAGTCTTGCCAAAAATCTCATCGGCACTCTCAGTTATGCCAATGTAATTTTGCTCACTTTTTGACATCTTTTTTACACCATCAAGACCTTCTAACAAAGGCAAAGTAATAATAGTTTGAGGTGACATATCGCTATTTCTCTGTAGGTCACGCCCTACCAATAAATTAAATTTTTGGTCGGTACCTCCTAGCTCGATATCTGCTTCAAGCTCAACGGAATCGTAACCTTGCATTAGAGGGTATAAGAATTCATGTATTGAGATTGGTTGGTTGTTTTTATATCTTTTTGAGAAATCATCACGTTCAATCATTCTTGCCACTGTGGATTGCGCTGCAAGTTTGATCATATCAGCAGCTGACATACTGTCTCCCCACCTAGAATTGAAATCAACAATCGTTTTTTGTGGGTCAAGCACTTTGTAGACTTGGTCTTTGTAGGTTTGAGCATTTTCTTTTATTTCATTATCGGTTAATGGAGGTCTGGTTTTATTTTTTCCACTTGGGTCACCAATTCTTCCAGTAAAATCACCAATAAGAAAAATAACTTTATGGCCTAAATCCTGAAATTGGCGCATTTTTCTTAGGATTACTGTATGACCTAAGTGTAGATCTGGTGCAGTAGGGTCAAATCCGACTTTAATTGTAAGAATTTTGTTGTCTTTGAGCTTTTGAACAAGATCATCTTCACCTATGATTTCATCTATGCCTTGTTTTATAATTTGCAGTTGTTTTTTGTAATCCATAACGAAGCTTTATATATAATATCAGAACATGTACATTGGCTCCCATTTTAAATTATTTCTGAGCATACTGTTATTGCCAGTTTTTTTTATATTTCTACTTGCGGCCGATGTTGATTTTAGAAAAACAGATTCAACTGAGGAAATTACACCATTAGTTTTTAACGCCAACAATGATATGGGTGATTTTCAATTGCCAAGCGAATCTAAAGTTAAAATTAAAGAGGGTGATACCTTTTACTCCATCCTCATTAACTTAGGGGTAGATTCAGTGCTAATTAATGAAATTGCAGCAGATAAACTAGTTAGGGATTTTACTAAATTAAAAATTAACGACGAAATTTTTATTGAGAAACTGAATGGTGAAATTCAAATTAAAAAATTTGATGAGGATTTCTATGTAGATGTTCTAAAAGTAAAGGGCCAAGAATACGTATTTGAAAAAGAAAAAGAAAATTTAGAGCGGGTTGCATATTTTAAAGAGTTTATTATTACCGATTCACTATATGCATCTGGTAAAAAAGCAGGTGTGCCTGAGAGTGTTCTTGGTGATCTAGTCTATATTTTTGGCTGGGACATTGATTATGCTTTTGATATAAGAAATGGGGATAAGGTAAAAATTCTTTATGAAAATATCTATTCAGCTGGGAAGCTGATTGCCTATGGTGATATTTTGGCTGCAGATTTTATCAATAAAGGTGAGAAGCTGTCCGTTATAAGATTTACCCAAAGGGGAAGAAAAGATTACTACTCATTAGACAGCACTAACGTTAGAAAAGCTTTTCTCAGAACTCCAATTGAATTTGCTCGCATTAGCTCGCATTACAATCCAAAAAGAAAGCATCCTATTCTTAACACCATAAGAGCACATAAAGGGACAGACTATGCCGCAAAAACTGGGACAGCTGTGAAGGTCACTGGAGATGGTGTAATTAAAAATGCGTCTTACTCAGATTCCTATGGTTATCATATTGATGTCATGCATTTCAATAAATACATGACCAGATATGCTCATCTGAATAATTTTGCAAAGGGCATTAAAAAAGGGGCAAAGGTTGAACAAGGACAAACTATTGGCTATGTAGGCTCAACAGGTCTTGCAACAGGACCGCATCTGCACTACGAATTCCATATTAATGGAAAACATACAGATCCAGTTAAGGTCGAACCACCAAACGCTCAATCCATAAATTCTTACAACAAAGATTATTTTGATCAGCTTGCTGAGCGAAGAACGCAACTTATAGCAAACCTCTCAGGCATATAATGACGCAAAAATTTATTGGTCTAATGTCTGGAACCAGTAGAGATTCTCTTGACGGCTGTTTAGTAAGCTTTGAAGGTGGTTTTAATTTTCTTCAAGGTGAAACTATTAGCTTTGATAAAGAATATAAAACCTCAAATGATCAAAATTACGTTGAAAAACACATCAGTGAAAAAAGTGTAGAACTTATCAAAGTTTTGATGGATAAGTCTGGGGTTAACACAGAGGATATAGCTGGCATTGCTTTTTCAGGACAAACTATCTCACACAATGATAAGAAAAGTGTTCAGGCAGGAGACCCTAATTACATAACAAAAAAAATCGGTTTACCTGTGCATTCTGACTTTAGAAATGCAGACATAAAAAGAGGTGGCAGAGGCGCCCCTTTAATACCAATTTTTCATCAATATCTTTATGGTTCATTATTTGATGAAGTATTAATTGTTAACATTGGTGGCATCTCTAATGGCACCTATCTAAAGAATAATTCAATTGATATTGGTAGCGATATTGGGCCTGGAAATTGCTTAATGGATAAGGTAATGACAGACAATCACTTAGGAAGTTTTGATATAGATGGTAAGTTAGCAGGTGCAGGAAAATTCGATATTAACCTACTTAACAAATTTGAAAATGCATTGTTAAATTTGGATTATCCAAGAGCCGATGACATTAGCCTTTACACTTCTCTTATGCATCATCTTGATGAAAATCCTGTTCTTGAGATTTCCGACCAACTTGCCACACTAGTAGAACTTACCGCAACAAAAATTTATGAATTTTATTTATACTGCAATCGACCAAGCACTGTAATTTTTCATGGTGGAGGAGTATTTAATAAGACCCTCATGAAATCAATAGCCAATAAATTGGGTAAATTTGAAACAACGGAAAACATTTTACCTGCAAAGTATATGGAAGCTGCGGCTTTTGCCTATCTTGCCTATAAAGATTTAGGCGTAATATTTAAATAGAAAAGGATGCACCACATCCGCATGTGGATTTAGCATTAGGGTTGCTGACCGTAAATTTAGCACCCATTAGGTCTTCAATGTAATCTATTTTAGAGCCGAGAATGTAGGGATAAGATAGTTCATCCAAAAGAACTTTAATTCCGTGATCAAAATCAAGCATTGAATCTTCCTCTTGATCGTAATCATCAAACTTGAAACCATACTGAAAACCTGAGCAACCTCCCCCTGTGACATACACACGAAAATATTTACCGTTTTCCTGTTCAGACAGATTAACGATTTTCTCCACAGCGGTGGATGAAAGTTCGAATGGATTTGCTTTTTTTGATTGAAAGCTCATAAGGTTATAATTTTAGCAGATTACTTTATCTCTTATAATTTATTTATGGATTACCTCGTTTTTAAATCCCTACACATTATCCTGATAATTTCTTGGATGGCTGGATTGTTTTATATTCCAAGATTATTTGTATATGTTGCTGAGGATAGTGCAAGAAAGAATACATCTGCTTATATTGAGCAGCAAAAAAGATTACTCTATTTTACTTCTCCCTTAGGTTTGCTTGGCATTGTTTTTGGTGCACTAATGTTGGCTCAATCCGTGACTCTTTTGGAGACATTTTGGTTTAAAACTAAGCTGGCATTGGTAGGTTTGTTAGTGTTATACAATATTTTCTTATTTCTTGAGCACGCCAAACAAAAACAGCTGAAAATCAGAACCGTTCTTCAGTATAAAGTTATTAATGAAGTTGTTGTGCTCATTCTAATTCCGATTGTTTTTTTATCGGTCTTTAAGTGGCAATAAATGAGATGTCTAGGCAATTAAGTATTGCTATTAAGTAATTAAATCATATAAATAAACAAGCCATTATGGTGGCAAGTTGTGATGTTATCTTTCTGTCAAAAAGATAAAATCTGTAGAAATAGAAACATTTGCATGAAAACAAAAAACTCAGAATCATTATTTAAAAAATCCAAAGAGTACATAGCCGGAGGGGTGAATTCACCAGTAAGAGCATTTAAAAGTGTTGGAGGCAGTCCAATCTTTTTTAAAAAAGCTAGAGGATGTTATCTGTATGATGAAGACGGTAACAAGTATCTTGATTTTGTTGGTTCTTGGGGGCCAATGGTTTTAGGGCACTCCAATAAAAACATCATCAACGCAATAAAGAAGCAAGCTAGTAAGGGTATAAGTTTTGGCGCACCTACTAAAAACGAACTCGAAATTGCAAAAATTATTAAATCTTATTTTCCAAGTATGGAAAAAATAAGGATGGTTAATTCGGGGACTGAAGCAACCATGAGTTGTATTAGGCTTGCTAGAGGTTTTACGAATCGCAAATTAATCATTAAGTTTACAGGCTGCTATCATGGGCACGTAGATTCCTTACTAGTTAAAGCAGGGTCTGGAGTTGCCACACTTGGGATCCCAGATTCGCCTGGAATTCCAGAAGAGCTGTCTAAACTTACAATTTCTCTGCCATACAATTCAGTCAGTGACATTCAAGAGGCATTCAAAACTTACAAAGATCAAATTGCTGCAGTCATAATTGAACCTATTGCAGGCAATATGGGATTCATCGAGCCAGATGAAAGTTTTTTGCAAGAAGTAGATAGCCTTTGTAAAAGGAATCAATCCTTGCTTATATTTGATGAGGTTATGACAGGGTTTAGAGTTTCTAGGGGCGGTGCTCAAGAATTATTTAATATTACACCTGACCTCACAGCGTTAGGTAAGATAGTTGGTGGAGGCTTGCCCGTTGGGGTTTATGGCGGTAGAGCAGAAATTATGAGTTATATTGCTCCCGATGGTCCAGTCTATCAAGCTGGAACATTATCAGGCAATCCAATAGCTGTAAGCGCAGGTACAGCTTTGCTTAAACAGCTTAAAGACAAAAATATCTATAAAAGATTAGAGCGCAAAGGAAGTCAATTCTTAAAAGAGTTATCAGACTTTGCTGCAGAAGCTGGCATACCTTTTTCTACAAATATTCGAGGAGGCATGTTTGGTTACTTTTTTGCAGAGAAATTACCAAAAAACTTTGAAGATGTGCAGAGATCAGAAATTGAAATGTTTACTCAATTTTTTAAAGGCATGCTACAAGAAAATATCTATCTGCCGCCATCAGCTTTTGAAAGCTGTTTTCTTTCAACCGAACATTCAGAGGAACAACTTTCAAAAACAGCTAAAATAGCTCACAAGGTATTTAAAAAAATAAGAAATGAAATTTGATATCGTCGGAGTTGGTAATGCATTGGTTGATGAAACCTATTATGTTAGTAGAGATTTTGTAGACTCAACTGGTTTACCATTCAACCACTTTCATCCAATTACCCACGAACAGCAAGAAACAATAATTTCATCTGCCCAAGAGAATAATGCAGCTGAAATAGTGTGTGGTGGGTCGACAACCAATAGCCTTGCAGCGGCTGCAAATTATGGTTCAGTGTGTGGGCATATTTGCCAACTAGGTGATGATGCAATGGGACAAGTGTATGAAAAAGATCTAAAAGATAATGGCATAATTTCTCTAAATCAATTTCGACATAACAATTTTAAAACTGGCAGATGTTTGGTATTGATAACGCCGAATAGTGAAAGAACAATGGGGACTTACCTAGGAGCTTCAGAACAGTTAAAGTTTGACCCTACTTTCATTGATCATGTAAATAACGCAAAGATAATCTTCTCAGAGGGATACCAGTTAACTTCTTCTGAAAATTTCGAGGCTTTTGTTTCTATACTTGAATCTACTAACAAAGAAGTAAAATTTGCTTTTAGTTTATCTGACCCATTTGTCATTGAAAATTTTAGGGATCGGGTTGAGAAAATTCTAGAACTTAAACGCATTGATTATTTGTTTTGTAATTTAGAAGAAGCAAAATCTTTGGTTGGTGATAATTTTGAGGATAGCTTAAAACAAATAGCTAATAATTATGTTGTGACCAATGGATCAGAGCCATCAACTGTATTTTCCAACGGACAATTTAAACAATTGAGTCCATTTAAGGTTAAGGCAATTGACTCAAACGGGGCAGGCGATATATTTGCTGGTTCCACACTTCATAAAATCATTGAGGGTGAAAGTTTTTTTCATGCTTGTGAATTTGGAAACTATGCCTCCTCCATTATTGTTCAAGAGAAGAGTCCTAGATTATCGAAAGTAAAATATACTGAGATAATTTCAAACTTTAAGAGAGATTAGTGGCTCCTCAAATTTACAGTGAAAAAAGATTTGGTGTAAATTCTAATCAACTTTCAAAAAATGCCCTCGGGATAATAGATAAGCTTCAAAAAAAAGGGTTTGATGCCTACATTGTAGGGGGCGGAATTAGAGATCTAATAAAAGGCCTTCAGCCAAAAGATTTTGATATAGCTACCAATTGCCAGCCAGAAGAAATTAGAAAATTATTCAAGAATTCAAGAATAATTGGCAGGAGGTTTCAACTTGTCCATATCACTTTTCCAAATGAAATAGTTGAGACCACAACCTTTAGATCTGGAAAGAATAGCAACGATGATTCAATGCAGATTAATGATGGTGGCAGGATCTTACGAGATAATGTGTGGGGTACACAAGAGGAGGATGTTTTTCGAAGAGACTTTACTATTAACTCTATCTATTACGACCCCTTCTCAAAAGAAATTATCGATTACACAGCTGGAATTAAAGACCTTAAGTCCAAAGTCATTAAATTTATTGGCGATCCAGAGCAGCGGATTAAGGAGGATCCCGTCAGGATTCTTAGAGCGATAAGGTTTGCCGCAAAATTAAATTTTAAAATTGAAAAAAGAGCTCTCCCAGCAATTAAAAAATATAGAGCTCAAATTACAGATATGCCTCCGGCAAGAGTATATGAAGAAATAGCGAAACTATTTCTTTTGGGTCACAGCGAGAATTCATACTGCTTGCTGAAAGAGCTTGGAGTTTTGCAAATCCTCTTTCCACACACCAACTTAAATAAAGAGAGGTACGATACTTTCTTTACAAATGCTTTTAGAGATACCGATGAGCGGTTTAAGCAAAATAAAAAACTTAATCCTGGTTTCTTATTTGCTACATTACTTTGGCCTAAAGTGTTTGAAGAATCAGAAATTGAGACAAAGATAAACTTCAGAAAGTTTTACCAAACTACTGCCAATGTTATTAGAAGACAACAATTAATTACTGCAATACCAAGAAGATTCACAAGCTTTATTAAAGACGTCTGGATGTATCAAATAAGGTTCAATAAAATAGGTAAAAAATCTATAAGCTTCTCACAAAGTCTACGCTTTAGAGCAGCCTATGATTTCCTACTTATTCGGAAACAACTAGAACCTGACTTAGAAGAAAGAATCAATTGGTGGACTGAATTTAAAACTGCTAATTACGACAAAAAAATAAGACTCCTAAAATTGAAGCGTAAAAGATGATCCCATCACAACTACCAAAATATCTTGCAATTGAAGGGCCTATTGGAGTTGGCAAGACTTCACTTGCAGAAAAGATTGCTAGAGAATTTCAATACGAGCTATGCTTAGAAAAGCCCGATGAAAACCCCTTTTTAAAAGACTTTTATTTAGATAGTGAAAAGCATGCTTTTACTACTCAAATACACTTTGTAATGCAAAGATCTCAGCAGATTAATAAATATTTTTCTGATGAACTTATTGATAAAAAAATCATTTCAGATTTTATTTTTCAAAAGGAAGATTTGTTTGCAAAACTCAATCTTTCTACAGCTGAATATGAAACATTTCTTTCTATAAAATCTAAATTTTATAACTCGTACCCTAAACCTGATTTGGTAATTTATCTGCAAGCATCGCCAAAGAGTATTTTTGAAAAAATTAAAGCCAGAGGTAAGGACTATGAGGAGAAATTATCATTCAACTACCTTCAGAGGGTATGTGAAATGTATACCGACTTTTTCTTTGATTATTCCAATTCACCTTTATTAGTTTTGAATGTAGACGATATTGATTTTGTCTCAAATCAAAAAGACTATGAAACATTGATAAACCACCTTAAAAGAGAGATAGTTGGTAAAGAATATATTAATCTATCTCCGCAAATTTTTTGATGAAATTTAAACTAATAACACTTGAGCATACTCAAATTATTGCAAAGGAAATCGCAAGCTTTATCAAAGATAGCAATGGGTTTTACACTTTCTTGCTGTATGGCAACTTAGGCACAGGTAAAACAACATTAGTTAGAGAGATTTTGAAAAACCTTGGGTGGGAAAAACCAGTTAAAAGTCCAACTTTTAGTATCGTTGAAGAATATTTACTTCCAAATAAAGATATTTATCACGCTGACCTATATAGATTAAAAAGTTTAAATGACTTTGAAATGCTGGGCCTAGATATTAATTACTCTAATCCTGGAATATTGTTTGTTGAGTGGCCAGAAATAATTGCCGAAGATATTGAAGGCAAAATTATTAAAATATCTATTGAAATGGATAAGGAACAAAGAAATTTAGAGGTCAGAACTGACTGTGATGATTTTTTAGCTTGCATTAATAGGGTCAATATCTAACACCCAATTGGCGACATTCTTTTTTTCTTCTTTTAGTTGCTCTGTGAACAGTTTTACTTCTTGCAATAGCCTTTCTTTGTTTTCAGACTGTATAATGCAAAATTTTCTAAATTTATAAGCTTGTTTGCCAATAGGGCTGTCAAATGGTCCATAGACCTCTATCTGGTCTTTTGATAGGTGTGCTTTAGCACCTATTAAAAATTCATTAAGTCGGTCTTGATTTGAATCCTCAGCCTTTAAATAAATTAAATTTATGTAAGGCAGCAATCCCAGCTGCTTTCTTTCCTTAAGCATGAGCTCAGCAACTTGAGCATAATTTCCTGTTTTTAACTTCTGTAACAATGGGTGATCAGAGAGTCTGGTTTGCAAGAAGACATCAGACTGATTATTGCGCCTCCCTGCTCTACCTGCAACTTGAACTAATAGTTGTGCTGTTTGCTCTTGAATATGAAGATCTGCACCAAAAAATCCAAAATCCAAGTTTAAGACAATAATCGTTGATAAGTTAGTGAAGTCATGTCCTTTAGCGAGCAACTGGGTCCCAACAAAGATTTTTGGCTTATCGTCAATTATAGTATCTCTGCTTATCTCTCTTTTGGATTTAGACGATACTGAATCTCTATCAATTCTTATTGTTTGATATTCTGGAAACCTTTCTTGCAACATCTCTTCTATTTGTTGTGTGCCAACTCCTTTATATTCAAAATGGTCATGGCCACATTCAGGACAAACTGGTGGCAATCTCCATGAAGAGTCACATCTGTGGCACTTTAGCCTTCGATCAGAGGAGTGGTAAACAAGCTCAACATCACAGCAATTACTTTTAGCCACCCAGCCACACCCATCACAGAAAAACACAGTGGCATACCCTCTTCGATTTAAGAGTATTAATGCTTGTTTACTCTTATCTAATGTTTTCTCAATTTCATCAATTAATAAATTACTAACTCCGCTTGAGAGTTGTTGCTTATTTATTGCATGAATATTTATCTTAGGTTGTTTAAAATTTCCGTAACGTTTTTCTAAATGAAAGTTATCTATTTCCTTTGCAGCAGACTTTCTTAGCAGATTCAGAGATGGTGTAGCGGATGAATAGATTATCTTAGCCCCGTCTGGTGCTAATTCATTTGCAAGAAATTTGGCATCGTATCTAAACCCTTCATTTTGTTTGAAAGACTGATCATGCTCCTCATCAAAGATTATTGCGCCAAAATTTTTAAGTGGCAAAAAAATTGAGGACCTTGTTCCAATAACCACTAAAGCTTCCCCATTTTGACATCTTAACCAAACCTTATATCTCTGAAGGTCAGTTAATCCTGAATGAAATACATGCACTTTCTCACCGAAATCTTTTTGAAAACTTCCAAATACTTGAGGAGTTAAAAAAATTTCTGGCACCAGCACTAGGCTACTTTTGTTCTTCTGTAACATTTGCTTGATGTAATGCTTATACACTTCGGTTTTACCGGAAGAAGTTACGCCAAACAAAAGAAATTCCTTATTTTTTGATTTTTTTATCGAATCAAGGCATTGCGTTTGCTCGTCTGTAAGCTTCACTAACTTTGGTTCAGCAAGGATATGAGTCGCATGCAAGTCATCGTATTTTTTTAAGAATTGAGTATTGTGTCTTTTTCTTAATAGGTTTGGTATGAACGCATGCACCACCTCTCCAATAGGGTGGAAATAATAATCTGCAAGATTTTTTATTGAGTCTAGAAGTTGTTTCGAGAACAAAGGCTGCTCATCAAGAATCTCTGTTATTTCTTTTAATTGAAATGCTGAAGAAGTCTCATCAGATTCAGTCAATACGAGACCCATCAGTGTCCTCCTCCCGAATGGCACAACCACACGTTTGCCGACCAAACTATAAGAAAATGGATTCTTGTAAGTGAAAGTAGATCTAATTGGAGTTGGTAGAGCTACTTCAACAAATTTCATCTAGTTATTGTAATAGATAATTTATTTGATATTATTTCCCATTCAAATAACGGTGATATGAAAAAAGATTTGCATCCAAAATATCAAACAATCAAAGCAACATGCAGTTGTGGAAATGTTATAGAGGTTAATTCAACTTTAGCTTCAGATATTAATGTTGATATTTGTTCCAACTGCCATCCTTTTTATACAGGACAACAGAAGATTGTTGATACCGGTGGTAGAGTGCAAAGATTTGAGAAAAAATTTGGAAAGTCAGCCAGTTAATTCTTTCCAGTACTACCAAAACCCATCTCCCCTCTTTCAGACTCAGTAAATTCATCAACTTGCTCTAATTCAACTTGATTTACTTTAAGAACAACTAGTTGCGCAACTCTGTCGCCTGGATTTATTGAAATTGGTTCATCAGACCTATTCCACAGAGAAATGCTAAGTGGACCTTGATAGTCTGAATCAATTAGCCCTGTTAGATTTCCGCAAACCAAACCTTTTTTTGCTCCCAGACCTGACCTAGGTATCACTATCCCGGCATAACCACTGTCTTCGATAAAAATTGCAATACCAGATGAAATAATTGTTGATTCGTTGGGATCGAGAATCATTTCATCATCAATGCAGGCAATGAGATCTATGCCTGCAGAGCCGCTAGTTTGGTGTTTTGGAATTGGGAAATTAGATCCAATCCTGGAATCAAGGATCTTAAATTTAAGTTTCATTTGCTAAGTGTTAATTATTGCATAAATTTGATTACTATTTTATTATCATGCGTTCTTATGAGTAAGGTATGTCAAGTAACAGGTAAAAAAGCCATGGTAGGCAATCATGTCTCCCATGCAAAAAACCGTGTTAAAAGGCTTTTTAAGCCAAACCTACATAGCCACAAGTTTTGGGTTGAATCAGAAAAAAAATTCATCACATTAACAGTTTCGGCAAAAGGGATGAGAATTATTGATAAAAAAGGTATCGATGTTGTCCTTATCTGACATTCGCTCTAAAGGAATCAAAGTCTAGTGCTGCTTCTGGCATCTGCATCACAAAGAAGAACAGAATTACTTGATCTCATAAAAATCGAACATAAAGTTGTTGCTCAGAATTTTGACGAAGATAGTGTTACCAATTCTGATCCTTTTATGCACTCTCAAGAAATAGTGAAAGGCAAGAATGAAAGTGCGTACAACTTATTAAATGAAGAGGATAAAAAATTGCCGATATTAACGTCAGATACTTTGGTATTTACTCCATCTGGCGAAATATTAGGCAAACCTATGAACGATGATGACAATATTGCGATGTTAGAAAAGTTTTCCAATACAACCCACAGCGTTTTTTCCTCAGTAATGGTAAGACTGCAAGATCAAACCAAGATTAAAACTTGCGAAACCTTAGTAACATTCAAGAAACTCTCAGATGATGAAATAAAATCTTATGTTTACTCTAATGAAGGCAAAGGTAAGGCTGGTGGATATGGAATTCATGGGCCAGCTGGCAAATTTATATCAAGAATCGAAGGCAGCTATACGAACGTCGTAGGCCTTCCTGTTCACGAGACATATGAGATTTTGAGCGATTTAAAAATTATTTAGTTTTTATTGGCAAACTCTATTATTTTCTCTTTAGCTTTTGGAAACTTATCTAAAAATTTCATTCCCTCATTGAGGACAGATTTCGAAAGTCCTACTGAATTTCCAAATGCTCCAAATAAGGATTGGATTATCCAGGTCATCTGGGCGTTCTTGGTATTTCTCTTTGCACTGTAATCATTCATAGCAGGCAGATTTCCTGAAATAATTTTATCTAGGTTGTCTGCGATATGCATCGCGTCGCCAATTCCTAGATTTAAACCTTGTCCTGCCATTGGATGAAACGAATTACCAGCATCTCCACAAAGTACCACTCGACCTGAATGCAAGCTCTTTGCACTATGATGCTTAAGATCATGTCCCCCAGAGATTGATTTAACTTCGCCTATATTTAAATGTTTTGCATTATTTTTAATTAAAGTATTAAGTTCATTTAACGGATCTGTAGTGACGTTGGTGCAGAAGATAATTGAGTAATACTGTTTATCCAATGAAAGAGGTAAAAATGCGAGCGTTCCAGATTGTGAAAAAAATTGATGGGCCTCATTTTTATGTTCAGCTTCAACAAGAGCAACATACGCTTTTTGACCGTAATACCATTCATCAACAACAAATTCACTGAGACCTCTAAGAGTTGAGTTAATCCCATCACATCCAAATGCCATAGCCCCCTTGTAGGACTTACTCTCAGTATGCAATGTAATAGATCTCTCGCTCTCTTTCATTGCATTTATTTCCTGGCCCATAATTATTGTTTTTTCAAGTCCTTTGAGCATCTGAGAATGAAGTGTATCAAGCTGACAAATAGTAGAGATTTTTTGTTCATCCTTATTTAATGAGAGGTTTAACTCGGTATCCTGATATAAAAGCATATTATTCACAGGGGTAGCCCAAGCGTTGATGTCCAAATTTTTATCTAAAGTATTAAGGAATCGGATGGAGTCGTTTGTGAGGGCTACGGTTCTTTCTGGGTTCTCAAAAAATTGGCTATTCTTCTCTAGTATTAAAAAGGGAATATCTCTTTGCTGCAGCAGCTTAGCCAGTACTAGGCCATTCACTCCTGATCCTACAATTAAGATTTGATTTGTCATTAAGATTGCATCAATTCTTCAATTTGATCAGCTGAAGAAGGTACCGAAGCAGTTAAATTCTCATAGCCATTCTCGGTAACTAATATATCGTCCTCTATCCTAATACCTATCCCTTTCCACTTATCATCAATAGGTGCTGAATCATTCACATATATACCTGGCTCAATTGTCATTGCCATATTTTTTTCAAACTTTATTTCGTTACCTTCAAGAAAATATGGACAATCGTCATGAACATCCAAACCAATCCAGTGGCCAATCTTGTGATAGTAATATTCTCTGAAGAGTTGTTTATCAAGAATTTCATCAAGACTTTCTTTTAAAAAGCCAAGGTCTTTTAATCCTTGAGATATTATCCTTTCTGAAACTCTTTGAGGTTCAAGACATGAATTGCCAACTTTAGCAGCTTCGCAGGCTTGATCATGAGCCTCTAGTACGACATCATAGATGGCCTTTTGCTCTGAAGAGAATTTTCCATTAATCGGGTAGGTCCTGGTAATATCTGATGCATAAAGCCCATACTCACATCCAGCATCAACAAGAACCAGCTCCCCATCATTGATTGCTTGATTGTTATCAACGTAGTGCAAAACGCATGCATTTTTCCCTCCAGCTACTATAGGGTTGTAAGAAGGAAACCTTGATCCTCTTTTTCGAAACTCATTTAAATACATTGATTCAAGATCAAATTCACTCATTCCTACCTGAACATTTTTCATGACCTCTTTGTGAGCTTGTGCTGCTATCTCACAAGAATTTCTCATCAATTCAACCTCTTCGTCACCCTTTATCAGCCGCTGATACCCAAGAGCGTTTGAATAATTTTTTAAATCTATATTTCCTTGGTGTCTTTCAAGGCTATTGGCTTTGGTAATCCAACCAATAATGTTGTTATCAAAAACATTGTCTTTGCCAACAAGTGAGTAAATCGATTTCGAACCCCTAATTAATTCTGGAACTATATTTGCTATATCGGCAATGTCATAAGCATTATCAAACTTCAAGATATCTTTGGCTCCTTCAATGCCATACATATAACCATCCCACTTTTCTAAATCTGGATTCTTTTTTCTACAAAAGATTGTTGATTCCCCCTCACTACTTAGCATTAGTACAGATTCTGGCTCTTCAAATCCCGTCAAATAATAGAAGTTACTATCTTGCCGAAAAGGAAATGTAGTATCATTATTTCTTATAAGGTTTTTTGAAGAACTTAGTAACAGAAAAGAGTCTTTATCCAAAGATTTTGCTGCCTCAGCTCTTCTGGCTTTGAAATGATTAGGGCTTAAGTTACTCATAGAAGCATATTATGCACGAAAAAATTGAAAAATTATCGTCATTGATTGATAAACTTATTGAGCAAAATTTTAAACTCAAAACAGAAACCAAATCACTAAAAAATAGAGTTGAGCAGCAAGAAAGAAAAATCGACTCCTTAGAGAAAGAGAATCAAAGCCTAGCTCTTAAAAACTCAAAAACCTATGAGTGAACAATTTTCAGGCACCAAAGCTGTAACTGATTTTCTCAAATTTGATTTAAAAGTTTTAAATTCATACCTCCAAGAGCATTGTCCTGAAATAGATGAGATTATTGAGTACAAGCAATTTAAAGGTGGTCAATCCAATCCATCTTATTTATTAAAAAGCATTAGTAAAAGCTATGTTTTAAGACGAAAGCCGCCAGGAAAGCTACTTAAGTCGGCTCATGCAGTAGATCGAGAATATCGTGTTTTGACGGCTTTAATGAGTACTGAAGTCCCCACTCCATCAACTTATCATTTATGTGAAGATGAAAAGGTCATAGGTACGGCATTTTATCTAATGGAATTTTGTGATGGCAACATCTACTGGGACCCGGTTGCAAAAGAAATAGAGAAAACAAGAAGATTAGCAGTATTTAACGAAATGAATAATGGGATAGCTTCATTGCATCAACAAGATTATAAGAAGTTAGGTCTTGAAGATTTTGGTAAAGAAGGAAACTACATAGAAAGACAGACTTCCAGATGGACTAAGCAATATCTTGATTCAGAAACAGAAAAAATTGGAGCCATGCACAGCTTAATAGAATGGATACCAAAAAAAATTCCCAAACAAAAGTACACGTCAATTGTTCATGGTGATTACAGATTAGATAATATAATTTTCACTGACGATGATAAGAGTCTAGCTATTCTAGATTGGGAACTTTCTACTATAGGAGATCCCTTAGCTGATTTTGGTTACCATTGTATGTTGTGGGATATTGGCAATATCAATGATGATACTGCCAAAGAGAATGGCATCTTCACTCAAAAGGAATACGTAGATCTGTATTTATCTCGCACCAATTTTGCACTGGATAGCGAATGGGAATTTTATATAATTTTTTCTCTGTTCAAGGTAGCAGGCATATGCCAGGGTATCCTTGGTCGTGTCAGAGATGGCACTGCATCGAGTGATTTTGCCAAGCAGATGGGAGAACGAGCAAAGTTTTTTGCTGAACTTGGTTGGCAGAAAGCCAAAAGAATAACTTAATGGATATTACCACTTTAATTGACAGATTCTGGGAAAAATATACATCCTATACTCCCTCAGCAAAACAAATACATCAGCTATTTGGTGAAGAAATTACCAATGATCACATAGCCTTTCGTACCCTAAACCTTCCTGGAATATCAATCGAAAATCAAAAGGAATATCTACTTCAATATGGCTATCAAGAAAGGGGTCAATACGATTTTCAGGTGAAGAAATTAAAAGCTATTCATTTAGAAAATGAGGACCCTGTTATGCCAAAGATATTTTTGTCTGAGCTTTTATTGGAACAATTTTCTATAGATCTACAAAAAATATTTCAGGAAATATTTCAAAATATTAACTTAGAAGGTCAAGAACTTTTTACAGGAGGTAGAAGCTGGGAGATTGATTTCCAAACTTACAATCAGCTTGCTAATGAGTCTGAATATGCGTCTTGGCTATATGTTTGGGGCTTTTGCCCAAACCATTTCACAGTATCTGTCAATCATCTTAATTCATATCAAAGGCTTGAGGAGGTAAATGACCTAGTTAAACAAAACGGATTCTTGCTAAATGAATCAGGAGGTGAGATTAAAGGCACACCAGAGGAGCTGCTCGAACAATCATCAATAGTTGCCGACCTTCAAAAAGTAGATTTTTCAGGAACAGCTCATGATGTTCCGAGCTGCTACTATGAATTTGCAAGAAGATATGAAGATTCAAATGGGAATATCTACCAAGGCTTTATTGCCAAATCAGCCGATAAAATTTTTGAAAGCACTAATTTTAAAAAATAATTGAATCTTTATTAGGATTGGCTATCTTAAATAGTGTGTTCATTAGATTTTTGTTGGCATTCACAATTTTACTATCAGGATGTGCAACTACTCCTGCAGCCAACCCCAATAATAGAATTATTGAAACCGATGAAATATCAGCCAGAGAAAACTTAACAGATAGAGAAAGAAGACAACTTGCACTCTCAACACCCTATATCTTAGAGATGCTGCCTGAATTTGAAGGCTATATATTTGAAACAGATCAAACAAATGTTGGTGATGACATGATGTTTTGTGGTGATTTTGGAATGAATATGGATGTTGATCATAATGAAATAGTAACTGGTGCTATTGCAAAAAAAGAAAGTGAAGCTGCCGATGCAGGAGATGTCATAGCTGCAGGAACTTCAACTGCAGCGGCAGTTGGGCTAGGAGCGGCAGTTCTTGCAATTGCAATTCTTGGTCCGTTTGCTGGGGCGCTTGGAACATCATCGACAGCATTGGCTGGGTCTGCTTTTTCTGCAGCAGCCTCGGCAACAATCTCACAAATTGGTCCCGCCATCGTCTTGGGTGCTGTATTGGCTGAAAGTGAAAAAGCTTCAATCGATGGCCAGGTTAAGGCTGATAATGCTGTCAGAGCATTTGTGCTTAAAAGCGCAATTATTAGATGCTTAACATCAAAAGGCTACAATTTCGACATCTATGGTGGTCTTGTTATGGCAGATAAGGCAAACATTGAATTTGTTGAATATAGTGATGCAATTAACCTCATGGAAACATATGGAGACCTTGCAATCGCAGAATATCAAGTAATAGCAAATGATATTGATGCCTATGAGACGTACAGTGATGGCGGTTACTACGATATGTCAGATTATGAGAAAAACTCTCTAAAGCTTTACTTGGAATATCTGAAGTCTGAGAACCAGCCACTCCGTATAATGCAAAAGGAGGTCGCTCTCAAAAGAAATGAAACTCTTGATCAAGATTCCTTAATTTATTGGGATTCGTACTCAAAAAGATTTGTTTTTCTTGAACAGAATAAACTTGCTGTTGTAACTGATAAAAGCTAAGTCGCTTTTAACTCTAAATATGGGATTTTTATAAAATCTCTTTGTTGGATTTCCGGATCGGGATATTGCTTATCATCAAGCATGCCTGCAAAACCATTCCAATCAATAATATCCAGGTCTAGTGTTCGAGGTGTAAATTTATTGTTGGGGTCTCTAACTCTTCCACACTCATGCTCAATTTGTTTAAGCAGCCTTAAAATTTCTTTATGGTTTTTTTTACTTTTCAAATAAATAACAGCATTAATAAAATTATCACCCTCCATTCCAAATGCTTCAGATTCGTAGAAGCTGCTTAGCTGAATTTGCTCTAAGTCAGAATGTGCAGCAATTTTTTCTAAGCATAAATTTATGTTGTTGAGTGGGTCAATGTTTGAACCTATCAACACATAGAATTTATTCATATGAGCTTTTGTTTCTCTCGATAATAACTCCAACATCTTTAGAATAACGGAGAGCACCAGGCTTTGAGACTCTTAACCTTATTTCTGCGATGTTGAAATCTTTAATGACCATCTCTGCAATTCTTTCGGCAAATGTTTCAACAAGTTCAAATTTATTGTTTTCAACAAAGGCAATAATTGCTTTGGTGATGCTTTTATAGTCGGTTGTAGCCTCAATGGCATCTATTGCTGCAGCTTTTTTATTGTCGTGGGGTATTTCGTAAGAAATGCTGACTTCTTGTTTAATTTTCTTTTCCCAGTCGAATATTCCAATAGTAGCTTTCACTCTTAAATCTTCGACGTAAATCTTATCTCCCTTAAGCATAAAGTTCTCCCAGCGGCCATCTTGGACGAGCAAAGTTAGTTTGATGGCCTCTTAAATTAAATTTTTTCCTAATATATCCAGCATAAGCTATCATTGCAGCATTGTCGGTGCAAAATTCTAAACTGGGGTACAAAACTTCGATGTTGCTCTCGGCACTTAATAGCTGTAATCTTTCGCGTAGGTTTTTGTTGGCTGCAACTCCACCAGAGCAAATAAGTCTTTGATGGCCAGTATCCTCAAGCGCCCAAGTAACTTTTTTGGTTAAAACATCAATCACAGCTTCCTGAAAAGATGCAGCAATATCTGCATAATCTGACTCCTCTGAATCATTCACTGTGTAGAGTACAGAAGTTTTAAGACCACTAAAGCTAAAATTATAATTTCTATCTTTGGTTAAAGCTCTTGGAAATTTAAACCTACTAGAGTCTCCACTATCAGCTAATTTTGAAACTTTTGGTCCACCAGGATATTCAAGATTAAGCAACTTACCAACTTTATCAAATGCTTCCCCACACGCATCATCAATTGTCTCACCAATAATTGTGTAATCACCATATGACTTACAATCTATAATTTGAGTATGGCCTCCTGACACCAACAAACATAAATATGGTGGAGGTACATCTTTATCTTCCAGGCCGGGTGCTAGAATATGGCCCTCTAAGTGATGTATTGGCAAGATTTCTATATTTTTTGTCTTTGCAATTGTTTTGGCTACTGTCTCGCCAACCATCAGTGAACCTATCAAGCCTGGGCCAACGGTGTATGCAATCAAATCTATATTCTCAAGGGAAAGATTTAGCTCACTCAAAAGCTTTTCAAGTAGTTTGATTATCTTTACGCTGTGGTCTCTAGCTGCAATTTCAGGTATCACACCGCCGTACTCAGTAAATAGGTCTATTTGAGAATTAACCTTATGCCCAAGCAGGCCTTTTTCTGAGCAATAGACTGCTACTCCAGTCTCATCGCAAGAACTTTCAATGCCTAAAACTTTCATTTGTTGATTCTTTTGTAATTATCCTTAAAATACACGTTACATTATGCCAAGTATAAAAATTAAAGAAACTGAATCTTTTGATGTAGGTTTAAGAAAATTCAGACGAGCTTGTGAAAGAGCAGGCATTGTCACGGAAATAAGAAAAAGAGAATTCTTTGAGAAACCTACTGAAGAAAGAAAAAGAAAAGCTGCTGCTGCAGTAAAGAGAAACTACAAAAGAGTAATGAAAGACTCTTTTGCTAAACTCAAATAAATTTGTCTGATACTTTCAATCAAATAAAAGATGATCTTAAGCAAGCGATGATTGCTAAAGATGTCTTTGTTAGAGATACCCTGCGTCTTGTGACCTCAGAAGTCAAAAGGTTTGAAGTCGATAATCGAGTTGAAGTTACTCAGGAAGATATTGTTGCGATTTTAAAGAGGATGGCAAAACAAAGAAAAGATTCCATTGAACAATACATGGCTGGTGCTAGAGCTGATCTTGCAGAAGTTGAACAAAAAGAACTAGATCTAATTAATCAATATTTACCAGAATCATTAAGTGGAGCTGCTCTCAAAGATGCAGTGAAGATAATTATTGAAGATTTGGGCCTCAGTGAAATGAAAGACATGGGGCAAGCAATGAAAGAGATCAAGCTCAGACATCCCGATGCCGAAATGTCTGAGGCTAGCTCTGCAGTTAAAGAACTACTCTCTTGATCTATACGAGTTAGGTAGGTCTTTTTCTTTAGTGTATCTATCGGTTAATTCTTCATACCTATTTGACAGATCTTGTTCAACACCATCGATTAATACTTTTTCAACAAACGATGTTAGTTCCAACGGATCTGCATCCCAAATAGCTATGTCGCCTTCAAAACCTACCGATACCTGACCCACATCCACTAACCCAAAAATATCTGCAGGGTTTTTAGTAATAGCATTTAGAGCTTCATTGTAAGGAACTCCCATGGCCACTGCATTCCCGGCAGATTGAGTAGCAAGATATGCATTATGAGATCCTGCTCCCTGATTGTAGTAAAAAGCCATTTTCACACCAGCAGCATTTAGTCTGGCTACGTTCTCATAAGTTGCATTAAGAGAATCAAAAGAGCCAGGAATGTTGTTCAAAGGATCTAGCACAACAGGAACACCAGCTTTGGCAATTTCATCTGCGACCATGTGTGCCTCATTTGCTTCCCAAAGAATTAATTCTATTCCTTCAGTATCAGCAAACTTAATCACATTAAGTATATCTGTCGCTTTGTTGACCCTGACAACCAAAGGCAATTCGTTACTAAGAAGTTTTCTTATTGCCACCAAATCCCTATTTGTAAATTGGTAATCGTTTTGCGTGCCAAAGAAAAACTGAATATTGTCTGTTTCATAGTTGGCCTTATCTTCAGGTCTATTTCGCACAAAATCGAAAAGGTCAGACATGAATTGAAGTTCAGCAGCTCTTGAATCTCCTCGAGATTGGCCATAACTTGTCAATACTGCAAGAGGACCTTGTTTCTTCTGCTTCCAACCGTTATTAATTTTAGTGTGGCCAAGCAGTCCTGAAAAATATCCGGATGCACCAGGAATATGAACAGTCGATGTGACTCCCTTTGATCTATTAAGGCTCACCGCTTGTGAAAAAGGGTTGTATGCTTTTGAAGGATCAAAGCCTGCGTTGTAAATATCTGAAGAATTATCATTGGTTTCACTTAAAGCGCCAATCTCTAATAACCCTAGTGAGGAAAAAACAACAAGACCTGGGGTAATGTACTTACCATCAGCATATATCGTTTTACCTGTAACTCCATCATCAATTTGATCTTCAATGCTAACGATTTTACCTTCTTCGATTAAAAGATCTTTTTTAACAAACCCTTGATCTGGTAAGAAAACATTTCCACCTTTAACTAAAACTGAATTTTCGCTATCAGCAAGGGATAGATAGCTAAAGCTTAAAATTAAAATTAAATAAAAATATTTCATTATTCTGCCTCCCACTCTTTAACACCTAAATCAAAATCAGTATGAGGCATGAATTGCGTTGCTTTATCAAATGCTAAAGCACCATCAATAAACACCTGTTCTGCCTTTGTATATACGCTAAACGGATTGCCATCCCAAATAACAATATCAGCATTTTTACCAGCTTCTAAAGTTCCAGTTTGATCAAGTATCCCAGCAGCTTTTGCTGGGTTTTGTGTGATCCAAGTCATGGCTCTGGCTTCAGAAATATTAAATCCAGCTTTATTTCCAGCTGCAAGTGCCTTTGCAGCCTCCTGATTCAATCTTTGAATACCACTGGCACTATCAGAATGGACAATAGCACACCCTGTACCATCTCTGGCTTGGTCTACAATTGCCACGTTAGCAATAGTCATATCATAAGCTTCATGTTTAAAGCCCCACCAGTCTGCCCACATTGCTGCACACACACCTTCATCTGCTAGCAAGTCTGCAATTTTATATGCCTCCACCGCATGATGGAAGGTTGTAATTTTGTAATCAAATTCCTTAGAAATATTAATCATTGTTGCCATCTCATCTGCTCTATAGCAGTGGTTTTGAATTAATATTTCACCATCAAGTACGCCTACCAATGTTTCATTTCTTAAATTTCTTGAACTTGGATTTCTTTCGAGAGATTTTTTGTATTTCTCTGCACCAATCCAAGCATCTCGGTACCCCGCTACATTTCCCATTCTTGTAGACGGACCTCTTGAGCTATAAACTCTTTTTGGATTTTCACCACAAGCCATTTTTAAGGTGTGCGGTGCGTTTGGAAATTTCATTGCAGTAACAGTATTTGCTGATACATTCTTTAGAGTAACGCCTCGGCCACCAAAAAGGTTTGCCGATCCAGGCAACACATGAAAGCTTGTAATGCCACCGGCAAGTGCTAGCTTGTATTGTGGGTCTTGTGACCAAACACTGTGTTCAGCCCAGACTTCAGCAGTAACTGGGCTTGTTGCTTCATTACCATCACTACTTGTTCTTACTCCTGGAGCAGGATAAACACCCATATGTGAATGTATATCGATTATCCCAGGTGAAACAAACTTCCCACTTCCATCAATTTCCCTAGCATCGACTTGTAAGTTCATGCCCAATGCCTGAATTTTTCCGTCAGAAAAATGAATATCGTAGTTTTCGAATATGTTTCCGAGACCATCAAACACTGTTGCATTTCTAATCACAGCATTCTCGGAACTTAGTGGAACATATGTAGAACCATATGTACCATGTGTGTCATTATTAAATTTCGTTACAGAGCCTTCTGCCTCATCTTGCATTAATGGAAATGAATCGTTAGAACATCCAAATAAAACAAGGAGTAAAAGGCTTAAAAATAATTTTCTTATCATCTTTAATACCCCTTTGAATGTATAATACTAGCAAATATGAGTTCACAAAGAATAGATAAAAGAAAAAATAATCAACTTAGAGAAGTTAGCATCATTCCTGGATTTAATATTCACTCTGAGGGATCTGCCTTGATCAAGTTTGGCAACACTCATGTGGTATGTAACGCAACAGTTGAAAAGGCAACACCCAGATGGATGCAGGACAAAAAAACCGGATGGATCACAGCAGAATATGGCATGCTACCAAGATCAACAAACGAACGCATGGCGAGAGAAGCTCAGAGAGGCAAACAATCGGGTCGTACACAAGAGATACAAAGGCTTATCGGTAGATCGCTAAGACAAGTTGTAAACCTTGATCAACTCACAGGATATACAATCACTGTAGACTGCGATGTTCTTCAAGCCGATGGAGGAACAAGGACTGCATCAATTACTGGTGGTACCGTAGCACTGTGCATGGCACTTAAAAAGATATCAAAAGAAAATGCAATAAACAGCTTAGTTGCCGCAATAAGCGTAGGCACATTTGATAACGAGTTAATTCTCGACCTGAACTATCACGAAGATAGCCAAGCTCAAGCTGATGTAAATATTGTTATGAATGAAAAACTCGAGCTAATCGAGGTACAAGGCACAGCTGAAGAAAAAGCTTTTAGCAAAAAAGAATTTAATACTTTACTTGATCTAGCAGAAGCAGGCATTAAAGACTTGATACAACTGCAAAAGAAAACCATAGAATCACTGTGAAAGATTATCAGTTAAGATTCATCAAACTGGCTATAGAATCTAAAGCTCTACAATTTGGTGACTTTACTCTTAAATCGGGCCGCAATAGCCCATACTTTTTCAATGCCTCAGCTCTTTTAAGCTTTGGTCATATTTCAGAACTTTCAGAAATACTTCTATTGAAAACCAAAGATTTGAATATTAAGTTTGATATGATTTTTGGGCCTGCTTACAAAGGCATTTTTTTAGGTTCGCTACTTGCAGCTGAGTTAAGCAAACAATCTTCAATGCCAGTATGTTTCAACAGAAAAGAGGTTAAGGATCATGGCGAAGGTGGCTCACTAATTGGTGCTACACCAAATGGCAGGGTTTTGATTATTGATGATGTTTTATCATCAGGACTAGCTATAACTGAGGCTTGCGACTACTTGGCTCCCTTTGATGTAGATATAGCTGGCGCACTTGTAACTCTTAACAGGCAAGAAAAGGGACAGGACTCTGATCAAATGGCAGCCGATGAATTAAGAGAAAAGGGTACAGAAATTTTTCAAATAATATCATTGGATGATTTAATCAATGCAGAGTCTCTCATCGATAAAACCAATTTGATTAAGATGCAGGAGTATCGCGAAATATACCAAGGAGCATAATGTTTACTGGGATCGTTCAGGGCACTGGAACTATTATTGATATCAATAAAAACAACTCTGTGCTTAATTTAAATATAAAAGTTCCACAACCCATAGCAAAGAAATTAACTATAGGGGATAGCCTTGCTGTTGATGGGGCATGTTTAACAGTAACTAGAATATCTGATGTTAATGTTTCATTTGATGTTGTGAATGAAACTCAAAATAGAACAATAATATCAAACTACGATAAGAACTCTGTCATCAATCTAGAAACCTCTTTGGAATTTGGTCAGCAAGTTGGTGGTCATTTAGTGTCTGGGCATGTGCAAACTTTAGGCACCATAAAAGAGGTTGAAATAGATGGAGATGCAAAAAATATTCTATTTGAGATACCAGATGATTACTGCAAATATATCTTTGAGAAAGGCTATATAGCAATAAATGGTTGTAGCTTGACGATTGGTAAAGTGATAAAAAATACATTCTATGTGCATTTGATACCTGAAACTTTGCGCGCAACAAATCTTGATAACCTAATTTATGGTGACACAGTAAACCTAGAGCTTGATCAAAATACCATAACGATCGTAGATACTACCGAGCGAATCTTAGGCAATAAGGTCTAGTAGAGCAGTTCTAACATACAAGCCGTTTTCAACCTGTTCTAGAATAAGTGATTGCTCTGATTCAGCTATAGATTCGTCGATCTCCATTCCTACATTAATTGGGCCAGGATGCATCAACTTCCCAGCAAAACCAGTCTTTCTTAGGAATTCATTATTAACCTGAAAGTCGGCTATGAAATCATCTTCATTAACTGATTCAGATTTTAAAAATCTCTCTCTTTGTATTCTTAAGATGTAAAGAATATCTTTGTTTGCCAAACATCCGTCATTGGTTTCATGATAAGCAGGCGTAAATTCATTCTTTATTAGTTCCCTTGGTCCAAGAAAGCTGACATCATTACAGCCCATCTTTTGTAGCAGTGTTATCGTTGAAGGAATAACACGAGAATGTTTAGAGTCACCCAAAATAGTCAAAGCCATATTTTTCAGATCTTGATAGTGCTCTTGCATTGTATAAACATCTAACATGGCCTGTGTTGGGTGTGCATGATTACCGTCTCCTGCATTGATAAGAAAAACATCTTCTGGTAACCACTCTGATATTTTATTGATGATTTTATCTTCGGGATGTCTTATCACAAAGCCGTCTACTTTCAGTGCTAATAAAGTTCTAATGGTATCTTGTAGCGATTCCCCTTTTTTGATTGACGAATGTTCCGGCGAAAAATCAATTACTTTAAAACCTAATTTTTTTGCTGCATGCTCAAAGGACAATTTTGTCCGTGTACTAGGTTCCCAAAATAAAAGACAAACCGTTTTGTTCTTATTAAGAGATATATTTGGCCATTGCTCTTTTATCTCAGTTGTTCGTTGAAAAAGCTGATCTATCAATTCTCTTGAAAGAGAGCTGATATCTTTAATTTTATTCAAGATGTTTGCCTCAATATTTTAGTTACCGTTTTATTGTTCTTTAACTTTGCAAAAATGAGATCAAGGTGATCTAAATCCTTTACAGATGTTTTAATATTTAACTCAACAAAGTTTTCATCTAGGTTTTTGTGCTGACTGATTCAATGTTTGATGAGGCGCCAGCAATAAGTTTTGAAATATCAGCCAAAACACCTGGTTCGTTTTTAATGGTGATTAACAAAGAGGTAAGGAAATTTGAACCATCTTCTTTTTCCCAAAGAACATTGGAGCACTTGCCCGGCTTATTTAAAAAGCTTTGGAGATTCTGGCATTCACTCCTGTGAATAGTTATGCCTGACTCATTATGAACAGCCAAGCTTGGATCTCCACTGACTGGATAGCAACATTCAGGATATTTAATAGCTCCATATTTTTTTGATGAACCAACCCTAAGCTCTGTAACAACTCTAGATACATTACGTTTTTTTCCACGCAATGCTTCGGCAAAACTCTCTGAAACAAAATTACTAGTTCTTTTTCCTGAACCTATATCAACCATAAGCTGGTTGAGGGATCTTGCGCCTAGCACATTGAAAACTTCCTTAAGCCTTTCACTAGGAAACTCTTTAAGATCAATACCTGAATCTTGCAAAGATTCTTCAAGTAGGTCTTTTCCATAGGCTCTTGCATCGCTGATTTTAATGCTTTTTAAGTCTTTTTTTATTTCTGTTATTGCTTTTGAAGTCACAACAAAATTTAACCAATCTGGATTAACATTCTTTTTCTTGCTTTTTATAATTTCAATTGTCTGGCCGCTTTTTAATACAGTTGATAGTGGTGAAAGCTTCTTATCTATTTCACACGTGAGACAATAACTACCCAAAGTGCTGTGCACTGCATAGGCATAATCAACCGGTGTTGCTCCAGCTTTCAAAGAATATATTCTTCCATTTGGCGAAAAAACGTAAACCTCTTTTCCTTTAAAATCTGACTTGATATTTTCTAAGAATTCAGATGAAGTGGCACTTCTATTTTTTGCTTCTGTTAATCTTTGCACTAGTTGTCTTGTCTTTGCTTGAATCAAATCATTGCTAACATTTGTTTTATAAAGACCATGAGATGCTATTCCATAGCTTGCAAATGTTTCCATGGCATCGGTTTGGATTTGAACCTCTAATGGAATGGCATCGAAAGTCATCACACTTGTATGTATTGCTTGATAACCATTCATCTTTGGTACTGCAATATAATCCTTAAATCTCCCAGTGATTGGTGTGAATAAATTGTGCACTATGCCTAAAGCTTTATAACAATCCTCTGCCTTTTGCACTATGATTCTAAATCCAAAGACATCATAGATATTAGAGAAGCTCTTTTTCTTTTTCATCTTTTTATAAATGCTATATATCCTCTTTTCTCTTCCCGTAATCTTTACTTCTAAATTGGCATCTTTAAATTTCTTTCTAAGAGCATTTTTGACTTTGCTTACCAATGTCTTTTTATCTAGATCGCTCTTTTTTAGTGCATCTAAAATTAATTTATTCCTAATGGGATGGATGGTTTTAAATGAAATATCTTCGAGTTCCGTTGCCATCTTATGCATTCCTATCTGATGAGCAAGTGGTGCATACAACTCCATGGTTTCTTTACATTTTTTTATTTGTTTCTCTCTTGGTAAGTGCTCTATGGTTTTGAGATTATGCAACCTATCGGCAAGCTTTATGATTACCACCCTGACATCTTCTGCCGTTGCTAGAGCCATTTTTTGAAAGTTTTCTGCCTGACTTGATCCTTTCATTTTCTCATCCAGTTGCAGAAGTTTAGTAACTCCATTAACTAGCAAGCTTACATTTCTTCCAAATTCTTGCCGAACTTTAGAAAGTGAAATATCACAATCCTCAACAACATCATGTAATAATCCAGCAATAATGGTATCTGCGTCCATTTTTAAAGATGCAAGTATGAGCCCAACATTAATTGGGTGAGTTAAAAATGGTTCCCCGCTTTTTCTAAATTGTCCTTCATGAGCTCTATCGGCAAACTCAATAGCTTTCTTTATTTTTTGACTTGATAAGGGATTAAGATAAATTTTAGATAATTGGTCTAGCTCTTCACTTAACTTGGAAGTTTGCGGTTTTTTAAAAATGCTAAGTGTGTCAAACAATAATAAATCTACTCCTCATCTTCATTATCGAGAAAAACCTCTTCGGTGTCACTAGAAGCAAGATTTTCTTCAGTCAGAACACCTTCTTCTATTTCTCTTAATGCGATGATGGTAGGTTTATCATTTTCAGGCTCAACTAGAGGCTCAGCACTTGTTGAAATAAGATCTCTTGCTCTTTCTGCAGCTTTTAATACTAGATCGAATCTACTATCAACCTGTTTTAAGCAACCTTCAACTGTAATTCTTGCCATTGTTTTCTCCGAAGATGATATTTATAAGGTTTTTAGTTGCTGTGTCAAGTGAAATATTAACTATTTGATGCTTAAAATGAATCGCTTTCTCCATCTCTAATGCTGCACCTTTAATTCTTTTTTCAATCACCTCTTTAGTGTCAAGCCCCCTATCTTCAAGACGCTTTCTAAGATGGTCAATTGATGGGGGTGAAATAAATATACTCTCTGCATTTGGATAAATTTTTAAGATATCTAGTGCTCCTTGCCAGTCTATTTCAAGAAATACTTTATTGTCATCCCTGAGCTTTTGGTCAATTTGTGTTTTGGGAGTGCCATAAAGGTTGCCATGGACAACAGCGTATTCAAGGTATTGGTTATCTGAGATATTTTTTTTAAATTCTTCCTCAGAAATAAAGTAGTAATCTTTCGAAGATTCCTCTCCCGCTCTTGGTTCTCTGGTTGTGTGAGAAACTGAAAGATGGACTTTGTGTTGCTGTTTTTTGGCATAGCTAATTAGACGTTTAATAAGTGTGGTCTTGCCTGCTCCAGAGGGAGCAGTAAAGATATATAGATTTTTTTCTTGGCTATTCGACATTTTGAGCATGTTCTTTGACTTTTTCGATTAAGCTTTTTAATTCCACAGCTTCAATCTTTATTTGAGAAATAGACGCTTTTGAAGTAATTGTATTGGTTTCTCTTAGCAGTTCTTGAGTAAAGAAATCTAGCTTTTTCCCAACTTGCCCTTTAGATTTAATTAACTTGCCTACCTGATCGAGGTGCGAAATGAATCTAACAACTTCTTCATTAATATCAGATTTGTTTATAGCTGCAAATATTTCGGGGTAGTTTACTTCAGAATTCTTTAGATTAAGCTCTTTTTTATATTTCTTATATTTCTTGAACACTTGTTCTGAGTTTTTTTTCTCATATTTGGTAATTTTATTTATATGCTTTTGCATCTGCTTTAATAATGATTCCAAATCTTTTTTTGTTGTATCTCCATCTAGCAATCGCGAATCAGCTAAATTTTTCAGTGTTGATCTGATTACTTTTTTAAAATTTTGAGCGCTTAAACTGCTGCTGGCATCTAGTGAATCTTTTAGTTTTAAAAGCTGGAAGTAGGATATGGGAACGAATTCTACGCCTTTCCTCTTTAATTCATCCTCATTCTTCTTCACTTTTCGAGCCAGACTTTCAGAAACTCTGAGCTGGTCATCTTGGGAGGTAAAAGCATAAAGCTCTACTTCAACCTTTCCCCGTGCAAACATTTTTTGGACCTCATTTCTTACCCATCCTTCATGCCCTTTAAGGTTTGATGGAAGCTTTACTGATACTTCAAGGAATCTACTATTAAGTGACTTGCCGATGCATTTGTATTGTGTGCCTTTCTCATCGTGAGATATTTCTGTGAAGCCTGTCATTCCTTTCATAGCAATGATTTTATATCCTTGTATTTGAAATCAAAATTACTATTGTATTGCAATGACTGAACATTGGCATTCACTGGATCATTATTCATAACATGTTTGGAAAAGTCAGAGTATCGTTCTGAACTTGGCACAACTCCATTAATTATTTGTGACTTATTTAATAAATTTACCTGCTCCTGGATAATCTTCGCTACATCTTCAACATGAATAGCATTTATAAATTTGTTATCAACCACATCGTTTTCAGCTCTTTTAAGCATTGCTTTAATAAAATTACTTTCCTCATTAACGATACCAGACAATCTCAGGATCTTATTATCTTTAAATTGCAGTACATTGTTCTCAAACTCAGCTATAAGCTCTGACAAACTATCATTTGGGTTAGGAGCTGTCTTCTCATCTACATTGATATTTCTATAACCATTGAATACTCGTGTAGATGAAATAAAAAGTTTATTTTTTATCTCAAGGTTTATTAATTGTTCTGGAATTTCAACATAAGCTTCTTTATAGGAATTATCTGATGCCGATAGGGTTTTTGGCATATAAATTAACCAGTCAGATTTAAAAGCATTTAGTTTCATAATGCTTGAAGGATTTATTTGCATTGGACACTGGGCCACATTGTCAGGATAGTCCTGTTGTGTTCTTCTTATTGCAATGAAATGCCATTCAGGGTTTTCCCTAATTAAATAATCAGCAATTCGGCCAGCACCTATAATTAAAATTTTCATTTTTGATATTTAGCAATAATAATAAATATATGTCTTCTTCACCAAAAATTGATGCTTCTTCAGTGCTTGTTACAACAATCAAGGGTGTAGGTGAAAAAATGGGTGCTGCATTCCTTAAGCTAGGAATCAAAAGTATTGAAGATCTTTTATTTCACTTTCCTATAGATTATCAAGACAGAACCAAACTATCAAAAATTGCAGATCTACAGCCAGATCAAGAATTTGTCATTCGTGGTACTGTCGAAAAGGTTTCACAAACTTTTGTGCCTCGTAAAATGCTAATCGTAAAAGTAGCTGATAGTACAGGACATATTTACCTTAGATTTTTTTATTACTTTCCAGGTTTAAGAAACCTTTTTAAGGAAGGTGCTGTAATGGAAATTGCAGGCACATCAAGGCTGGGAAGGTATGGTCTTGAAACAATCCATCCCGACTATGAGCTTTGTACAAACATAGAATTTTCCCCAAAGATACTCCCAAAATATCGTCTAACAAGAGGAGTAACCCATCAGAAATTACGCAATGCGATAGCTCAAGCTATACAAATGATGAATAAGGAAGAAATTGAAGTAGTGGATTATTTTCCAAGAAATAATCTAGCTGATTTAAGTAACTCCATTCAAAGAATTCATGCTCCAATGCCAGATGACAATATTAATGATTATTTAGTTGGCGGAACATCGCCACACAGAAAGCGAATTGGTTTAGAAGAAGTGGTGGCTAATAAAATAAGCTATCTTTCAATTAAACATCAAAATAAAAATAAACCAGCCGATATATTTCCTGATGAATTGCAAGCAAATAAAATAATCGAGTCCTTGCCATTTAATCTAACAAAGGATCAAAAATTAACGTATAAAGAAATAAAAAACGATATTTCGTCCGGTTCTCCAATGTTGCGACTTCTGCAAGGGGATGTGGGCTCAGGCAAGACTATAGTAGCTGCTCTGATTGCTGCGAGTGTAGTTGCTGAGGGGAAACAAGTGGCTATTTTAGCCCCAACAACCATTCTTGCTAAGCAACATTATAAAAACTTTCTTAATTGGTTTGGCAGTAACATTCAAATTGAATTACTTACTTCAAAAATTCCTGCCAAAGAACGTAGAGAAAAATTAAATGGCATTGCAAATGGGGCTGTGAAAATTGTTATTGGCACACATGCTGTTTTCCAAAAAGATGTAGTCTATGAATCATTGTCTCTGGTTGTTTATGACGAGCAGCATAGGTTTGGTGTAACCCAACGACTTAAGCTCAAAGAAAAGGCTGGAGATTATCCTCACCAACTACTTTTATCAGCCACGCCAATACCAAGAACAATGGCTATGAGTGTTTTATCTGGATTGGATGTATCTACCATTAAATCATTGCCACCAAATAGAAAGCCAATAGTCACAACATTGTTGAGCAATAAAAGACGAGAAGCACTTATTAATAGAATTAAAAAAGCCATTGATTCTGGTTCTCAAGTCTATTGGGTATGCCCATTAATTGAAGAAAGCGATAGCAGCCTAATAGGTATTGAGGATTTAGAAAAAGTTCTAAAAAATGAGTTTGAAAACAACCAATACGATATTCTGCATGGCAAAATGCCTGATAAAGAAAAAAATCAAATCTTAGAAAATTTTAAAAATAAATCGACAAAAATTTTATTGGCTACCACTGTTATAGAAGTAGGCATTGATGTGCCCGATGCGAATATTATGGTCATCGAAAATTCTGAGCGTTTTGGATTGGCGCAACTCCATCAATTAAGAGGTCGTGTTGGGCGTGGCGATAAAGAAAGCTATTGCATACTGATGCATGAAGATAATCTCTCAGAACTATCGGAAAAAAGATTAAGTGTAATCTCAGAAACCAATGACGGCTTTTTGATAGCTGAAGAGGATCTTAAATTGCGGGGGCCTGGTGATATCCTTGGCTTATCTCAAACTGGACAACCAAGTTTCACTTTTTATGATTTAATTGCGGATGAAGAAATACAGTCTGAAGCAAATAGAATCACTGATGAAATAATGGAACTATCAATAGAGCAACAAAGAAAAATTATTGAACGATGGTTTCCAGCACACCTTGAACTTTCAGATGTTTAACATAGATATAGACAACTATGGGTAAACTAATTGAGGGTGAATGGATAGTAAAATCCATTATTACTTCAGACGATTCAGGTGCATATGACCGCCTACCAAGAACTTTTTTAGATACTATTGAAAAAGGCCATGAAAAATTTCAACCAGAGTTAGGTCGTTACCACTTGTATGTTAGTTACGCATGTCCTTGGGCTACTAGAACTTTGATATATAGACAACTTAAAGATCTTAATGATCACATAAGTGTCAGTGTTGTTCACCCAGATATGCTCGAAGAGGGATGGGTATTTGATACAAGCTTTCCTGGTGCTACAGAGGATCATCTATATGGCAAGAGGTTTTTAAGAGAGATATATCAAAAAGCAGACCCAAAAATTACCACCAGCGTTACTGTACCAATACTGTGGGATAAAAAAACTGAAACAATTGTTAACAATGAATCTTCCCAAATAATTAGAATTCTGAATACTGCATTCAATGATTTAACTGACAACCATAATGATTACTACCCCGAAGATAAAAGAGAATTAATAGATGAACTAAACGATATCATCTATGACAGTGTGAACAATGGTGTCTATAAGTCAGGCTTTGCTCTTTCCCAAGAGGCTTATGATAGCGCTGTTTCAAAACTCTTTGAAACACTTGATTTTCTCGACAATAGACTAAGCAAAATAAAGTTTCTAGTTGGTGATGAAGTCACAGAGGCTGATTTAAGGCTGATTCCAACGCTATTAAGATTTGATCCTGTTTATGTCACCCATTTTAAATGCAATATTAGACGAATCATGGACTACAAAAATTTATATCGATACATGCAAGACATGCTTAAAATACCTGCAGTAAAAGATACTTGCGATATTAATCACATTAAACGTCACTACTATTACAGTCACGATCAAATCAATCCATATCGTATTATTCCTCATGGACCAATTGAACTATGAGTAAAACGATAATTCCTGCATACGAAACCTCAGATGGTGCAGGAGTTAAAATTTTTCGCAGTCTAGGACAAACACAAGATGTACGCCTTGACCCCTTTTTAATGTTAGATGAATTCTGCTCTGACAATCCAGATGACTACATTGGGGGATTTCCTTCACATCCACATAGAGGGTTTGAAACATTCACGTATATGATTGAAGGGCATTTGCAGCATGAAGATAGTATGGGTAATAGTGGTGAACTAAAGTCGGGTGAAATGCAATGGATGACAGCAGGTAGAGGTATTATTCACTCAGAGATGCCATTGCAAAAAAATGGTCTTATGAAGGGTTTTCAGTTATGGGTCAATCTGCCAGCTAGAGAGAAAATGAAAGCTCCATCTTACAGAGATATAAAATCAGATGAAATTATCAACATAGATGATGGTATTGCATCAATTAAACTAATTGCAGGAAATTATAAGCACCATATTGGGCCCATAAATGGACTAAGCACTCAACTTGATTACATGGATATTGCAATGAAAGCTGGCACTTATTCTTTTGATGGCTTGACCAACAAAAACTATTTTATTTATGTTTTTGAAGGCAACGTTCTAGTGGATGGGAGAGAGATACTATCAAGAAGCGGCATGTGCTTCTCAGGAAAAATTGATGTTTATTCAGATAAAAGCTCAAGATTTCTTTTGATTGGTGGCAAACCGATAAATGAACCTATATTTCAATATGGACCATTCGTTATGAACACCAAATCTGAAATACTTAAAACAGTAGAAGATTTTAATTCTGGAAGTTTTGGAAAGTATTAGGTCTAAATTGTTTACATGCTTCGATTTTGCTGTATCGTAGACAGCAACTACAGGAGATTGCAATGCAAAAAGGAGTCGTAAAATTTTTTAATACTGCAAAAGGCTTTGGATTTATTGCACCCGAAGATGGTTCTAAAGATGTATTCGTTCACATCAGCTCTTTACAAAGATGTGGTGTAGAGACTCTGAATGAAAACGACAATGTTGAATTCACAGTGGAAGAGTACAAAGGAAGAATAGGCGTCGGCGATATAAAACTAACCTAATAAACCAACTAATATATTAACAAACATTTTCTGTCTGCTACTTGGCATTCTAGAGTATTGATTATTAAAGCAGAGGAGCAATCACTAAGCTCACGATTGCCATAACATTAATCAGAATATTCATTGCTGGCCCTGAGGTATCTTTAAATGGATCACCAACCGTATCACCAACGACTGTAGCTGAGTGAGTATCTGTTCCTTTTCCACCAAAATTTCCTTTTTCAACAAACTTTTTAGCGTTATCCCATGCCCCACCAGCATTTGCCATCATTAATGCCATCAAGACACATCCTAGTAAGGCTCCAGCTAACATTCCACCTAACTCAATAGCACCCATACCAAATCCAATAACTATAGGGCTTAAAATTGCTATTGCGCCTGGAAGCAGCATCTTTTTTAAAGCTGCATTGGTTGCAATGTCTACGCATTTTGCTGTATCAGGATCTGCTTTTCCTTCAAGTAGCCCAGGTATTTCTCTAAATTGTCTTCTAATCTCCTCTATCATTTCAAAAGCAGCATCTCCTACAGCAGTCATAGTTATAGAGGAAACCAGAAATGGAATTGTGCCGCCAATAAACATTCCCACTAAAACTCTTGGGTCTGAAAGCAGTAATTCTACTTTTGTAACCTGGGTAAAAGCAGCGATGATAGCTAGTGCAGCTAGTGCAGCTGCTCCAATAGCAAACCCTTTACCTATGGCTGCAGTTGTGTTTCCTAATTCATCAAGAGAATCTGTTATTTCTCTAACTTCACTTTTCATGCCACTCATCTCAGCGATCCCTCCAGCATTGTCTGCTACTGGGCCATAAGCATCTATTGCCATAGTAATGCCAACCGTTGATAGCATGCCTACTGCCGCTATTCCTACTCCGTAAAGCCCTGAAAAATATGTGGAAACTCCGATGATTCCAGCGATTACCAGAATAGGCATTACAACAGATATCATTCCTACACTAAGTCCAGATATTATGACTGTCGCAGGGCCTGTCTCACCTGATTTTGCAATTTTCCCCACAGGTGAATCATTCGTTGTGCCTCCTGTATAGTATTCTGTAATTAAACCAATTAATATCCCGCCCACAGCACCGGTTAATATTGAGTAAAAGTAATTCATTTCAATATTTGGAGAATAGTAAACACTAAGTCCTGCAAATATTAAAAATATGATTGGTGAAAAAAATGTACCATATCTTAAGGCGACTGCAGGAGATCTTGAGACCTGAGATCTCACAATACCAATACCAATTATGGAACAAAATAAACCCGAAGCTGAAAGCCACAATGGTAAAAACATTAAGTCTGGATTGCTGAGTGTCGCTGCAATGGCTATCGATGCAATCATTGCGCCACAATATGACTCGAATATATCTGAGCCCATTCCTGCTATATCTCCAACGTTATCACCGACATTGTCAGCAATAACTCCAGGATTTCTTGGATCGTCTTCTGGTATGCCTGCCTCTACTTTGCCAACAAGATCGGCACCAACATCGGCACTTTTAGTGTAAATGCCGCCACCCACTCTTGAAAAGAGTGCAACAGCAGATGCTCCTACGCCAAAACCCTCAAGTGCAGAAGCTATGGTTTTGAAATCATCATTTAGTGTGCTGACAAAATATACATAAAGCCCACCAAGACCAATTAATCCCATTGATGCAACACATAAACCCATAATTGAACCACCAAAGAACGAAATTGATAATGCTCTCTCTTGTCCAGATTCTTCAGCTGCGGTAGCAGTTCTCACATTGGCCTTTGTTGCAGAATACATGCCTATAAATCCTGCTATCGCCGAGGATAATGCTCCAACAGCAATTGCTAGTGCTGTATTCCATCCCAGAGGCGAAAAACCACAAGCTAAAACTAAAACTACCAGTACTGGTAACAGAATTTTATATTCAGTAATCATAAAAACTCTTGCACCAAGGTGAATCTGGTCACCAATTTTTGCGACTTTAGCATTGCCTTCTGGATACTTCATTATTAGCCCGTAAAGCACAAAAGCACATACCAAACCAACAAGACCAACTGCGACTGGACCCCATGGTGTCATTGGCCCAATAATAAAATTCTCAAAAATTTCCATAATTTGTGTTAACTATTAAAGACTTTCTCGTCTAGCCCCCCCTCTGTTTTAGCTACTATACAAGAAACTGCAGCATCTCCGCAAACATTTATTGAAGTTCTCAACATATCTAAAATCCTATCTACAGCCAGTATCAAGCCAATTGCCTCTAATGGTATGCCAAGCTGACTAAGAATAATTGTCAAGGTTACTATACCAGCAGAAGGCACTGCAGCAGTGCCTATAGAGGTAATTACAGCTAGGAAGATAATTTGAACATACTCGATAATTCCAAGTTCAATGCCTGGGGTGATGCCAGCAATAAAGACTGTTGCGAGGCCCTGCATTATTGCTGTTCCATCCATATTGATTGTTGCCCCAACTGGAACAACAAAAGACCCAACATCTTTTTTTACACCCAAATCTTGTGTGACTGTTTTCAAGGTTACAGGAATGGTTGCTGCACTAGATGAAGTGGAAAATGCAAACAGCATTACATCCTTCATCTTATTAAAAAACTTAATAGGATTTAATCTTGCAAAAACAGCTAATATCAGCGAATAAGTAAAAAGCAAATGAAAAACTAAGACAAAAATTAGCAGAATTACATATTGTGCTACATCACCGAATATATCTAAGCCTTTAGAGGCTACATAAGCGCCAATTAAGCAGAAGACTCCATATGGAGCAAACCGCATCACCATGAGCACTATTTTTAAAAATACCGTATTTAGCTTCTCAAAGCTTTTGGATAATCCTCCAGTTATAGAATCGGTTGCATTAAGTGCAATCCCAAATAATATGCTTATAAAAACAATGCCTAACATATTGTTCTCAACAAAAGCACCAAACATGTTGCTTGGAAATATTCGCATTACAGTGTCATAAAAACTTGCCTCGCCGCCTGCAAGTTCTGTTGGAGCAACATCAACAGAAAATCCAGCACCCAAATTGGTTAGCCATCCAAAGAAAAGTGCTAGAGAAACAGCAAAGGCTGTTGTTAATAGATATAAGCCAACTGTTTTATAGGCAATAGAGCCTAGTCTGGCCATATCGTTTAAAGATGAAATGCCTGAAACCAATGAAAAAAATACCAGAGGCACAACTATAAGCTTTAACAGATTCTTAAAAATATCTCCGCCTAAACTAAATATATATGTTGAGAAAAATTCCTCTATAAACTTTGGAACAATATTAGTGTAAAAAATGAAGGCTCCTATAACGAAGCCTGCGCCCATCCCAATAAGTACGTTCCTTGTAAGATTTTTTGGTGCTGCTAGTTCTGTCATATCTCCATCATATCAAAATCTTCTTTGCCAACGCCACATTCAGGACAAACCCAATCATCAGGAACATCTTCCCATCTTGTTCCAGGGGCTAAACCCTCCTCTGGGTGGCCTTTTTCTTCATCGTAGATCCATCCACAAACTATGCATTCCCATTTTTTGTATTCCATTTTATGTCCTCTTTTAAAGGGAAGTATTATAATCATTCATCACTTAGAAATGACACCTTTAATTCGAACAAACTGGCAGCTTTTTGCAAAAGAGAAGCTAGGCAATTTCAATCATATGGAATCATGGATTCTTGAAGATACTTCACTGATTGGAAGGCTGACCGAAAAACATGGCTCTATCAAGTTAGAGCTCATATCAGAAAAAATCTGTCTTCATTGCGATCAACAAATATCATCGCAAGAAATAAGTGGAAACCTTAGAAAGATATTTTTGAAAGCTAATTCCAATGTGGTTTATGCAGAATCTTTTTTTAGTGAAGGTGTTATCAGTCAATTCAAGAAATTTGGAGCACTCGGCAACGAGGCTCTTGGCAAATATCTCTTCTCGCATAAAAACATAAACAAAGTTGAAACCTATGTAGCCACATATCAGCTTGAAAACAAAGAATACGTTGCAAGAAAATGCATATATTCATTAAATGAAGAGTTATTTTCAGTAATTGAAGTATTCTTATTTGATGAGTAAGTTGGGAGCGTATCTAAATCTCATAAGATTTTTCAACCCTATAGGTTTTTGGTTGTTGTTATGGCCTGCACTTTGGGGTGTTTTCATTGAGCCTGGATTTCAGCTGCAACATTTTGCAATTGTGGTCTTAGGTGCGTTTCTAACAAGATCACTAGGCTGTGCAATTAACGATATTCTTGACCGAAACTACGATAACAAGGTGGAAAGAACAAAAGGAAGGCCTTTAGCAAATGGAGATCTAAGCTTGATGCAAGCTCTAATATTTGCAACATTGATGGGCATTACTTGTATTTTTCTCTTACTGCAAACGAATACATTCACAATTAACCTTGTTTTTACTTTGGCTATTCCTTTAATTATCTTTTATCCATTAGCAAAAAGATTCATTGGTGCTCCACAACTTATACTAGGAATCACATTTGGTTTATCTTTGCCAATTAGCTATGCCATTGTTCATAGCAATATCAATGCTGACGCTTTATTTCTTTACCTAGCATGCATTTTTTGGATAATTGCTTACGACAGTTACTATGCTTTATCTGATCTGGAAGACGATATAAAAATTAATATCAATTCACTACCTCAACTTTTTGGCGCTTCAACTCTAAAAGTAATTAATGTGTTTTATGGCTTATTTGTTTTAATGATGGCTTTATTTGCCATTCATAACAGCTATGAAATTTTAAAGATTGGTGTCTTATTCCTAATTTATCAGGGTTATTACCAATACCAACTAGGTCTAGATCACCAATACATGCAAGCTTTTAAATCCAATAGTCACGTCGGTCTGGTAATTGCCATGATATTTTTTATAGAAAATCAAAATGAATTTTTCAGTTGAAAAGAGCTGCAACCCACACAAAAGCTCAATTAAAGCATTGTCAAAAGACAATGTTTTTTTTAATTACGACTTTTTAAGTGCATTAGAAACTAGTAACTCCTTAAACCCAAATACTGGCTGGATGCCTAATTCATTTAAGCATCAAAATGGAAGCATTATTCCTTTTTACAAAAAAAATAACAGCCAAGGCGAATTCGTTTTTGACTATGCATGGGCAAATGCGTACTTTAAGAGTGGAATAAAGTATTACCCTAAAATTGTGTTAAGCGTTCCTTTCACCCCGGTTGAGGGCGAAAGAATTTTTTGTTCAGACGATAACAAGGGTGAAGAAGCATTAAGAGATTTCACGAATTATGTAAATGAAAGTAATTTTTCATCTATCCATGCACTTTATGTTGAAGAGGAATCAGCCAATCCTTTTTTGGCAAATGACTACATTGAGCGTATTGACTGTAACTACAAATGGCATAATCACAATTACAACACATTTGATGATTATCTAATATCACTTAAATCAAGATACCGAAAAAATATTCTTAAAGAGAGACAATCCATTAATGAACAAGGGATTACATTCAATGTTGTTCAACAGCCTTCGGATAAAGACTGGGAAGAGTTCTATTTATTCTATGCTCTTACATATGTAAGGAGAGGACAAAATCCTTATTTAACCTTGGATTTCTTTAAACAAATCAATTCACTCAATCCAATTATACTTTTTGCAAAAAGGAAGCAGGAAAAAGTTGCAGCTGCACTTTTTTTTATTAAAAAGGATAGCTTGTATGGCAGATACTGGGGCGCAAAAGAAGATATAAATTTTTTACATTTTGAAACCTGCTACTATCAGGGGATTGAACTAGCCATTGAAAAAGGTATCAAAACATTTGATCCAGGCATTCAAGGACAACACAAATTAAAACGCGGATTTGAGCCTGTAATAAATAGATCGTATCACTGGATAAAACACCCTGAATTTAGAAAGGCAATAATTAATTACTGCAAAGAAGAAGGAAGGCATGTGTTGGAATATCTAGAGAATGCCAAGAAGCAACTTCCATTTAAAAATGTCTGAATATTCCAAGACCAATGGCCAGATTTCTGTCTGTTCAGCAAATTATTTAAGAATAAGTAAATTGCTTAATGCTTCTGATAAAAGCTCTTTAACTCTGAGAAATAAGATTAAAGAGACAATTTATAGTGCGCGAATTGATACACAAAAATTATCAAACCATACCTGGATATGTCGCTTAGTTTTCTCCAACCTCAACCATAAGCTATTAAATTCATTACAGTTTGTTCTCAACATATATCATGATGTCGAGCTGTGTGAGGTTGCTTCATTTAATGGTCATGCACCAAATAAATATCCCTTTAGTCATGAAAACTTTCCTAAATCGGCTGATGAAAAATTACAACAAAATCGGTTTTTAACAGAAGTTCTTGATATGATTTTAACCAGCGGGTTTTATGAAAAATAAAGATTTAATCATCTATGTGCACGGCTGGAATTCTTTTGAGGGTGCAAGAAAGGCAACACTTTTAAAAGAGTTGATCAACAATCAACATTTTGAGGTCATCTCAATAACTTTAGAATCACATCCCAGAAATGCTATTGCTCAACTTTCAAAATTAATTGAACTTGAGATGGCGCACCGTAACGTTCATTTAATTGGTAGCTCACTCGGCGGCTATTATTCAACTTACCTCTCAGAAAAGTACAATTTAAAAGCTGTGATGATAAACCCTGCGGTATGGGCATACAAAATTTTTGAAAATAACCGTGGTGATAATGAAAATCCAAATACTGGTGAAAAATACTTTATAGACCAAGAATGGATAGATAGTCTTGAGGAAATTTTTATTGCGGACTTAAAATTTAAATCCAACTTCATGGTGCTACTTCAGACGGCAGACGAAACCTTAGATTATCGTTATGCTGAAAAATACTTTGATGGCACCAACATTGTTATTGATGAAGGCGGATCCCATAGCTTTGATAATCTTGAGTCAAAAATAGCAAGTATTTTGATTCATTTTGGTAAAAATCAATAAATTCTTGCCATTTTGGCAGAAAAAAGCTAAATTTATGAAGCATTTTTTATTTTTGCACCATACTCCATGGTTAAAAAGGAGCCTTTAATTAGGTAAGAGTTAAATCGTTCATCTTCGTAAGAAGACGGAAGTAGGTAAAAACTGAAGGAACGCGCCGTTTACAGGAAACGTAAATCGTTCATCTTCGCAAGAAGACGGAAGTAAGCGAAAGCTGAAGGAACGCGCCCGTTAAACAGGACCGAGTTTAATTTCTAAATATCCTGCAGATCAAAAATGCAAAATTTTAAATTAATTTAATTGGAGCATTTTTATGTCAAAAAATACTTTAAAACTTATTGCCGATTCAAAAGCTGAATGGGTTGACCTACGCTTTACCGATACCAAAGGTAAAGAGCAGCACGTAACAGTATCTGCTAACACAGTTGATGAAAGCTTCTTCTCCGATGGAAAGATGTTTGATGGCTCTTCCATAGCAGGCTGGAAACCAATCAATGAATCAGACATGATTCTCATGCCAGATGATAGCACCAGTGTTCTAGATGTTTTTTCCGATGACCCTCTTGTCATATTAAGATGCGATATTGTTGAACCAAGCGATGGAAAAGGGTACGAAAAAGACCCTAGATCAGTTGCGAAAAAAGCAGAAGATTTTATGAGATCTGAAGGAATTGCAGATGAGGCATTCTTTGGACCAGAGCCAGAATTCTTTGTCTTTGATGACATTAGATGGTCAACTGAAATGCAAAAAATGTCATACCAAATTTCTTCTGAAGAAGGTGCATGGGAAACAGATACCGAATACGAAGAAGGCAACCTTGGTCATAGGCCAGGAGTAAAAGGTGGTTACTTCCCTGTCCCACCTGTTGATTCTCTTGCAGATCTTAGGGCTGCAGCATGTAAAGCCTGTCAAGATTTTGGTCTCGAGACAGAAGTTCACCACCACGAAGTTGGTACTGCTGGACAATGTGAAATAGGGGTGAAATTTAATTCGTTAACAAAGAAGGCTGACGACATTCAAACATTTAAGTACTGTGTCCATAACACTGCATTTAACTATGGAAAAACAGCAACTTTTATGCCAAAACCATTGGTTGGGGATAATGGAAGTGGGATGCATTGCCACCAATCTCTTGTAAAAGATGGAGTGAATTTATTCACAGGTAAAGAGTATGGCGGTTTAAGTCAAACTGCCCTTTATTACATTGGTGGAATTATGAAGCATGCGAGAGCAATCAATGCCTTTGCCAATGCCACCACAAATAGTTACAAAAGACTTGTGCCTGGTTTTGAAGCTCCAGTGATTCTTACTTATTCAAATAAGAATAGATCGGCTTCTATCAGAATCCCTTATGAAAGCAATCCAAAAGCAGCCAGAATAGAAGTTAGATTCCCTGATGCATCAGGCAACCCTTACTTCACTTTTGCTGCAATGCTTATGGCTGGGCTTGATGGAATACGAAATAAAATTGATCCAGGGAAACCGGGTGATCTTGATCTCTATGAAGCATCTGCTAGAGAACTAAGAAGATTTAAAACCGTTTGCAGCTCTCTTGATGAAGCCTTGCAAGCCTTGGATAAAGATCGAGCTTTCTTAAAAGAAGGTGGAGTCTTTACCGATAATTTAATTGATGACTATATTGCACTGAAAATGGAAGAAGTTGATAGACTAAGAATGTCGACTCATCCAGTCGAATTCGATATGTACTATAGTGTCTAAACTAATTGAGCCTTCTACTTTACCAGTGGGAGGCTCTCTTCTGCCCAAGAAACTAGGCCATACTTCAAAAGAAACACTTCTTTGACACCTAATTGCTTGAGCTCCACACCTGCTCCACCAGCATCCAGGCCATTTTCCGAAACTACGATTACCGCTTTATCATTCACTAGAAGATGTTCTTGTTGCTTGAAACTCTCCTTTGGGACATTTATAGATCCATGTATGTGACCTGACTCGAAAGAATCTCTATCTCTAATATCTAAGAAAAATGCTGCGTTTTGATTGACCAATTGTGTTGCCTCTGTCGGACCAATCTTTTTACCGCCTTTATTATTTTCGTATATCCACCAAGAAACCAAAGTTATGAACAATGGAAGTGATAGATACCATCTAGAAAATAAAAAATCGAATAGATCCATATATAAAAATTTTTTTAAGCTTATACAATATATAACTTATTTTAAAGATAAATCATGAAATCTAATATTCTAGTCTTAGTCAGGCACGGGCAAAGTGAATGGAATAAGCTCAATTTATTTACTGGCTGGAAAGACCCTAATCTGACTCAGCAAGGAATAGCTGAAGCTAGTCAAGCTGGAGAAAAGTTGAAAGATATGTCAATAAAGTTTGATTTAATGTACACATCTGTACTTCAGAGAGCGCAACTTACAGGAACAATAATTTTAGAGAAATTAGATCAACTCAATATCCCTATAGAAAAGAATGTGAATCTAAATGAAAGAGATTATGGCACCTAACAGGAATGAACAAAGACCAGGCGCGAGCAGAGTTTGGTGAAGAACAGGTTCATATATGGCGCCGTTCCTATGATGTTCCGCCTCCAGGAGGAGAGAGTTTAAAAAATACCTACGATAGGGTTGTGCCTTATTTCAAAGAAAAGGTTCTCGCTCAATTAGAAAGTGGGAAAAATATCCTAATTGCAGCACATGGTAACTCACTGAGATCATTGGTGAAATACATTGAAAACATCTCTGAGGAAAATATTTTGAAATTTGAAATTGCTACTGGAGAACCGCTGTTCTACGAATACATAAGTGGCAAGCTGAAGAGAGTTGATCGGTAAGAGCATATCCAACTGGTACAAAAAGCATGGCCGCAAAGATTTGCCTTGGCGTCTTGATATAACACCATACAGAGTTTGGATTTCTGAACTAATTCTGCAACAAACCCAAGTAAAAACTGGAACAGAGTATTTTCATAGATTTATAAAAAAATATCCCACTTTGGAATCTATTAAGTCTGCTAGCGAGGACGATATTTTAACGCTCTGGAAAGGTTTAGGTTACTACAGAAGAGCAAGCTATATTTTCCAAGCTAAAGAAATAATATTTAAAACCTTTGGTGGTATTTTCCCCGAAAGTTATGATGATTTAATTCAACTTCCTGGTGTAGGTCAGTCGACAGCAGGAGCAATACTATCGATTGCTTACAATAAATCCTATCCCATTCTTGACGGCAATGTGAAAAGACTTATTTCTAGATATTTTTATCAAAAAGATTTCGATGAGAAAGTTTTTTGGAGCTTATCAAAAAAATCAATTGATCAAGACGATCCTTTCTCATTTCAACAAGGTGCCATGGATATTGGAGCAACCATATGTGTCCCTATAAAACCTCTGTGCAATCAATGCCCATTAAAGCAAGGCTGTAAGTCATTTAAACTTAACTCATTTCCTACACTCAGAAAAAAAAGAGTTACTAAAAAGCAAGTGAATATAAATTTTCAGGTTATCGTAAAAGGCAAAACGATAGCAATGACAAAAAATAACACACTGGGCTTTTGGAAAAATTTGTGGTTACTTCCACATGAAATAGTCAAAGAAAACAAACCAACCACTGTGCATAACTTATCTCATCGACAACTAAACTTGGAGTTCATGTCATTGCCTGAAGCAGAAAACATGACCTTTTTTAGTTTCAAAGAAGCTTTAAATTTAACGACCCCCAAGCCAATATCTGATAAATTATTAGAGATATGCAAATAATTTTATGTAAGAAATATCAAGAAGAACTGCCAAGTTTGGATGCCCCTCCATTGCCAGGTGAAAAAGGAATGCATATTTTCAAAAACTACTCAAAAAAAGCTTGGGTAGCATGGATTGATTTACAAACAATGCTAATTAATGAAAATCATCTCGATCTTTCAGATAAATCAAATAGAAAATGGCTTAACAAACAAATGGAACTCTTTTTGGACAATAAAGATTATCAACGCCCTTCAGGATACATTCCAGAATAATTAATCCTCGCCTCTAGCTACTCTTAAAGTCGTTGAAGATATGTCGTCACGAAAGATATCTTCACCAAAACCCTCAAATCTATCAGCAATATTGCTTGGCAATTCAATATCAGAAAGCGTTATGAAATTTTCCTTAAAAATTCTCCCAAAAACCAAAAATCGCGTATTGTTTTCATTAAAAATCTCAAATTCTTCAATCATTGCTTTGTGGCTGCTATAGAACTTTTCATCGAGAATTCTCATCAAGGTATCGGCGCCAATAATAAATGTTGCTTCCGGGAATATTTTTGATTTATCTGAAAATTTACCTGCTTTTGTTAGAAGCCAGTTGCCTGAGGTAAATTGACTTAATGTTGATTCGATTTGATGATAACTAAGTGGTGGTTTGTCTGCATTTTGAATACAAATCTCAAAAAAAGCCTGCTCCTTAACTTTGTCCTCAGCTAATTTAGACATTTTTTTGTGTCCATCATGAATGGGATTAAATGATCCAGGAAAAATGAGCTTTGGCTTTTGCCCTTCCCTAGTAATAAAACTAATTTCTTCTCTCATAAGTTCTTGCCAACCTTCCTTTGCTTCAACTCTATCAATAACACTTTGTTCTTTAATTTTTGGATAACAAAAATCAAGCCCCAATGATTCTGATATCAAGTTGACTACATATTCTGTGACAAGCTGTTCTTCCTCCTCTCGCGACCGAGCTCCCTTCTCTAAAACGCATGAGATACTTTTAGAGTAATCCTCAGTTTGCAAAGCAATATGAAATTTATGGTCGCCTCTTTTTTTATAGTTCGTTGCTAAGGCAGCTGTAATGGCAACACCTAGCAACTTCTTTCTTGATGATTCAGCATCAATTTTTTTTGCAGCGCTGTAAGCTTTAGCTGCCATTCGGAGCGCAGTTTCTTTTGAGCAATAAAAATCAGGTTTTTTTAACAGATAAAAATCGAGCGATTCTTTGGCATAAGGAATGTATGCCTCCAACACAGAGTTGCTGGCTCCGGGCACTTCTAAAAGCGATGCAATGGCATTGCTGCCCCCACCACTGGATACGATCACGAATTTGTAATCCGAGCTATGAATTTCTTTTATTTTTTGGAGCAAATTATTTAACATTAATAAACAAAGTATCTACAAATTAGAAAAATACTGTATTTGGAGATTTTCTTCAAATGAAAAATAAGGAGCAATGATGACAAGATATTTAGCCCTAGCAATCGTACTAATTGGATGTAGCTCAGATGTGGAGTATCCAGCGAGTGAAAAGAAAAGAGGCAGCTACAATGTTGGTGGCACTACAATTTACGATCCTTATATTTACATGGAAGATTTTCAGGCTGAAGAGGTTGTAAACTGGTCAGAAAAACAAAATGCATTGACTATTGATTACTTGAAAGACTCAAGCTTCGAAGAGATCAAGTCAGTTCTTAAAGATGCATACAGGTCAGAGTATTTTTCAGCATCCTATTTTAATCCCAACAGTGATTTTTATTTCTACAACTCAGGACAAGATGAACATCATCTTTACATAAAAAAAGCTGATACCAATGAAGTTATATTGGACCCAAATACATGGTCAAATGATCAAACATTAAATCTCGATAAAACATCTCTAAGTCCCGATAAGAAATACCTTGCTTATTCAATTACTGACGGTGGAGTTGATTGGAGAACAATAAAAATCCTTGATATGGAATCTGGACTAAATTTAGATCATAAGGTGACAGAGGTTAAATTTTCAGATATCACATGGAAATCAGATTCATCAGGTTTCTTTTATAACAAATACCCAAAACCAGAAGATAGGTTGCGTTTAAGTCAACAAAGTTACGATGCGGCTATTTATTTTTTTAATATCGAAACAGGACAAGAGGAGCTTTTTTATGGAGAAGTTAACTCAGAAGAGAACTATACAGTTAGCTTCATTGGAGATGACGAAAATGTGCTCATTAAGGTAATAACTGGCTCCGAAGAAGAAAATTTTTATCTTTTTGGCGAGAATGTTGACGTCTTAGAGGTAGTTACTCCAATGAACGAAGCAAGTTTTAGTTACGTGAGTTCAGATGTTGATGGGCTATTCTTCATTACCAATTACCAAGCACCAAAATATCGTCTTGTGAAGGTGTTGTTTGATGATTTTTCTATGACTGAAGTGATTCCTGAATCAAATCTAGCACTTAAAGGTGCATCTTTCATTAACGACATGATTATTGCGGATTACATTGATACCAATATGCACTCAAAAATTGTCTTTTTAACTGAACAAGGAGAAGCTCTCGATTTAGCTATACCTGAAGAGATTAATGGTACTCAAAGTGGCTTTCAAAGCATCGATGAAAAAACAATAATGTTCTCATCAAGCAGCTTTACGCAACCCGATCGATATTACAACTTTAATACCGAAACGGCAGAAGCTGTTAAGGTTTGGGAAGAAGAGATCCCAGGATTTGACCCATCGGATTATCAGGAAGTTAGCGCCTACTATCCAAGCAAAGATGGCACCATGATTCCGATAACTTACTCCTATAAAAAATCAGCTAAATTGAATAGCAGTACTCCAGTCTTTTTGTATGGTTATGGTGGTTACAATATTTCTATTCGCCCTTCCTTTACTCCAAAATATGTTGCATGGCTTGAGATGGGTGGCGTGCTGGCTGTGGCTAACCTTAGAGGTGGTGGAGAGCTTGGAAAAGCATGGCATAATGCTGGTCGCCTTGATACTAAGCAAAACGTATTTGATGATTTTCTTTATGCTTCAAAATTTTTAGAAGAGCAAAATATAGGCAACAGAAAATCCACGGTAATAAGTGGTAGATCTAATGGTGGTTTATTGGTTGGGACAACGCTCATTCAAAACCCTAATTATTTTGGTGCAACACTGCCTGCGGTGGGTGTTCTCGATATGTTGAGATTCACAGAGTTTACCGAAGGCTGGGGTTGGCGTGGAGATTATGGCAGCCCGCTTGAAAATCTTGATGACTTTGCACGCAATCTTCAAATATCACCTTACCATCAACTCAAAATTGGGGAATGCTATTCTCCAACTTTGACAACCACTGCACGCAGAGACGATCGTGTTGTGCCTTCGCATTCTTATAAATTCACTGCAAGAATACAAGAATATCAAGGATGCGATAACCCAGTGATGCTTTATGATACACCTCGTGCAGGACATGGTTCAGGCAACGGGGTTGCTATGCCAAAATGGAAAAGAATTGAGTTGTTTTCTATCGAACAATCCTTTGCTTTGAAAAATATTACGAAGTAATATATTCACTCTTTCGCCCAGATAGCTCAGTTGGTAGAGCAAAGGACTGAAAATCCTTGTGTCGGTGGTTCGATTCCACCTCTGGGCACCATACTTTATAATCAAGAGAAATGTTAAGGTCACTTTTTTTGATTCTGATTTTATTTGGTTGCCAAACTTATGAGTTTGAAGATGAATTCCATTTCTTAGCTTTAGGTGACAGCTATACTATTGGTGAATCTGTTGCTGAAAATGTTAGATGGCCATATCAGTTGGCAAGAAAAATAAATGAAAGTAATTCGTCTGTTCGAATAATTGCAAAAACGGGTTGGACGACTGATGAGCTGATTTCTGCAATAGAAGATGCCAATATTAAACAGCAATACAATCTTGTTTCATTATTAATTGGTGTCAATAACCAATACAGAGGTTGGCCCATTCAAACTTTTGAATCCGAGCTGCAGGAGTTAATTGAAATAGCTGTTTCATTTTCAAAAAAAGGTTCAAGCAACGTTATAGTCCTTAGTATTCCTGATTGGTCAGCTTTTCCATTTGCTGAAGGTAGAGACATAAATAAAATAACCGGCGAAATTGATGACTTTAATGCAATTGTAAAAAGAACTGCTCAAGAGAATGGAGTACTATTTTTTGATATCACAGACATCTCAAGACTTGCATCAGAGCAGCCAGAACTTATTGCAGAGGATTTATTGCATCCGAGTGGTGAAATGTATAGGTTATGGGTAGAAAAAATTATTAATAATAAGGAGTTCCAGGAAATTGATTTTTGAAAAAGCAAAGCAAATGGACAAAGAGGATCCACTATATAAGTTTCAAAATTATTTTTTAAAACCTAAAAATTTAGTTTACCTTGACGGCAATTCTTTGGGCCTTCTTCCTAAAAATACAAAAAGTATCTTAGATGATGTTGTTAATATTGAGTGGGGCCAAGATCTAATTGGGAGCTGGAATAGCAAATGGTTACCACTTAATGATAGGGTTGAAAAAAAGCTTGCAGAGATAATTAATGCTCAAGCTGGTGAAGTTTTTGTTGGTGATTCAACATCAATAAATCTATATAAGATCGCTAAGGCCTTAGTCTACTCAAAACTTTATTCCAATAATCTAATAAGTGATACTCTTAATTTCCCTTCGGATAGATATATACTCGCTGGAATTGCGGACTACGACCCTGGTATCTACTATCATGAGATAGATTATCAAAATAATGTCGAAGCCGAAGTTGAGAAAATTGAATCTAAAATAATCAGCTGCGCAGGGGTTTACTGTTTAAGCCTTTCTACCTATCTTGCTGCCTACTTATATCCAATTAAGCGCTTGAATCAGTTCGCCAAAAAAAATGGCTCAGTGATTGTATGGGACCTAAGTCATGCAATAGGCTCAATTGAGATAGATGTGAATGAACAAGAAATTTTAGCAGCAGTTGGGTGCACATATAAGCATTTAAATGGTGGTCCAGGATCTCCTGGCTTTCTTTATGTAAATCAAGAGCTAAATGATTCATTGGCAACACCTATACAAGGATGGTTTGGTCATAAAAATACGTTTAAATTTTCAGACTCATATCAAAAGGGGGAAGGCAGCAATCAGTATAAAGTTGGCACTCCAAACATTTTGTCTTTAGCTGCATTAGAGCCTGGTCTAGATATAACTTTAGAAGCATCTATGTCGTCAATACGTAAGAAATGCCTGATCATGGGTGATTTTATTCAGGAATACCTAAGCCAAGAGCTTAATGATCTTGGTGTTCAAATAATTGGTCCATTAAGTCCTGAAAAAAGAGGCGGGCATATTACCATCAAGCATCAGGAAAGTTGGAGAATTTGCAAATGCCTACAAATGAATGACAACATAAAGATAGTAACAGACTTCCGGCCTGATTCACTCCTAAGAGTCGCTCTTACACCTTTATATACATCTTATGGAGAACTTGCTTTATTTCTAGCAGAACTCAAACAGATACTAGAATCAAAAAAATATCTTGAATTAGATGACTCCAAACCAGTGGTTACCTAATCAGCCTTAGCTTTATTTCTTACATCCACTTTAAAAAACAAGAGAACACCTGTAATGGAGCTAATAAGGGCCAAGATTGAAAATATTTTCAAAAGAAGATTGTCTATATCATCACGAGTTTCCCAATCCATAATATGAAAACCCCACATCAAATCCCAAATTTGCCATTGAACGGATCGCACCGCTTCAACCTCACCAGTGTAGACATTTAGGTAGACATTAATGCCTTCTCCCACATCGTTGACTGATTTAACTCTGTAAATTGGTAAAGCTCTTCCACGAAACTCAGATCCGACAATATTTTCAGTAACTAGTTCAACGCTTTCAGGAATTAGTGATGTATGCTTAGCTGACAAAGTCTTAGCTTCTTCTGCGTTTAATTGCTCCACATCTTTGCCGTAAAAATCTAAATACTCACGACCGTAAATGCCATCGACTACTAAAATTTGTTGGTCCATTCTATCTGTGACTCTGATATTTTGGGCTCCATCTATTTCAAAATTGAGTTTTGAAAAATCTACATTAAAGTTTGGTTCCTCTCTGTACTGCTCTCCTCGAACGTTTTCAATTTTATTAAAGGCAAAATATATTCCTGAAACTGTCCATAAAAGAAGCTGAATTGAAATTAAAAAACTTAAGTATTTGTGGATATTTCTGACAAGGAATTTCATTTGCTTTTACATTCTAAATTACAATTGTCAGATTTTTGGCATTTTGATATATTATTAGTGAGATTTATCTCTCCATTTGTCATGGGTTAAAAGACTACTCGTTCATCCCGCAAGGGACGGAAGTAGGCTAAGGCTGAAGGAACGTACCCTCGTTCATCTTCGCAAGAAGACGGAAGTAGGTAATGGTACCGAAGGAACGCATCTTTTTAAAAGGAGATGTTTATGACAAATCTGCAATTAATACAGCATAAAGCTGCTATTAAATCTAATAAAAGGCTTACGCTTAAAAAGTACCGATTTAATCTGTTTTTACAGAAAAATCTTTTGATTAAAGAAAAATCAAAGACCCACTAATTGGTATTGCTTAGTTTAAGCATTTTGAAAAGGCACCTGTTCCTGGTGCCTTTTTTTATTTTTGAACAATAGCATCTGCATTTTTTACTCTTTGTTCATCTCTTATTTTTTTTAATTCAGTGAGTGGAATTGGGATATCTAGCCCCTCTTTGATGCCTGGCATGGTTTTAATTTCCTTGAGCCACCTTTCTAAATGGTCAAGTCCATCCATCTTGATACCAGACCAGCTATAAGTTCTAACCCAGCACCAATTAGCCAGATCAGCTATTGAGAATTCTTTACACAACCATTGCTGAATTGATAGCCGATTGTTCATAACTTCAAAAAGTCTTCTACATTCATTTTGATATCTGCTAATGGCAGCAGGGATTTTTTCAGGAAGATACCTATAAAATACATTGGCTTGCCCCATCATTGGCCCAATATGGCCCATTTGAAACATTATCCATTGCAGGACCTCATATCTTTCTGTGCCAGATTTAGGCAGCATTTTTCCAGCTTTATCTGCTAGATAAATCATAATTGCTCCTGATTCAGCCAATGCAAAATTATTTTCAGTATCCTCAATAGCTGGAATTTTTGAGTTCGGACTTATCTTTTTAAACTGGTCTGAGAACTGTTCTTTCTCAAGCAAGTTTACCAGCTCATATTCATAAGGGATCTGCAATATTTCAAGCAAGCATGACACTTTATAGCCGTTAGGTGTCGGAGCTGTGTAGAGCTTTATCATTTTAATATCATAACTTGATTGCTAACTCTTTTTTCAAAATAGATAATATTCATATGAAGTTGAAATTATTCGTTTTATTTATAATAGCTATGCTAAGCAAAGCTCATCACACAGATTCGGATTTTGATGGCCTTGAAGCTGCTATAAACAATGATCTCAGAACAGCAGCCTTTAAAGAAAGAGATAAATATAGAAACCCATATGAAACACTAAAATTCTTTGGTTTAAAAGACGACCAAGTGGTGGTTGAACTCTCACCAGGTGGAGGTTGGTATACCGAAATACTAGCACCCTACCTCAAGAAAAAAGGTGAGCTCATTGCTGCACATTACAATCCAGAAACTAGCGCCTATTATGCCCGATCAAGAACAGCATTTGATAAGAAGATTGCATCAAATAATATGTTCTCGGAGGTAAGGGTTGTTGAGCTGGATAAAAGTTATGCTGCAGAAAACTCTGCAGATTTAGTTCTAACTTTTCGCAACCTTCACAACTGGATAGGTCAACAAGGTGATGACATTTTAAGTCGAGCTTATAAAGTCTTAAAACCAGGTGGCTCCCTTGGAGTTGTGGACCATAGAGCAAAGCCTGGTACTTCTCTTGAGGCAATGAAGAAATCTGGCTATATAACAGAAGAGTATGCTATATCTGTTGCTGAAAAAGCTGGCTTCGTTCTTGTTGCATCAAGTGAAATAAATGCCAATAGTAAAGATACAGCTGACTATCAAAATGGTGTTTGGACACTGCCGCCAAGCTTGCGGTTGAAAGAAATTGATAAAGACAAATATCTAGCAATTGGTGAAAGCGATAGATTTACACTTCTTTTTAAAAAACCTGAAAAATGATTGAAAGATTTTTTCATGCTGAGTCATCAACTCATACATACCTAATTATTAGGGGTAATGAATGCGTGATAATTGATCCTGTATTAGATGATGTGGACCAATACTCAGATTTGATTAAAGCACAAAATCTAAAATTAGCTTATGCAATTGACACACATATTCATGCCGATCATATAACTGCACTTGGTGAGCTCAGAGAAAGACATGGCTGTATCACAGTTATGGGAGAGCAATCTCAAGCTGCTTGTGTCTCACAGCCTATTCAGTGTGATGATGTTATAGAGTTTGCAGATCTTAAAATCAAGGCTTTATTCACACCAGGTCATACCGATGATAGCTATTGCTATTACATGGAAATGGATAGTATGAAGTACTTATTTACAGGAGACACCCTATTAATTAATGGTTGTGGCAGGACTGATTTTCAGAATGGTAGCTCAACCGATTTATATAATAGTCTTTTCACTATTCTGAGAGAGCTTGATTCGGATACGATAGTTTTACCTGCACACGATTACAACGGGAAATTGCAATCAACATTAGGCCTTGAATTTGAGAACAATCCAAGGCTTAACTTTTCAAGCAAAGAAGAGTTCATTGAATTTATGAACAATCTAAACTTGCCCGACCCAAAATTAATGGACATTGCAGTAACAGCCAATAAAAACTGCGGTATATCTCACTGAAATATTTTATTTGATTCTTTTATATTTCTGTAATGCAATAAGCCGCCAGCGGATGCAAAGAACATCATTAAATAGATATTGGCTTTATATTCTGTAAACTGCTCTAAGGTAAAAATTGACAATATTTCAAAAAATACCAAGGAGTAACACATAACAACTACTGGTGCTATAGCTGATAAAGGGCGTTTTCGTCTCCAAAAATTCAATGTAAATAAAGTTAATGTGAATAAAGCTGAAGACTTAAATACGATCAATCTTACATAATCAAATTCCGTGCTTCCCAAAGCTTCAAGTCTGAATGGGAAAAAAATCTCACTCATCCAAAATGGTGCAAATGCTGCAATTAATGTCCAAAAAAAGAAAAATAGTGTGATTAAATTGGTAATTAATTCCCTAATTTTTGTCATAATTGACATTGTGCGTTTATTCCTCTTAATAACAGTAATAAGTTTTGCTTTATCTAGCAATGAAAAACCAAATATAGTTCTAATCCTGATTGATGATCTTGGACTCACAGATATTGGTGCTTTTGGAAGCGAAATTGATACTCCAAACATGGATATGCTAGCTGGAGAGGGATTAATTTTTTCCAATTACCATACTTCGCCTGAGTGTGCGCCCTCAAGAGCCATGCTTTTAACTGGTATGGACAATCATAATATTGGAATTCCAATGATCCCAGAAGTTATGCCTCGAAACTTAAGAAGCATTCCAGGCTATGAAGGGTATTTAATACCTGAAGCACTAACACTGGCTGAACTTCTTAGACCACATGGGTACAAAACCTATATGACAGGGAAATGGCATTTGGGTTTTGGGGGAGAAGAAACTGCAGCCCTGCCACATAATCGTGGCTTTGCAAAGACATTTATCCTTGATGCAACTGGTGGAGACAACTATTCCAATCACTCTTACTTGCCCTATTATGCAAAAGCTCCCTGGTTCAAGAATGGTGAGCCAACAACACTGCCTGAAGACTTTTACTCATCGAGGTTTTTTGTTGATGAAATGATTAGGTATATTGATGAAGATATTGAAAAGGAAGGTCCGTTTTTTTCTTATATCTCATTTCAAGCCCAACACATTCCACTCCAAGCACCAAAAAAATACACGGATAAATACTTAGACTTATATCGCGATGGCTGGGCAAGCTTACGAGAAGACCGAAAAAATGCTGCCATTGAGAAAGGTATTTTTGCCTCTGAAGCTCCCATAGTGGATTCATTGAAAAAATTTGATGCGTGGGAGGATTTAAAAGAGGAGGACAGAGCTCATAAGGTTAAAAGTGCAGCAGTTTTTGCTGGCATGCTTAATGCCATGGATTATCACATTGGCAGATTTATTGATTATTTGAAAGCAAATGATCTTTATAAAAACACAATATTTATCATTACATCTGACAATGGACCTGAGGGCAATGACCCATCGGACCATGAAGCCTGGAACCAGTGGATAGGAACAACCAACTACAATACGAACTATGAAACCTTAGGGGAAGAAAACAGCTATGTTTATATTGGTACCGAGTTTGCTCAAGCAATGGCATCGCCCCACCACATGTATAAATTCCATATGAATGAAGGCGGCATTAAGGTGCCATTAATAATATCTGGACCAAATATAAAGCAAGGTATCTATGGTGAGTTTTCATACGTCACAGACATTGCCTCAACAATTACAGACATCGTTAGTGGTCAAATTCATAATCAAATGATCGGCAAATCCCTGAAAAACATTCTGACTGGAAATAGGGCGCCTATTTACTCAGATGATGAATACGTAGGTCTTGAAGTTACAGGCAACTCTGCACTCTTTAAGGGCAGATATAAGATTGTCAGAAATAGGCCTCCATCTGGGGACAATATATGGCGAATGTTTGATTTAAAAAATGACCCAGGAGAGACCAAAGATTTATCGAAAACTTACCCAGAGATTTTCCAAGATCTTTTAAACTCCTATGATGAGTATGTTGAAGTAAATGGTGTGGTTGAATTACCTGAAGATTACTTTTGGGCAGCTGAAATGCAAGCTAATACCATCAAAAGAAGGACCTATGAATATCTGCCGTGGGGAATGCTTATAATTATTATTGGGTTAGGAGTTCTTATTCACTATAGAAGAAAATGAAAAAGATAATATTTGCTATTGTTGCTGTGCTTGGTGTGCTTATATTTTTTTGGCGAGATATTCTTTTTTTTATTATCGTAACGTTTGTCAGACCTGACTATCAAATTAGCCCAAATCAAGAAATCTCCTGGCAAGAAGGCCCAGAAGTAAGAACGGATGATCGTCCAAACATCATTGTTATTGTGGCCGATGATTTAGGCATCAATGATATGACCAACTACGATGATCTTGAGCCAGGTGGAACGGTAAATACGCCCAATATAGACTTCATAGCAAACAGTGGTATCAAATTTAAAAATGCCTACTCAGGTAGCGCTACATGTGCTCCTTCAAGAGGCATGATTGTAACTGGCAGATATGCCACCACTACTGGTTTTGAATTTACACCTGTGCCTGTTGGTATGGCAAGAGCCATTACTCTATTCTCTGATGGTGCTGCTGAATATATTCCAGAAAATGACAACACGCCTTTCGAATTGGCGGGCTTGCCTAGTGAGGAAATAACATTTGCTGAGACTTTAGGTCAGGCAGGGTACTACACAGCCCATATTGGTAAATGGCACTTGGGCCGTGACACTCACTTTGCTGCTCTTAACCAAGGCTTTGATGAAAGTTTATTGATGTCGAGTGGATTGTTCTTACCTAAAGACGATCCGCGTGTAGTAAATGCCTTCCTTGATTTTGATCCCATAGATAAATTTCTGTGGGCTACTATGGATTATGCCGCGCAATTCAACCAAACAACTTACATGGATAATTGGTTTGAGCCTGATGGCTATTTAACCGATTACTATACCGATGAAGCCATCAAGGTTATTGAAGCAAACAAAAATAGACCATTTTTCCTTTATTTGGCACATTGGGGTGTGCACACACCATTGCAAGCACTGAAGTCAGATTATGAAGAGCTTGCGTATATCGAAGACCATACTGAAAGAGTGTATGCAGCAATGATTAAAGCGTTAGATCGTAGTGTTGGTCGAATTGTTGAATCACTAAAGGAGCATAATTTAGATGACAACACATGGATCATTTTCACAAGTGATAATGGTGGTGCTGGATACATTGGCTTAAGGTACATAAATTCTCCTTATCGAGGCTGGAAATTGACACTTTTTGAAGGCGGCATTAAGGTACCTCTTATTTTTTGGAAGGAAGGTATAGATGCACAAGTAATTTCTGAACGTGCAACACACATTGATATTATGCCCACAATACATGGCCTAATTAATGAAAGCCTAACTCATCAAGTCGATGGTATAGATCTATTTAATAATTCTTTGGATCTGAGCAAAAGACCAATATTTTGGAAAACGGACCATAACAAAGTTGTTATTAAAGATGGCTGGAAACTACAAGTCACAGAAACCCCAGAAAAGAAATGGCTTTTTAACCTCAATGACGACCCTACTGAGCAAAATGAACTTTCTGCTTCATACCCTAGGAAAGTGGCAGAGCTATTAACTTTGATCGACCAACACTCTGATGGAGGCAGGGAAGCCTTATATGAAGCACCCTTGCGAGCACGAATTGAAGTTGACCGTACTCTCAAGGAATCAACTGAAGATCCTGACAATGAGGGTGAGATAGTAATTGTTGCAAATTAACCTTATGTGCGAGATATAAAAGTCTCACACAGTTATAATGCTAGTATATTTAGATGAAAGTTGATTTCTTTTTTTCATACCGAAGCCCATATTCGTATTTAGTGCTGCCAAGAATGCTGAAACTCAAAGAGGAGCATGCTATCGATATTCAATTTAGGCTTGTTTACCCTCTAGCCATAAGACAACCAGAATTTTTCAAAGGCAAAAACTTCTTTAGTTTTTTTCTACACAAAACTATAGATATTAGATTGAAGGCTAAAAAACTTAACCTGCCTTTCTATATGCCACAGCCAGACCCAATTCAACAAAGCTATATCACAGGAAAAATTAACAAAGAGCAACCCTACATCTTTGATATTTGCCACCTAGGTATGGTGGCAGAATTTCACAACAAAGGCATTGAATTTGCACATGAAGTTTCACATCTCATATTTGGCACCAAAAGTGGTTGGAACGATGAATCCAACTTAAGACGAGCAGCGGAAAATGTTGGTTTGGATTTTAATAGGATGAGGCAAGAAGTTACTGACAATGAAGATACAATTGTAAAAGCAATCAAAACCAATCAAAGCCTACAGCAACAGGCAGGACATCATGGCGTACCTCTCATGGTCTATAAAGACAAAACTTTCTTTGGGCAAGATAAGTTTGACGAGTTCAAAGAACTGTTGCTTCAAGAAGGCATGCAAAGAAGATGAATTCATTAGACTATGAAGAAGGAGTTAAACATCTCCTAAAAGTTGAGCCTGCTTTTAAAAGCATTATTCCTAAAACTGAAATTTCTTTTTTTCTGCGACCAGAGGGTTTTGAGGGAATGGCTTCGCTGATTATTGAGCAACAACTTTCTGTAAAAGCAGCGAACACGATTAAAAAAAGAGTCTTTGACTTAATGACAAAAATAGCTAGTAGAAATTACCTCAACTTATCGCAAGATTCATTAAAGGCTTGTGGGCTTAGTCGCCAAAAAATTAACTACCTTAGCATCGTTGCTAACGCTGAGATAAGTGGGGATCTAAATTACGAAGCAATTTCAATAATGTCTGACAACGATGCACAAAAAGAACTATGCAAACTTAAAGGCATAGGCCCATGGACGGCAGATTGTTACCTTATGGCATGTTTAGGGCGACCAGATATTTGGCCAGTTGGCGACATTGGCTTGCAAGAGGGAGTAAGGAGACTTAAACACCTGAAAGAACGTCCAACCATTGAGGATATGACTTCGATAGCAAGTGACTGGCGTCCTTTCAGGTCAATTGCAGCAAATATCTTATGGGCAGATTACGACTAAATTAATCTTTTTTTCTATATTTGCGTTTTTGCTTTCGAGTCTTTTCTTGTCTATTGTTTCCTTTCTGTAGCTTCTTGTTGGCTTTTTTTAATCTGTCTTCATGTCGCTGGTTTATAGCTTCTTGGCTTGGAATTTCTTGGTTAACAATCTTGTCGCGCATCATTTCCAGCCTTCTTAATCTTTCACCTTCGTATTTGCCAGAGGCAATTAATAGATCAAGATTAGATAACCTCTCTGCTTTTTTTGCAGCAACCTCTGCTACCGATGGTGGCCCTTTAAGTTCGGCAAGGTCTAATTTCAGCCTTGCCATCATAGCCCTATTTTCCATTCCCGCTTTCTGATTCATTTTTTCACCATGATGATCAGCAAAAAATAAACCAGAGTAAAAAAAGATCGATACGATCAATAATATTGTTCTCATAATAATTTTGACTGCTACTTAGACAATTAGTTCAACCTAATTACGACTTTAGAAAAAATTTCCATACATTTCTCTAAATCTTCGATATTAGGAAAGGTAGGAGCCAGCCTGATATTAGAGTTATTTGGATCTCTTAAATAAGGAAAACAAGAACCGACAGGTAGGAGCTTTAAACCAACCTCTCCGCAAGCATTTATAATCTCCTCAGCATTTTTATTAGTAGATTCAAATGAAAAAAAGTAGCCACCAGTAGGTGAGGTAAACTCACAAAGATTCATTTTCTTTAAATTCAATAAATATGATTCAACCAATTCAAATTTTGGCAATATAAGCTTTTTAAGCTCTGTCATATGATCAATTATTGATACCTGAGAGAAAATCTTTGCATGCAAACCTTGATTCATCTTATTGGGTGCAGGAGTAAGCGAGTTGCGGTAGCTTATAAATTGATCTAGGTTCGCAGCAGCTGAAGATATAAATGAAATTCCAGCTCCTGCCAGGGTTATTTTTGATGTTGAACCAAGAATAAATAGGTTGTCCTCAACTCCATTACTGCTGGCAATAGAACTTGCAGAGCTTTGTTTGATTGTTTCTTTTAAATCGTGACAAGCGTAGGCATTGTCCCAGATGATCATAAAGTTTTCTTTATTTGGTTGAACGGCTTTAAATATTTGATCAACCTGTTCGTCGGTAAATGTATGGCCTGTTGGATTCGAGTGTCGAGGAACGCAAACAATGCCATGAATGCTATTATCCTTTGCAATCAATTCTTTAATTTTTTCAACATCAGGGCCATTCTCAAGAAAAGGCACACTAATCATTTCAATCCCAAAATTTTCCAGAAGCTTGAAGTGCCTATCGTACCCAGGCACTAGACAAATAAACTTACTTTCTGGAGTTAACTTAGATGAGCTGAAACCTAAAAAATATGAACATGCCAATATTTGATGCATTAAGGTTAAGGAGGAATTATCAAGCGCTAAGGTTTTCTTTTCGTCTGTATCCAATATTGTGCTGCCAAGATTTCTAGCTGATTTTATACCCTCTGGGGTGCCATAGTTTCTGAGATCAACTCCATCCATTTCAAATGGCTGACTTATGCTTTCAATTAATTTCTGAGATAAAAGCAATTGATTAGGAGAAGGCTTGCCTCTAGTTAAATCATATATTTCATTATTACCCAACCAGGGGAGTTCTTCTTTGATTTGGTCTAAAATATTCATTAGTGGATTCAGCAGTTTTAATTCTATCAATTTTTTTAACTATATCTTTGGGCTTGTTAACTTTTTTGATTCTTAAATTAATCAAAAACCAGAACTCAAACACTCAAGAAGATGCTGCCTCGCTGACTGAAGAGATTAAAAAAACAATTGAAATGGTTTACAAAGAACGTGAAGCTGAATTTAAAACATCATCTAAAGACAGCATTGAAAAAATTATCGACCCATTTAGAGCACGGATTAAGGAATTTGAGGAAGAGGTTAAGAAAAATACTGAACAACAGCTTAAGCTCCACGTTGAAACGAAAACTACTATTGATGGATTGATTGAAAAAACAAACCAAATCACTAGCGATACTGCCAATCTTGCCGATGCTTTACGAGGAGACAGCAAGACACAAGGCGATTATGGAGAAATGAAGCTTCGCATGTTGCTTGAGAACTCAGGATTGCAGGAAAATATTCACTATAAATTGCAAGAAAACTTTGTAGTAAAGGAAGAGGGTGGATTAAAGAATAAAAGACCTGATGCTATAGTATATTTGCCAGATGATCGGCAAATAATCATTGATTCCAAGTTTTCATTTAGAGCGTACCACGATTACAGCAGTAGTGAAAATAGTGAAGATAAAAACAAGTTTGGCAAACAACATGTTACGAATGTTAAGGAGCGCATTAAAGAACTAAGTGATACAAAATACAATGATATTGCCGATTTAAACTCACCAGATATGACTTTCTTATTCTTGGGAATTGATGATGCATTAAATGTTGCGCTTAAATACGATCAGGAGCTCTTATCATTTGCGACCAAAAAACGTATAGCCTTGCTCAGCCCAACCCAGCTTCATATATCAATAAAAATGATTGAAAATTTATGGCGAATAGATGGCCAAAGAGAAGGAGCAAAGGTCATTTATGAGGAAGCCCAAAAACTAGTTGATAAACTAGGAGGGTTTATAGAAACTGTAAATAGCCTTGGACATTCGATAGAACTTTCACAGAAGAAATTTGACGATGCAATGAATAAGCTTTCTACTGGAAAGGGATCCATTGAAGCAAGGGTCAACAAATTAATTTCAATTGGGAAAAAAGAATCAGAGAAAATAGAGCATGACAGTTGAGTTTTTGTTATATCCCCTAATTGGCATCCTGTCAGGATTTTTATCTGGATTTTTTGGCGTTGGGGGAGGAATAGTCATTGTTCCATCATTACACTTCCTATATAAAAGTTTGGGCTACTCAGATGAAATTGCTATCCCAATTTCTCTTGGAACTGCACTAGCATGCATTATAGTAAATGCTCTTTCAGCAATACCTGTGCACCATAAGAATGGCACAATCTCCTGGGTTAATTTTCGCAAACTTTTGCTTGGGATAGTTATTGGTCCCGTTATTGGTGCTCTAATATCTGTTGAACTGGATAAAGAATTATTTAAAAAAATATTTGCTTTATTTATCTTTCTAATCTCATTGCGACTTTTCTTCAAATCTGGTGAATCCACAGTGGAGAAGCCTATTTCGTATACTATTGCATTGCCATTTGGTGGATTTGTAGGAACTCTTTCTTCGCTATTTGGAGTTGGTGGAGGCATCTTTATTGGCCCATTTTTACGCTTCATGGGAGAAAACATTAAAAGAGCTGCAGGCACCTCACTGGTGTGTACCCTTCCTGTTGGCATCATTGGGGCATTGTCTTATATATACCTTGGAATAAACACAGAAGATTTGCCTGATTATTCAGTTGGCTATGTGAATTATCTAAGTTTATTTTTTATAGCTATATTTAGTTCAGTTTTTTCAAGAATAGGGGCACAGCTGACGCAAAAGGTTAACGACAAGGTCTACCAAATACTTTATGCTCTCCAACTTTTACCAGTATTTATTTATTGGTTGCTTGCTTAATGAAATATCCTGAATTTATCGATCCAATTGCAATCTCTATTCCAATCTCAGGCTTTTGGGGAGATTCAATCGATATTGCATGGTATGGCATTGCTTACGTTCTAAGTGCCTACCTTATCTACTTACATATGGTTGCCAATAGATCTAATTTTGGCATTAAGTTAGACAAAAATAAAACAGAAGATCTTGTTTTCTTTTATGGCTTATTCTTAGGAGTAGTGCTTGGTGGAAGGTTGGGAAGTGTTCTTTTTTATGACTTTCATCTACAGCTTGAGGATCCTTTGTATGTGTTCAAAATTTGGCAAGGAGGGATGGCATTTCATGGTGGTCTAATTGGCGGTACAATTATGATGTTTGTGTTTGCACGAAAGCACAACCTCAAATTTCTTGAAATTACAGATTGGGTTTCACCTTCTCTACCGATAGCTCTCTTTTTAGGCAGGATCGCTAACTTCATCAATGCCGAATTATATGGCAGAGCCACTGATGTGTCTTGGGGCATGATTTTTCCTACCGACCCTTTACAAATTGCACGACATCCCTCACAACTTTATGAAGCTTTTTTAGAGGGTATAGTCCTATTTATCTTCTTAAATTTCTTTATCAAAAGAACCAACAGTTATGGTCGGCATTCTGCTTATTTCCTTATTGGTTATGGTGTGCTTCGGTCAATAGCAGAACTTTTTAGAACTCCAGATTTTGTTTACGGTAACGATTTTTTATTGTTTAGTTTCATCACCCAAGGACAATTATTATGTATACCTATGATAATATTAGGAGTCTTTATACTAAGAAGAAATAATGCAACAGTATCTTGATCTACTAAAAAAAGTACGTACCGAAGGCTCTCATAAAGGCGACAGAACAGGAACAGGAACCTTGTCTATTTTTGGTTATCAGATGCGGTTCAATCTACAAGAATCCTTTCCTTTAATTACCACTAAGAAAGTTCACTTTAAGTCAGTTGCATTTGAACTGCTTTGGTTCCTAAGAGGTGAAACAAATATAAAATTTCTTAAAGAAAATAGTGTCAGAATTTGGGATGAGTGGGCAGATGATAATGGAGAACTAGGGCCAGTTTATGGAAAACAATGGCGTAATTGGGAATCTGATGGCAAGTCTTACGATCAAATACTCGAAGTAATTGAACAAATCAAATCAAACCCCGATAGTAGAAGGCATATTGTCAGCGCATGGAATGTTGGCGATATACCAAGCATGGCTTTAGCCCCTTGCCACAACATGTTTCAGTTCTATGTGCAAAACAATAAGCTCTCTTGTCAGCTCTATCAACGTAGTGCAGATATTTTTCTTGGTGTTCCTTTTAATATTGCATCCTATGCCTTGTTAACGCATATGGTTGCTGAAGTATGTAACTTAGAAGTTGGGGACTTTGTACACACATTTGGTGATGTGCATCTTTATACAAATCATCTCGAACAAGCCGATGAGCAACTAACTAGACAGCCTTTATCTCCGCCACAGATTAAAGTAGCAAGAAAACAAAACATAGATGAATACGTTTATGAAGATTTTGAATTAATCGGCTATGAACATCATCCTCATATTGCCGCACCAGTAGCAGTATGATCATCTCAAGTCTTGTGGCCATGAATAGATCTTTATTAATTGGGAAAGACAATGATTTGCCATGGCACCTCAAAGATGATTTAGCTCATTTCAAAAATTATTCGATGAATAAACCCATAGTGATGGGGAGAAATACTTATGAATCAATTGGAAGACCACTACCAAATAGACACAACATTGTAATAACTACAACAATCAATGAGTTAGATGGTGCTGTAGTAGTAAATAACTTCCCTGATGCAATCGAAGCTGCAAAAAAATATTGCTTAGCGAATAATCAAGATGAAATCGTCATCATTGGTGGTGCTAAAATTTTTACTCTTGCAAAAGATATGATTAATAAGCTCGTGATTACTTGGGTCGAAGCAAATGAATTGGTTGGTGATGTTTACTATCCTAGATTTAATTTAGAAAACTGGATTGAGCAGTCACAAAAATCATTTAAAAAAAATGCAGATAATGATTATGACTTCGTTATAAAAGAGTATCTGCTTAAGAAATAGACTCTCTTCTGAGATTTAAATTCTTAACTCTCTGTTGCTCATTATCTGTATACTGCAACCAAGCTCTTGCGGACTTTTTAACTGCATCTTTCTTACTTTGCGATGCTTTGGTAAAAACATCTCTGGCTTCATCAAACCTCTGTAGTTCAAATAATGCTTGTCCAAGGGTTAATTGAGCAAAACCTGGGTTCTTAAGGTCGCCTTTTTTGATGCCCTTATTTATAGCTTCAATAGCTTCGCTGATATTGTTGTCTAAGTACAGAAGATTGCCAATAGCAATGAGTGCTTCACCATTACTTATAACTTTATCGAGCCTTCTATAAACATCAACTGCTGCTTCTCTTTCTTGTGCAGCTCTGAGTGATTCAGCTAAGATAGTTAAGTTTCTTTCACTTTCATCCAAAAATGGTGCGGCGTCTCTATCTAGAGCCTCAGCAGAGCCAGCTTTGACAAATGCTGGTCCTAAAACATCCAAACAAGTCATCTCCTCTACAGGAATGCCATCCTTATCAACAACCAAATTACCGTCTTCATCTAAAACTTTTCCTAGAGCACACTCTTGATCAATGACTTTTTGTCCTGCAACAGATGTCATGCCAGTTAACATAACTTCTGCAGCCCAGTATGGATTTCCAGCAGCCAATAACATCTGAGAGAGCGATTGAAATTCTGTGCTTTTATCAAGGAGCTCTTTTTGGTAAGCAGTTTTTAGTAGCGAAGTATAGTCTCTACTTCTATCAAGTTCGTTATATAAACCAGCTAAATTTACGAAGTATCTTTTCTTTGGGTAGAGTTCTAAAACTTCCTCATAATATGGTATCTGTTCTTTTTTCAAGTTGAGCTCTCCCATGGTAGCCAACAAGATTGAGAACCAGTTCTCTCTGAATGTGGTCCCTGTTTCATCAGAAATTCTTTTTGCTTCCATCATTACGTTGTAAGCTTTTTGAAATTGGTCTTGTAGGAAATATGCTTGCCCTAATAAAACATAGGCCTGCGCTGTTACTTCATCTGTTGTCTTGAACCACAACTTTAAATACTTAATACCATTATCAAAATCCTCATCAGATAAATAAAGCTGGGAAACTGTGTAGTAAGAAGAGAGCTTGATTCTAGGTTGTGCATCTTTCTCTTTAATAAGGTTCAAATAATCGTTTCTTGCCCCAACCAAATTATCTTTATATGCCAAATTAATATATGCCTGGTAGTAATAAAACATTGATCTATCGTAAGAGTTAAGACTAGAAACTCTGTTCCTTAGCTGTGCTAACTCTGCGTCTGTCTCTTTGATAACAGCATCGATCTGTTTGTCTTTTAAATTGGCCTCTGCTGTTTTTTTATCTTTTAAAAGCAATGTCTTTGCTTCTTCTAATTGGCCTGCTTCATCGAGACCTTCAACAATTTTCTGGACTCTTCTAGCAGTAGAAGCTGTTAAAACTTTTGATCTTCTTGCTTGTAACTCTCTTTTTTGCTCTTCTGTGGCTAACTCAGGCAAACCATCTCTCTCATCCGCTTTAAAATCAAAAGAAATTAAAATAATAAGTCCTAGCAAAAATCTCATATTATTCCTCCAGTTCAAAAGTAAATTTATGTGGCACGTCTTCAACTGCTACTGGTCTCCCATCTCTTACAGTTGGCTTGTATTTAAGCTTAGTAGCTGCTCTTATTGTTGCGCTGTTAAACATAGTGCAATCACTATATTCGCCATCTCGGTTATTAACGGATCTACACTTACCTTCAATTACAAAGGGATCTGTAATTGTGCCTGACTCTGTAATTGTAAATGCCACAATGACATAACCCTCTGTTCCTCTTTCTTGTGCTCTTCTTGGATAAACAGGCTGAACTTTAAACAGAGGAATATACTCTCCATCTCTGAACATGCTACCAGAACCTGAATTAAAATTAATTTGAGGTTTGCTTTGTGTTGCTGACACAGCAATTGGTGTCACATCCAGTTGTGGTGGGGCAATGTCTGGTGGGGCAACTTCTGGCTCTTCTGGAGGCTCAACTTCATCATTGGTTAAAGTTTCGATCTCTCGTTCGGGCATTATGACATCACCTATTTTCCTACCTTTGGTAACATCGCCGGCATCGCCAGTGCTAATCAGAGCAACCATAAAAACAAATAATAGGAATCCTGCAAGTGGTGCAGCTCCCATAAAAAGATGCTTTTTGGTCAGCACAAAATTATTAGCCATATCTTTTTGACCTACTCCTTTTAATTTGGTTCAGCTGCAAGAGATATATCAAAAACTCCTGCATCTCTTGCTCCATCCATCACTTGAATAATTGCATCTGCACTAGCAGTTTCATCTGCTTGGATAACTACTGACCCTTGAGGGTTGTCTGCTAAGAGCTTAAGCACATTAGCTTTAACCTGTCTGACATCAATCCTTCGCCCATCCATGTAGATTTCATCGTTTCCACCTATTGCAATTAGGATAGCTGCATTTTCCTGAATTTCTGAAGTGTCTGAATCAGGTCGATTAACCTCAAGTCCTGGTTCTTTAATGAAGTTTGCAGTAACAATAAAGAATATAAGCATAATGAACACCACATCGAGCATGGGTGTTAAATTAATTTCGCTATCTTCTTCTCTAGCTGCGGCTGAAATAGCATTTCTTCTCATAATCTATTCTCCTTTTTTAGCACTAACGTACTCACCTATCAATAGTTCTTCTGTCTCAACTTTATTCTTAATCCAAATCATTGCTAACACTCCAGATAGTGCTGATACCATTCCTGCCATTGTTGGTAAAGTTGCTTTTGAAACTCCACCTGCCATTGATCTTGCATCACCACCACCAGTGAAAGCCATCACCTGGAACACCTCAATCATTCCTGTAACTGTGCCCATTAAACCAAATAGAGGGCAAAGAGCTATACAAATTTGAATGAGTTGAACATTGCGGTTTATTGCTGTTCTTCCTTCTGAAACAAATCGTGCTTTAATCTGATTTTCATGCCATCTCGATTTAAATTTCATTGATGAAAATTTACTTTGGATATCGGATGTCACTTCATCATGTCCATAAAGAAAGTAATAAACTCTTTCAAAGATAAGAGCCCACATAAAAGTAACTAATATGGCTATCCACCATAATACGGGACCCCCGGACTCCATAAAGTCTCTTAAAGCTATATAGAGTTCGGTTATCCAGTACATGTTTACTTAGCTTTTTCTGCAACAATACCTGTAGCTTGCTCTTCAAGAACTTCTACAACAGATCTTGCAGAAGACTGTAAGAATGAATGTGCTAACGTTGTAGGGATTGCTACAACAAGACCTAAAACAGTAGTTACCAGCGCCTGTGATATACCGCCAGCCATAATTTTTGGATCACCCGTTCCGAATAATGTAATTTGTTGGAAGGTAATAATCATACCTGTAACAGTTCCTAGCAGACCTGCTAAAGGAGCTACAACCGATACTATCTTCACAAAGCTGATGCCTCTTTCAATAGACGGTCTTTCTGACATTATTGCTTCTGCCAGTTTAAGCTCTAAACGGTCAAGTTGATCCTTCATATGATCTTTGCCAACCTGCAGAACTCTACCTAAAGGATTGTCACCAAGATTGTCATTACCAAGTTGGGCATTAACTTCTCTATTCATCAAATAAAGGATCACGTATTTATAAATTGCAAATATTAATGTGATAGCACCAATGGCTAGGATGATATAACCAATCAAACCACCTTGATCTACTCTCTCTAGTAGAGATGGGTTTTGAATAAGGTTGGCTAAAAGTGCTCCTCCTGATGGCCCGCTTGGGTCAATGGAAAAACTTACATAACCAGCACCTGCGTCGGCATCACTAATTCTACCAGCCGAGCTTGTATATCGGCCTGCAGGTTGCCTTGCGAGGAATTGATATTGGCCTTTTGCAGGAACGTATTCAAGATACTTATTACCACAAACTGCATTATAAACACCAACCCTAACAACATCACAGCTAACTTGAGTCCCGTCAACATTGATAACATCAGTAGAAAACCTGACAACTTCACCGGTTGCCTTCATCTCTCTCATGATTTCATACCAAACTCTCTCGATCTCTTCGATTGTTGGAAGCTCTGTTGATTCACCCATCTTTCTGGTGAGGTCACCAAGGAAAAACTCTCTATCTTTGCCAAATTCTGCAGCTGTAAGTGAAGTTTCAAATGTAACCCTTGAGTCTGTACTTATGCTCTGCATATGTCCAAAAAGTTCATTTAATGAGCCAAGCTGTTTTAGATAAGCTTCTTCAGCAACTCTTAATTTTTCTTGGTTTTGTGCAAATACTTCTTCAAGTTCATCAGCTATTCTTTCTTGACGAGCTAGTTCTCTTTGCTCTTCTCTTAGAATCTCTTGTTGCTGATTGCGTGATCTGATAAATCTAGCTTCTCTATCAGCATTTTCTGCCTGTTCTTGTGTTTTTCCTTCTTTTACCAGCTCAAGAAGTTTATCCAAGTTTGAAGGGGCTGGAGTTTCTGCTTCTTGTGCAAAAAGGATTGAAGAGGCTAAAAGTAATAACGCTAATGTGTATTTATAAAATCTCATTACTCACCTCCCTTAACTTGTACAGGCACTGCCAGCAGATCCAATGGAGCGGTTTTACTTGCCATACGAATTCCGTCTCTGACTGGTATTCTGAAGCCATCAACTTCCTGCCAATCAGAACCATTCCATATACCTGCTTCACTTTGATCTTTTAACTGATACATAAGGGCCAATCTTCCAATACGAAGAATGTTGACTACTTTTTCTTCTCCATCAAGCTCTATTGAATCTTCGTAGGTTTCTATTGTTCTGCCATACTCTCTTTCAATATTGTAGGCCTCTAATACCTGCCTGACTTGCTCAGATGCTGTAACTTTTGGATCAGACAACGTAGCTCTCACTTGATTGATTCGCTTGGTTCTTTCATCTAATGAGAATGGAGCATCCAAGCTAACAAACTGCTCAAGGCTATCAGCCATTCTTTCCATAAGTGGTGGAATTTGTCTTTGGATAACTACTACTTGTCTGGTTTGTTCAGCTAGAGTAACCAGTCTTTCTTCTTGGGCTTTGATTTGTTGCCTCTTTTGTTCGTTATAGATTTTTAAACCTTCAACCTGCTTCACAACTACTTTCCATTCCGCTAGCAATGAATCTTTTTCAGTAGCTAATGAGTCAACCTCTTGTTGAGATTCTTCAGATAGGTTTATGCTGTTGTTATTCTCAACTAATATCTGATCTAAATCGCTGTTTTCTGTTGCAGCTAAACCAGCTATCAGCAAGAGAATCGCTAAATAATTTTTCATTATTTTTACCCCTTAATATTAAACTTGACCGTTTAATATAAACAATATTCATTATACAGCAATATTTTTTCCTGCATTAGCAATAAAAAAACTTTAAAACTTACAGTTTTGGTAGGAAAATTGGGGTTTTCCTTAAGTATTCCTGATATTTTGGATCCTTTCCCCATTTTTTATTGGACCTTGCCTCCAACATCCTCACTCCGCTCACGTAATAAATAAGCAAAAATGTAAAAATTGGAGAGATTAGTGCAAAATACTGCATGCCACTCATGACTGGCAAGGCCATAAGAGATACCCCCGCCCATAAGACAACCTCGCCAAAATAATTTGGGTGTCTTGATTTTGACCACAAACCTTCAGTTATGAATTTACCTTCATTGTTCGCGTCAGATTTAAATTTGGTTTTTTGTTGATCTGCGACAACTTCAAAAATAAAACCAAAAACCCAAACAGCTAAGCCTACGCTGCCAAGAATACCAAAAGGTACTTTAGAAATTGCCGTGATGGCCACCAATGCTGACAATAGTTGAATAAAAACCCAGGCCGCTGAGAGACTCCACGTCATAAACAGTTGGGTGAAGCTTGGCAGTATTGATCTAAACCTCTTGTCTTCACCGTCTTTAAGCACACGCCAAAATAAGAAACTGCCAAGACGAATCGTCCATATTAAAATGCAGGCAGCAATAATTGCTGATCTAAAATCAATTGGACTATTTAATTGAACTAGCTGATATAAGACGTAGATAGTGACCGTTATATAGGTTAGCGACCCTGTAAGGTCGTAAAACTTTTCTGTCTGAAAAACGTAAGATGGGATAAATAAGACCCAATGTATGCCAAATGAAATAAACAAGACTGCCATAATTAATGATAAGTCGCCGTCCATGATTGTCTCGACATCTACCAGACTTCCTAGAAAGAAACATAAAATAAATGTAAATGCTGAGATAGCAAGATTAGTTAAAGGTTGTAAAATAGATTTTGCCATTGCTGTGCCCTTAAAATGTTAATAACAATAAGTATAGATGATTAAAATATGAAGTACTCAACAAATCAATTCAAGCAAGGCTTAAAAATTTTAATTGACGGTGAACCATGCTCTATAAATTCTTATGAATTTCATAAACCTGGAAAAGGTCAGGCTGTGATGCGAACCAAGCTCTACAACCTGAGAACTGAAAAAGTCTGGGAGAGAACATTTAAGTCTGGGGAAACAGTTGAAGCTGCAGATATATTGGAACGAGAATATCAGTATCTCTACTCAGAAGGCACCAACTTCATTTTTATGGATCAAGAAAGTTTCGAACAAATCGAAGTAGATGCTTTGGTTGTTGGGGAAACCAAGTATTGGCTTGAGGGAGAAGAGATTTGCAAAATGTTGTTCTGGAATGGGGAAGTTTTACGACTAGAAGCACCAACATTTGTGGAGAAAGAAGTTGTTGATACTGAACCTGGTTTAAAAGGTGATACCGTATCAAATACACTTAAGCCAGCGTCAATATCTACTGGAAAAGAAATACAGGTTCCACTATTTATCAATGAAGGAGATGTTATCAAGATAGATACTAGAGATAGCTCCTATGCTGGAAGAGTAAATAAGTGAACATTGTTAAACAGTTAGATTCTGATTTGCATGCAGCTCTAGCAAAAAATTATCAGGAGGCGTACCAGAATTTAGATCAAGCTTCCTTAGATGGGATATGTTTTGAAGCAGGCACGAACCCAGAACATGGTGATTTTTCTTCAAGCTTTGCACTCAAGCTTTCAAAACAGCTAAAAAAAAATCCCAGGGAAATTGCTGAATCGATAAAAACCAGCATTCAAAATGAGCTGATTGCCAAAATAGAAATTTTAGGCCCTGGCTTCTTAAATGTTTTTCTTACACCTGACACAAAAGCCACCCTTTTAAATGAAATTATTGCTAATCCAGAGACCTATGGTGCCGAAACAAGCAATAACAAAAAGGTTCTAGTTGAGTTTGTTTCTTCTAACCCAACGGGCCCTTTGCATGTTGGTCATGGTAGAGGTGCTATTCTGGGCAATGCCTTAGCAAATTTATTTGAAAACTCAGGTTGTGATGTTACAAAAGAGTATTACGTTAATGATGCTGGCAGACAAATTAGTATTCTATCTGCTAGCGTTTTGTTGAATGCATTTTGTGCAAAATTTGAGAGCGAGGGTACGTATGAGGGAGAATATATAAAGTCTCTTTCACGGTCCTTTAAAGAAACAGTTAGCAGCATTGCCATTGATCTGGATATTGAATTAAACCAGTTAGAGAAAGATCAAAGACTGGATAAGATAATAGAGCAGTTATCAAATAATTTTCCTGAACATTGGGAGAAAGCTAGAAAATTTTCTGTTGATGAAATAATTCAGTTAATAAAGTCAGATTTAAAAAATTTTAATGTCATTCATGATGAGTGGTTTTTTGAAAGCAGCGTCGGAAAAATTGATGAGAAAGGATCACACCTTAACAATGGTTTATCCGCTATGACAGATAAAAAACTAACTTTCAAAAAGGATGGAGCTACATGGTTTAAGTCGACCAACTTTGGAGATGATAAGGATCGCGTTTTAGTTAGAGACAACGGCGAACCAACCTACTTTATGACCGATATTGCATACCACAATAATAAAATCAAAAGAGGGTATGACTTATGTGTAAATATTTTTGGTGCCGATCATCATGGTTATGTTTCTCGGCTATCTAGTGCTTTTAATGCGCTAAAAAGCGATTTTCAAGAGCTGGAAGTGATGCTTTATCAGCTGGTTAGCCTGTATGAGGATGGTAAACAAAAGCAAATGTCTACTCGAAAGGGGGAATTTTACTCTCTAAAAAACTTATATGAAGAGTTGGGCTCGGATGCAATAAAATTTTTCTTTCTAGAAAAAAAATCTGACCACACCATGGATTTCGATATTAATAAGGCTAAAGAAGCAAACAAAAATAACCCATATTTTTATACTCAATATGCGCATGTGAGATGTACTTCTATTCTTTCAAAAGCCAAGCTTGGTAAAATCCCACAAATTCTTGATGAGGATATTAATAACAACTTCAACTTAATAAACAACTTAATAAATTTCCCGAACTTGCTTAAGGAGTACACCAAAGAAAGATCACCACATTCACTGGTGCATTACCTAAAAGAGGTATCAAGTCAATATCATTCCTTTTATGAAAATTTTTCAGTGTTGTCTGATGATAGCAGCATTCAAGAGTCACGCCTGGCTGTTACAAAAGCTACCCAAATCGTTATAAATCGTGGTCTGTTGATACTTGGAGTAGAGCCATTAAAAGAAATGTAATATGGCTGGTTTCTCCTATAAAAATAAAAAATTTCCTTTAAAAGCAGTACCAACAGTTTTAGTAACTGTCCTAACCTCATTCACAGTTACGATTATGGCTAATATATTGCTTCAGGATAAGCCTGATTTTTTAGATCTGTCCTTATTTGAGAGCGAAGAAATAGAGTATGAATTCCAAACCATTCTAGAAACTAACAATTTTGAAGATTTAGAAAGCTTAGAGCTTAAAGCCATTGAAGAGTGTGAATACTATGCTCAATCTGGTAGTTTTAGAACCGAAAAAGCTGCACAAAGTCAGGTCGATCAACTTAGCAAACTAGGTTATGAGGCTGCAATAGAGAACGTAAATAGCAGCAATGGATACAACTTTAAAGTAATTGTTGGGCCTTTTGAAAACCGATCACAAACCAACAATGCAAGAGAGATATTTAGGCAATTGAATATGGATTCAATTGAAATTCCAGTGTGCACGAAAATAGAAAATGAATCTTGATAGTTATCACAAGATCATTTCACAATTACCAAACAGTGTCACACTGATAGCTGTCTCCAAAGGGCAGTCCATTGATAAGATTCTAAAACTTTATAATGAGGGCCAAAGACATTTTGGTGAAAATTTTGAACAAGAACTAACACATAAAAAAGAGAATCTTCCCGAGGATATTAAGTGGCATTTTTTAGGGAACATGCAAACCAATAAATTAAAAAGAATTACGTCATCAAGTTATCTAATTCAGTCAGTATCAAGAACAAAAGTTTTAGATAAGCTTAATAATTTAAATGTGAACAAAGCTTTAAATATTTTGCTGCAATACAAGCTAGGCAATGAGGATACAAAGTCTGGATTCAGTAGGGCTGAAATTATTGAACACCATGAAAGATATAGAGGCTCAAATTCGCTAAAAATAATGGGTTTGATGGGAATTGCTGAAAATTCAACTGAAGAGAAAAGAACACAAGACCAATTTGAAGAAATAGCTCAGCTTTATAATGAACTTAAAAGTAAAGATAAGAATATTTCTACTTTGTCGATTGGGATGTCATCGGATTATAATTTAGCAATCGAAAGTGGCTCTAATATGATTAGGCTTGGGACAGTAATTTTTGGTAAAAGAAAATGATAGGGCAAGTTGTTAACATATTTATTTACTTAATATTGTTCCTGTTCATTGTTGATTTAACTAAATCAGATAGGTACAACAAAGTTGCTAGGGCAATCAAGATGATTTTACTTCCTGTTTTGCTTTTGTTTGACAGAATGTACTTTAAAAATCTTAATGTGGGGCTTCTGCTTGCAGCCATCTTGTTGTACTGGGCCTTCTCATTCTACATGATTCCCGATCTTGGTATTTTGGGGACACTAAACCTTGCTGTTTTTAAAGTCTGCATGACTCTAATTGGAATCATGAAATTTTTAATTATTGGTGGTGTAATCTTAAGTTGGGTTTATATGTTTGGGATGTATGTAAGCAACTCATTCACTGCTTTGCTACAACAACTATATGAAGCAATAGTTTCGGTATTTAGAAATATTATTCCTCCAACAGCCGGGTTTGATTTAAGCCCTTTGATAGCTTTCTTTATATTGCAGCTTTCAGAAAGAGCGCTGAGCATACTTTTGCTGGAAATAATTCCAAGAATTTCATCTAACTACATTAATATTTAACTCTGCAGCTAAATTATTGCTTAACTCAGAACTTAAAAAAAATGTTTCTTTAAATCTTTCTTGAGTAAATAACTCCATCTGATCGTCATAATGAGGAGATTTCTGATCTTCGCTGTTGCCATATTGGTGTATGCTTTTTGTTGTTTGGTTACCGTTTTTATCCCACTTAACAAATATAACCAAACCATCGCCAGCAACTGCTTTTAATTTATTGGATTTATAGGGGATGCCATAGATAGCACGTAATATATCTGGCCCCCCACTTATTGCTAATTCTTTTTTGCCTCTAACCAGCTTATTGACATCGCCCCACTGTAAATTCTTTTTCATAAATTTTTCTGAGCACGACAACAAAATTTCATCCGATTTTTGCAAATCAAAGTCTTTATTATTGTCCCAAGAATCTCTAAGGTAGCAAACACCAAGTGGTGCAGCTTTATTTTCAATGTTCGTTTTCAGATCCCATGACAATAGTAATTTTTTTGCTTTCTGAAACTGGGAATTTTGGTTCGATGATTCTTTAATAAGCTCTATGTAGTTGTATAGCTTAAATTCTTTTGAATATTCATCATTAAATTTAAATCCAATAAAATCTTCTTCCGTAATATATTGATTGTTTGCAAGCAAGCTGCCTAGCACAACAGATCTATTGGTCAGATTTTCTTGAAAACCAATTTCACCATCAAAAGCAGATCTTGCTAAATTGTCTTTTTTGGAGGCTGTAAAGAAAGGAGACTGATTTGCAGAATACACATACCCACCCGTTGGGTTAATAATTTTTGGGGACGAATTTGTAGGGAGGTATGAATTCCATATGTATTGCGAATTAGTGCCATCAACTGGATCCTGCCAATTGATCCCTTTAAATCTTTGCGGGGTCACGTTGTTATGAACATAGCCAATATTGTTTTGATTGTCTGCATAAACAAAATTTATAGAGGGTATTGCTTGAGTTTCAAAGCTCTTGAGCCATTCATCCAAATTAGTTGCTAAATTCATTTGAAGCCACTGTTGTGTTTGTTTCAGGTTCTCAAAGCCAACAAATTTCACAGCATAAAAACCATCGCTCCTCTCTAAGACCAAACCATGTTCTGTAAATTTTGCTTCTCGTTTAATTGGGAATGAAAAAAGATTCAAAATTTTGGTCTCTATTTTGATCTCTTTTGATTGAAACTCTTTCCACTCTCCATTCAATCTATATTTGGTAGCATCGTCGTTTACCTCTAGCTTGAAGAAGTCGACCAAATCCGGCTTATTCACGGTTGCACCCCAAGCTATATTGGGTGTGAAACCAATGAACATGAATGGGGAGCCAGGAAAAATTCCTCCCATTATGTCCCAACCTTCATTGCTTTTTAGTCGTGCTTCATACCAAGTGACGGGGCCTTCAAGTGGTTGATGAGAGTTAATCATGATCATAGTTGAACCGTCCGATGACTTGGTATTGTCTATTGCATAAGCGTTTGATCCCCTTGACTCTGTTTGAGGTAAATCAGCACTAAAAAATTCCTCAATGGTTTCGTCTAATCCATACATAAACACAGACTGCATTGCGAATCCTGCGACAATGTCTTCTGGTTTGATTGGTAGTAATTTATTTTTGTAGTTATTGCTTTCTGCCCAGTAGTTTATGCCAGCAGAGAACCCCTCTAAAACTAAAAGCGTTTCTGGAGATATTTGATTCAAAGTTTCTTTAGCCTTCAATGGCAGATCGTAAGCTTTAACAATAAAATCTGATATAGCTAAGTTTCTGCCATATTTCTTTGCTAACTCGCCCCTACCTAGATAAATATGGAACAACATATTTTCTAAATTATCCTCGGCCTGAGCATACGCAAGACCGAATGCGACATCTTTATTAGTCTCACCATAAATATGTGGCACTCCCCATATATCTCTTTTTATTGATACCTCATAGTTATGATTAGCAGACAAAAAATAACCTATGGCTAAGAGTGTAAAAAGTAATTTATTCATATCAGTTTATTGCTAGATTGTATTCTTTGATTGTATGACCTTTCTTCAGACCTTTGTTATGAAAAGTTGATACTTTGTATGAAATAGGAAAGCTGGTATCAACTAAAACCAACCTATTTTGTGCCCTAATAACTTCTTCAATATGATCCTGATAAATAGCTGAGTCGGTTACTATTTGTACTTGGCCTTGCTTTACAATCTTCTGATGTAAAAGAGTCTAAGAACTCCTTTGATATTAATCTTCTTTTTGTGTGCTTTTTCTTAGGCCAAGGGTCTGGGAAATGGATCCTTATAAAGTTGAATTTTTGTTTTGCAGCCTTCAGATACTCAATTGCGCAACCATTATAAAGATATAAATTTTTAGGCAAATGGTTCTCATAGAATTCAACTGCGCGAGCAAAGCCTTTTTTATAAGGCTCAACGCCAACAAAAATTATATCTTGGTTGGCGAGCACATCCTCTGAAAACGATTGCGCATCACCAAAGCCAATATCAAGCGCACAAGGTTTAGCAGATTTAGGAACATAACCAAGCTCAACCAAGCACTTAGATGATAGTTCTAGATACCCTTTATTTGTATCCGATAGCCTTCCAGCGCGTGAGCTATAGGTCCTAATCATCCTTTGATTTTATTGGGAAATTAATCGATGAAGAAGTGTAATTGTAAATGACTTAGGTTTTTAGACGTTAACAAGATTGGCTTTAAGCTTTTTGAATGCTGTCGCCTCAATTTGTCTAATTCTTTCTGCGGATATATCAAACTTGTCAGCTAATTCATTAAGGGTTAGCTTTTCATCGTCCAGCCATCTTGATCTAATAATCTCTTGTGACCTTCTATCTAAGTTTGCAACTCCTTTTAAGAGCGCACCATGATTAATTTGTTCATAGTTTTCTTGCTCAACAATTAGCTCTGGGCTAAATGAGTGATCTTCTAGGTATTGGCTTGGAGAGAAAGCTCTTTCATCGTCTTCATCGTCAGCACCAAGATCGAATGCAGAATCCGTTGAGTTAAGTCTATTTTCCATATGCATAACTTCTTTAACAGAAACGTCTAAATCTTTAGCTATTTTTTTAGCTTCGTCATCAGTGAGCCAGCCAGTGGATTGTTTTTTACTTCTAAGATTAAAAAATAGTTTTCTTTGAGCTTTTGTTGTTGCAATTTTTACTATTCTCCAATTTTTAAGAATAAATTCATGTATTTCTGCTCTAATCCAGTGAACGGCAAATGAAACGAGCCTAACTCCTTTCTCTGGATCAAATTTCTTGACTGCTTTCAAGAGACCAACATTGCCTTCCTGAATGATATCTGCCAGAGGCAAACCATAACCAGCATAAGATTTTGCGATATGCACAACGAACCTAAGATGTGAAATAACAAGTTTGTGTGCAAGTTTTACATCTTCTGTTTTGAAGAATTCTTGGGTGAGCTCGAGCTCCTCTTCTCTTGATAGAACAGGTATTGTATAAACCTGGGCCAAATATTTATCTATGTCTGACCCTGGGTTTGCTAAAGCTAGTGCGTAACTCATAACAAATTCTTATATATTATTATAAAGATTGTTTATCTTTATAGCAATGGTTGGATATATTAGCACTAAAAAATGCCATTTTTCAAATAAATTTGACGTTACTTTGACAGAAAAGTTCATTAGAATACACGCTTACAATGAGTAATATAGATAAACTACAAGAACTTCGAAAAGGCTTGGTGCTGCTTAGCAAGGATCGAGAAGTTGTCCTGTCATTTCACGAGACATTTGAAATGGTTGATGAGCTTTTAGAGATAGTTGACGAACTTATAGATCAAGAAAATTCTTAGACTCTATTTCTGAACAAAAACAAATTCGTTATCTTTAAATTCTTGGAAACTGAATCCTAGTGCAGAAAATTTTTTGATTGGATCCAGAGAGCTAACTTTATTTTTAATAAGAAACCTTGCCATCTCACCTCTGGCCCTTTTGGCAATAATACCAATCACCTTTAACTTTCCATCCTTAAGCGAAGCAAATCTAAAATTTACCACTCTATTTGAGTTGAGATGTTTTTTTACTGCTGCATAGTATTCCTCTGAAGCCAAATTAAACAAATAATTGTCGCCAAGCTCTTTATTAATAGCATCGGCTATCTTGCTGCCCCAAAACTCATACAAATTTTTGCTTCCTAGGAAATCATGCTTTGTACCCATTTCAAGTCTGTAAGGGTTCATTGAATCTGAAGGTTTCAATAGCCCATAGATCCCCGATAAAATTCTTAAATTTTTGTTTAAATAATCTTGTTCTTCGTTGCTTAAACTAGATGCATCTAAGTTTTTGTAAACATCACCCTCAAACTGGAAAATGGCTCTATTCTCAAGATTGTTAGTATTGTTCCAGTTGTTGTATCTATGTTGATTAAGTTTGGCAATGTCTTCGCTTACTCCCATTAAAGACTGCAGCTCTTTGCTGCTTAATGTTGCCATGTGCTCAGCCAGCTTATTTGCCTCAGACTGGAAAATTGGTTCGCTGCTCTTTAGGTTGCTGCTATTTTCTCTATCGACAAGTCTTTTAGCTGGTGAAATTAAAATCATTTTTTATAATCCTGCGTTATTAAAATCCAGTGCTCTTTCAGCTCTATAGCTAGACCTTACCATAGGACCAGATACAACTTCAAGAAACCCATATTTTAGTCCTTGTATTCGGTATTCTTCAAACTCTTCTGGCGTGACCCACCTATCAATAGGATGGTGATTTAGGGTTGGTCTTAAGTATTGACCAAGGGTAACAATATCAACGTTATGATCTCTAAGATCACTAAATGTCTGATAGATTTCTTCGTCTGTTTCTCCCATCCCAAGAATGATGCTTGATTTTGTTAGGATATTTGGATTGAGTTCCTTAGCTCTTTGTAAAACTGTTAGTGTTTTCTGATAGCCTGCACGCGGATCCCGAATAGGATGGGTGAGCCTTTCAACTGTTTCTATATTTTGCGCAAAGACCTTTATAGGTGAACTTACGATAGTCGCAATGGCTTCATCATTACCATTGAAGTCTGAAGTAAGCACCTCAACCTCGATAAGCTGATTCTTGTTTTTAATTTCTGCTACTGTTTCTGCAAAGTGTGCTGCTCCACCATCGGCCAAATCATCTCTAGTTACACAGGTAAGCACAACATACTTAATGCCCATAAGCTCGACGGTTTCTGCTATTTTTCTTGGCTCATCTGCATCAAGCCATCCTTTGGGATTGCCTGTATTAACCGAACAAAATTGGCATGCTCTTGTACAAGTGTCACCCATAACCATAAATGTGGCTGTTCCTCTCGACCAGCATTCTGAAAGGTTGGGGCATTTAGCCTCTTCGCAGACAGTGCTCAATTGTAGATTGTTAACTTTAGATTTTATTAATTCAAAATTTTTATTTGCATGATTTGCTGTGATACGTATCCACTTAGGTTTTTGTTCTCTCTCGACTTGTGAATATAAATTTCCTTTCATACCATCTTTGACTGATGAGACTCCAGCATGATTAACAATTTTTACAGTTGGGATGATATCTTTCATTATTTATCTAACTCTCGGTATTCTTGTAGTAGCCTACTATGTAAATCTTCTTTATTAATATTTATATATTCCAGCAAATTACAAGCTTTTACATTCAAACCACAGGGGTTGATGCTATTAAAAGCTTCTAAGTCCGTATTATAGTTTATGCTGATGCCGTGGTATGAAAAGTTATTCTTTATCCTCATGCCAATGGATGCAACTTTTTGTTCTTTAATATATATGCCTGGGTCTGTGAAATTTAAGTCATGATCAAGATCAAAACTATCAAAAACTTGGGACGTTTTATTTAATATTTTTTTCGTCAAATCAGTGGGCTTAAAAGGCATTTTTTTTAAGTCCAACATAAAATAAAACACCAGCTGGCCTGGGCCATGGTATGTAATTTTGCCACCACGATCAGTTTTTATAATTGGAATTGTTTGATTATCATCCTCTTTTATAAGCTTTTCACTTATACCAATGGTGTAGACTGGAAAATGTTCTAGGTGCCATATTTGGCTCTTACGTGATGTGGATTTAACCAGATCCAACATCTCCTGATGACTCTCTTGATAGTCTATGAGCCCTTTATCTATAGTTTCTATGCTCATATTTTTTGTAGGTTGGCATAAGCTGCTACCAACCACTTTGTTCCTACCTCATAGAAGTTTACCTGTATGCGTGCAGCGTCTCCGTTTCCTTCCATACTAAGTACTACTCCATCACCAAAGGTTTTGTGGCGCACATTATCACCAAGATTAAATTCAAGGTCGTTGTGTTCCTCCTTAATTTGAGACACTGTCCCATAGTAGCTAGTGGAATAATTTTGTCTTGGGCGCACAAATTCCAAATGATCGTTTGGGATTTCATTTATAAATCTTGAAGGCGGGTTATAAGAATCTTGTCCATAAAGCCTTCTAAATTCTGCGTAGGTTAGATGTAGTTTAGCTCTGGCTCTAGTTATGCCTACATAACATAGTCGTCTTTCTTCTTCTAGTTCTGAAATGTTTTCTGAAGATCTTGAATGCGGGAAAATCGATTCTTCCATACCTACCATAAACACATACTTAAATTCGAGCCCTTTAGCTGAGTGCAAGGTCATTAACTGTACCGCATCATCGGCCTTATGGGCTTGTGTTTCTCCCATGTCCAGTGAGACTGAGCTTAAAAATGCAGCAATCACTGATCCAAACTCTGAAAGATCTTCGCCTTTGTTGAGAGTATCAAATGATTTAACTGCGGATATTAGCTCGTTAATATTTTCTATTCTTATTTTGCCTTTTTCGCCTCTTTCTTTGAGATGGTGTTCAATGAGTCCACTTTGGTTTATCACCATTTCGACAAATTCATGTGGTGGCATTTCAGGAATTGTTTCAGAAGTCTTTTCTATGAAAGAAATGAAATCGCCTAAAGATGAACCTCCTTTACCTTTGATCAAATCATTAGCAAGCAGTTGCTTGGAGGCAGCAAATAAGGATATATTTGACTCAGTAGCATGTTCTCGTATTGTCGCAAGCGTCTTCTCGCCAATACCTCTAGTTGGTGCTCCAATCGCTCTTTCAAATGCAGCATTATCATTGAAATTTACACAGAGTCTTAAATAACTGATGACGTTTTTTATTTCTAGCCGTTCATAGAATCTCACGCCGCCATAGATAATGTATGGTAGATTTTCCCGCAACAAAAATTCCTCAATTACTCGAGATTGGGCATTTGATCGGTACAGCACTGCTATATCTTTGTACTGGTCACCCTCTTGAGAGATCTTGATAACTTTATCTGATATAAAGTTTGCTTCTTCTTGTTCGCTGTATGCTTCAAATACCTCTATAAGCTCTCCTTTGTTGCCAGCTGTCCACAGCTTTTTACCCAGTCTATTTGAATTTTTGCCAATTACAGCGTTTGCTGCATTCAGGATGTTTTCTGTTGATCTATAGTTTTGTTCCAGTCGAACCATCTCTGTTTCTTTTTCTTTTGCAAATTTATTAATATTTTCGATCTTCGCGCCTCGCCAACCATAGATGGACTGATCATCGTCACCTACAGCTGTTACGTTTGTGCGTTCACCGATAAGATTTTTTATCCATTTAAATTGGATGGTATTGGTGTCTTGAAACTCATCAATAAGAATATTTTGGAATTTGCTGCGATAAGCTCTTTGCAGTTCTGTGTTATTTTTAATTAATTCGTAAGATCTTAAAATTAACTCACCAAAATCTAGCAAGTTTTCACTATCTAAATAATTGCCATACTCAAGGTATATTTTTTTAAGAATCTCAAGATTAAAATCGCCTTTATCGTCAATATCACTCGGTCTTAACCCATCATCTTTCCAGTTATTAATCTGCCAGCGAACCTTTTCTGCAGGCCATTGTTCATCATCAATTTCTAGCCTTTTTAGTACTCTTTTAATTATTCGAAGCTGATCATCGCTATCTAAAATTGAAAAATCTCTTTCTAGACCAGCTTCCTTGTAGTGTCTTCTAAGGATTTTATTTGAAATTGAGTGGAAGGTTCCGCACCATAACTCTGGAATAGGCTGATCTAAAATTGATTCAATTCTGCCAGTCATTTCGCTTGCTGCCTTATTGGTAAAAGTCACAGCCAGAACACTGTGAGTTGAGCAGCCCAGTGCTTTTATTAACCAAGCTATCCTGTGAACCAAAACTTTTGTTTTGCCTGAACCAGCACCTGCTAAAACAAGGAGTTTTTTTGACTCAGATGTTACAGCTTTGCGCTGCTCATCATTAAGATCATCAAGAATGAAAGAGACATCCATGATTTAGACAAACTTGTTTTCTCTAAACCATAAATTGAAAGCAAACTTTTCTCCTTTCGTAACAGGCCTTCCCGCATGGAGTGAATCGGGATGAACTTTTGTTGTACCAGGCAAGACATTCTTCCAAACGAGAAGACTGCCTTTTTTTGGTTTTACTGAAATATTTAAATCTCTAAATTCTGTAGCTCCGCCTTCTTCAACATCGTTAAGATATCCAAGAGCTGTATAGATTCTTTGTCCGCCTCTTTTAAGATGTTTCTTGCCTTCATCTGTCTCGTGGTTAAAAGCATCGTGATGGTCGTTGTACTGAGTGCCACCGGTATAGTAAACAACCTGAAAAGACTCAGCGTTCTTCAAAGGAAAACCAATTAAGTCAGCTATTCTGTCGCCAACTGCTTTTGATAAAGCTGAATGCCCATGATGTATCCAACAATTCATGCCTGTTCGGTTCTCATGATAAATGCCATCTTTGCCGCCAATTGTTTTAGCCCTTTCAAGCTTGCTGCGCGATTCATCAACAAAATGTTGGCACTCTTCTTTAGAAATAAAGTCTTCAATAACATAAATCAATGGATCTTCGTTGTAGATAATTTTATTGCCATCTCTGCGTATTGGGTCTTTAAACTTTTTAACAGTAGTTGCTGATTTAACTACTGGTGCTGGATTGTTTTGCGATACTTTCTTATCGAGCCCAGCATTTACACCAATAATATATAAAGCTCGCATTGCTAACCCTAAAGCAATAATGGAAAAAATTAATGCAAAAATTGCAATTACAAAACCGGCTACATCCATGTGATCATTATACTGAAAACATTAGCAATTATTAAAGATACTAAATTGTTTAAAACTTAATTAATAATTATGTTTATACTTATCTCAAGATGATCCTTAAAAAATTTCTATTCGTCATTTTATCTCTATCACTATCTTATGGCTTTATAGATGCAAAAGATGGCAGACTTGGAAAAGAGCCAAATGATTATTCATATGGCCATCTTGGTTTGCTCTTATCTTACAACGAAGATGACAACATAGGCTTTTATGGTAGCCTTCCTTTACCGGGACCCTTATATGTCACAGCTTCCAGAGTGGCTTATGGGACAAATCTGCGAAGCCTTGATGACGAACAAGCTGAGTTTGAGAAGACCGTCAATACTTTGCGGCTTGGAGCTCATGTTGGTATAGGCGACCTTTTAAATTCAATATCGGTAGGGTCTGTGTCGTTAAACCTTCAGAACGTTGTTGATGTATTTATTGAAGGTGGTGTAAAAAGCTTTTCGTTCGATACCTCATTTGATAATGACGAATCATTTGGCAGTGTTGTGGCTGGACTAAGATTTGGTAATGCCAATGATTGGGAAGGGCGCATCTATTTAGATCTATCAAAAGAAGTAGAGAACGAAGAAACTTTAATCAACTATGAGCCTTGTGCGCCTGATGTTGAAATTTGCTTGGTCGATGATTTGGTCATAGAATTTTCTGACGACACAGATGTTAAAGCTGTCTTAGATATTACCTACAACGCTACAAAAAACTTTGGTCTTTTGATGGGGCTTAAAACTTCTCAATATCTAGAAAACGAAATTTTTCTTGGGTTTCAGCTGCAGATTTAATATATAGAACTTTTTGATGAGAAGGCTTTCGATGCTTCTGCAAACTCTTTCTTCATATTGTCTACCAGGTCAGCAACTGCTGGTGAATCTTTAATTGGGCTTAGGCCTTGGCCGCAACCTTTAATATCTTTCCAAACTTTTTTCGCAGCATTGCCGCCAGAATTAAAATTCATTTTTGTTTTATCTGCCTCTGGTAAGTTATCTGGATCCATGCCTGACTTAATTACCGATGGCGATAAATAATTTCCATGCACACCACTAAAGTAATTGGTATAAACCACATCTTTGGCTGATGAGTCTATTAGCATTTGTTTGTACTCATCTTCAGCTTCTGATTCTTGTGTGGCAATAAATCTTGTTCCAATATAGGCAAGATCTGCACCCATAGCTAAAGCACTTGCCACTGAATATCCGTCTGAAATCGCTCCTGATAACAATATTGTGCCATCGTACCACTCTCTGGTTTCCCTTAGCAAAGCAAATGGTGATAGGGCACCAGCATGGCCACCAGCACCAGCACAAACAAGTATTAAACCATCGACACCTTCAGAAACTGCTTTCTGGGCATGTCTTGTATTGATAACGTCATGAAATACTAGGCCGCCGTAAGAGTGTATTGCTTTCACCAGGTCAGCTGGCGGTCGTAAGGATGTAATAATGATTGGCACCTCATGCTTAACGCATGTCTCAACATCAGCCAACAGTCTGTCGTTTGATAGGTGACAAATTTGATTAACTGCAAAGGGGGCAACTTTCTTCCCTGGGTTTTGTGCTTGGTATTCGCCCAGCTCATCTTTAATTTCTTTGATCCAATCTGATAGCAGTTCTTGAGGTCTAGCATTGAGTGCTGGAAAAGAACCTACAACTCCTGCTTTGCATTGAGCAATCACAAGGTTTGGTCTTGAAATAATAAACAGTGGTGCAGCAACAACTGGAATGCTTAGATTGTTTTTTAGAATATCTGGCAACATTTTTTAAATGGAAAAATAAGATTCTAACAAAAGAGTGTTAAAAAGCTAATCGCTAATTTCGTCAACAACCCAGCTGATTGACCAGTTATGACCAAGTTTGTTTTCCTTATACTTTTCTGGAAGTCTTGTTACATTGCTATTTTCAATTTCTACTATCTGAGGGTCGTACGGAAGGGCCATGAATACACCATCCAGGTTTTTTTGTGTTCGCCATTCGTAAAGAACAACATCATTACTAACTTTCATGGGTGGCTGATAATCGCAGAGGCTGTTGGTTGGCTCAATACCTTTAAGTGGCGATGCAATAATATGCGCCTCTAGAGGTTTGTTAATTTCTAAATCCTCAATAAGTCTAGCTAGAAGAATGCCACCCAAACTATGTCCTAAAATCGTAATCTTTTCATAGTGGCTACTGGAATTATCAAGGAATGATTTCAAATATCTAAGCTCATCATGTGCGCATGTCGCTGAAATTGGATTCCATCGGAAAAAAGCAACTCTTGTGCTTTCAGAATTAAGTTGGTTGAGAGGGTAGACCCATTCATAGCCAAGTGTACCGCCGCCATGAATGGCAATAACCAGTTCTTTTTGGACTTCTGCCTCCTCCTCTAAAAAATGCAGCCCATTTTTTAGTTGAACTAAAACAAGACCAGATTCGAAGACATTTTTTTTACTATTTATTAAATCGAAACTATTCGGGTGCAGAAATAATTGAACAAAAAATAAAATAAAAAGCAGTTTTCTCATTTAAATTTTTCGAGCAACCAGTAACCAAGCCAGGTATTCACTACCAACTTCAAAGTGGACATGACCAATGCAGGAAATTGATAAAAGAAATCAAGCAAAGCGTTCCAAAACCAAGAATATACCCAATCGTGGAGAAATTTTAAATTATCCACCAGAAACTCTTTAGTTGATAAGCCAAAAAATGTGTAGTCTGAGGTTAAAACTATCCATAGCTGCCATAAAATGAAGCCCACTTGAATCGGTGATGTGTAAATTAATATGTAGGCGAAATAGAGGCCTGCTTTATTCATTGCTATTTTGAATTAATTCTTTAGGTGGCTGCACAAATGGCCAAAAGATTTGGTAAAACATCGGAGCAGATTTTAAATTTTCTACCCCAAACTCCTTTGGATAGTCTCTGGTAATGATTGCTGTGCCAAAAATAACATCCCATAGAAATAAAAAGTTGCCATAGTTCCCTTTGTAGTTAGTGTTTGGGTCTGATTTATATTTTCCATGGTGGGCAAAATGAGTTGCTGGGGTGGATATGGTGCGTTCAACAAACCACATCAAAGGAGAAAGCCATTTAATTTTATACAGAGGCTTGTCCCACCTAATATCTGAGTGTGCACCATAGATCACCGTCATTTTCATACATATGTAAACAACATAGACCCATCCAGAACCCAAAAAAAGCAACATACCAGAGAACCACAAGCTTGGCATGAATAAGTAATAAAAAGGATTGTTGCGATAAACAATTCTCACCGATAAGTATTCAGCTTCGTGATGAGGTCTATGCAAGTGATAAAGAATAGGGACGTTGTGTACAGTTCGATGCCACCAATACTGCGTTAAATCATCAAACAACAACAGCAAACCAAATACAACCAAAAATGGCCAATTTAAAATTAAGTCTTGGGCATCGGGCACTACTTGAGAGGTAAGAAAATATCCTGAAGCAACAACAAAGGGCTGGATGAAAAACAACAACATCACACCCGTAACTATTTCAACTATGCCGTCTGACGACTTTTCTCTTGGCTTGTTAAAGAATTTCTTTTGGTAGATTTCTAAAATCACAAAAACCAACCAAACACCAATTAAAAATAAAGTTTCAGGTCTCATTCTTTTTCGCGTAGTTTTCTAAAAAGCATTCCAAAGCCATATAAAAACCATGAAAATACTAGACCCCACCATAGCACAAAAACCCAATCATTTTTATTAGTGCCATTCCAGCCAAGCCATTCAAAAAGAAATGCTTCGTTAAAAAGATTGAGGGCAAATAAAGCAAACAATCCAAACACCCATTTAATGGCAAATTTCCAGGTTTCTTTAAAATCTTTTGCCTTAAGAATGGCTACACAAGAAATTATCAGAAAAACAGCAATGATAAAAAGAATTTTCTCCATTTAGTTGAGCGCCTCCTTAATTGCTGGATGGATAATTTTGCCATCCATTATATTTACCCCAGCTGCTAAATGCTCATTGTCACTTAAACTTTTGCTCAGACCACTTTTAACAATCTCTTCAATGAATGGCAGAGTGGCTTCATTAAGGGCAAGGGTTGAAGTAAGTGGCACAGCTCCAGGCATATTTGTTACACAGTAGTGTGTGACGTCCTCAACCTTATAAATTGGGTTATCGTGAGTTGTGGGTTTGCTGGTTTCAAAACATCCGCCTTGATCAATAGAAATATCAACCATTACACTCCCTGGCTTCATCTCCGACAACATCTCTTTGGTTACAACCTTTGGCGCTTCTTTACCAACAACATAAACTGAACCTATAACAAGATCTGAAGATGAAATAGATTCAATAATTTTTTCCTCAGATGAAATTAAATACTTGATATTATTAGAGCCAAATTTAGCTTCAAGGTCAGAAAGTTTGGCTTCTGATAAATCCAGAATATTAACTTTTGCACCAGTAGAAATAGCTTTTTTTATTGCTTCTTTGCCAGCAACACCTGCCCCTATTACTGTTACTGTTCTTGGTTCTATCTGATCGACACTACCTAACAATGTGCCAATGCCTTGGTTTGGTTTTAGTAAGAAATACTGGCCCACAACAATGCTTATCTTTCCAGCTATTTTGCTCATAGGAGATAGGAGAGGCAAAGAACCATCTGAAGCCGTAACAGTTTCATATGCTATACCTGTTACACCAGTCCCAAGCAGTTTTTTAGCTTGCTGTTTGTCGCCAGCTAAGTGCAAATAGGTGAATAATGTTTTATCAGGTGTAAGGTATTTAAGCTCTTCCTCTTGCGGCTCTTTTACCTTAATAATTAATTCAGAATTTGAAAATATTTCCGCTGCAGTGTCTAGAATAGTTGCTCCGTTATTAACAAACATCTCGTCCGTAAAACCTATTTCTAGGCCAGCAGACTTTTCAACAAAAACATCGGCTCCCAATTTTGCAAGACGACCAACGGATTGCGGAGTAAGGCTTACCCTATGTTCATTATTTTTTATCTCTTTTGGAACACCCAGCTTCATATGAGTATATTTTAACTCTGTATTTCTGGGACTGATAGATTTAAGTTGGTTGAATAAAAATGAAACCAATTAATTAAGATCAGCTTCTTGGGTTTGGGCGCCAACTTCAGCAGCAATTTCATTGGGAACTAACATCGTCAAAGCATAATGAAGAATTTTCCATTCTCCTTCAACTAGCTGCACAACACCAGTACCTCTACAATGTCCTAGCTTTTCATTAAAAAGAATTTCATCAAACCAACGCGTATCGCCAACTCCCTCCCAGTTACGCTCAACAACTGAATAAGTCCAACCATTACCGTCGGCAAATGCTGGCTTAGCATAAGCTTTAAATTCTTCTATTGTCCAACGCTCGGTTTTGTCTGTGCCTAGGAAGATTGCATCTGAGGCATAACGATCAAAATAGCTCTGATAATTTCCCTCGTGTGCATCTTGATGAAGACCATCCAATAATTCATTAATTTCATCATTTTTATAGTCTTCTGCAGTTGAGAGGTATGCTGATAGAAGCACTACGAATAAAAAACTGTTTTTCATTTTTTTAATCTTGTTTAAGCCTCTTATCAATTGATTCTAATAGTGATCTTATTTGTTTTTGTTGTTCAAAATCGCTATGTGAATTATTCTCCATTACGGATAAAGTTTGTTTAATAAGTATTATTGTTGCTACGAACCCACAAACTACTACTGCAAAAAAAATGCCCCAAAGCAGGCCTTTAAAACCTCCTTCCCAGTCAGGGTTGTCAAAGACCATATCAGGTGGAGGAAATGTTCCTGATAAAATAGAAAAATAAAGAGAATTTCCTGAAAGCCCAATATAAGTACAGCCAATAATAATTAAAAAACCTACTATTACATTTAAATATGTCAGCAGGTAGGAAAGAAAATGATTCATGTTTTTTTATTTTATTTTATAGTAAATCATTGCAGCGATATAAAGAACAATCAAGGACTCGAGAACAACACAAAACCAAAAGATAATTTCATTAAAAGTATCGTTTCTAGATATTTGAGTAAGCAAAATTGTATTAATTGTGAAAGTAGAAAAAACACCAACTTTATTTGTTGCTGTATCTTGTTGTATTGAATTCTTAATCTTTTCTATCATTCAACTGTAACCGATTGGATTTTTTATATTTCAAGTTATCAACTTGGGTATTACTCCTGTTTGAGCAAGAATGCCAAATATGATTAATATTATAATACTAGAGGTTATTTTAAGATTCTTTTTTTGGACCCACCCATATAAGTCATCTATTAATTTTCTTATCCATTTATCAGCTTTATCTACCCATTTAACGACTTTTCTTGTCCATGTGTCAGTCACATCGATGAATGCAAGAAAAATTGCTGCGATAACAAACCAAACAAAACCATTAAGAATCATGTCGATTAGCCAACCTAAGATCATCCAGTTTGTTTCCATCAATAAGTCCTAAAAATTAGGTAGATTATTTTTCATTCAACAGTAACAGAGTATCCGTAGCAATATTAACTTTCAACTCAATTAAAATTCTAGAACTTTTTGCTGAACTTCTTGACAGTTAATGTAAACAAACCTACTCCAATTATAGTCCATAGAATATCATTCCAATCGAAGACACCTCTTCCAGGTGTAAAAATTGTAATGAACTCATTGGCAATTAATCCTGAAATGGAGATTTTGACCAATAGAGTCGATTTTTAAATAAAGATGAATTAGGTTTTACTTCTGAATCACTACATATAACAGAGCAGGCAACCCAATTCCTGGTAAAAAATTTGGAGCAACCCCAAGAAGATAAATTATTATTCCATTAGCACCATCATAATTTGGTCTTATGTAATCCTGCACAATAGTAATAAGCAAAAAACAAATAGCAAAAATAATGTAATAAATAAACTTTCTATTCATTTTGTTTATTTGAGAAATTATTTAATATTTCAATCAAGAAAATTTCTTTATTCAAGGTTTTATAAAGACTATTTTAACCCAGTTTATATTTTTCACTTGCATCTTTTTAAAACCCATTGATATTCAATTTTTGTAATATCAATTTCTTTTTCTGGTTTTTCTGTTCCCTTTCTAAATAAACTTGTTTATCAATTTTCTTAATTGTTTTTGGTTCGAATTTTTTCAGAAAATTTGATCTTTAAATTTTCCTTCAAAAATCGTTCAAAACTCTATCTCCCAATCTGTTGCATCTTTTTTCAATTTAAGATTAAATCTGGGAAGTTTGTCTGCATCTGGAATGTTTTTATATTTAGATGACGATATTGATGAAGAGACAATAGTATAATTGCAAAAGAAACAACAACAAACAACAAAGAACCAATAAAAGAATATCCCCAACCAAATATTGGTCAAAAATACTGTTCCAATTAATAAGAGATAAATAAATATTTTCCTTTGATTGTCTTTTAAATTCATTTTTCAAGAATCAGAAATATCATCAGGTTTTGAAAATTGACGAAATCTTATTCGACAGTGACGCTTTTTGCCAAGTTTCGCGGCTTGTCTACATCCGTGCCTTTATAAATTGCTGAGAAATACGAAATTAACTGCATAGGCACTATGCTTATTACTGGATTGAGGAGATCAATCGTTTTAGGAATTTTGATATGACCACCGTCTTTGCTAATTGTTGTTTTACCAAGAGGACCAATTGAGAAAACCTTGCCTTTTCGAGCTGATACTTCCTGCAAGTTGGAAAGAATTTTATCTAAGTGTTCATTGTCTGGCACCACAGCAATAACAGGCATATTTTTATCAATTAATGCCAAAGGTCCATGCTTTAACTCCCCAGCCGGATATGCTTCGGCGTGTATGTAAGAAATTTCTTTAAGCTTAAGTGCGCCCTCTCTAGCTATTGGAAAGTACATTCCACGGCCTAAAAACAATGCACTGTTTTTATTAAAGATCAGTTTTGCTACTGCTTTATAAGTGTCCAAATCTTTTAAAGTCTTTTCAATATTTTTTGGCAGCTCGAGTAGAGCGCTTGAAATGTTTGCTATCGATTTTGCCGGCCTGTTGTGAACTTTCATCAAGGTTAGTAAAAGCAGGCATAAGCTAGAAAGTTGGGTTACAAAAGCTTTGGTCGAAGCTACTCCAATTTCAGGCCCAGCATTGGTGAGCAGCGTGTAGTCGGATTCTCTACACAGTGAGCTATTTGCGACGTTACAAATAGTTAAAGTGATGGGATCATCGGTTTTGTTTGCAAAACGCAATGAAGCCAAAGTGTCTGCTGTTTCTCCAGATTGAGATATTGTAACCAATAAAGTCTTTGGTGTTTTTATTGGTTCTTGATATTGGTATTCAGATCCATAATCAACCCGACAATTAATGCCAAGAACTTGTGAGACCAATATTCAAAAATTCTGCCTGCATGGTAACTGGTGCCACATGCAACTATCTGAATGTTTGAAATATCTGCCAGCCTGCTTCAAACCCTGCACCAAAATGCCTTCTTGGGCTCCATTTTTCCAAAACCCTGCCTTCGATTGAATTTAAAATTGCAGTTGGTTGTTCAAATATTTCCTTCTCCATAAAATGGCTATAGCCGGCAAGGTCATTTGTGTATGCAGTTGAATCAATCTCTTGGGTAGCTATGTTTTTAGGGGCTCCGTTTTTTCCAAGAACTTCTATATTGTCGTTTGAAATTATTGCTATCTGGCCATCCTCTAAAAACTTAAATTTATTGGTTACCTGTGAAAGAGCCATAACATCCGACGCAATAAAATTCTCATCAACGCCCTCGCCAACAACAAGAGGACTGTGTTCTCTGGCACCAATAACATAATCTGGATTGTTTACATCCATAATGCCAAGGGCGTATGCCCCTTTAAGGTCTTTAATTGCTCTCATAACTGCTGAATCAAAATCATGGCCGGTATTTTTGTAATAATTTATAAGATGAGTGATCACTTCTGTATCGGTATCTGAGATAAATTTAAAGCCCTCAGCTTTAAGTTATTTCCCTTAGCTTGCTCATGATTTTCAATGATGCCGTTATGAACAACAAAATTTCATTAAGACTTGATTGGGGTGGGCATTTTTGGTGCTTGGAACACCATGAGTGGCCCATCTAGTATGCGCAATGCCATTGTTTGACTCATCGGATTTTTTTAGTTGAGATTCTAAATCAGCAACTCTACCAACGGTTTTCACTTGTGTAATTTTTTTATTGGCAGCAAATGCTACACCAGCCGAATCGTAGCCTCGGTATTCAAGTCTCTTTAAACCCTCTACCAAAATTGGCAGTACGTTTCTTTTTGATGAGCCGCCAACAATTCCACACATTACTTCTTCTTCCAGTTTTTCTTAGTTGATTGTCGTGCTCTGCCAAATGCTAAAGAGTTGTTAGGCACATCTTGTGTTATGACAGATCCAGCAGCTATATAAGATTTCTTGCCCACATTGAGCGGTGCAACCAACGATGAATTAGTCCCAACAAAGACATTATCACCAATGGTGGTCTTGTTTTTATTTTTGCCGTCGTAGTTGCAAGTGATTGTGCCAGCACCAATATTGGTTTTTTTGCCAATCTCAGCATCGCCCAAGTATGCATGATGATTTGCTTTTGAATTTGTACCAATTTTTGAGTTTTTGACCTCTACAAAATTTCCAATCTTGCTAGAACTGTCAAGCACAGCTCCATTGCGTAGTCTTGCAAAAGGACCAACCTCGACATTAGATCTAATTTTGCTGTCTTCGATTGAACAAAAATCTTTTATTGTTGAGTTGGCACCAATATTTACGTTTGATAGCAGCGCATTTGACTCAATGACAACATTATCACCAAGCCAAACTTTGCCTTTAATGGTGACATTATTGCCAATTCTGACATCTTTGCCGACACTGAGCTGACCCTCTACATAGCAGGTTGATTCGTCCTTAAAAATTGCCCCTTTATTTTTAGCACTTTTGATGTTCATCTTAACCAGAGCTTTATATAAGTGACCAAGTTCGGATTTGTTATTAGCACCCAGAACCTCATCTGGAGTTGTTGTATGGGAGCCAACTTTAAGCTCTCTTTTGGTGGCATATTCAACCAAATCTGTGAGGTAATATTCCCCAGCTGAATTATTTCTAACTAGTCCTCTTAAGCCTTTTTTCAAAAACTCATTTTCAACCACCATGATCCCACTAAATATTTCATTAATCTTCTTTTCATCACTAGAAGCATCAGCTTCTTCTCTAATGCCAAGCGGATCTTTTTTTTGAGATCTAATAATCCTTCCATAGCCTTTAGGATCATCTAGCAATGTAGTCAGAATTGATATTTTTTTTCTTGCTGATGATCTGATGAGTTTTTTTGCTGTCTTTTCTGTTAATAGCGGCACATCGGAATACAAAATAATGTTTTTCCTTTATCCGGTATATAAGGTGCTGCTTGCTTAACTGCATGGCCTGTTCCAAGGCGTTCTTTTTGCTCACAAAAAATATAGTCACCTGAATTATTTTCCAAAACATATTTCTTTACCTCGTCTTTCTTGTGCCCAGTGACCAAAAAAACCTGAGAGGGTTTAAGTTTCTTAATGGTATTTAATGAATGTTGCACCAAAGGCATATCTCCCAGCATAACTAAAGGTTTTGGTTGGGATGTTTTCATTCTCTTGCCTTCACCAGCGGCAAGCAATACTACACTTAAGCTCATGTTTTGCGTTTATATTTTAAACTTAACTTTTAAGTTTAACGTTCTTTTTAAGAGCTTCAATAGCTCTCAGCTGGGATAAAGATTGATTTAATTGTGATGATACTTCTGCAAAGTCTTTTTGATCCTTCTTATCTTTGAGTAGTTTTTCGGCTTCCTCTTTGGCTTTTAGGATTTTAGCTTCGTCCAAATCATCAGCTCTGACAGCAGAATCGACTAGAATGGTGATGCTCTCTGGCTGAACTTCCGCAAAGCCACCATTGGTAAAGAATACTTCTTCGCCTGATTCTTGAATCATTCTTACTGGACCAGGTTTTAAGATTGCCAGTAGTGGTGAGTGGCCTTTAACAATCCCAAGCTGGCCCTCTTGGCCATCCATTACAACCATTTTTGCCTCCCCCTCAAAAAGAGTTTTTTCTTGGGAGATGAAACTTATATTAATCACTCTTAACTGTTTTTGCCTTCTCTAATGCTTCATCTATAGAGCCAACCATGTAAAAAGCTTGTTCAGGCACATCGTCATGAACGCCTTCAAGAATTTCTTTAAATCCTTGGATAGTGTCTTTAACAGAAACATATTTTCCTGGAGAGCCTGTAAATACTTCGGCAACAAAGAAGGGTTGAGATAAAAACTTCTCAACTTTTCTAGCCCTAGAAACAGTTTTCTTGTCCTCATCAGAAAGTTCATCCATCCCCAAAATCGCAATGATGTCTTTTAGCTCTTTATATCTTTGCAGCACACCTTGAACTCTCTGAGCTACATCATAATGCTCTTGGCCTATAACCAATGGATCAAGCTGTCTTGATGTTGAATCCAATGGGTCTACCGCTGGATAAATTCCAAGCTCAGCAATTCTTCTTGAAAGCACCACAGTCGCATCTAAGTGAGCAAATGTTGTGGCAGGAGAAGGGTCAGTTAGGTCATCAGCTGGAACATAAACTGCCTGAATAGATGTAATCGAACCAGTTTTTGTTGATGTAATTCTTTCTTGCAAGACTCCCATTTCCTCAGCCAAAGTTGGTTGATATCCAACAGCTGATGGCATCCTTCCTAGCAGGGCTGAAACCTCAACTCCAGCGAGTGTGTATCTGTAAATATTGTCGACGAATAGCAAAACATCTCTGCCTTCATCTCTAAATTTTTCAGCCATAGTTAAGCCTGTTAAAGCTACTCTTAGCCTGTTTCCTGGAGGCTCATTCATCTGGCCGTAGACTAGTGACACTTTGTCTAAAACTTTTGACTCTGTCATTTCGTGGTAAAAGTCGTTACCTTCTCTAGTTCTTTCACCAACACCAGCAAATACTGAATAGCCTGAGTGCTCAATCGCAATGTTCCGAATAAGCTCCATCATGTTAACTGTTTTACCGACACCAGCTCCACCGAACAAACCAACTTTACCACCTTTAGCAAACGGGCAAACCAAATCAATAACCTTGATACCTGTCTCTAAGATTTCATTTGAATCAGATAGGTCAACATAGGCAGGGGGTTTTCTATGAATAGGCATTCTTTCTTCTGTTTTAACCTTCCCCTTCATGTCGATAGGGTCGCCTAAAACGTTCATAATGCGGCCTAAAGTGGCTTCACCCACTGGAACACTAATAGGAGCTTTTGTGTTTCTTGCTTTAAGGCCTCGTTTTAGGCCTTCAGTTGTACCCATAGCAACGGTTCTAACAATCCCGTCTCCAAGTTGTTGTTGGGTTTCAAGCACAAGGTTGGTTTCCTCAATCACAAGTGCGTCATAAATGTTAGGGATATTTTCCCTATCAAATTCCACGTCGATAACCGCACCGATTATCTGTTTTACTACGCCAATATCGCTCATTTTTTCTCCTATTAAATTGCTGCGGCTCCTCCAACAATTTCCGACAGCTCCTGTGTGATAGCAGCTTGTCTGGCATTGTTATAAACCAGCTGTAAACTTTTTATTATTTCTTCAGCATTTTCCGATGCATTTTTCATAGCAATCATTTTTGCTGCTTGTTCGCAGGCATTGTTTTCTATAACGGCCTGATAGATTTGTGTTTCTATAAATCGCTTCAATAATCGATCTAATATTTCTTTGGAACCTGGCTCGTATATGTAGTCCCAAACTTTGTGTGCCTCACCTTCGGTGGTAATTTCAGCAATTGGTAAAAGCTCTTTTTTAAAAGGTTTTTGAGTCATGGTGTTAATAAATTCATTAGCAAATAAGTAAACATTGCCTACCGAACCAGATTCAAACTCTTTTATTGCTGCTTGTGCTGAGCCAACAACATCTTCAACACTAGGAATGTCCCCAAGCTTTGTAGCAGTTGCTAGCACTTCTACATTTTTAAGTTTAGAAAAAGTGTCGGCAGCTTTTTTGCCAAATAAAACCAATTTGATTTTTCGACCTTTCTCCTGATTGTCCGACATAAGGTTCAGTGCTTGTTTAAAAAGGTTGGTATTTAACCCACCACATAAACCTTTGTCAGTACCAACGATAATATAGACATCTGTTTTTTCTTCACTAACCTGAAAGAAGGGGTGACGATACTCCGAGCTGGCTTTTGATAAATTATCGATTAGCTCAATTATTTTATTTGAATAAGGTTTGCCTTTGCTCATAGCGTCTTGTGTTTTTTTCATTTTGCTAGAAGCGACAAGCTCCATGGCAGACGTAATTTTTTTGGTATTTTGAACGCTGCCTATTTTTTTTCTAATTTCTTTGGTTTGAGCCATTAAAATGATCCCTCTTTCATAAAGCCGTCTAAAATTTTTGTGTATTTCTTTTCAAGATCCATCATTCCAATCACCGGTTTTATTAACCTCTTCCCAAACATCTTTATGTTTGGATTTAAAGTAATCTCTAAGGTTGTCTTCAAAAGATTGCATGCGCTCTTTCTCAACGTTTTTCAGGTATTTGTATTCAATAGCAAATAGGACAATAGATATACAAGCAACTGATCTTGGTGAAAACTGCTTTTGTTTTAATAGTTCTGTGATTCTTTGGCCGTCTTCAAGCTGTTCCCGAGTTGCATCATCAAGATCGGAAGCAAACTGTGAGAACGATTCAAGCTCTCTAAATTGAGCTAGTGCCAGCTTAACACCGCCACCAAGTTTTTTAATAATTTTAGTTTGTGCTGCACCACCAACCCTTGAAACAGAGATGCCAGGGTTGATGGCTGGTCTTATCCCAGAATTAAATAGGTCTGTCTCTAAAAATATTTGTCCATCTGTGATTGAAATAACATTGGTTGGAATGAAAGCAGACACATCACTTGCTTGAGTTTCAATAATAGGTAGAGCAGTTAAGGAACCTGTTTTACCTTTGACTTTGCCTTCAGTAAAACGCTCAACGTAGTCTGGGTTTACTCGAGCTGCTCTTTCCAGCAACCTTGAGTGCAAATAAAAAATATCCCCTGGGAAAGCTTCACGACCAGGAGGTCTTTTTAAGAGCAATGATATCTGTCTATAAGCAACAGCGTGTTTGGAAAGGTCATCATAGATAATGAGAGCATCCTCACCTCTATCTCTAAAATATTCTCCCATGGTGCAACCAGAGTAAGGTGCAATAAATTGAAGAGAAGCAGCTTCAGCTGCTGTAGCAGAAACCACAATAGTGTTTTTTAAGGCGTCTGCCTCTTCTAGTTGGCGCACTACTGTTGCAACTGTTGATTGTTTTTGGCCAACTGCAACATAGACACAAGTAATGTTTGAATTTTTTTGATGAATAATGGTATCGATAGCAATAGCGGTTTTACCTGTTTGTCTGTCACCAATGATAAGCTCACGTTGACCTCTACCAATTGGCACCATTACATCAATAGACTTTAATCCTGTTTGTACTGGCTGATCGACAGACTGTCTATCAATAACACCTGGCGCAACAACTTCAATTGCAGAAAAACCATCTGATTTAATTTCTCCTTTGCCGTCTAAGGGTCTTCCAAGTGCATCAATTACTCTTCCTTTTAGACCTTCACCAACTGGCACCTCGAGAATTCTGCCAGTTGTCTTAACTTTTTGCCCTTCTTTGATGTGCCCTGCATCACCAAGCACAACAGCACCCACAGAGTCTGTCTCCAGATTAAGGGCCATTCCTAGTGTTCCTTCACCAAAATCCAATAGCTCACCATACATAGCTTCTTCAAGACCATATATTTGAACAATGCCATCAGCTGTTGAGATTACTTCACCAACATTTGCTTCAGCTTGTGCTCCCTGGAATCCATCAATCTTCTTTTGAATGATGTTGGAAATCTCTGAGGGGTTAATTTTTGTACTCATTTTTTCTCCTTTAATTAATAAGTGTGGTTTGTAGACCGTTAATTTTGTTGTTTATGCTTAAATCAATTTCACTATCTTTGTATTTAAGGATTATTCCACCTAAGACGTTGTCATTAATTTCGTAGCTAACAGGGGTTTCAGTTCCAATATTCTCTTTAACGAAAACATTAACCTTGTTTTGCACCTCTTCATTTGGTTTTTTGTTAACAAATACTTTGACAGGGATGTTGTTAAGTTCTTTTTGAGCATAAGTAACGAAGTATTCAAATATCCCAGGAAATAACTCATATCTATTATTGGCATCAATGGTTTTGATGAACGAAGTTAGCTCCTCTGATGACCCAAAAAGATCTATGGCAAAGCTAAGTTTCTTGTCTTTAGAAATTGTTTTGTTTTTGAAAAAGCTGCTTAAGCTTCTCATGTTTGATTTGGTGTAGCTTTGGAAAAGCTCAATAACCTCAGGCACATCTGCTCTATTAAGAGATCTAAAAAGGCCTTTGGAATATACCTCAAACAATTTATTCATTTTCTAAAGTCATTTAGGCTTTCTTTAATTGTGTCATCGTGGTCTGTAGATGAAACCTCTTTCGAGACAATTTTTTTCACGGCAGCCATTACATTAACAGCGAAATCTTTTTCCAAAGATTTTTTGGCATTTACAACTTCTTTGTCTATTTCTGCTTGAGCAGAGTTTACAATTCTGTCTTTTTCTTCGTTGGCTTTGTTTTTTGCATCGTCAACTATTTTGTCGGCCTGCTGCTTGGCATTATCTAGAACTTTTTTAGCCTCTGACTTGGCAGATTTGACCATAGAATCAGCTTCTTCTTGTGCTTTTATAATTTTCTTTGCACTTTCTTCTGAATCTTTTAATCCTTGTTCTATTTTCTCGGCTCTCTCTTCCATTGCAGCCAATAATGGTGGCCAGACGAACTTCCAACAAAACCAGACAAATAGCCCGAAAGCTATCATTTGCCCTAAAAGTGTAGCGTTTAAATTCATTGTCTATGCAACAAACAATACGTAAAAAGCCAAACCAACAGAAATCATTGGCACAGCATCAACCAAACCAATACCTAAAAAGTATGTTGGTCTTAGTTGGTCTTCTAGTTCTGGTTGTCTTGCAATTGACTCGATTAGCTTAGAGCTTAATACTCCTGCGCCAACTCCAGCTCCAATCGCTGCCAAACCAAACATAATTCCTGCTCCGATAAATTTTGCAGCTTCTACATCCATATTCACAACCTCCTTAATGTTGTTCAAATTTTTCGTGTGCCATATTCATATAGACCACTGTAAGCATCATAAAAATAAATGCCTGCAGCACCACTATCAAAATATGAAATATTGCCCAAATCAAACTTAGTGTTATGCCAGCCAAGTTTAAACCTATGCCTGTTAAAGTTAATTCTGCAAGATTAATGGATACCATGCCAGCAATCAATAAAAATATCATTTCTCCTGCATACAAGTTGCCGTAGAGCCTAAGCGCCAAAGAAAGCGGTTTAGCTATCAAATCTATTATTTCAATAAAAAGGTTGGCTGGCAGCATCCATGGTCCGAATGGGTGCAGCGATATCGATTTGATAAATCCGATAAAGCCTTTGGATTTGATGCTAAAAATCAAATATAAAACGAAAACTGAAAGTGCAAGTGCTGCGGTTAGGTTAAGATCGGTGGTTGGTACAACTTTTAGGTATGGCACACCAAGCAGCTCTGCAGGATAAGGTATAAGATCAACTGGAACCAAATCCATAACGTTCATTAACAGAACCCAAAAAAAGATTGTTAGGGCCATGGGTGCTATCAAGGTATTTTTGGCCGCCTTAAAAGTTCCTTTAACTACTCCATTAATAAAATCAATCATCATTTCAATAAAACACTGAAGTTTGGTTGGGCTCTCTAAAGAAAAGTTTTTAGCTGCTCGAGCAAAAAGAAATACAAATATGCTACCCAGCAAGATGGAGAAGAAAAGGGTGTCTATGTGGAGCGCCCAAAACCCCATCGCCTCGACATCTGTTTTGTTGTTAGCAAGATACCACCCATCTTCAGTTAGGGTTTCTTTGCAATATTTGCTGCCATCATAATCCATTCCTTTATCTTGGCAGTAAGTGTCTTTTTCGGCGGAAGAATCTCCTTTGGCATAAAACTTTCTTTCATGCCCCTCAGGCAAAGGGCCATACACCAAATTTTGTAAATGGTGGGCTAAATATTCTTGAAAAGTACGTCCCGAGCTTTCAGATGCCATAGGTGCGGTAATTTTAATGTAATTTTAGTTTTGTTTACAGGGTTAAATAGAAATTTTCTCAATGATTCCGTCGAGCTCGTCGTAAGAGTAATATTTTATAGTTAGTTTTCCCTTGCCCTTTTTGTCATCAATGGTAACTTTAGAGCCAAGTTTCGAGCTTAATGCAGACTCTAGATTAATTTCATCCCTTGTTTTTTCTTTGTTGGTGGTTTTTGTGGATTTTTCTTTTAAGAGATTTTCAAGGGCTCTTACTGATAGGTTTTCTTTTACAATTCTTTCAGCTAAAGCTTCTGCCTTTATTGTTTCAAGACCAAGCAAAACTTTGGCGTGACCCTCGGATATATTCCCAGAACTAATTTCTTTTTGTATTTTCTCTGACAAAGTTAACAGCCTTAATGAATTAGCTACTGAGCTTCTCGGCTTTCCAATGCTTTTTGATAGTGCTTCTTGGGTGTAATTAAATTCCTCTTTCAGCCTTTGGTAACCCCTAGCAACCTCTATAGCATCAAGATCCTCTCGTTGTACGTTTTCAAGAATGGCAATTTCCAAAGACTTGGTGTTTGAGGCTTTAGTGATCGAAATTGGTACTTTTTTTAATCCAGCAATTTTTGCTGCTCTTAGTCTTCTCTCTCCCGCTATTAACTCATAGCCTTTAGTGGTCTCTCGCACTACTAGGGGTTGAATAATTCCATGTTCTTTAATGGAGCTTGCAAGGTCTTCAAGCTTTTCATCATCAAAAAAAGTTCTTGGTTGGTATTGGTTTTCTGTAATTTTTGCAATTGGTGCTTCATTGGTTGTTTCGGTTTTTGTTGCCTTGGTTGGTTTTTTCGTTGTGGGTGTTTTTTTTACATCACCCAACAAAGCTTCAAGCCCTTTATTTAGTGGTTTTTTTCCTGCCATTTTCAAATTTTCTTATAAACTCGCCAGACAAACTTAAGAATGCCTCAGCACCTATAGACTTTATATCATAATCCAGTATTGATTGACCATAGCTGGGAGCCTCTGCCAATTTAACATTTCTTGGGATAATGGTGTTGAGAACCAGATCTTTGAAATGGCCCTCAAGCTCTGAGGAAACCTGGTGTGTGAGATTGTTTCTCCAGTCTGCCATGGTGCGCAATATGCCAGCTATTTTAATATTAAGATTTCTGGCTTCATTTAGTTGGTCTATTGTGGATTTAAGTGTAACAAGCCCTTCTAAAGCGTAATATTCACACTGTACGGGCACAAGAACATTCTTACAATATTCCATCGCATTAATTGTTAAGAGGTTGAGAGAGGGTGGGCAATCAAAAACAATGTAATCAAAATCTTTTTTATTTATTTTAAGGTTGCTTGAAAAAAACTTTTCTCTTTTGTTGGTGTTTTCAATAATCTTTTCAGTGGCGACAAGATTTGAGTTGGCTGGAAAAATTTTATAGCCGCCTGTAGCGTCTTTTATATAGTCCGACAGCGGTCCGCCTTCTTCAAAATATTCATAAAGTGAGCTTTCTGAGTTCTTTGGAATGCCTGCTGCTGAAGTTGCATTGCTTTGTGGGTCAGCATCAATCAACAAAACTTTGCGTTTTACCTTGGCTAGTGAGGCGGCAATATTTACGGCTGTGGTTGTTTTTCCAACTCCGCCCTTTTGGTTAGTTATTGCAATTTTTACTGTCATAGGCTTCTACAACACACATTTCTCCAAGGTTGGATTTATATGGGTATATTTTGTAATGATATAACAAAGGTTTGGCTTCTAATATCTCTAGTTTTGTTTTTTCATCGTTCTTTTTTAGAAAGAGTATATTTTTTGGTTGTTTTTTTCCGATTAGTTGCAGGGTTTTAACAATGGAAGAAAAGGCTTTACACACCAAAGTGTCCGACGTAAGTATTTTAATGTTTTCTATTCGGTTGTGTTCGGCTGTTGCATTTAAAATTTCATGTTTTGAAATAAATTCGTTTTGAAATTTAACTTTTTTTCGGTTGGAATCTATATTCCAAACTTCCCTGCCTGAAATAATTGCCCAAACAAGACCTGGTATGCCGGCACCAGAACCTACATCAATTATTCTTTTGCCCAAAAGGCCCTCACACACCTTATAGGCCTCTATACAATCATCGATTTGCTCGTTAAAGAATTTATTTGTATCGCTATAGCCTGTCAGATTGTACTTTTTTGATTCTGTTATTATTTCCGACGCCAGACTATTTAGTTTGGTCTTAGGTGGCTCTGATAGCATCTAATTTTTTTAAGTGTATTGAAATAACATTTAGTGCTGCTGGGGTTATGCCCTCCACTAAAGAGGCTTCATAAAGGTTGGTTGGTTTTTGTGCGTTGAGTTTTTCTTGCAGCTCTCCTGAAAGACCCACAACTTCCTTGTAATCAAAAATTAATCCCAGTTGAAATTCCTCTAAGTTTCTCATCTTGCTGATCTCTCTGTTTTGTTTTTCAACATACCCAGAATATCTAACATCGTAATAAACTTCTTTAAACAGTGGGTTTGGTTCATTGATTAGTGATTTTATTTGATTTTCTGAAAAATCATTTCTTTTACAAAGCTGCTCGGCAGTTTTTGTTTCATTGTTTATTTTGGTTTTTGTGTTTTTTAGAGTTTTTAGTATCTTGTTTTTGCTTTCCTGTTTTTGATAAAAAATAGCTTTTCTCTCTTCGTCAATAATGCCGAATTCCTCTGCTTGATTAAACATTCTTTCGTCAGCATTGTTTTGTCTTAATAAAAGCCTGTGTTCTGCTCGAGAGGTAAACATTCTATAAGGCTCACTTACTCCAAACCGTGTTAAATCGTCTACCAATACTCCCAAATAGCTTGTTTGTCTTTGGGGTGTCCAGGGGTCTTTTTTAGTTACATGTAAACAAGCATTAATGCCTGCAACAATACCTTGTGCAGCTGCTTCTTCATAGCCTGTAGTGCCGTTGATTTGACCAGCCAGATAAAGGTTTTGGCTTTTCTTAAGTCTTAGGGTTTTTTCAAGATTTCTGGGATCAATATAATCGTATTCCACTGCATAGCCGTACTGATGTATTTCTGCATTCTCGAAACCTTTGATTGAACGAACATATTCAAGCTGAACATCGCGTGGTAAGCTTGTTGAAATACCATTTGGATATATCCAGTCTGAGTTAAGGCCCTCAGGCTCAACAAAAATTTGGTGGCTGTCTTTTTGAGAAAATCTTGTTATTTTGTCTTCGATTGATGGGCAGTATCTTGGACCAACGCCACTAATTAAGCCTGAATACATTGCGGATCTGTTTATATTTTCTGCAATTATTTTATGGGTTTCTTTGTTGGTTTTTGTGATGTGGCATATGGTTTGTTCTGGGTGTTTGTTTTTATTCGTCAAAAATGACATAAATAAACCATCTTCACCTGGCTGCTCCTCCATAACTGAAAAATCAATTGTTTTTCTTGATAAGCGAGGGGGAGTTCCTGTTTTTAGTCTGCCTAGCTTTAAATCCTTGTTATAAAAAAACTTTTCTAGGCCAGCAGCGTTCTTCTCATCAATTCTGCCACCTTTTCTTTGGGTGTCTCCTATAAGAATTGAGCCATTCAAGAATGTTCCTGTTGTCAAAACGAATGCCTTAGCGTGATATATTCTGCTGGCTCCTGTCGCTGCTATTATCTCACCATCCCTTTCTTCAAAGTCTATAATTTCATCATCAAATACTTGCATGTTGGTTTCTGCTATTTTCTTTTGAATGGTTTTTTCATAAAGGTCTTTGTCTGTTTGTGCTCTTGTTGCTTGAACTGCTGGGCCTTTTTTCTTGTTAAGGGTTTTGAACTGTATTCCTGAAAGATCAGTTGCTTCACACATATAGCCTCCAAGGGCATCGACTTCTTTAGCTAAATGAGATTTACCAATTCCACCCACTGCCGGATTACATGACATTCTTCCAATCTTTAATTTATCGAGTGTCACAAGAGCCACACTTAAACCAAACCTACAACCAACAAGCGCTGCCTCAACACCGGCATGCCCTCCTCCTATTACTAATAAATCAAACTTATTATTCATATTTTGTTTATTGTTTTTATTAAAGAGCCCCTCTTTTTGTGCATAACTTGAGAATTATATATTTTTATAAGCCTTTCAGACAAACCAAACCATACAAGTTAAAGGTGTATAACCTTTAGATTATCAATGGCATCATTGTTGATAAAATGTTGATAGAAAAGAACTCACAATTAATCCACAAACAAACTATTTACCTATACAGAAGTTTTGAAATATTTCATCTAGGATTTTTTCGTTACTAAAGTCTCCATAAATATCTTTGATTAGTATTAACACATCCCTCAAGTCTTGAGCTGTTTGTTCGTAAAAATCATCACCAGACCTTTTTTCTGAAAGTTTTTGAACTGCTGCTGACAGGTTTTTATATATTCTTTCAGACACCAGGTGATAATTACCACTTGGTTTTAATCTTTTTTTAATCTCCTCCACCAATAAGCCTACCCCCTCACCAGTTTTAGCAGAAAGCTCTATATCACAAACCTTGGCAGCTTTCTTTTTTATTTTGTCTACCTTGTTGCCCACCCAAATTTCACAATTAGGCCTCCCTGTTTCCAGACCACCCAAATCACTGACCCAAACAACAATATCCGCATCTTTTATAGCTGCAGATGTTCTTTCGATACCAGCAAGCTCTATCTTTGAGGTTGTTTCTCTAACACCAGCAGTGTCATCAATTTCAACTTCTATGCCATTTAAATATAAATCTCCCTTAACAACATCTCGTGTGGTTCCAGGATTGCTTGAAACAATTGCTATATCACTATTAACCAAGCGGTTGAAAAGAGACGACTTTCCAACATTAGGCCTCCCTGCTAAAACAACCCTTGGTTTTAAATGCTTCTGAGATATTGGCCTGTAGTTCACAAGAATTTCATCCAAATTGCTACAAGCACGATCTAAACCGTTCAAGATCTCTTGTGCGCTGACCTCAGACACATCCTCCTCATCAGAAAAATCAAGCTGTGTCTCTACAGACACCAGCAATTTTTCACAAACAAACAGAGATTCCATAATTTTTTTAGCTAACAAACCAGAACGAAAAGAATCCATGGCCGCAAGATCATCCAAAGACCTTGCTTCAATCCCAAGAGAAATTGCCTCAGCTTGGTCAAGCGTTATCTTCTCATTTAGATACGCTCTTTTACTAAACTCTCCTCTTTCTGCCTCTCTTATACCCAAACCCTCCAACCAAGAAAAAATGGCCGAAATAATTATTGGGTTTCCATGACAGTGGATTTCTACAACATTCTCTCCAGTGTAAGAATTAGGAAAAGGAAAAAATAAAAAAAGACACTGATCAGAAAAACTCTTTAACTTTAAAGTTTTTACACAAAGACCTGCCGATTCATTGTCAAAATTAACATATGATACAAGCTCTTTTGGAAGAACTTTTCCACTAACTCGTATTACAGATATAGCCGACCTGCCTTGGGGTGTTGCTAGGCCATATATTGGATCGTTATGGGAGCTAAGAGCCACTTGAACTGGATTCTATTCTACCCATGATTATTACTTGAGGAACAATAGATAAAACCATATTTACAACCGAATAGATAACCACGCCGGCAGGCATAAACAAAAATATAACAGTAATCATTGGGGGAAAAACCACCATCATTTGTTGTGCAATTTGAGCTTGCATGCCTTGAGTTTGTGGTGGTTTAGGCATCATTTTTTGTGATGCATACATCATTAGACCCATTAAAACTGGCGCTATAAACAGGGGATCAGACTCTGCCAAGTCAGGTATCCACAAAAAGGACTCTCCTCTAAATTCGAACGCTTCTCTGGTAACCCAAAACATAGCAATAAAAATTGGAAGTTGGGCAAACAGGGGCAGACATCCAGCAGCCGGATTAAACTTCTCTTTTCTGTACAAGCTCATCATCTCCATACCAAGTTTTTGTTGGTCGTTTTTGTAGGTTTGTTGAATTTCCTGCAGTTTGGGTTGAAGCTTCCTCATTTGAACCATAGACTTAATTTGCATTATTTGAAGAGGCGACAAGGCAAGCTTAAACAAAACAGTCAACAAAACTATAGAGACACCCCAATCTTGTACAAAACCATATAAAAAGTTCATCACAACTATAAAAAACTCCCCTATACCAAATACAAAACCCAGATCCAGGTTGTATTTAAAATGAGGAGCAACCCCTTCAAGAACCTCTTTTTGTTTTGGACCAAGAAATACGCTGGTTTTATTTACATACTCACCACTTGAAGAAGCGACCTGCTCTTCAAAACCAAACCTATAAACACCACCCGAATCTGCAGGGTACATTGATATTTTCTGCATGTTTTCTTTATCAAACACAGAGACAACAAAGTGTTTTTGAGAATGTCCAACCCAGTGCCCAAGATATTCTTTTTTTGTTTTAATAAATGTAATTGATTCATCCTTAAAAGCATCTTCGCTTGTGCTGAATGCCAAATGATCTCTTGAAAAAGAGGTGCCATAATCTACTGATTTTTGTCCATTTCGGTAAAAGGTTTTAAAAAAACTAATAGAACCATAACTAGGAACCGCCAACTCTAGCTCATCAAATATTTCTAAAACATAACCATCTGTAAGGCTAAATGTTTTTCTAAGTTTGTTGTTAGCAGAATCTTCAGACACCAACACTAGACTATTTGGGGTAAGCTCTTCTAAGACATAAGGCTCAGGAGAAAAACCAGAAACAGAAGTTTTAAAATAAAAAGTTAACAACTCGTCGTCTGACATTAGCCTAGTCTTATATAGGCCCTTCCTTTCGTTTTTTTCTGCAAGAAAGGCCTCTTTAATAGACCCATCTGTTTGATCAATATAAATCTCCAACAAGCCATTGGAAATTTTTTGATATTGGTTGTCGGTTGCTTGCACAACAAGAGAGGTGTTGAGCTTATTTTCTTTGTTGATATTTTCCCAGTCAAAAACCAATAACAACACAAAAACAAAAGTTAATGCTAAAAATACAAATCTTGGATTAAACATTTTTAAAGTAATTTTCTAGTATTTTTTCAAAACCCACTAAATTAGCGTTAAATTTTACCAAAAAATGTCTGTTAAAGGGGCCATCAATCGATTTTCTATAAATTTCTTTTACCACTCTGCGCAGGCGATTTCTTTTTACAGAGCTCCCGATGATCTTTTTTGGGATTGATACCAAAATAGCACCCCCCTCAACATTATCCGACTTATAAACAACCAAACCATCACAAATGTTTTCCTTGTTCCATGAAAACATTTCTTTAGAAATTTTCTTTAGTTTATTTTTTTTATTAAGAGCTGGTGCTTGAGGCATTTAGAGCTATACAGAAAGAGATTTTCTTCCTTTTGCTCGCCTGCTTGAAAGAACTGCTCTACCGGCCTTTGTAGACATTCTTTCTCTAAAGCCGTGTGTTCGCTTTCTTTTAATATTTGTTACTTTAAGTGTTCTTTTCATTTTTTATCCACAGGTTTTTAACAAAAAACCAATATATTTGTTACATGTTTTAAAAAGCTTAAGTATTATAAACTTATCGCGATGTCTAACAAGCTTTCTACAATAAATATTTTTAACAAAGGTGTACAAGAGCTGCAAAAACAAGTTAATTCTACTGAATTTAATTCTTGGATAAAGCCCTTAGAGTTTGATTTAAAAGAGAATAACTTCAACATTTATGCCCCCAACAGCTTTATAGAAGATTTCTTTAGAGAAAAGTATCTACCAGTAATTACAAGCTTCTTAGAAAACCATATCGGCAGAAACAAGTTTATCTTGAATGTATCGGTTAATGAAGATCAACCAAAAACACTTAATACCACAGGACTAAACAGCAATTATACTTTTGATACTTTTGTTGAGGGTAAGTCAAACCAGGTGGCACTTGCGGCAGCAAAACAGGTTGCAGAACAGGCAGCCAATACTGAGTACAATCCACTTTTCTTGTATGGGGGTGTTGGGCTTGGAAAAACCCACCTAATGCATTCCATAGGAAATAGCCTGCTACAAGAAAGACCAAACGCAAAAATATGTTATGTTCACTCAGAAAGGTTTGTAAGCGACATGGTGAAAGCCCTACAACTAGGTGCAATAAACGAATTTAAAAAATTCTACAGGAACCTCAATGCATTACTTATTGATGATATTCAATTTTTTGCAGGCAAAGAACAATCACAAGAAGAGCTTTTCCACACATTTAATAGCCTCATAGAGGCAGGCAATCTTATGATTTTTTCATGTGACAGATATCCTAAAGAAATAGAAGGCCTAGAAGAAAGACTTAAATCAAGGTTTGGTTGGGGCCTTTCTGCGGTCATTGATCCACCAGCCCTTGAAACAAGAGCGGCCATCTTATTGAAAAAAGCAGATGAAATGAATCTCAACTTGCCCGATGACTGTGCCTTTTTTATAGCGCAACAAGTTAAGTCAAACGTTAGGGAGCTTGAAGGTGCACTGAAAAGAGTTGCTGCTAATGCAAAATTTGCTAAAACAGAGATTGACATTAATCTAATTAAGGAATCTTTAAGAGACGTTTTAGCCATACAAGCCAAAATGGTTACAATCTCTAACATACAAAGGGTTGTGGCCGATTACTACAACATTAAAATGAGCGACCTTCTTTCAAAAAGAAGAAATAGATCCATCACCAGACCAAGACAAATAGCTATGGCCCTATCTAAAGAGCTTACCAATCACAGCCTGCCTGAAATTGGAGAAGCTTTTGGTGGAAGAGACCATACCACAGTTATACATGCTTGTGAAAAAACAAAAGAATTAAAGCTATCAAACCTTGAAATTGATGAAGATTATAGGAAACTAAGAAGAAGCTTATCTGCTTGATATGAAACTCAGTATCAATAAAGAACAAATAATAACTCAACTTCAATCACTGGCAGCCGTTGCCGACAAAAAACAAACACTTCCAATTTTAAGCAATATTTTAATAAAGGCAGATGAAGAAGAAATTACCCTCAAAAGCACTGATTTAGAGGTTGAGCTCGAATTTTTAATTTCTAACAAAAATGAAATACCAGGAGAGATAACTGTCCCAGCAAAAAAAATTGCAGACATTATTAAAGAATTGCCAGGTGGACAAATCAACTTTGAATTAAATGAGGACACCACAAAACTTTTAATTAAATCTTCATCAGGAAGATACAATCTTTCAACAATACCAGCATCTGACTTTCCAGACTTTGACGTTGTAAAATCAGATCAAATTTATAACATACCGTCAGAATCCTTTATAACTCTCATACAAAAAACTTCTTTTGCTATGGCAAACCAAGATTGGCGACACTATCTAAATGGTTGTTTATTACAAAAAAGCTTAAATCATCTAGTTATGGTTGCTACAGATGCCCATAGGCTCGCAACATATTCCCTACCATTGGAGCAAGAAGGAGAGTTCTCTGGGATAATTCCAAGAAAAACTATCATTGAGCTTTCAAAAATACTGCCAAAATCAAATGAAGATATTTCTTTTTATATCAATGCAAACAATATTGTATTTATGTCTAAAAATTTTACATTTAAATCAAAGCTTGTTGATGGAAATTATCCAAATTACAACCAAGTAATACCAACTGGAGAAGGTTTAGAAATTACCGTTGATCGCAAACAGTTGCTGGATACTCTTTCCAGGGTGTCCGTGTTATCAAGTGAAAAATTTAAGGGGGTTAAATTAAATACCAAAGGTGAAAGTTTAGACGTTTCGGCTCATAACCCAGAACAAGAGTCAGCTGAAGAACTTGTGCCGCTACTTAAAGCAACTGAAGGATTTGATATCGCATTCAATGTAAACTATCTTAGAGAGGTGTTGGCCAGCATTGAAGATGAGAATATCTCCCTAATAAGTTATGGTCCAGATAAAAGCGCCATAATTAAAAGCTCAGACCTTGATCAAACACTTGTTTTAATGCCATTATTGCTTTAATTGATAATTAAACAACTTAAAGCATCAAACTTTAGATCTTACGAATTACTTGATATCTCTATTTCTTCAGGGATGTCATTGTTTTATGGTGAAAATGGCGCCGGGAAAAGCTCTATTTTAGAGGCTATTCAGCAAAACCTGACCGGACGTAGTTTTAGAACACTAAACACCAACGAAATGATAAAAAAAGATAGATCACAATATAAGATAAAGGTGTTATTCAATAATAATCAGCTGATACAATCAGAAAAATTACACAATAAACATGTAAAATATTTAAACTCCAACAACAAAACACAAAAAATTAAAGATTTGTTAGAAAATCACCCATTATGCTTGCTCGAAAGCAATGACTTTTTTTTTAATTCATCAAATCCAGAGAAAAAGAGAAGCTATTTGAATAAAATATTGTTCTACGTAGAACAAAATTTCACAGAATCCCATAGCAAACTAAAAAAAATACAAAAACAAAGAAATCACGCTTTAAAAATAGGCTCTCATGAAGAAATAAAACTTTGGACAGAGCAGCTTTGTGATATTGAACCTTTGATAACAAAACAAAATGAAAAAATTATTTCTAATATAAATATGCGGCTTAAAGATAGCGCTCTTGCGCACACTTTCTTGGATAAGAATAAGTGGATAAAGGACATTGAAGTTGTCTACAATAAAGGTTTTGGCAAAGATGTTGATCTAAAAGATGTTTTAGCTGCTAATCTAGAATTAGACAAACTACTTAAAAGAACAAACAAGGGGCCTCACAAGAGAAATTTCATTATCAATGCTGATAATGAAGATGTAAATTCAAAGCTTTCCAGAGGTCAGCAAAAACTTTTGTCAATTGTTTTACATGTGCTACAAAAAGAAATAATTGATGAACATGTAGAAGCTAATACATTGCTTTTATTAGACGATATTTCATCAGAATTAGACAGCGATAATTTAAAAATAATGTTAAAATACCTGATGGAACATACGCAGCAAACACTTATGACTTCTATCACCAACACATCATTTAGCAATATAAAGGAGCTACAAATGTTCCACATAGAACAAAAAGAGGGGGTCTCATATGTCAGATAGCAACTATGATTCAGGAAGTATAAAAGTATTAAAAGGCTTAGAAGCCGTTAAAAAGCGTCCTGGCATGTACATTGGAGACACAGACGATGGGTCTGGTCTTCATCATATGGTTTTTGAGGTCTTAGATAATTCTATAGACGAAGGTCTAGCTGGATATTGTAACCAGATAGATGTTGTAATTCATAAAGACGGCAGTTTATCAGTATCAGATAATGGTCGAGGCATACCTGTAGACATGCATGAAGAGGGAGTTCCTGCTGCACAAGTCATCATGACCACCTTGCATGCTGGTGGTAAATTTGATGAAAACAGCTATAAAGTATCTGGTGGGTTACACGGAGTTGGAGTATCAGTTGTTAATGCTTTAAGCAGTAAATTAATTTTAGAAATAGATAAAGATGGATCAACATACCGCCAAGAGTACGCTGATGGAGAGCCTACTACTGAACTAAAGCAAATTGCAAAAAGTGATAAAACAGGCACAAAAGTTACTTTTTTACCATCTAAAGATACGTTTTCTCACACTATTTTTGATGTAGAAATACTAAAAAAACGCATTAGAGAGCTCTCTTATCTAAATTCTGGTATCGGAATAACAATTTTAGATGAAAGAGATGGTAAGAAATACGAATTTAAATCTGATGGAGGCTTAATAGAGTTTGTTAAATATTTAACAGGAAAGAAAGAGACTGTAGGATCTGCTTTTTCAGCTAATGCTGCTGTAAAAGGTATGGGTGTTGAGATAGCAGTGCAATGGACCACAACCTACAGAGAAAACGTCCAATGTTTTACTAATAACATTCCTCAGGTTGATGGTGGTACACATTTAGCTGGTTTCAGAGGTGGTTTAACAAGAGCTATTAAAAACTTTATTAAGAAAGAAGACTTAATGAAGAAAAAAGAAATTGAAATTACAGGCGAAGATGTAAGAGAGGGCATGGTTGCTATCATTTCACTAAAAATGCCAGACCCTAAGTTTTCATCACAAACAAAAGATAAACTGGTTTCATCTGAAGCAAGGCCAGCAGTAGAAGCCCTAATCAATGACTATTTTATGGATTACTTGCTAGCCAATAAACAACAAGCTAAAGAAATTTTAGGAAAAATACTTGAAGCAGCATATGCAAGAGAAGCTGCACGAAAAGCCAAAGAGATGACAAGAAGGAAAGGGCTGTTAGATATTGGTGGGCTGCCAGGCAAATTAGCAGACTGTCAAGAAAAAGACCCAGCACAATCAGAAATATTTTTGGTTGAGGGAGATTCTGCAGGAGGCTCAGCTAAACAAGGAAGAAATAGGGCATTTCAGGCAATTTTACCCTTAAAGGGGAAAATAATTAATGTGCAAAAAGCGAGGCTTGATAAAGTTTTAAGCTCAAATGAAATTGGTACGCTAATTACTGCTTTAGGTACAGGGATAGGTGTCGATGAGTTCAGCTTAGAGAAACTTAGATATCATAGAGTAATCATTATGACCGATGCTGATGTTGATGGATCTCACATTAGAACCCTTTTACTTACATTCTTTTATAACCAAATGTATGACTTATTAGAAAAAGGACACATTTATTTAGCATTACCACCTTTGTATAAAATTAAAAAGGGCTCAAAAATTTACTACGCCAAGGATGAGGATGAAAAAGATGATATCTTGAAAGAGATTAGATCTGATAGCTCAGATAATGCTAGAGCCCCTGAAATACAGAGATATAAAGGTTTAGGAGAAATGAACCCAGAGCAATTATGGGAAACAACATTTGACCCACAAAACAGAAGGTTGGTTCAAATTACTTTAGATGAAGCAAGAGAGGCTGTTGAAGAGATTTTTGAAACACTTATGGGCGATGAGGTTAAACCTAGAAGAGAGTTCATAGATGATAACGCTCTTAGAGCCGAAAACGTTGATATTTAAAAATAAGTAAGAAAGTATTGTTCTATATTTTCCTTAGGTATTCTTTCTTGATTCATTGTGTCACGATCCCTTACGGTCACAGAACCATCCTCTAAGGATTCAAAGTCAACTGTAATACATATTGGTGTTCCAACTTCATCATGCTTTCTATAGCTTTTACCAATGTTGCCAGTATTTTCTAACAACACTCTACCAAGCCCCTTTGATTGCAGCTGGTTTTTAATATTTTTTGCTAACTCAACCATTTCAGGATTATTTTTCTTAAGAGGAATTACTGCGGCCTTTATAGGTGATAGATGAGGCTTTAATTTTAAAACTAGCCTAGAGGAATCTTCTACTTGTTCCTGATGATAAGCTTCATTAAGAATTGCTAGAACTGCTCTATCAACGCCCGCTGACGGTTCTATTACAAACGGAACTACCCAATCTTTCATATGCGGCTCTTTGATTGCAAGCTTTGAGTTAGAATCATTATTATGTTTAGTTTTTGCACATATATTTAATTCATCTTGGTTTTTGGAGTGTGAGCCAAGGTCAAAATCAGTTCGGTTAGCTACACCCTCAAGTTCTTCTGTTCCGTGAGGAAACTTATACATAATATCAACGGTTGCCTTTGAATAATGCGCAAGCTCACCCTCTGGAACCTCATAAAGTTCTAAATTATTTCTTGATAAACCTTGCCTTTCCCACCAATTAATGCGCTCTTCTACCCAAAATTTATGCCACTCTTCATCTTCACCCGGAGTTACAAAAAATTCGAGCTCCATCTGCTCAAACTCTCTTACTCTAAATATAAAACTTTTGAGGGTAATCTCGTTTCTAAAGGCTTTCCCAATTTGTGCGATACCAAACGGCAAGGATCTAGATGTTGAATCAACAACGTTTTTGAAATTAACAAAAATTTGTTGAGCTGTCTCAGGTCTCAGGTAGGCAAAAGAAGAACCATCATCAATAGGACCAATATTGGTTTTAAACATTAGGTTAAACGGTCTGGGTTCAGTTAAATCATTGGATCCGCAGCCTGGACATACTTTTTTTTCTAAATGGTCCTCTCTCCAGCGAGCATTACAATTTTTACAATCAACCAATGGATCAGTAAATGTCTCTTCGTGGCCAGAATAATTTAAGACTGTTTGTTTAGTTAATATAGAGGCATCAAGACCTTCAATATCATCGCGCTCATAAACAAGTTCGCGCCACCAAGAGTCTTTAATGTTCTTTTTTAACTCCACTCCCAAAGGGCCATAGTCATAAAGCCCTTGAAGACCACCATATATTTCATTAGATTGAAATATAAACCCCCTTCTTTTACATAAGGAAATCAACTCATCTATAGTTTTTGCAGCCATTTAAATTCCTAAACCTTCTAATTAAAGCTATTCTATTACTTTAAAAATGTTTCTCATACTTTTTAAACTAATTTCTATTTTTCCACCCTTTATTTTAAAAGCTGTTTCGAGCTTTTTAGCTCAATGTCTGATAATTTTCAATTTATCCCCTTACAGAATCACCAAAAAAAATATAAACCACTGCGGCTTTAAAGATACAGGTCTTGTTAACAACAGCATAAAGATGACAGCAGAAACATTCCTTGAATACCCTTATCTATGGGGCAACCCAGAAAACCATAATAGATTGCTAGAACACAATAAAGAGTATCATCAAATATCACAATCGGAGAGACCATCTTTAATATTTACATTACATATGGGTTGTGTTGATGTGATGCTTTTTCATACCTCGAAAAACATACCAGACTTAAATATTATTTACACCCCAGCAAAAAACAAAAATTTTGATAATGTTGTTCGAAAAATACGCCAGTCTATGAAAGCAAAACTTCACCCCGCAAATATCAAGGGGATGAAAGAATTATATAAAAGTTACCTAAATGGTGAGAATGTTATTGTTGCTTGTGATCTTGTTCCACACAACAGAGGAACTTACTCAAAACTATTTAACAAACCATGCTTTAGCATTGACCTAATCGAAAAGCTTTCAAAAAAAGATACTCATGACCTACATTTTGTTTACTTAACACACGGCAATAAAAAGAAATATAAATTTAATCTAGAAACTATTAATAGACCGATCTCAACAGACGAAATGAACATTTTTTTTGAAAAAGCAATTTCCAAAGCACCAGAGCTATATGGTTGGGAGTACAAAAAATTTAGAAAATTACAGGGAGAAAGAAAAAATATCTATTAATTTTTCCAAAAAGAAGGGAAAAATAATATTAAAACACCAAACAGCTCTAACCTCCCAACAATCATTGCAAAAGCAAGAGTATATTTTCCAACAGCACTTAGCGTAGAGTAGTCATGAGTAAACTCACCCAAGCCTGGCCCCAAATTATTAATAGCTGCAGCAGTTCCAGAAAATGCAGAATAAAAATCAATACCCTGAAAGAGCAAAATAAATAAGAAAACTAAGAAGAATGTTATATAGATAGCTACGAAAGAAAATACAGCCTCAATTTGAGAACTAACCACTTTCTCTCCACTTATTTTTGTAATGTTAACAGCATTGGGGTGCATTAGTTTGGTTATATTGTTAAACCCTATCTTCAGTAACATAAAAACTCGCCAAACCTTCATACCTCCACCAAATGAGCCTGAACAGGCACCAATGAATGAAATAATAAAAATATAAAATGGCATAACTGTACCAAGGTCATTTAGTGGAACCAATGTAAAACCAGTAGTGGTTATAATTGATACCGTTTGAAAGACCCCATATCGCAATGATTCGGACAGACTAAGATTTTCATGGAAAAATAAAATTAGCACCGACATAAGAACAGAAAAAATGACAATAAATTTAAAAAACTTAAACTCATCATTTTCTCTGTAGTACTTAAGTGATCTTTTAAGAATAGATATAAAATGGAGACCAAAGTTTGTTGCTGAGAGGAGCATAAACACAACAGCTACAACCTCAACTGCCTGATTATTAAAGTGACCAAAGTTGTCGTTGTAAATTGAAAAACCACCAATTGATACTGTGCTGAATGAATGAGCGAAAGACTCAAAAACTGTCATGCCAACAAGCCAGTAAGACAATGCACAAAGCATGGTAATCACCAAGTAAAATTTTAAAAGAGATCGTGCAGTTTCTTGAAGTCTTGGTGAGAAGCTTTTTTCTGCAAAGCCAGCTGTTTCTGCCTGTAGTATTTTAACACCACCAGAAATAGCTGGAATAATTGCTATAACTATAATGACCAGCCCAACTCCACCAGCCCATTGCAACAATTGTCGATACATCAACATATAGTCAGGCAAAATAGCAAGATTCGATATGCTGGTAGAGCCAGTTGTTGTTAAACCTGAAACCGCCTCAAAAAATGCGTCAGAATTAGACATACCAAAACCAATAAATGGAATAGCAGCAACAATAGAGACTAAAACCCAACTTAAAAAAGTAATAATGAACCCATCTCTTGGTGTGTAGTTAAATTTTGACCGTCGCAGTGTAAAAAAAATAACTAAGGAATAAATGCAACCCCAAAAAACGATTGAGCCTAAAACGGAATCTTCTTGACCGCCATACAAACTTAAAAGATAAGAGGGTAAACCAACAAATAATGAGAAGAACAGCGAAATTGGTCCCAAAAACCTTAAAACCTTAAGCAGGGTTGTCATTTGTACTTATTATAAAATGAATCAAAGACAGATTTATCTTTATAGAAAATTAATAAATGATCTCTCTCTTGAATTAGGGTTGAGCTGTGCGCCATGATGGCTTCATCATCTCTAATCAAGCAAGGGATATTCATATCACCATTTAAATTCAATTCCTTTATTGATTTTCCAATTAAATTTTTTATTGATGAATCAACATTGAGCTCCATTACTTCTGCAGCCCCCTTTTTTACTTTATGAGCATTAAATACTGAGCCTTTTCTGATGTACTTCAAAATATGTGAAACAGTTATTTGAACTGGAAAGATAATAATATCTAAATCGTTACCTTCTACTAGATCAAGGTATGCCTCTTTATTAACGATAGTAATAGTTTTCTTTGCCCCAAGTTTTTTTGCCATCATTGAACAAAGAACATTGGTCTCATCATCCTGCGTTACAGCAACAAATACATCGCAATTTTCAATATTTTCACTTGCTAGAAAATCTTTATCTGCAACATCGGCATTTAATATAAGAACTCCATCAAGGTCTTCCGAGCTTTTCTCACACTGAGCGGCATCCTTCTCAATTACTTTTACATTAAAATCATCATTTGTTTTTTTAGCCAGCGATTTACCAAGATTGCCACAGCCAGCTATGTAGATATTTTTGTACTTATCTTCAAGCTTTTGAAGCTCTCTTGTCACATCTTCAATGTGGTTTTCGTCAGCAATAAAATAGACCTCATCCTCTTCGTTAATTACTGTATCTCCATTAGGGATAAGGAACTCATCTTCTCTATAAATTGCGGGTATTCTCGTTTCATAATCAGGTAGATCATTTTTTAGCTCCTTTATCTGCCTTCCAACTAAAAGACCAGTTTTTTTGGCATATACACTTACGAGTTTTGTCCTATTTTCATCAAAATCTAAAACCTCTAAAGCACCTGGATGCACTAAAAGGTCTTTAATCTCATTTGTTATTAAGTCTTCAGGATTGATAAAGTAATCAACGCCGGTTGCAATTTCATTGCTAATCTTTGTATAAGTAGAACCAGTAAGCCTACAGACAATTCTTCCAATTTCAAATTGTGATCTTGCAACAATTGAGGCGAGGATATTTGTTTCCTCGACATCAGTTAAGCATAATAATAGAGTTTGGCTGTCGAGGCCTGCTTTTGATAGGGTTTTGGGGGACGAAGCATTCCCATGAATGGCGATAATACCTTCTTTGCTATTTACTTTATCAAGGTTTTGTTCATTATTGTCTATAACAATAATGTCATTTTCTTCTGAAGAAAGTTCATTAGCAACGCTGCCACCAATTGAACCTGCTCCTAGTATAACTATTCTCAAGCTAGCATCTCCCTTGGAGAAATTATATCTCTTTTTGCATTAAAGAGATCATTAGAGTCAATTGGTTTTTTTCCAGGAAACTGAAGAGATTTAATTTTTATAATTCCATTTGAACAAAAAACATCCAATGATTTGTGGTCGAATTTAGCAACACAGCCTGGAGAACTAACAGCACCAGGAATAAACTCTATATCTAAAACCTTAACCAATTCACCCTTTATTTCCAAAGAAGATTGAGGCCATCTTTTAAAAGCATTAAATTGATTAATTATCGATTCACCACCCACACTTAAATCAATCACTCCATCAGACTTTGTTATTTTTCCAGCATAAGACACTGCAGATTCATCTTGTGGCACAGGAGCCAAAGAGCCATTTACAATATTTGATATAACTTCATTAAGACTATTTATTGATTCTTTAATAAGCATTGTTTCAGTCTGAAAAATATCTTTTCCATTGAGCGGTTTTTTCAATTGTTTGTATATTGGTCCTGCATCCATTTGATTAATAAGCTTCATGAAACTCACTCCTGTTTCTTTATCGCCATTTTGTATTGCTCTTTGCATTGGTGATGCTCCTCTCCATTTTGGTAATAAAGAAAAATGCACATTTAAACAACCATTAAGAGGATAATTTAACATCCACTCTGGAATTATTTTTCCGTAAGCAACCACAACTAATAGATCAATCTTAAATTTTTTAATTGCTGACACAAACGATGGGTCATCAAGTGAATTTGGTTGAAAAACAGGTGCATTAACTTTGTTGCCAGCAAAAATACTTTCCTCAGAAACTAAGCCTCTTCCCAATGGCTTAGAAGGTTGGGTAATTACAAATTTTATATCATTTGTTTCTGATGAGCACAGCTCATTAAAATGTTCAAATGCTAATTGGGGCGTTCCAGCAAATCCAAGTTTAATTTTTGTTTGTGACATCCTTTTTCTTAACAAGCTTATTTTTGATTCTGTCTCTCTTTAAAGGCGACAGATAGTCAACCATAAGCTTGCCTTCTAAATGGTCAATTTCGTGTTGAACACATACGCTTAGAATGCCCTCTGCAATGACTGATTCATGTTTACCTTCAAGGTTTTGGAACCTTAATTCAATTTTTTTTGGACGATATATCTCTTCATAAAAAGTTGGAATTGAGAGACAGCCTTCTTTATATTGTTCAATTGTTTCATCTAAAACGCTAAATTCTGGATTAACTAAAAATAGCGGCTCATTTTGTTCCTCAGAGACATCAATAACAATAAGCCTTTTATGAAAATCAACCTGTGTAGCTGCTAAACCAATACCATTTGACTCATACATTGTGAATAACATGGCTTCAGCCATCTTTTTTAACTCATCATCAAAAACATCTATTGGCGTTGCCTTTTTTCTTAACCTGGGATCAGGAAATGTTAATATATTTAGCTTATTCATTCTGTAAATTATAATTTTAAAACATATGGAAAAAATAGACGTTGCTGTAATAATGGGGTCAGATTCTGATCTCGAACTAGGAAAAGCTAGCATAAATGCTTTAAAAAAATTTGATCTTTCAGGAGAGCTGAAAGTTATTTCTGCACACAGATCGCCCGATGTGCTGGTTGAATATCTTAAATCCTCAAAAGAAAGGGGTTGCAAAGCATATATAGCTATAGCTGGCATGGCTGCTCATTTAGCAGGAGCAATTGCAGGACACTCATCAAGTCCGGTGCTTGGGGTGCCTTCAGCGAATAGCTCACTTGGTGGCTTAGATGCAATTCTCTCTACCTTGCAAATGCCTTCTGGTGTTCCAGTTGCCACATTTGCAGCAGGAAGCGCAGGTGCAACTAATGCAGGGATTTTTGCTGCTCAAATGTTAGCAGCTAACGACCCAACACTTGCTGACAAAGTTCAAGAGTTTAAGTCTGAACTCAGAGAAAAAACCATTGAAAAGGATAAAAACCTAGATAGAGATTGAAATTTACACAATCTATCTCAGAGGCGGCAAACTGGATTAAAGAAGGTCAAATCATCTGTTATCCGACTGAGGGCGTTTGGGGAATAGGCTCACTGAATGAGCCTGAATTAATAAAAAAAATTGGGAAAATAAAGCAGAGAGATCTCAATAAAAAATTTATTCTATTATTTGATAGTTTAGAGACCCTAGGCAGCAAATATAGGATTGAAAAGAAATATTTAAAAAGAGCAAAAGAATACGAATACAGTTTTACTACAATTGTATTCCCAACTCTAGACGGAGATACAGTGGCTGCAAGAGTACCAAGCTTTAAGACACTAAAAGAACTCCTTAATAAAGTTGGTGAAGAAATTATTTCAACTTCTGCAAACATTTCTACTCAGGACGTCTGTAAAAATATCACTGAGATAAAAGCTTGTTTTGGTAGTGAGGTTTATGGTGTCTTGGATTTAGAGTTGCAAGGCCAGACAAAACCTTCAACAATTATTGATATTAAAGAAAATGAAGTTATTAGATAGAAATAGGCTCATTGGTGAGAGTTTTAAAGGCTTCCAGGATGTCTTGCTTGATCGATTTTTTCTAAAAGAAGAAAAGCCAGTATGGCAAATGGATAACTGGACCAAGGAGAATTTAGGTGAAGGGCTTTCAGCTGTTGTTGATGGTGGGAATTTTTTCAATAAAGCGGGCGTAAACTATTCTAGAATTCAGGGGGAATCTTTGCCTGCTTCTTCTGTTGGAACCAATGACGAGTATGAAAATAAGCCCTTTTTTGCTACAGGCGTATCAGTAGTCTGTCACCCCGACAATCCCAACATACCTACAGCACATTTAAACGTAAGATATTTTTGTGTTTTTGAAGGTGAGTCAATATTGGGTGAATGGTTTGGTGGCGGTTTTGATCTAACCCCTTACTTCCCATTTAGTGAAGATTGTACGCTATGGCACCAGCATGCTAAAGCTGCATGTGACTCGGCTAATGACAGTTACTATGAAAAATTTAAAAAAAATTGCGATGACTATTTTTACCTACCCCATAGAAAAGAACATAGAGGAATTGGTGGTATTTTTTATGAGCAGCTGAAGTTTTTAGACTACAAGGAAGGGCTAAACTTTTCTCAAGAAGTAACCAATGCATTCATAAACGCGTATATCAAGATCATTGAAAAAAGAGAGAGCTTAACGTTTGATCAACGAGATAAGGAATTTCAAAAGTTTAGACGTGGTCGTTATGTTGAATTCAATCTACTTCATGATCGAGGTACGTTATTTGGCCTTCAATCAGGCGGCAGAATTGAATCGATTTTAATGTCTCTTCCAACAGATGTTTCTTGGAGATATAGATATGAAGACAAATTAACAGATAAAGAGAAAGAGGTTTATAAATATATTAAGTCCACAAGGGAGTGGTATTAAATGAAAAAGTTGGGTGTTTTGGGGAGAGGAATATCATATTCCCTATCACCAGAGATCCATAAAAGTTTTGCCAAAGAGCATGGAATAGATATTGCTTATGAAATTTTTGATATTCCTACTGACCCAATAGGCTTTATTGAAAATTTTTTTAAGCAAGGTGGCATAGGCTTAAATATTACAAAGCCATACAAGGAAATAGCTGCTAAAAAATTTTCTAGAGATTTAAATTCTGTAAACTGTTTGTACGGCAAACCCATAAACTCATCATCGACTGATGGCGCAGGACTTATAGCTGATCTAAAAAGCAAAAATATTGAAACTCAGGATAAGAATATCCTGATTTGGGGTATGGGAGGTGCTGGAATCTCAATTTTAAAAGAGTTTTCACAAAATCAAATTACGTTTATTGCAAACAGATCCAAGGAAAAATTATCAATGATTCATAATTCATTTTCTAATGTCGAAGAATATGCCAACCAAGAGATAGACCTATTAATCATGTGTGTACAAGATATTGATCAAAATACAGAAAAGCAGATCAAAAAAATCAATTTAAGCAAAGATGCCTACATCTATGATATCAACTATACAGGAAATACATTTAGTACAATTGAGACATTGGGACTGGTCGCTAAAGATCGTATTTTCAATGGTTTGGGCATGCTTGTCGAGCAAGCAGCAGAATCATATAGGTTGTGGTTTAATTATTCACCTTCGACTGAATACATAAAAAACTTTCTTAATGAAAGATTATAAATTTATCGCTGGAGCTTTATGTCCCCAGTGTGGGGAAATAGATTCAATTGTGCTCAAAAACGATGATTCTGAAATTAAGTGCGTTTTGTGCAATTATTTTAAAAAGAAAGACCACAATCAAATTGAATCCATTAGAATAATAAACGACGATTAGACCCACTATTAATGTGGCTTATTACTCGACATTAGAAGTATTTATAGTACTATATGGCGTACATGAAGAAAGAGCTTGGGCTTTTAACACTTTTAACATTACCTTTTGTCTCATCTGCCGATTGGCTGGATGTGAATATGCCTGTCGGTGTCACAGATATCAGCGAAGATGTCTTTGGCCTTCACATGCTAATGTTTTGGATAATGGTAGCCATTGGTGTTGTTGTATTTGGTGTTCTATTTTACGCAATGTGGAAGTACCGAAGATCGAATAACAAAACTGCTGCTGACTTCGAAGAAAATCATAAACTTGAGATAGCCTGGACAATTGTACCTACCATCATTCTTGTTCTAATGGCTTTGCCAGCATCAAGCCTACTAAAAACAATGTATGATCATGAAGCGGAAGAAGGCGGAATTGATATTCAAGTTATAGGATGGCAATGGAAATGGCAGTATAAATACCTAGATGAGAAAGTGGGTGATAAACCACTAAGTTTTTTTTCAAACTTGACCACACCAGCTGATCAATATGAAACGAACCAAGCAACCAAAGGAGAGAACTATTTATTGGAAGTTGATGAAGAAGTTGTTGTTCCTATAAATACGCCTATAAGATTTTTAATAACAAGTAACGATGTTATTCATTCTTGGTACATGAGTGATTTTGCGGTGAAGCAAGATGCTATTCCGGGCTTTATTAATGTAGCCAAAACCACGATCAATGAGCCGGGTGTTTATCGAGGAAATTGTACTGAGTTGTGTGGCGAACGTCATGCTTACATGCCTGTAGTTGTAAGAGCTGTTACCCAAGATGAATACCAAGAATGGCTGCAAAGCAAAAAAGAAGCTGCTGAGCAGATTGCTTTCTTAACAGAAAAAGACTGGACACTTGCAGAATTAATGGAACAAGGTGAGGAGATTTACAACACAAGATGTGCTGCATGTCATCAAATGAACGGAGCAGGCATTCCAGGCTTCTACCCAGCGCTCGCAGGCAGTGATCTTGTGCTTAATGATAAGCCAAAGCACATTGAGATCCTTATGGAGGGTGTTAGAGGTAGCCAAATGCAATCATTTGCTGAACAGCTCAATGAAGTTGAGATGGCTTCAGTGATCACTTTTACAAGACAGGCATGGGGGAATGACAGAGCAGGAGACGGAGAAATAGTAATACCAAAAGATATTGTTGAATATAAGCAAAGAGACAGCTAAGGAGAAAAAATGAGTGCAGTAGTTGAGAATCACGATCATCATCACGGACCAAAAAAAGGTCTCTTAAGATGGCTATTTACCACAAACCATAAAGATATTGGAACCCTCTATCTTTGGTTTAGTTTCCTAATGTTTTTAACGGGTGGTGCAATGGCAATGGGCATAAGAGCAGAATTGTTTGAGCCAGGATTGCAACTAATGGACCCAATCAGGTACAACCAATTGGTCACTATGCATGGCTTGATCATGATTTTTGGTGGAGTTATGCCTGCGTTTGTTGGGCTTGCAAACTGGTTAATACCTATGCAAGTTGGAGCACCAGATATGGCATTGCCAAGAATGAACAACCTAAGCTTTTGGTTACTGCCTGCTGCTTTCACTATACTGCTATCAACCGCTTTCATGGAAGGGGGTATGCCTGGTTTTGGTTGGACTTTTTACGCCCCTTTATCAACAAACTATCCAAATATAGCTTATTTTGTCTTTGCGATTCATATCATGGGTATTTCCTCAATAATGGGGTCCATTAATGTAATAGTGACGATCATGAACATGAGAGCTCCTGGTTTAAGTCTCATGAAAATGCCTCTATTTGTTTGGTCTTGGCTAATAACCGCTTATTTGCTGATAGCAGTAATGCCAGTGCTAGCCGGTGCGGTAACAATGTTGTTGATGGATGCTTATTTTGGCACATCCTTCTTTGATGCAGCAGGTGGCGGAGATCCCGTATTGTTCCAGCACATCTTTTGGTTTTTTGGGCATCCAGAAGTCTACATCATGATTTTGCCAGCTTTTGGAATTACATCTCACATAATTTCCACATTCTCCAGAAAACCATTATTTGGACATTCATCAATGGTATACGCCATGGTTTCGATAGCTGTATTGTCTTTTGTTGTTTGGGCACACCACATGTTTACAGTTGGTATGCCTCTTGTTGCTGAACTATTTTTTATGTGGGCAACAATGTTAATTGCTATTCCTACTGGAGTTAAGGTTTTTAATTGGGTCGCAACTATTTTTAAAGGATCAATTACTTATGAAACTCCAATGCTTTTTGCTATAGCATTTGTTGTTTTATTCACAATTGGAGGTTTTTCCGGATTAATGTTGGCCATTACACCTGCAGACTTCCAGTACCACGATACTTATTTTGTGGTAGCTCATTTCCATTACGTCTTAGTACCAGGTGCAATATTTTCTATTATGGCAGCTGTTTATTATTGGTTGCCTAAGTGGACTGGAAACATGTACGACGAAAAAATGGGCAAACTCCATTTTTGGCTCTCATTCATTGGTGTCAATGTAACATTCTTCCCACAACACTTTGTTGGTTTGGCGGGAATGCCAAGGAGATATGCTGATTACGCACTTCAGTTTGCAGAATGGAATGCCGTTTCATCTATCGGCGCATTTTTATTTGGCCTTTCTCAGCTTTTATTCCTTTATATAGTAGTCAAAGCAGTTGTGGCTGGAAAGAAAGCCACTCCTCAAGTTTGGGATGGCGCTAGGGGTTTAGAATGGACAGTAGATTCACCAGCTCCGTACCATACCTTTGAGGTTCCACCGAAGATTACTGAGCAAACAAAACTATGAGAAAAGCATTTGTTGGTTTAATTGCAGCAACACTTTTCATGTTTGCGTTTTCCTTCATGCTGGTGCCTCTATACAATGTTTTTTGTGAAGTCACAGGTTTGAATGGGAAAATATATGGACCATCAGATTTTTTTAAATCCGAAAAAGAAGTTAGAGAAAGAAATGTCAACATTCGCTTTTTAAGCCAAGTAAATGAATCAGCTCCTGTAACTTTTTACCCATCATCAGAATCCCTTGAAGTTGTAACAGACAAAGTCAGCAGAACATCTTATGTAGCTCGCAACAATACAAATAAAACATTAACTTTAACAATTGTGCCGTCTGTATCACCTGGACTAGCAGCTGAACAGGTAAAAAAAATTCAATGTTTTTGCTTTGAAGAACAAACTTTAGCTCCGTATGAAGAACAAGAGTGGCCAATTAGATTTTATGTTGATTCAGAACTTAGAGACAATGTAAATGATATTTATTTATCTTATACTTTGTTTGAAAATAACAGAGAGAATTCAATGGTAATGCATCATGACAGCTAAAACAGATACTCATCAAAAATATTACGTACCTGAAGAAAGCAGAATACCTATAGTATTTGCTTTTGCAGCTCTTCTAGCAGGATTTGGTGCAGCTAATGCAGTGGCCGGTTATGGGACAACAATGCTTTATGTTGGGCTGGTTGCAGTAATATTTACACTTGCATTTTGGTGGTCAACTGTGACCAAGGAATCACAAGCTGGGCTAGATACTCCCCAGCTGAATAATGCCTATGTTTATGGAATGGCATGGTTCATATTTTCAGAGGTAATGTTCTTTTTTGCCTTCTTTGGAGCTTTGTTTTACATTCGTTCATTTGCAGTCCCATGGTTAGGGGGAGAGGGTGCCAAAGGTATTGCTGGCGAGCTCCTTTGGCCAGAATTTGAGGCTACATGGCCACCCATGATCACTCCAGAACAGAGTCTTTTAGGAGAAAATGCTGTAGTTAAAGGACCAGCTGAAAATATGTATCTGCATAGCCTTAGGGATATAGGTTCTTGGCTTCCATTGTGGAACACAGTGGTTCTCTTAAGCTCTAGCGGAACGGTACACATTGCCCATATGGCTCTAAAAGATAATAACAGAAAAAGATTCAACTTTTGGTTAGGAGTTACTGTGACATTGGCATTTATATTTGTCATTTTACAGGCTGTTGAATATTACGAAGCATACAGCCATTTAGGCTTGACGCTTGATTCAGGAGTTTATGGAACAACCTTCTTTATGTTGACGGGTTTTCATGGAATGCATGTGTTGATTGGTGGGATATTCCTTCTTACACAATTAGTAAGATCTTCTGGCTATAAGCATTTTTCAGATAAAGAGCATTTTGGTTTTGAAGCAGCGTCTTGGTACTGGCATTTTGTTGATGTGGTATGGGTATGTCTCTTCTTGTTTGTTTATATCCTCTAACCCCACGGGGCATTGTTTCCAAGCTGTCCAGTGTACAGACCATAACCAACCAAGATTAAGAGAATTGCACCCAATGTTACTCTGAAACCCAGACCATAGAGAATTCTTTTTTTGCCTGGGTTCCCCCTATCAACAAAAAGAAAAACCAAGCTTGACGCTAGACTTATGAGTATAAGAATTACTAAAAGAATAATAATATTTTGTAACACACAGGTATTAAAACACAAATGAAAGGGTTTAAACGCAAGATTTTAATTTTTACCTTTATTTTTATGCCAATAACATTTTCACTTGGCTTATGGCAACTTGATAGAGCAGATGAGAAAAGGAATATTTTGTCAACATTTGATCAGCTGGTTACAAAAGCACCAGCAAATCTAGATGATGAATTGCTAAATTGGCAACCTATCACTGCTCAGGGTAGGTACACAGATCTAGTGCTATATGAAGACAATGCGCTCTTAGACGGAAAAGCAGGCTTTAGGGTTTATCATCTTTTTGAAACAATCGATGATAAATACATTTTTATTCACAGGGGTTTTGTTGAAAGACAGCAAATAAAAAATGACTTACCCATAGTCAGCATTCCTCAAGGAGATTATGTGCTTACTGGCAACAAACTAGAAAAAAACAAAAACCCTTTTGTACAAAATTTAGCTGAAGAGAACCCACTCATTATCCAAGAATTTAACCCAGATCAAATTTTCGATAATTTCAATTATTTAAAAAATAAGCCTGTCTATGGGTTTTTGTTTAATCTAAATCCTTCTGATATAAATAAATTTAAATCCATAGAAAAGCCCATAAATATGACAACAGAAAAGCATTTAGGTTATGCCATTCAATGGTTTGGTCTATTTGCTATCTTATTGATTATGACCTTAGTAATAGGATTAAGAAGAGATGAAAAATAACAAGTGGCTTGCACTGATAATACTAATTACACCTCTTGTGGTGCTAAGCCTCTCAACATTAACATTTTATTTTGGCTACAAGCCTGACTCCTCATCAAACAATGGTGAGCTTATTTATCCACACATCGAAACAGATGGTGTTAGATTAAAAGAAATATCTGGTGAGCCTTTTAGCTTTAAAAAAGGGAAATGGTACTTAATATATTTTGATAACCTAGATAGCGTCTCTGAAAGTGAAGAAACGTATAAGCTTTTATTTAGCTTAAACACAACACTTGGTAGAGAAATGAACAGAGTTAAACGAGCTGTTGTGCTTAAGAACAAAATAACAACTACCGAACAAAAAGAGCTTATTAATAAATATCCAAGTACGTTTTTTTTAGTAGATACGGATAGGATTTTAGAAAGTAAAATTTCTGATAACAGACCAAACCCTTATGTGAGTCGATCAATTTATTTAACAGATGATTTTTCAAACATCATGGAAGAATTCAAGACAGATTTAGAATTTAAGGAAATATTTGAAGATCTAAAAACCCTATTATGAATACAATTAGAATACTTTCAGCATTTGGGGTGTTGCTGGCATTTGTTGTCATAGCTCTTGGAGCCTGGACAAGACTTGCTGATGCTGGCCTAGGTTGTCCAGACTGGCCTGGCTGTTATGGTTTTGTTACATTTCCAACAACAGCGTCCGAAATAGCACAAGCTGAACTTCTTTATCCTGACAGTCCAGTTGAAATAGATAAAATTATTCCTGAAGTTGTGCACAGATATTTTGCTGCATCTTTAGGATTGCTGGCTATTGTGATTTTATTTTTCTCTCTAAAAAATAATAAACACATAAAGTTATCTTCAGCTTTGCTTGCCGTTATTATTGGTCAAGGAATCTTTGGTTATTTGACTGTTAGTTTAAAACTATATCCACTTATAGTTGCTGGACATCTTTTTGGAGCGATGATAGTTACATCAATTTTTTTAATAATGTTTCTCAAAACATCAAATTATCAATTCAACTCTAATATTTTAAGATCAAGAAGAGCATTGATTTATATTGGTTTTGGTCTTGTTTTGTTGCAGATTTTTCTTGGAGCTTGGACTTCGACAAATTACGCCGCACGAGCATGTCTTGACTTTCCACTTTGCCAAGGCCAATTGATTCCACCAACAGACTTTTCAGAGGGATTTAATTTTTTACAGTCATTGGGACCTAATTATTTATTTGGTCAGTTAAGCAATGAAGCTAGGGTAGCAATTCATTTAACACATAGGATTGGCGCTGTTATTGTGTTGTTTTATTCAATTTTTTTAGCCACTAAAATCTATTCAAAACAGACAAAATTATTTGTTTTTACATTTTTAGGAATCTTGGGTACCCAAATATTTTTAGGAATTAATAATATTCTAAGCTCTTTGCCGCTATGGAATGCTGTTGCTCACAATATGGTTGGAGTAATGTTGTTTTTGTGGTTTGTTGTTATGATTTATTTTAGTTATAAGGGGAAAAATGAATCTGACAGCCTATCTTGAGCTTTGTAAGCCGAAAATTGTTCTAATGCTTGGGCTAACTGCACTGGTTGGCATGCTTCTTTCTGTTAATTTTTATACCAATATTCTTCCTGGCCTAATCAGCCTAGTTGGATTTATTCTTTTGGCATCTTCTTCCGCCGCATTCAATCAAATTTTCGACAAAGATTTGGACAAGAATATGGTTAGAACTAAAAACAGACCCGTTGCTTCGGGAGCACTTAAATTGTCTCATGCTTTGGTATTTAGCTTTCTTCTATTTTTAAGTGGTTGTTTTTTATTGTACCAATATTCAAATATTCTCACCTTATCCTTAACTGTATTTGGCTTTGTGTTCTACGGCATTGTTTACACATTATTTTTGAAATGGTCTACACCTCAAAATATTGTAATTGGAGGCTTTTCTGGAGCTTTACCGCCACTAATTGGTTGGACAGCAATTAATAATGAGATTTCTTTAATGCCAATAATATTGGTTGCGGTGATATTTTTGTGGACACCCCCACATTTTTGGCCCTTAGCAATTCACAGAATTGAAGACTATAAAAAAGAAAAAGTGCCAATGATGCCAGTTGCTAAAGGCATCAAAAGAACAAAGGTTGAAATGGTAATTTATGCTCTATTATTAACAATTACATCTACAACCCCATACTTCTACGGGCTAGCAGGGGAAATATATTTTTTTAGTACACTTGCACTGAACCTAATATTTTTATTTCTTTGCTTTGGTTACTTAACAGACCAAGAAAATAAAAAGTCTATGCAAATTTTCAATTTTTCAGTCTGGTATATGTTTCTATTTTTCTCTATGACTTATATAGACTTTTTAATCTACCTTGATGTCTAAAAACCTTCTCGTTTCACTGTTAATACTACTGGTTATTTTTTTAACAGTATTTTCAATGTATAGAATCACTCAACCGAGAGTCTTATCAGAAGAGGAAATGAAGGTTAATGGTTTCGTTAAGTATGGTGATAATCAAGAAGTTAGAATATTTGACTTGGTTGACCATAATGGAGAGCAATTTACCAACCTACAGTTAGAAGATAATAAAATAAATCTACTGTACTTTGGCTATACAACTTGTCCAACTGAGTGCCCAGTAATGATGTCTGTTATGAGACAGGTTTATTCAAAAATTGAAACAAATGAAATCGCGTATTATTTAATTAGTTTTGACCCGGAAATAGATACAAAAGATCAACTAAAAAAATATGTAACTGCTTTTAATGAAAATTTTATTGGCATAACAGGGGATTTATCTGAAGTATTAAAACTTGGGTATCAATTGGGAGTTGAAAAGTTAGCCCCAACAACAGACCACATGAACCACAGAGTCATTTCACATACCAATCATCTTATTGCTATCAATTCAGATGGAAAAATTCTTGGAATCTTTCGAGGACCATTTGATAGCAGCAGTATGTCACTGGTGCTTAAATCTCTTTTGATAACAAATTAAGCAATAAGCCAGAAAATAAGCCAACCAACAATAAAGCCTTCTATCCAGGCATACCACATAAGACCATAGTGGTCTAATCCAAAGAAATTCATAAAATCTTCAGCAATCTTTTTATGCCATTCAATGAATTTTTTTATCATTATTGGTTTACCAGAACGACTTTTCCTTTGACGCCTCTATTTCCTATCATCTTAATAGCCGTAACTGCATCTTTCATTGGAAAGGTTTGGGATATTAGTGGTTTAATTTTTTCTTCAGACACCATTTTATTTAGAGTGTCTATATTGCTTTTATTAATCTGTGGTTCTAGGCCAGTAAACGTTCCCCAAAAAACCCCACAAATCGAGGCACCTTTTAATAAGGTAAGGTTTAAAGGAATTTTTGGAATTTCGCCAGCAGCAAAACCAATAACCAAGTATCTTCCTTTCCACCCAATTGATCTAAAAGCTGGTTCTGCATAACAATCCCCTATTGGATCAAATATGATGTCGTAGCCACCCTTAACACTTTTTGACTTTAGATTGGCTGAAAAAGATTTTTGTGCATCTTTGTCTAATTTTTCTGATCCATATATCACTACTTCATCCGCGCCATATGTTTTACATATCTCACCTTTTTCATCATTCGATACACCAGCTACAACTCTTGCCCCATAGGCTTTGGCAATATCAATTGCTGCCAACCCAACACCACCAGATGCTCCCAATACTAAAACTTCATCACCCTCTTTAATCGAGCCTCTCTGTACTAGTGCATGAAAGCTTGTGCCATAAGCCAATTGATATGAAGCTGCTACTTCAAAAGACATCGTATCTTCCATAGCGAATACCAAATTTTGATCTAAAGCAATTTCTTCAGAGAATGCTCCAATTGCCGACATAAAATAGACCCTATCTCCTGGTTTATGTTTTAAAACATCGGATCCAACGCTTTTAACTATGCCTGCTCCTTCATTGCCAGGCGTAAATGGCAATGGAGGTTGAAACTGATATAAACCTTGAACTATAAGAAAATCCGGGAAATTTAATGCGGCTGCTTTTATTTCTATAACAACTTCATTGGGCTGCGGACTTAGATCATCTGTTTCTTCCCAAACCAAGTCATTAACTGGACCGAAGTTCTTGCATACTATACGCTTCATTTTGTCTCCTCTCTAAACTTTTTAATGAACTCATCAAATTCTAACTCATCAGATGATAAATGAGCTTGAAAATTATTTATTGAGCTTGCTTTTTCCTCTTCAAATAATTTGTACAACTCCTGATTATTTTTCAAAGAGACATGCTGGGAGTGTTCCTTAATAAAGCTAATTATGTTGCCGTTTTTAAGAGTTGATTCAATTATTTGAGTTGAGATGGGAAGATTATTTCTATTTTCAAATTCTTCAAACATTTGATCATATGAATCTTCATTAGACACATCTTTTAAGGAAGCTCTTAAAGAATTTAAAAAATTACTTGTCAGTTCTTTAATATCAATTTCTGTAATTTCCCCATCAAAGCTATCAATTAAGTTGCATTCTTGTCCTACTTCCGAAGCTCTTCTTATGTTTTCTTTAATGGATTCAATTTCAGTGGACGATATAGGCGGTGAGTCACATACTGCACAATAAAAGATAAAAGCCTCCCAAAAGAGCAGATCATTTTGAGTTATCCCAATTTCAGAAAAAGGATTAAGATCAATTGATCTTACCTCTAAGTAATCAATTCCAGATTCCTGTAGCTGCAAATACTGTCGCAGGTTAGTTTGTTTTGCCTTTGGTCTAATATGGTTATAGAGTTCGCTCTCCATTTGTATAGTTCCATTATTAACCTGCTCATACTTTTCACTGGTTGAAGAAATGTGGGAGAATTTTTCGTTAGGTGTATTCATATATCTGCTCAATATTTCTAAGTACTCGTTAAGGCTATTAAAGGTTATAAAATTTTTGTCTTGTTCTTCAGAGTAATAGCCAAGCCTACTAACCCTTAACGAGGTTGATTTTGGAAGATAACAATTTTCATCTCCTAGTTTTTCAACATGAAGGTCTCTGCCTTTAAGAAATGAACAGTGTGTTACTGGAGAAGATCCTGTAAGCCTTAGTGCCAATGGAAATAGGCGCATAAAGTTTCTTGCTATTCCTAAATAAAATTCATTTTTACCAATGCCTATGTTTTTTATGAAAGTCTCTGAAAATGAAATATTAAAATGGATGCCTGCAGTGCTTTGCATTTTGTCGCCATAACGATTTCTCAGACCTAGGCGGTATAAGAAGGCGAGTTTAGATTTATTTGTGATTCCTGCATCAGGTAGAGTGATAAGCTCTTTATTAAATACAGGTGGCATTGAATAATTCCAAAGAATATCACCATCTAACCTTTTCTCCACATAGCTATGTAGTTGCTGTAAAAACTCAAATAATTCATGGTTATTATCAAAAGTAGGCGTAACGAGCTCAAGATGAGGCTCAGAATAATCTAAAGTAACAAACTTATTAAAGTGATGGCTGCCCAACGATTCTGGAAAGCCTTTATCTGATATTTCACCTTTTGCATTTGAGCGTAGATTTTCTTTTTCTACACCTCTAATTATTTTTTTATCAGAATTGAGAAAGGCGCCAATTCTAGACTGGCTTGGATTAATCATTCTAAGTAAGTTTTATTGAGGTCCTGCGGCAACGATCTCTTCAGCCACATTGTATTTCTGAAAATTTTCTTTAAATCTTGAACAAAGCTTTTCACATTCTTGATCGTAATCTTGGTCAGAGGACCATGTATTCCTTGGATTTAACAAGTTTTCATCAACCCCGTCAATACTATTTGGAACACTAAGATTAAGTTTTTCCAGTTTTGTCACATTATCATGATCAATTTTATTTTCTTGGATAGCAGCGATTATCGCTCTGGTTGTTGGTATTGAAAATCTTTCTCCAACACCATAGCTTCCTCCAGTCCACCCAGTATTCACTAGATAAACTTTGGTGTTATTTTTTCTAATCCTTTTTATGAGCAAGTCTGCATATATACTTGCAGGCCTTGGAAAAAATGGAGCCCCAAAACAGGTAGAAAATGTAAAATCCATGGATTTAGTGCTACCTATTTCTGTTGAACCAACTTTGGCCGTGTATCCACTTAAAAAGTGATAGGCAGCAGCGTTTTCATCAAGCAAAGATACAGGAGGCAGAACTCCTGATAAATCACAGGTAAGGAAAATTATATTATCTGGCTCATCACCTTCATTCTCTGGAACTGAGTTTTCAATAAAATCTCTTGGGTAACAAACTCTGGTATTTTCAGTGTAATTATCATCATCGTAGTCTGGAACACCTAGATCATTTGTTACAACATTTTCTAATACGCTTCCAAATTTAATGGCGTCCCATATTAACGGTTCATTTTCTTTGGATAGCTTAATGCATTTTGCATAACAGCCACCTTCAAAATTGAATACTGTTCCATCACCCCATCCATGTTCGTCATCGCCGATTAGATTGCATCTTGGATCTGCTGAAAGTGTTGTCTTGCCTGTGCCTGAAAGACCAAAGAATAGTGTTGTCCTTTTATCTTGTGTTTGATTAGCAGAGCAGTGCATTGGCAATACACCCTTTTCAGGTAATAAAAAGTTTTGAACTGAAAACATCGACTTCTTCATTTCACCAGCATATTTCATGCCCGCGATAAGAACTTTACGCTTTAGAAAGTTGATAATGACACAGGATTCAGAGTTGGTATGGTCTATTTTAGGGTCACAAACATAATTTGCAGCCGAAAGTATTTTCCATGTTTCTTTCTGCTCGGAATTGAATTCTTCTGGGCTAATGAAGATCAGCTTAGAAAATAGAGAATGCCATGCTAATTCAGTTTTAACTTCCACAGGAATGTAGTGGTCTTTATTTGAGCCAACGTGAACTTTTGAACCAAAATGGTCTTTATTGTCCAGGTAGTCGGAGACTTTTTCCCATAAGGCATCAAAATGGTTTGGGTCAAATGGTCTATTTACATCGCCCCAATCAATTTGATCGCTTGTGCTACTCTCTTTAACAATATACCTATCGGCTGGACTTCTCCCGGTTCGGCTGCCAGTTAAAGAATTAAATGCTCCATTGGCAACTAGCTCACCCTCACCGTTCTCTACAGCACGTTGGATTAATTTTGTATTGGATAACTCTAGTATTCTAGACATCAGTTATATTTATGGCCCTTAAACATAATCAGGGAGTATCTTATCAACATTATTGCTAAGATTGAAGAGAAAAATATACTTGACCATTCTGCGATATTCAAACCTAAAAACCACCATTGTTCTTCGGCACATTTACTGCTTCCTAAAAATACTTTTTGAAGACCCTCAAAGAAAGGATACAAGGAAAATATTGCTTCAAAAGGCATATCACATAGCCCCAATGGCAGCTCATCTTTGGGTAGATTTTGAAGGTATACTTGTCGAAGGCCTGCACTTAGTCCAAATAGAACAAAGCCCATACCAACTACATCAAAAAGCACTTTGAGTTTTGGAGTTACCATCTTAAAAAGGTAGATAAGAAATATAGCTTGAGCAGAAAATTTTTGTAACAAACAAAGGTTACATGGCACCAATCCTTCTATATTCTCAAGATACCATTGACTGATCACAACAATTAAAGATGCAATGGTAACAATAAAGTTAAAATAGCCCTCAAAAATTACTTTCATAATTAAGTATTATATATAGTGTCATATGATTTTTAGACCAGACATAATTTTAATTGATGGCTCTTCATACATTTACAGGGCTTTCCATGCATTGCCACCTCTGACAACTAGCACAGGCAGGCCAACTGGAGCTACCAGAGGTTTTGCATCAATGCTAAGAAAGCTTATTTCAACATATCCTAATGTACCGATGGTGATGGTATTTGATGCAAAGGGAAAAACATTTAGAAGCGACTACTACAAAGACTACAAAGCCAATAGGCCACCAATGCCCAATGAACTTAGATCCCAGATTTCCGATATAAAAGAATTAACTAAGCTATTCAAGCTACATAGTGAAGAGGTTGTTGGTGTCGAAGCGGATGATGTAATTGCCACACTTGCTAAATGTTTTGGTAGCAAGCATAAGGTTTTAATTTCATCACCAGATAAGGACCTAGCGCAACTTGTAACAGACAAGGTCATTCAACACAACTCTATGAGCGATGATTTTTTTGATGAAGCCAAGGTCTTAGAAAAATTTGGCGTTATGCCAAATCAAATAAAGGAGCTTTTAGCGCTGGTCGGAGACAAGGCAGACAACATTCCTGGCATTACTAAAGTTGGACCAAAAACAGCAGCAAAATGGCTTAATGAATTTGGTTCAATTGATACTTTGATTGATAGCATTGATCAAATAAAAGGTGTAGTGGGTGAGAACCTGCGCAACGAACAAGAATACATCAAAAGAAATCTATTTTTGGTTTCACTGAAGGAAGATCTTGACTTAAAGCTATCGATACAAGATGTTTCTCTGCCAGAAGCAAACAATAGTGAATTAATAGACTTCTATAGAAGTCTTGAATTTAACACCTTTATTGAATCTGCTGCGCCTGCTGCCGAAAGCTTTACCTACAAGACTATATCCAATGCAAATGAGCTTGAGGAATTAAAACAAGAATTAGAAGATGCTGAATATTTTTCATTTGATACGGAAACAAGCTCTCTTAATTTAAATGAAAAAAATCTCGTTGGTCTTTCTTTTTCAGCCAAGAAAGGAACTGGCTCATATATTCCTATTAACCACACAGAAACAACTAGTCTATCCGAAACTGAGGTAGTGTCTTGGTTGAAACAGTTTCTTGAAAACAATCAAAGAAAAATGATTGGTCATAATCTAAAGTTTGACCTTGCTGTATTAGAAAACTATGACATTTCACCAAATAGCTTCTTAGCAGATACGATATTAATGTCTTATGTTTTCAATAGCACCGCATCTCGACATAACCTCGATGCACTAGCTGAGCACTATTTATCTCGTAAAACAATTAAGTATGAGGATGTTATTGGTAAAGGGAAAACAAAACTTAAGAACTTTTCTGAAGTGCCAATAAAAGAGGCAACAAATTATGCTGCTGAGGATGCAGAAGTCACTTTATGTTTATATGAGACTTTGTTGAATAAGCTAACAAAGGAAAACAAGCAACTGCTTGAGACAATTGAAAATCAATTGGTTTTTGTATTGATGCAAATGGAAAAGACAGGAGCTTTAATCGATCAAGCACACCTCAATAGACTGTCTAATGAATTTGGTAGCAAACTCATAAAGTTAGTGAAATCAATCCATGATAAATGTCAGATGGTATTTAATTTAGATTCACCAAAACAATTGAGCGAGGTTTTGTTTGATAAATTAGGCATATCCACTAAAGGTTTGAAAAAAACAGCTTCAGGCTATTTTTCTACATCTGAAAGTATTTTGCAGAAACTTGCTGAGGAAAATCAAGTTGTCGAGGATATACTCGAGTACAGATCGTTGGCTAAATTAAAAAGTACTTACACTGATAAAATCTCTGAAATCTGTGATCATAATTCAAGAGTTCACACATCCTATCATCAAGCAGTTACGTCTACAGGGAGATTATCCTCCTCTGAGCCAAATTTACAAAATATACCCATAAGAACTAAAGAGGGAATCACAATTAGAGAAGCATTTGTAGCTCCACCTGGCAAGAAAATCCTTGCTTTAGATTATTCTCAGATTGAATTGAGACTTATGGCTCACTACTCAAAAGATGAAACTATGGTCAATTCATTTAACAATGATGAAGATATACACAAAAGAACTGCGGCAGAAATTTTTGGTGTTCCGCTTGAACAAATAACAGCTGACATGAGAAGGCAGGCTAAAACAATAAACTTTGGTCTTTTGTATGGCATGAGCGCATTCGGTTTATCCAATCAGTTAAAAGTTTCAAGACCTGAAGCAGAAATGTTTTTAACAAGTTATTTTGAGAAATACTCTTCAGTTAAATTATTTATGGAAAATATTGTTGAACAAGCAAAAGCTTCAAAATATGTAGAAACACTTTATGGTCGAAAAATCCATGTACCAAACATTGATTCACCAAATTATATGATGAGACAAGCTTCTGAAAGAGTTGCAATTAATGGGCCACTTCAAGGTAGTGCCGCTGATATTATTAAGGTTGCAATGATTGAAATAAGCAAATTATTAAAGAAAGAGAATTTAAAAATAGATTTAATTATGCAGGTACACGACGAGCTGGTATTTGAAGTTCCAGGAGAATTTAATGATTCAAGTATTAGAGAAATCATCCAGCTTATGGAAGAAAGTACGAGGATATCAGTGCCTTTGCGAGTCGACTATGGTTTTGGTGCTAACTGGAAAGAAGCTCATTGATTGTTTTAATAAATGAATTTACTAACATGGGTTTCTTTATTGAAAAAGAAAAAGCATTTGGATGATTCTCTCGAATTGTATTTAATGTCGCACTTACAGAACTATCATTTAACTTGTCTGCTTTTGTAAGAGCAATAAAGTAGTTAACCCTCAAACCTTCTAACATATCTATCATTTGAAGATCAGATGATCTTAAGGGATGTCTGATATCTGTAAAGATTACCGCGGCAACTAGATTATTTCTATTTTGAAAATATTTTGGCAGCTCAATAGCCCATTCGTCCTGTTGCTTCTTTGAAGTTTTTGAATAGCCATAGCCCGGAAAATCTACTACGTAGTTAACACCTATCTTAAAGAAATTAAATAGTTTTGTTTTTCCTGGTTTTTTACTGGTTTTAGCAATTTTCTTATTGGAGCTTATAGCATTAATTGCTGATGATTTGCCTGCATTTGAAGCCCCAACAAAGGCAATTTCAATCCCATCATGATCATGCAATTGATCATATTTAGCATGGCTGATCTCAAACTCTAAGTTTAGGGAGGATAAATTCATCTTAATAATTTAATTAATTACAAGTTGTTATATAATCATTTTCGCATGTTTAAGATATTTCTTTTACTTATTTCTTTTTCAATTATTGGTGCAGAGAAAGCCTCTTCAGTCAATTTTGAAACAGGCGACTCAAATGCAGGAGCTCAAAAAGTTGCTGTATGTGCAGCATGTCATGGGACTGATGGAAACTCACAAGTTGGCAATTGGCCAAAAATTGCAGGCCAGAATGAGCGTTATCTTTTTGAACAATTAAAGTTAATAAAAACAGAAGAAAGGTACATTGACGTCATGAAAGGCTTGCTTGATGGCTATTCAGAAGAAGATCTTCGAGATGTTGCAGCCTTCTATGCTAATAATAGTGTGACAATGGGTCAATCAGCTGATGATGAATCTCTTGTTTTAGGAAAATTACTCTATAAGGTTGGCGATTATGAAAGAGGCATACCTTCATGTCAGGCATGTCATGCAGCAAATGGTTCTGGTAATGTTTTAGCAGGTTATCCAGCTGTTGGAGGCCAGCATAAAGAATACTTAATCAGCTCTTTATTGGCCTATAAGAGTGGTGAAAGAATAAGCGGACCAAATGCATATATCATGAACCAAATTTCACAACGTCTTAGCGAGGAAGATATTGAAGCCTTATCCAACTACATTACAGGATTATATTAATGATTAGATCTTTACTTTTATTTTTCTTTATTTCGTCTATTTATGCAGAGCCCCGAGAAGGAATTGATTATGTTTTAATACCCGAAGGCTTGGTCAAAGAAAATGGGGTTACCGAAGTTTTTTGGTATGGATGTCCTGCCTGTTTTGCTTATGAAGAAGTCCTTGATGAAATAAGAGAAAGAAGGCCTGGTGTAAAAATTGATCTAATACCACTTTGGGATGAGCCTACTGCTAAAACTTATTACACCATAAAATCTCTTGGTCTTGAGGAAGATGCACATAGAAAAGTTTTTGAGGATTGGCAGCTCCAAAGAAAAACTTTTAGAAATGAAAAAGATATTCGCTCTTTTGCAAAAAGACATGGTTACGATGAAGAAAGTTTTGCTAAAACTTTTAATTCCTTTGGAGTTCAAGTAAAAGCTAGAAATGCAATTAATACTCCAAGAAAATTTGTTAATTCTGGCGTGGAATTTTCTGGGACGCCAACAACAATAGTCAATAAAATTTATTTGGTTAACAGACAAAGAGACAGAGCGAAAGAAATTGAAACAATCTTATTTCTTTTAGACAAATAGCTTGAAAAAATTAATTTAGAAACAATTTATTAGACATGAAGCATATTATCATCCTTACAACACTCATATTCTTTGCTCCAAATTTAGTTTCAGACTCTTATGAAGATGAGGTCAGAAAAAGACTAGGCTTGAAAGGTCAAATCTGCAAAAAAGATGAAAGTTGTGGCGTAAAATCTATGCCTGGTGTTGGAGTCAAAAGCAACAAAACCGAACTGGTTGCGGTTAGTGAAGGCAGAGATGGGAAAACTGTTTATGATCTAGGTTGCGCAGCTTGTCATAATGCTGGTTTAGCTGGAGCTCCACTTTTGGGTGATCAGGCACAATGGGCGTCGCGCCTTGATAAGGGCCTGCAAACTTTAACTGACAATGCTTACAATGGATACAATGCCATGCCAGCAAAAGGTCTTTGCATGGACTGTACAAGAGAAGAGATTGAGCAATCAGTTCAATATATGCTTGATGCTTTAACGGTTAACTAACCACCAAGATTCGCAACCTTTTTTTCAAGTTCTGCAATTCTATCAAGAGCCTTATCAAGCTCCTCTTTTTTTACAAAACCTGATTCAAGCATGAATTTTTCTAATGCTGGTTTGACCATTTTTTCCATGCCTTTTAGGTCTTTATTCATTCCAAATGGATTAAACATCTTTTTTCTCCAAAATAAAATTTTTATTTACTACCTGGTAAACTTCTTTCCAGGATTTAGCTTGCAATTCACAGGGAACAATTTCTTCCCATTTTCGCTTTTCATAATTAAACCATAAAGTATTGAAATTACAATTTCGTGCACCACCAATATCATTTATTGGACAGTCTCCAATATGTAAAACTTCCTGTGGTTCACATTTTGCTACCTGCAGAGCCTTAAGAAAGTGCCCAGATGATGGTTTATTGCTTTGCACATCTTTAGAAGAAATTTGGTCAATAAAAAAATCACTTATTCCAATAATATTTAAGTCTGCATTGCCATTTGAGAGGGATATAAGATTAATTTTTCGTGATAGACGCTCTAATGTCACCTTAGCATCCCTATATAGCTGAACTTTATTTCTCGCTTTAAAAAATTCATTAAACCCTTCATTGCTGTAATAAGCAGCTGAACTTTCATCTGCTCCATGGCCGAGCAACAATTCTTTTATAATTTCTTTTCTAAATCTTGTTAAATCGTATTTAAGTGTTTTATCTTTCTTTACGAGAGATGTTCTTATATCGCTTATTACATTATCTGAAAATGAATCTTTTAAATCTGGAAATTTTCCTAAAATAAATTTCCACATCGCATTTTCTGCAGCGATAATAACTTTGGTGTTAGGCCACAAGGTGTCATCCAAATCTAGGGTAATAAGTTTTAATTTATTTCTTGGCATGAGGGTGTGCTTTATCGTAAATTTTAACCAACTGTTGGAAATCTAATTTGGTATATATTTGCGTTGTGCTAAGACTGCTGTGGCCAAGCATTTCTTGGATTGATCTTAGGTCACCAGAAGATTCCAACATATGGGTGGCAAAACTGTGTCTTAGCATATGAGGGTGTACTGGAGCCATGCCCAATGAAAGTGAAATTTTCCATAATCTTTGTTGCATTGCCCTTACAGAAATTCTGGTTCCATATTTGTTCGTAAAAAGAGCATCTTTATCTACTATATTGTCTCTTGTTGAAAGCCAATCAGATATTGCTTGTTGTGCATACTGACCAACAGGAATTAATCGCTCTTTCATTCCTTTGCCTAAAACTTTAACAAAAGAAAAATCTTGCTCAAATGAAGAAACATTAACATTGACTGCCTCAGAAACTCTCAAACCACACGAGTACAGCAGCTCAAGAAATGCCTTATCTCTGAATTCAAAGTTTGTTTTGGGTTGAAATGATAACAGCCTGTCAACGTCCTCAAGCGAAAGTGTTTTGGGCAACTTTTCCTCCATTTTGGGAGCTTTTATTGTTTCAAATGGATTATGCTCAACCTTATTAAGCTTTTGCATATACTTAAAAAAATTTTTTACTGAAGATATATTTCTATTAATTGATCTATTGCCTAAGCCCATTCTTCTGAGCTCGATTAACCATTTAGAGGTGGTTTGTTTATTGATATCTTCAATAGTTAAATTTTCTTTTGATAGAAATTTTAAAAGTCTTGTTATATCTCTTTCATAGTTAGAAATGGTATGGATTGAGTAATTTTTTATTTTTAAAAAACTCGTTAGCTCCTGGGTCAGATCATTCATCTATGCTTCCTTCATATTCTAGAATGTATGGTGCTGTTGAAACTATAATATTATTTTCAATTGCTAGATGGCTTTTGCCACCTTTGGATAAAAAAATAGCATGATCAATATCTTTCATTTTACTGAGCACAGCAAAGGTGCACACAGTGCCTGATCCGCAAGATTTAGTTTCTCCAGCTCCATTTTCGTATGTTCTGATTTTAAAAAAATCATCCATACACTCATACACATTTAAATTGAAATTTGGTGGCAATGTTGGATCCTGTTCAAGCTTCTTATAGCTATTCTCCAGATAATAGTCTTCAATTTCTGTCACTTCATATATAGCATGATTATTGCCAATATTTGCGATAGATAATTTTTCAAGAATTCTTATCTGTGGAAATTCAGTAGAAACAGATGCCATCATGCCATCAGAGTTACACAATACATCTCCACCAGGCGCGCTTATTATTTGGTTCTTTAAATCATATAATCCTGCAATGCATCTCAGGCCATTAAAGCAAGTTTGTGCTGATGAACCATCTGAATTTAGAATTTTTACTTTAAATTTTGAAGGTGTTGGGTCTACCAATAAGATCTGATCAAAGCCAATACCATTATTTCTATCACTTATTTGATTAATATCTACAGAAAAAATATTTGGATTCTCTGTAATGAGAAAATCATTACCGTTTGAATTCATTTTTGAAAACTCAATGGTCATCAAATATCTCTAGAGCCATATTCTGTTTATTGTTTTCTCTTAGTCTTATTAGTTTTACATCATTACCATTCACCATAACTTCACTAACTCTTGGTCTGCTGTTGTAGTTTGAGCTCATACTAAATCCATAAGCACCAACATCTCCGATTGCCAAAATATCACTTTCATGAATTTCAAATTCATAATCCTTTTGAAAATAATCAGCAGATTCACAAATCGGCCCAACTATCATTATTGATTCAGATGATTTAGGGCGCTGCTGTAGATTATATATAGGATGTTTTCCTTCATAGAGTGGCACTCTTATCATGTCATTCATGCCAGCATCAGTTACAGCAATTTTCTTTTCCAACTTTTTTAAATACGTGACTTTTGTGAGAAGAAAACCGGCTCTAGCAACAATTGATTTACCTGGCTCCATTACGAGGCTTACATTTTCAGGAATTTTTTCTTTTATTTTGGCAACAAAACTACCTATTGATTCTGCATTGGAATAAGGAGACAAGCCCCCGCCAACGTCAATAAAATCAAGCTTATTTTTATCTGAGATGGTTGTAAATATTTCTAAAGCCTTGTGTAGTGCAGGATCAAAATCATCAAATTTTTTGATTCCAGACCCAATATGAAAAGCAACACCTCTAAGTTTTAGACTATTATTTTCTTTTATATAGCTCAAACACCAGTCGATATCGTTGAGGGCGATGCCAAATTTGTTATATAGAGCACCAGTTTCTAAATATGGATGCGTATCAAGTGAAGCTTCAGGGTTAATCCTCAAAGCGATATCTTGCTGAACACCTATGTTTTTAGCTATTTCTGCAACTCTTATCAACTCTGACTTGGACTCAATATTTATACTTTTAATTTGATGTTTTATCGCATAAGAAATTTCATCATCGGTTTTTCCAACTCCAGAGAAAACAACTTTTTTCGGATCGCCTCCGGCAACAATTACACGTTCAAGCTCACCACCTGAAACAACATCAAAACCACACCCCAATTCAGCAATTAATTTAATTATAGAAAGGTTGCTATTTGCTTTTACTGCAAAACAAATTAGATCATCTTTTGTAACAGAGCAGAGATATTCCTTTACATTGTTTTTGATATGATTTTCAGAATAGACATAACAGGGACTACCAAAGTTATGAACCAAAGAAGATAAATTAACTTCCTCTAAAATCAAATCATTATTTTGATACTTTAATTGTTCAATCATGCTTTTTAATTAATGCATTAATAATATAATTGTGGAAAGGATAACCTACGTTGATCAATAACCAAACAGTTAATGCGCTAAGATTATTATCTGCGGATGCTGTTGAGCAAGCACAATCTGGCCACCCTGGGATGCCATTAGGAATGGCTGATATAGCCGAAGTTCTCTGGCGTGATCACTTAAAACATTCACCATCTAACCCTGATTGGTTTAATAGAGACAGGTTTGTTTTATCCAATGGGCATGGCTCCATGTTGTTATACAGCCTTTTACACCTTTCTGGCTATGAACTGTCAATTGAGGATCTAAAAAAATTTAGACAACTTCACTCAAAAACACCTGGACATCCAGAATATAAGATAACGCCAGGCGTTGAGACAACAACTGGTCCTCTTGGTCAAGGACTTGCCAATGCAGTAGGAATGGCGCTATCAGAAAAAATTCTTTCTGCAAAAATAAACTCAGAAAACCATGCCCCGATAGACCATTTTACTTATTGTTTCTTGGGTGATGGTTGTTTAATGGAAGGAGTCTCACATGAAGCAATGTCATTAGCTGGTGTAATGAAGCTTAACAAGCTGATATGTTTTTATGACAGCAATGGAATTTCAATTGATGGTGAAATTAGCGAATGGTATCAAGATGATATCGCTCTGCGCTGTAAATCCTATAATTGGAATGTAATTGATGGGGTTGATGGTCACAACAGATTAGAGATTGATCGTGCTATCAAACATGCAAAGCAATCTGATAAACCAACGTTAATCGTTTGTAAGACTTCAATAGGGTATGGAGCTGGCAATAAACAAGATAGCGCAAGCTCACATGGCGCTCCACTTGGCAATACGCACTTAGAGGAATTACGAAAAAATTTAGATTGGGAGCATGAGCCTTTTGTAATCCCTGATGAAGTTTACAAAGATTGGGATGCAAAACAAAATGGAAAAGATCTTGAAGATGAATGGCACAAGATATGTGATAAGCATAAATTAGAGTCACCGGAAAAATCCGAGCTTTTAAGTAGGCTCCAAAAAAATGAGTTGCCGGATGACCTGTTTTCAGAGCTTGATAATTTTATTTTGCAAATAAGCAGAACTCCGGAAAAAGTTGCAACTCGAAAAGCCTCACAGAATGTTTTGGAGTTTCTCTCACCAAGACTTGATGAGTTAATTGGTGGATCTGCAGATTTATCAGGTTCAAATAATACAAACACAAGTAATTCAAGATCTATTGCTAATGATCCTGCGGGTAATTACGTTTTTTATGGAGTAAGAGAGTTTGGGATGAATGCTATTATGAATGGGATCTCATTGCACGGCGGTCTCATTCCATACGCTGGTACTTTTTTAGTATTTATGGACTATGGTCGAAATGCTGTACGTATGTCAGCACTTATGGGCTTAAAAGTAATCTATGTTTTTTCACATGATTCTGTTGCTCTTGGAGAAGATGGACCAACTCATCAGCCAATTGAGCATTTAAGCACTTTAAGATCAACACCAAACATGCATACATGGCGTCCAGCTTCTTTCTTGGAAACTGCTATAGCATGGAAGTCTGCATTAAAAAGAAATGATGGCCCCACATCAATAATTTTGTCGCGACAAAACCTTGAGCCTATAGAATCCAAGATTTTAAAAGAAGTTGAAGCTGGTGGATATTTTTTACATAAAAACGACGATGCAAAAATAAATTTAATTGCTACAGGCTCTGAAGTGCCTGCTTGTACAAAAGCTTCTGAGATATTGCTCAAAGAGGGAGTAAAAACAAATGTATGCTCAATTCCATGTATAGAGGCTTTAGAGTCAAATCCAGAAAATTACAGACAAATTTTTAGTGCTGATACAATTAATATTGTTGTTGAATGTGGCCATCCAAACTCTTGGTATAAGCATACCAATAAAGTTATAGGGATCAGCTCATTTGGTGAATCTGCGCCAGGCAATGTTTTGTTAGAGCACTTTGGATTCACGCCTGCACAAATTGCAGAAAAAGTTAAAAAACTACTTAAATAAGATTGAAAAATTTAGTTGATATTGACCTTGCTGGCAAAAGAGTGGGCATAAGAGTTGACCTCAATGTGCCTATTGATAATGGAACGATACTCAATAGCGAAAGACTTTCAGCTGCTCTGCCTTCGATACTTCATATCTTGAAGCATACTGATAACTTATGCATTATTACCCACTTGGGAAGACCCAAAGAAGGTAATTACGATGAGCAGTTTTCTATCAAGCCGATTGTTGAGTGGTTTAAAAAAAGACTGAATAGAGATATACAGCTGTGTACAGACTTTAAATCTTTGCCAGGATCTTTATGTTTTATCGAGAATATTCGTTTTTTTGATGGTGAAAGCAAGAATAGCGATATGCTTGCTGATAAGATTGCAAAAAGTTTTGATATATATGTCATGGACGCGTTTGCAACGGCTCATAGAAAAGCAGCCTCAACTTACGGAGCGATTAAAAAATCAACTTTAGCTTGCGCAGGAATTTTATTTCAAAATGAAGTTGAGAATATAAGTTCTGCATTGGTAGAGGGAAGTTCTTTATCAAGTATTGTTGGTGGCTCAAAGGTCTCGACTAAATTAGAAGTCATTTCAAATTTATTAAACAAATCTGAAAAAGTTCTTGTTGGTGGTGGCATTGCAAATACTTTTCTTAAAGCAGCAGGCAATGAAATTGGAAGATCATTATGTGAAGACGATATGCTTGGCATTGCCAATCAAATGCTCGGAACAGGCAAAATAGTATTGCCAAGGAAAGTTATGGTTGCAGATTCAACATCTGATGAGAGTGTTGAGGTAGTGAGTTTTGATTCAGTCCCACAAAATAAAATGATTCTTGATATAGAATTTAATGAGGAAGTTTTTTCAAAAAACACTTCAGAAATAATTCTATGGAATGGGCCATTGGGAATCTTTGAAATAGATGCATTTTCTAAGGGTACAGATTCACTTGTATCTTATTTATCTAAAAGCAATAGCAAAGTGATTGCTGGTGGCGGTGAGACAATTTTTGCTATTACAAAATTTTCTAGTATTGATAAGTTCGATTATGTATCTACTGCAGGTGGTGCATTTCTAGAATTTTTAGGTGGCCGAGAGCTTCCATCAATACAAGCATTAAACTAAAATAGGGCCATGTCCCTTATATCATTAAGACAATTACTCGACCACGCGGCTGAGAACGATTACGGCGTTCCAGCATTCAATGTAAATAATTTAGAGCAAATGAGAGCTATCATGGAAGCTGCAAATGAGACCAATAGTCCAGTTATAGTGCAAGCTTCTGCTGGAGCGAGGAAATATGCGGGGCCAACATTTTTAAGACATCTCATTTTAGCTGCTATGGAAGAATTTCCACATATACCAGTTGTAATGCACCAAGATCATGGTGCCTCGCCTGATGTGTGTCAGCGTTCTATTCAATTAGGATTTTCATCAGTGATGATGGACGGATCTTTAATGGAGGATATGAAAACTCCGTCTTCTTATGAATACAATGTTGATGTAACAAGGAAAACTGTTGAATTTGCCCACGCTTGCGGGGTTTCAGTAGAGGGTGAGCTTGGATGTTTAGGTTCTCTGGAAACTGGTATGGCAGGTGAGGAAGACGGCAGCGGTGCTGAAGGGGTTTTAAGTGAAGACATGTTATTGACTGACCCAGATGAAGCAGCCTCTTTTGTTAAAGATACCAAAGTTGATGCACTAGCTATTGCTATCGGCACTTCACATGGCGCTTACAAATTTACTAGACCACCAACAGGAGATATCCTGTCAATGAAAAGAGTTAAAGAATTACATGAAAGAATTCCAAACACTCATCTAGTTATGCATGGATCTTCAAGTGTTCCACAAGATCAGTTAGAAATAATAAATCAATATGGTGGAGAAATTCCTGAAACCTATGGTGTGCCAGTGGAGGAAATACAGGAAGGCATCAAAAATGGTGTTAGAAAGGTAAACATTGATACTGATCTTAGACTTGCCTCGACAGCAACGATAAGAAAATTTATGGCTGAAAATAAAAGTGAATTTGATCCTAGAAAATATTTAGGCAAGACTGTGGATGCTATGAAGAAGATTTGTATTGATCGTTACGAAGCGTTTGGATGTAGTGGTAATGCATCCAAGATTAAATCTATTTCACTGTTTGATATGACAGATAAATATAAAACCGGAGAACTGGATCCAGTAGTAAATTGAGAAACGTATGTTTTTTTCTATCTTCAAAAAGTGTGGGGATAGATGTCAGCAAAGAACTCAGCCTTTTGGCTGAGTTTTTTTCATCTAAAGGGTATGGTCTAGTTTATGGAGGCGGCAACAGAGGAAATATGGGAGTTATCTCAAATGAATTTTCCAATAAAGGCGCAAAAGTTAGTGGGTACACACTCCAACTTTTCCATAAAAAAGGTTTTACTCCTGACTACATTGATCACTTAGAAGTTGCAGAAGAATTTTCAGTAAGAAAGCAGCTAATGATCGATAACTCTGATATTTTTATAATTTTTCCAGGAGGTCTAGGCACACTAGATGAACTGATTGATGTTGTTAACCTGGATGGTTTGGACATACTAGGAAAAAACATTTATTTGTTTAATAAAGATAATTTTTGGACAGAAATAATTAATTGGATAGAGAAAGCATTAAAAATGCAATACATACCGATGGCTCCACCTAATTTTTATGTTTCTACCAGCATCACAGAAATGATTGAACAAATAGAATCAAATGAAAAGCTTTGAAAAACCAAAGTTTAATAACCCCCACCTTGAAGATTTAGATAGTTACAAACGTGAATATCTTGAATCAATTAATTCTCCTGATAATTTTTTCTTAAACAAAGCAATAGAAAACTTAGATTGGTTTGTAAAGCCGACTTTAGGGTTTAACAACAACTTTAAAAATGCTGCATGGTTTGAAGATGGCATATTAAATATTTCGTATAACTGTATTGATAGGCATGCAAAAAAAAATCCAGAAAGAAAAGCAATAATTTGGCAAGGCGATGAGCGCTCACAAACTAAGACCATTACTTACAAGGAATTATTAGAGAATGTATCTATACTGGCGAATGGATTAAAAGCTGTTGGAGTAAAAAAAGGCGACAGGGTATGCATTTACATGCCAATGATTTTAGAAGCAGCATACTCAATGCTGGCTTGCATGCGATTAGGTGCAGTTCATTCTGTAGTCTTTGGTGGTTTTTCGCCTGAAGCAATAAGATCACGAATTAATGATGCAGATTGCCGATATGTTATCACTGCAGATGAAGGAATTCGCGGCGGCAAAAGAGTGCCTTTGAAAAAGAACGTTGATATCGCTTTACAGGGGGAAAATCCAGTAGAGAAAGTAATAGTAAAAAAATACACAGGCACTGAAACCAATTGGGATTCTAGTAGAGATATTTGTTATGACGACTTGGTCAGCAAACAGGAAAAATTTTGTGAATGTGTCCATTTAAAAGCTGAGGATCCATCATTTATTCTTTATACTTCAGGCTCTACCGGTAAACCAAAGGGTGTTATGCATACGACTGGAGGTTATCTTCTAGGAGCTCATCTGACATTTAAATATATTTTTGGTTACCAAGAAGACAAAATATTTTGGTGCACTGCAGATGTTGGTTGGATAACCGGACATACATATATTTTATATGGCCCCCTTTCCAATGGTGCCACAACACTTATGTTTGAGGGGGTGCCAAGTTACCCTGATGCTTCAAGATTTTGGCAGGTCTGCGACGACCACAAGGTCAACATTTTTTATACAGCTCCAACAGCTATAAGAGCACTAATTGCAGCTGGTGAGAAATACTTGGAATCGAGTTCAAGAAATTCTCTTGAGATTCTTGGGACTGTGGGTGAACCAATCAACCCTGATGTTTGGCAGTGGTATTTTGAAAAAGTTGGCAACTCTTCATGTGAAGTTGTTGATACTTGGTGGCAAACTGAGACAGGTTCGGTTCTTATAAGTCCCATTGCCGGTGTCACACCAACAAAGCCAGGATCTGCCACTCTACCATTCTTTGGTGTCATTCCATCTTTAGTTGATGCAGATGGAACAACACTAGAAGGAGAGACTAAAGGCAATCTATGCATTGATCAAAGCTGGCCAAGTCAAATCAGAACGGTATATGGAGATCATAATAGGATGATAGATACATATTTTTCTACGTATGAAGAGAGATATTTTACTGGTGATGGAGCAAGACGAGATAAGGATGGTTATTATTGGGTTACTGGCCGAGTTGACGATGTCTTAAATGTATCTGGACATAGAATAGGCACTGCAGAGGTTGAAAGTGCAATTGTAGAACACAAAAATGTTGCAGAGGCTGCAGTCGTAGGCATTGATCATGAAATAAAAGGCCAAGCAATTTATGCATTTGTTATCTTAAAAAAAACAGAAGCTAATCAAGCAAATACTTACGAAGAAATAATGGAACAAGTAAGCTTGTCCATCGGAAAAATTGCTAAACCAGAGCACATTCAATTTGTTAGAGATCTTCCAAAAACAAGATCTGGAAAAATAATGCGTCGTATCCTTCGCAAAATAGCAAACAACAATACCGATGAGTTTGGTGACATAACAACTCTTGCAGATCCAACTATTGTGGATGAGTTGATTAAGGGAAAAGCATAGCAGGATTCAGCTTAACATTTTTGGCTTAAAATGTTCGACGCTTTTTTATACTTATTAGCTTTTGCATAAGCCAGCTTCATGCGACATGTTTTGAGGACGTCAATATTTCCGAATTCATTTAGCTGATAAGCATCAAACATTAAACCAAACAAAGAGACATCTTTATTCATAGGAGAAGTAAAGCTCTTTAGATAGATAGTAAGCTCTCCATCTGAAGACCTAACCAAACAGCCATTAGAGGAATTAGGACAATTATTTTCTGCTTTTTTAGGATCGTCCATGATCTTTAGGTCTAGATCTATTGGGTTGAGCTTGTTTTCAATATCTATGATTTCATTGGATGCCATAGACATTGATAAAACCACAAGACTTAAAATAAATGTTTTTTTCATGTGACATTTATGTTACAGGAATGTTACAAACAAAACAAATATTTAATTAATCTTCTAGATTAACAAAATCTTTACTGTTTTTTCTGGAGTATTGTTTTTTGCTTTTCTCGATGCGTTGGCGGTATTTTGCCGACTTTACCTCCTTCTTAAGTATATTATTGCGCTTTCTTTTCATTGCTGAATAGGAGCCCAAGTTCAAATAGAAGGTATACAGGCACTGCTAACATGATTTGAGAAATTACATCAGGAGGAGAAAGCAGCATACCAAAAGTAAAAGATAAGACTAAAACCCAACCTCGATTTTCAGATAGAGATTCTTTTTTTAAAATGTTAAACAGGATCAAGCCATTTACAATTATTGGCACTTGGGATGCTAAGCCAAAAGCCATAAACAGCAACAAGCTAAAATCCAAAAATTTTGTAATATCTGTTGATATTTCTACTACGGATGGACTTATGCTTTGAAAAAAATTAAAAACATTTGGCAGAACAATGAAATAACAAAAACATATACCGCAGAAAAATAATAATGCTCCAATAACTGATCTAGTAAAAATGAAATTTTTCTCATTTTCATATAGTCCTGGAGCCATGAAACTTAACATCTGATAAATCATATAGGGTGCAGATATCAGAAAGGTTAAAAAAAGAACAAGACGTAATGGCACCAAAAAAGGGGATGCAACTTCAATAGCAATGAGATTGAGACCTGCCGATGCTCTTGAATAAGCAACAAAGGTATCGAATATATATCCACTAAAAGGATAGAGCAGCACAAACACCACAGCAAAAAAAATAAAAGTATGTAGAATTCGTTTTCTCAATTCAGAAAAGTGTGGCAATAAAGAGTTACTCATTTTTTCTGTCATTATCAAATGATTTCATTTTCTGCTCATTGAAGACATCTTGTTTAAGCTCTTGGATATTTAGTGTCTTTTCAGCCTCTTCTTTAATATTTTCAACATTAGCCCTAAACCTTAAGAAGAATTTGGTGATGCCCTGAATGAAGCTAACAAGATTATTTGGCTTAATAAAAAGGATAGCAATAATTGAGATAAGTAGGATTTCAGGAATTCCTATCTGTATCATCTTCTTTGACCTCTTTCTTAAACCCTTTTAATGCTTTCCCAAGATCAGAACCCAAATTTGCAATCCTTTTGCCTCCAAAGACAAGCAGGACAATAAGTACGACAATAACAATTTGCCAAAAACCTATGCTCATGATTTTTCTCCATAGAATTCAGAGTACATATCTTGTGTCTCTTCTATTTTTTTAACAATCATATATGTAAGTATATGTTTTTTTGATACAAGATACTTAACCAAACCTTTGACACTATATTTGTCTTTAAACCAGTCTTGTAGGAATGGAGATGCAATTCCCCAAAAATCGAGATCTGGGTAAATTTGTCGTCCCATGCCCTCAATATGAATTAGTGTTTTTACAAGCAATAGAAGGTCATCGTCAATAAATAGATTAAATGGACGCATAGCATCAAATAAATCTAATAATAATTCCCCAAACAATATTTTTGATAGTGGTTGATTAAGTAGCTGCTCACAATTTGCTCGCAGAACTTTTTCCAATTCTTCAGTTTTAGTTTTTTTATCTACCCATTCTGCATATATAAACAACTGCGCCAAGGTATAAAAATCTTGCTCTACGAGCGAAGATATCATTTGTGCTAGTAAGATTTGATTTGATTCAGTTACTGAGCCACAGATTGCATAGTCAACTGCAATATAGTGTGGGTTTTGTGGATCAGTTTTAGCAGCAAAAATGTTGCCAGGATGCATATCAGCATGGAAAAAATTATCTTCAAAAACCTGCTTAAGAAATATTTTTACTCCCACTTCGGATAGTTGTTTTTTATTAATTTTATAGCTTGTCAATGAAGAAATATCTGTCACAGGGATGCCATCCATAAATGGCATTACAAGAATTTTTTTGGTCGTAAAATCATCAGCAATCTTGGGTATTTCCAGGTAGTTACTGGATTTAAAATTCTCATAAGTTTTGTTAGAGTTTGCAGCTTCAATTCTAAAATCAAGCTCCTGAAAAATAACATTTTCATATTGTTCAATGAGCTCTAAAGGCTTCACCCTAGGATAGTGTTTAAGAAAAAAAGATGAGTACTTAGCTGCTAGCTTTAACGCATCAAGATCCCTTTTTACTAATTCTTCCAGTCCCGGTCTTTGCACTTTAATTACAAAATCCTCACCCCCAATCTTAAACTTATGGACTTGAGCTAATGATGCCGATGCAAGCGGTTTCTCCTCAATTGTCATTAAGATTTTTCCTGCTTTAGAAAGCAATTGTGTTTCGATAGTCTCTTTAATGAACTCAAAAGCAACCGGAGCACACGAATCGGTTAATTTATTTAATTCTTGTGTTACTGAGCGCTCAAATAGGTCAGTTCTTGTTGACAAAAGTTGTCCTAATTTAATAAACACTGGGCCAAGATGCTCTAGAGCAACCCGGAATTTTTTTTCACTATCATCGACCCTAATAAAAGTATTTAATAGCGGATTAAAAGAGGGAGTAAGTTTATTAAAAATTCCTGTATTCCTTATACTTAAAAAAATATATATGAGTCTAAAAATTCTCATTTTTGCGCTTTATGAATTGAAACTATGCCGTTGAACAAATTTTCAAAATTTGCCTTATCAAAACCACAATCTAAAATCATTTTTCTAAGACTTTCTTGGTCTTCATGAGTTCGTATCGACTCAACTAGGTATTCATAACTATCAGAATCATTTGAAATTAATTTTCCAATTTTAGGAATTACATTGAAGCTATAAAAATCATAAATTTTAGAAAATATTTGGTCTTGAACCTTTGAAAACTCGAGAATGTTTAAAAACCCACCTGACTTCATCACTCGCCTGATCTCCTTCAATGCTTTTGGTTTATCTGAAAAGTTCCTAAACCCAAACGAAATAAATACTTGATCAAAAAAATTATCATTAAATGGTAGTTCTTCAGCACTAGCGACATGGAAATGCATTGAATTGTAAAAACCTTCATTCAAAGACCTATCTTTTGCACTTTCAACCATAGATGCATTTTGATCACAAAGATAAACGTTTTGTTTGGATATAATTTTTGAGGCAATTTTTGAAATATCTCCTGTTCCTCCAGCCAAATCAAGGATTATCGAATTTTCATTTATACCTGATGTTGAGACAAAATGATTCTTCCATAATCTATGCGCTCCTAAAGACATAAGATCATTCATCAGATCATAGTTTTCATTTACTTTGGTAAAAATTGTATCTACACCAAGTTTTTTATCTTTTTTTGAGACTTCTTTGCTCCCAAAAAATACTTTTTCATTATCCTCGTTGCTCATATAGTATTATTGTTAGTAAGTAAGTATAAATGGCAAGATCAAATTTACTAGCATGGCTAGATCTGGAAATGACAGGACTTGATCCTGAAAAACATCATATTATTGAAATTGCATGCCTCGTAACAGATTCGGACCTAAATATAGTGGAGGAGGGCCCTGAAATTGCTATTTCACAGCCTAATGAAATTCTTTCACTAATGAATGAATGGAACCAAAATCAACATTCATCAAGTGGCTTAATACAAAAAATTGAAAACAGTACATTTTCACTAAAGCAGGCAGAACAGGATGCTCTAAATTTTTTTAAAAAACACATCAAACAACATCAATCGCCATTGTGCGGTAATAGTATTTCGCACGACAGGCGATTTCTAATTAAGCATATGCCCAAACTGGCAAATCATTTTCACTATAGGCATATCGATGTCAGCTCATTTAAAGAAGTTATAACGAGATGGTATCCCGATACTGACGAGTTCAAAAAGCAATCTTCGCACAGAGCAATGGATGATATTAAAGAATCTGTTGCTGAATTGAAGTTCTACAGAAAAATGCTATTTAAATAGAATTCTATTTTTTTGGAGCAATATTTAGCGGAAACTGAGCAATATTTTTTGGATCAGCTTTAGAAATCCTTGATTTTCCAAGCTCAGTTACCTCATCTATTCTTACTACAGAATTAATAGGCACGTAAGTTCTTTTAACATCAGTAAACTCTGATTTTAATTTTTCCTCAGAGGTATCAACCACTAATTTTGAACTTTTATCGAAAACATAACCCTCAACTTCGATAAAACCATAGAGGTCGCTTTGATATATATTCTTGGCAAATATTTCGTATACTTCACCTACTTGAATAAACTTAATTTTATAAATTTTTTGCTTCACAATAAGAATATATGACAAAAAAACTATACATCAAGACTTATGGTTGCCAGATGAATCAATATGATTCTGGAAAGATCATAGATGTATTAAATTCAAAAGAAAAAATCGAATTAATCGATAAGCCTGCCGATGCTGATATTGTAATTCTTAATACATGCTCTATCAGAGAGAAAGCTGAAGAAAAAGTGTTCCATGAACTAGGTCGAATAAGAAAATTTAAAGAGAAAAACAAAAACCTAAAAATAGGAGTAGCTGGCTGTGTTGCTGCACAAGAAGGAAAAAATATCTTCAAAAGAGCCCCTTATGTAAATGTTGTTTTTGGCCCTCAGGATCTCCATAAAACCAATGATCTATTGGAGAAATCCTCAAAAATTCAAGTAGTGGAAACTACATTTGATGAGATAAAAAAGTTTGATGAGATGCCACAAGTATCTAGATCAGAGAGCTCTGTCTACTTAACAATAATGGAAGGTTGCTCAAAGTTTTGCACATTTTGTGTTGTTCCATATACGAGAGGGGAAGAGGTAAGCAGGAATCTAGATAGCATTTTGAAAGAAGTAGTAGATTTAATAAAAAATGGTGCAACAGAAATTACCTTGCTTGGGCAAAATGTGAATGCATTTACCGCAGTATGGGAAGATCGTCAGCTAAGAATAGGTGACCTTATTCAAATAATTGCTGAATTTGATGAGATAAAAAGAATCAGATTTACAACTTCTCATCCTAATGATGTAGACAAAAACCTTCTGGACTGTTTTCAATCTGTGCCTAAGTTGGCAAATCAATTTCATTTGCCAGTGCAGTCTGGCTCTAATGAGATTTTGCGTAGAATGAAGCGCGACTACACAAAACAAAAATATTTAGAGATTATTAGTGATATCAAAAAAATTAGACCCGATATTCCAGTTTCTTCAGATTTCATAGTTGGATTTCCTGGTGAAAAAAAATCTGACTTTCATGAAACCATGCAGCTTGTTGAAGAAGTAAAGTTTGATAATTCCTACAGCTTTATTTACAGCCAAAGACCTGGCACCCCTGCAGCAGGTATGAAAGATAATGTTTCTGATGCTGAAAAAAAGCAGAGGCTCAACGAACTTCAGGAACTTTTAAATGTGTATGCAACTGAACGCAGCGAGAAATTACTGGGATCTATACAAAGCTGTTTGGTTTCAGGTAAATCAAAAAAGAACAAAGATGAATATCAAGCTAGAACTGAATGCAATAGAGTTGTTAATTTTGACAGCAATGGTATTGATTTGGCTGGTCAATTGGTTAATATTCGAATTAATGATGTTTTGGCTAACTCACTCAGAGGAACCATCGAACACTAAAGCTTTTGTATAACCATAATTTAAACTTTTCCAACCTTAGCCCCGATCGTCTTCAACTCTTATGCGGTGAGTTTAATAAGCATCTGAAACAGATTGAAAAAGCCTTAAAAATTAAGGTCAGTCAAAACGGAACTGAATTTGATCTTTCTGGTAAAAAAGCTGACGTTGGCATTGCTGTTTCAGCTCTCTTAGATTTGAAAGAAAAATTAGAGATAAATTCTATAATTACTCCAGACCTTGTTCACTTAAGTCTGCATACTGCAAAATTTTCTGATGATGAGCAAGCAAAGGGCTTTACAAATATTAAAACACCTAGAGTAAACATTACTGCTCGAGGCAAAAATCAAAAAGAATATATTGAGAATATTCAGAAGTCTGATCTTACTTTTGGAGTTGGTCCTTCTGGGACAGGAAAAACCTTTTTAGCTGTTGCATGTGCAGTTGACGATCTTTTAAAAGAAAAAATTAGAAAGATTGTTTTAGTTCGCCCTGCAGTTGAAGCTGGAGAAAGGTTGGGATTCTTACCTGGAGATTTAAGCTCTAAAATTGATCCATATCTTAGACCCCTATACGATGCTTTGCATGATATGTTGGGTGCAGAAAGAGTCAACAGGCTGGTTGAACGAGATATTATCGAAATTGCTCCTCTAGCATATATGCGTGGCAGGACTCTAAGAGAAGCATTCATTATTATGGATGAAGGTCAGAACACTACCATTGAACAAATGAAAATGTTTTTAACACGTTTAGGGTTTGGATCTAAAGCAGTTGTAAATGGCGATTTAAGTCAAATAGACCTGCCAAAGAGTATTACATCTGGACTAAGAAACTCCATTGAGGTTCTAAAAGATGTTGATTCAATTAAATTTACACACTTTGGGGCAAAAGACGTAATTAGACACTCCTTGGTGCAAGAAATTGTTCAGGCATATGATAATTTCGAATAAATACGTAACCATTGAGTTTCATAATACTCCTAAATCAATATCTAAATTTTTGGAGCAATTAGAAAGCAAGTTAGAGAAATTTAGAACTTATTTTGACTTAAAGGAGATTTTTGCTGAAGTTAGTTTTTTATCACCGCTCGAAATAAAAGATGTTAATAAACAATTTAGAGATAAAGATAACCCTACTAATGTTCTTGCTTTTCCATCAGAGCAACCAACAAAGGTTATTAATAAATGTCATGGAGAAGTTTTAATATGTGCAGAAATTTTAATTCAAGAAAGCTTAGAGCAAGGCAAGAAGCTAGAACATCATTTTTCACATTTACTTTTTCATGCATTGCTACACTTGGTTGGCTACATGCATGACAAAGAAGAAGATGCTATATTTATGGAAAACAAAGAAACAAATTTTTTAAAATCAATTGGTATAGATAATCCATACAAATAATGTCAGAAGACTCCTCGCAATCTTTATTTTCTAAGCTCAAAAATCTTGTAAATTTAAACTCTGAGCCAAAGTTAGATTCTGATCAGCCAAATGATGAGCAGATCCAAGAGCTCATCGAAAATGTATTAAAGATCAAGGGAACAGTAGTTAAGGAGATTATGATTCCTGAAATAAATATTTCTTCTCTAAATGAGACCCAAAACTTACAAGAAATAATTAGTGTTCTAAATGAAACGCGTCACTCGCGTTATCCAGTATATGATGAAAATAATGCCAAGGTAATCGGAATTTTACATGTGAAAGATTTGATTGAGATCATTGGATCATCAAATGATGCGTTCAATATTAATGAGCTTATTAGGGAAGTAAAAATTGTACCAGAAACTAAATCTGTTACTTCTATGCTAGAGGATTTTAAAAAAGATCGTGCTCACCTTGCAATGGTAATAGATGAATATGGAATGCTTGTAGGCTTGATAACAATTGAAGATATTTTAGAAGAGATTGTTGGTGAGATTGAAGACGAGTTTTATGAGGAAAAGAACGATGAGATTATAAAAATAAATGAAAATGAATTTATTGTCTCAGCTACCATTGAGAAAGAGAAGTTTGAAGAGTTCTTTAATGTTGTTTTAGATTGCCCGGAAGCAGAAAGTTTAGGAGGGTTCATGCTCAAAGAAATTGGTTTTATGCCCAAAATAGGAGAATGTTTGACTCTAGAGAGGCTAGAACTTGTTGTAACTTCTGCGGATCAAAGAAAAATAAAAAAAATAACGGTACGAGTTAATTGAAAAAACATCCCTTTCTAATTGGATTTCTTTTAGGGGTTGTTTTTTGGTCTTTAAATGGTTCATGGATTTTCAGTGCTATCAATTTCTATGGCGCAGGCATTTTTGCTAGTCTGGCTATCTCTGCTGTCTTAATCTCCTACCTTTCATTATATTTTGGTCTATTTTCTGTAATATGTAGTTACTATTGGCAGCATAAATATTTTGTTCTCATAGCTCCATCTGCCTTTTTCTTATTAGAATTTATCAGATCATATCTGTTGACAGGCATCCCCTGGTTAAAACTAGGAATGATTGCTGAGGAACTATGGGGAATGTTGCCAATAGTAGGTGTTGCAGGTACAAGTTTTCTAATCGTGCTTGGAGTTGCTCTAATTGCAAAATCAAAAGAAACAAGGCTGTTCATCCCATTGTCAGGTTTGATTTTTCTTTCATTGGTTTTTGGTCCAGGCCACTTTCAATCAAATGAAAATCTGACGCCGCTAAAAACAGCCGTGATACAACCAGTCGATCTAAGTTTGGATAAATTAATAAAGGTCACAAATAAGCTAGATGCTGACGTTATTGTCTGGCCTGAAGCCGTTGCGCAACTAAAGCAAAATCTAGATCTTAATTCTGGGAAAGAAATAATAGGTGGCTTCTATACCGGAGATGACAATATATACAATTCAATTGTTAATTTGAGCACAGGTGAAAAAATAGATAAAAGAAATCTTGTTCCATTTGGTGAATTTCAACCATTTGGTGGATTGCTTAATTCATTAAGTTCATTTTTTGTTAGTCCATATTTTAAAAGCTTATCTCCTGGTGCAGCCAATCAAGCAAATATCTCTGTTCAAGGACAAGAGGCATCTGGCCTTATATGTTGGGAATTGGTGTTTGATAGTACCTTTTTGAAAAGAACTAGAAATGCATCAATGATATTTCATGTGAGCAATGACAGTTGGTTTGGAGGCGCTATGCCTCTGCAGCATTACAAGCATGTGAAAGCAAGAGCAGTCGAATCTAATAAATGGGTAGCAAGATCAACTAAAGATGGAATAAGTTCTATTGTCTCACCATCTCTTTCATACGAGGATAAGAAACTAATTAGGGGTAAAGATGGCTACATAATCGATGATGTTTATTTGAATACGAAAAGTACAATATTTCTCCTTTTAGGAAATTGGCCACTATTAATTTTTTCTACATTAGTATTGTTATTGATCATATTGCAGGGAAGAATAAAAGAGTGAGAACAATACTTATTTTTTTAATAACGGTTATGAATACAATTAGTGGCACAGAAATTGAGATTTCAATATCGGAACAAAAATTATATTTGATTGAAAATGATTCTATTGTTGAGGAGTATGTAATTTCTACTTCCGCTTTTGGTGAGGGTTCCAAAGAAGGATCATTTAAAACACCACTAGGGAAACACTCTGTAAAAAAACTAATAGGAGATCAAGTGCCCTATGGCGGCAGGCTTATCGGTCGTATCTTCAATGGTGAAATCTACCCTATTCACGATGAAGAAAAGATTATAGTTAAAGACGATGTTGTGCAAAGCAGAGTAATATGGCTTGAAGGCCTCGAGCCAGGAAAAAATAAAGGTACTGGTGTTGATTCATTTCAAAGATACATCTACATACATGGAACTCCAGAAGAATGGAGATTAGGAAGTAAGGCATCAAAAGGTTGTATTCGTATGTCAAATTTAGATGTTATCAACCTTTTTTCTAAAATTTCACTCGGAACACCAGTAAATATAAGCCTTTAATTAGATATAAAAATTATTTATATTTATTTATAAAAAATATTGATATTAATAAATAATTAGTTATTATAGTTCTTCTAAGTCAGTCTCTCCTCTCCCCCATGACTGGCACCAATGGGGCTTCGGCCCCATTATTTTATTAAATTATTAAAACGGAGAGGTATTTTTGGTTGGGTAATATGAGAGAAAAACTTTCAGAATCTTTTGAACTTGTGGTATTGTGCCTAATATTTTTAGTATTACTTTTGGGCATATCACCGAATGGTTAAATTTAGCAGTTTCTTAATTTTATTTTTGTCAGGCATTTTCTATGCTGACTGCCCGTCTTTGTTAGATGAAAAAGTTAAAGTGCTCAACAAAAGTGAGTATCAGGATCTTTGTGAATACAGTGACAAGACGATTTTGATTGTTAATACTGCTAGCAAGTGTGGATTTACTTATCAGTATGAACAATTAGAGGAACTCAGTAGAACTTATGGTGATGATGATTTTGTAGTTTTGGGTTTCCCTTCACGAAACTTTTTATATCAAGAATTTGATGAAGAGCAGAAAGTTGAAGAGTTCTGTAAAACAAACTATGACATCAGCTTTCCATTGTTCTCTTTAACCAATGTTGGTGCTGCAAATACGCACCCTTTTTATAAAAAGCTTTTTTTAGCTACTAAAGAGAGGCCTAGGTGGAATTTTCATAAGTACCTGATCACAAAAGACGGTACCGTAAAAAGTTTTTCTCATAAAATTGATCCAAAAGACTCGATGGTTGTTCAAGCCATTGAAGATTCAATTAATTCGTAGCCATTTTCAAGTCCTATAATTGCAATGTTAGGCCTATCTACTGCAAAGATACCTACCTCTACAACTCCTTCAATGCCATTAACTATTTTTTCAAATTTAATAGGTTCTTCTAAAATTTTGCCCCTAAGGTCTGCCAAAACATTCCCATTATCTGATAGGGTGTCTCGTTGAGAAAATTCAGGAAAGTATTTCAGTAATTCATGTTTGACATGGTCTAATCTTTTAGCATTTATCTCTACTGGAATGCCAAACCTTCCAAGAGCATTAACTTTTTTTGAATCGTCGGCAATACATAGAAAATAAGATGAGGCTTTTGTGAGCATTTTTTCTCTATAATGAGCGCCACCTCCACCTTTAATTAGATTCAAATTTGTATCAATTTCATCGGCTCCATCAACGTAAATATCAATACACTGTGTGGTTGGCATACTTTCGACAACAGTAAACCCTAAAGAATGCAAAAGCTTAGTTGTCCTATGAGAGCTTGAATATACTTTTGTTATCCTATCTTTGAGTTTAGGCAAAAAGGTTTGGGTGAAAATATCAGTGGTACTGCCAGTCCCAATGCCCATGACAATATCATCTAAACAAAGATTAAGAATTTTACTATAAGCTCCTTCTGCAGCATTAAATTTTTTATTCATATATTTTTTGATCGGTAATTATTTTATCTAATCTTATATCACTTTTATCCTGAAAAGAGTTTTGATATAGCTGAAACTGATAGCCAATACCCCATAATTTCGGTCGGTAGCGCTGATGGGTAATTAGTGATAAAAGACGATCAAAATAACCTTTGCCATAACCAACTCTGTGAAGGTCTTCATTGAATGCCACAAAAGGAACAAGCAATAAGTTCAATTTTTTAACTTGGACATACTCTCTTTTTAACGGTTCAAGAATGTTAAATTTTTTTTGGGCTAGTGAGTTGCCAAGATAACAATAATGCATTTGATCATTTTTGATGACAGGCACATAATTTATTTTTCTATGATCGAAAAACAATATTGGTTCATTTTTTATGGGCATGAAAATTCCAATACTCTTACTTTTTCTATAGGCAGACTGATTAATTAGGTTGTTTTGGATTTTTTTAGAAAGGATGAATCTTTGTGTAAAGCTTAGCTGCAAGCGATTATCTAGAAATTTTTTTCGAATATCAGATTTAGATAGGGTCTGAATCATAGTTAACAGTCACCCTGAACCCTTAAGGTCAGGTGGGTAGCTCATCGACACAGTAAGGCCTCCCTTTTTGGTAACGCACAGCTATGTAAAATCTGCTTCCCTAGATTTACATTATCGGTTCTAGAGTAAATTCTGAAAACAAATGATCCAGATGCAATTAATATAATATTTTTTTTCAACTTTTTTAATTACTGATTCAAGAAAATTTCTAGTTTTTCTGTGAGACTATGAATTTGTTTTTCGGTTTCGTTAGCTTCAGAAATAGTATTTTCTTGCAATTTATTATTTTCGATAGCAAGCTTAAGTGCAGAATAAACAAAACCATAATCTAGTTTGTCCTCAGGCGGGTTTATCTCTTCTATTAGTTCAATAACTTTTTTTTCTGCCTCTTTAAAAGGGAGATAATCACTATATGGGATCTTAAAAATAAATTTTCTGTCTCTTATTTGAAGCTCAACCACTTGTTCATTCATCCCAATGATTTACCTCCATCAACATTGATGTTTCTTCCAGTCATATACTTATTCTTTGTTACTAGAAAATCTACTGTTGATACTATGTCCTTCTCATTACCCATCCTTCTTAGAGGAACCTCAGATAGCATCTTATTTTGCTTTTCTTCATCTGGAGGGTTGGTTTCATCCCAAAGTATTATTCCTGGCGAAACAGAATTTACAGTAACATTTGGAGCCAACTCTTTAGCTAATGATTTGGTGAGATTGTAAAGGCCTGCCTTAGCAGCAGAATATATCGTATAGTTTGCTAATCCTTGTTCAGCGTAGATATCGACCATGTTTACGATAGCACCTTTATTATTTTTTATATCTTCTGCTAAGTTCTTGCTAATGAAAATAGGTGCTTTTAAATTTGAAGAAATCAAGGACTCCCAATCCTCTTCATCAACCTCAGTTATTGGTTTGGGGTAGAAAGTAGAAGCATTATTGATAATTGCTTTAAGGTTATTATGATTTTTCTGAATATTGTTACAGAGCCTATTTATATCATTTAGAGAATCAAGGTCAGCTTGATACGCAAAGCATGAGTTGCTTCTTATTCCATTCAATTCCTCAGAAATCGATTGGGCACTTTCTGAAGAGGTGCGGTATTGAAAAATCACATTCCATCCAAGTTTATGGAAGTGTGCAACAATAGCTTTTCCAATTCGTTTAGCACCTCCAGTAATAAAAATTGTGTCATTCATTGTTTTCAACTATTTCCTTTATCCTATTTATTTTTTCATTGTATAAGAGATTACGGTCAAGGTTTGCAAGATAGCGAAAGTCTATAGTTTTAATTTCCTCATAAATCTTTTTGCAGGATTCCATAGTTGGTTCAAAGTAGGGCAGCAAATTCACAAAATATTTCTCATACTTGGGAGATGTTATCTTTTGAAAAAAACGAACTTTGTCATGAATTTCTGCTTTTTGGCTATAGCTATGCATTTCTTGCCACACATCCAAAGTTGTTTTTAAGTCATTGCTTTCTAGCAATCTATGAGCAAAGTTAAAGCCATTCAATTGTGATATTTGGCACCAAGCATATTCAAATTTATCTGCTACTGTTTCAGGAAGTTTTGATAAATTATCAAACCATGGCGATGTTAAATTAAGTTGCATTATATTTTGTAGGTACTTAAGTGCATCAATTTCAAAGCCTTTTTTCATCTCCTGCAACACTCTTTCTTTTGTTAAATAATCAATTTCTCCAGATAGCAATATTTTTGATAATACTTCAGCTGTTTCTTCATGTATGCTGAAGCCACTAAATTTTGTTTTAAATCGGGCCAACCTTAATGCTCTTAATGGATCTTCATAAAAGGCATCAGAAGTATGTCTTAATATTTTATTTTTAATGTCCTCTACCCCATTGTATGGATCTATAATTTGGCCACTCTCACTCATTGCAATAGAATTCATGGTGAGATCCCTCCTCAATAGGTCTTCTTCAAGTGTAATATTCTTTTCATATTGCACTGAGAAGCCTGAATAGCCTTTGCCAGTTTTTTTCTCAGTTCTTGCCAATGCATACTCTTCATTGGTTTCAGGATGTAAAAAAACTGGAAAATCAGCACCCACTTGCTTGTAGCCTAAAGATTTCATTTCCTCAGGCGTAGAACCAACTACAACCCAATCAGAATCATTAGGTCTTACACCCATAATATGATCTCTTACTGCTCCACCAACCTTGTATATCTTCATGACTCTGAGTTAACGGTAATAATTGAATTATCAAAAAGATTAATTGCAGCAAGCGAGCCACCCCAAACACACCCTAAATCTATTCCTTTAATGCTTGAATGATTTGTTACTCCATTGATTGCAGCCCAATGGCCAAAAACAATATTATCGATGTCTTTTAAGCATTTATGCTGATAATTAAACCAGGGCTGATATTTATCTTTATGAGTCTTCTTTGTTTTGGTTTTAAGGTCCAACTTATTCTTTCTAGAAAGAAATCTCATTCTGGTGAAAACATTTACAAGATACCTCTGTCTGTTTCGTTTATTGGTTGATTTTGATATTGCTATTCTTCGATCGCTATACATATCAGATAAAAATTTCTCTGGATCTTTCTTTAATGGCTCACATAATTCTTCGTTGGCAGCGTAGACATCTTGAAGGCTCCATGTAGGAAGAATACCTGCATGGACTACAAGTGATTTCTTATCATTTGCCTTGAGCTCTTTAGCAAATGGGAACTTAATAAAATAATCGACTGCCTCAACTCTCTTATTTTTAGACAGCACCTTATGCAAAGTATGGTTTTTGTCCTTTATTTTATGGACTCCAAGAATCATTGCCATCATATGCAGGTCATGATTGCCTAAAACACTTTTAATTTTGTGTTTCATAACATATTCGAGCACTTTCTCGGATTCTGGGCCTCTGTTTACAAGATCGCCAACACAAAAAATCTTATTTTCTTTTTTTGGGTCAATGATTTTTAGAAGGTTCTTAAACTCTTCATAACAACCCTGAATATCCCCAATAACAAACTTAAATTTACTTTTCACTAATATCTAGTATTTCAAAATAATCTTGTAGAGCAAGATCATCTGGTCTTGAGCTGCTCTTAAATGATAATTTTTCAGAGGATACACCAAGGTGAATTAGAGATTTCTTAATTTGCTTCCTTGGATTGGCAAAGCATGACTCTAAAATTTTTTTCAATTCTATATATTGTTCTAGCCTTTCAAAATTTCGTTTGTGAGGCATGATTCGAATTAAAGTGGAAGTGACTTTGGGTTGAGGTATAAACGCATCAGGGGAAACATCAAAGAGCTGATCGATGTCTGAAAAAAAGTGAGCCAAAAGAGAAATTTTTGTACTTTTTTTTGAACTGGTACAAAACCTTTGCGCTAATTCTTTTTGGATTAAAAAAGTGGCGCTCTGGTAATCAACTCTTGATTCCAGCAGTTTTAAGATAATTTGTGATGAAATGTTGTAGGGCAAATTTCCAACAATTACTGAATTTTTATCACAGAGATGTTGTAAATCAACTTTTAAAATATCTTCATTTAGAATTGAAAAGTTAGGAAACTGAGAGAATTCACTCTCTAGCCTGGGTATTAAATCTCTATCGTATTCGATAACAGTTACTGGGAGATTGTTAGCAAGGAGGTTTCTTGTTAATGCTCCGTCCCCAGGACCTATCTCAATTATTTTTTTGCAGTTAGAAAGGCTGATGGACGAAGATATTTTATCCAGCACCACACCATCACGAAGAAAATTTTGCCCTAATGATTTCTTAAATTTTTTTACCATAGCCAGCTATTTTTAAAGCTTCTATCATGCTCGCAGGATTTGCAATTAATTTATTAGAAATATCATAAGCTGTTCCATGATCAACCGATGTTCTTAAGAAAGGAAGGCCAAATGTAACGTTGACAGTAGTTGAGAAATCTAGTGTTTTAATAACCGGCAATGCCTGATCATGATACATTGCTAATATTCCATCAAAGTTATTATCTAGAAAAGCAGTATCCGCTGAAATTGGTCCTTCAACTCTGAAACCTTGCAGGCGCAATTCATTAATTGCAGGAGATATGATTTCTATTTCTTCATTGCCAAATTTTCCACCTTCACCACAATGAGGATTTAATCCTAAAACTGCTATTTTAGGTTTCTTGATATGAAAGAAATCACATAAACCCTTTTCAAAAGTTTTGATCGCATTGGTTAAGTTGCTTTTTGTTACTTGATCTGTAACTTCCTTTAGAGGCAGGTGTGTTGTCAATAAACCAACTGTGAGTTTAGGGTTTGTAAGCACCATTAAAACATTATCTACTTCAGTTGTTGTTTTTAAATATGATGTATGATCATTGAAGTTTTTATCATAATTAGCTATCTGTAGCTTGTTAATAGGTCCTGTAACAAGGTTAGAGTTATCATTTATACACATCTCTATGCCTTTATCTATACAGCTAAGTATATAGTTTGCATTTTCTTGGTTAGGGCTCCCTAAGTTGTAATCATGGCATCCCTTAATTGAAAAAAAATTAATTGAATCAGCTTTTAAATCAGAAAAACCATTAGAGTCATGAAGTTTTAAGTTGTGGCTTATATCACTAGATAGCCTCTTAAGTACCATTGGGTCCGAAACAACTAATATGCTCTCAAGGTTTTCTTTAAGAGTTTTGTTCTCAAGTGATTTAAGGAAAACTTCAGGACCTACCCCTGATGGATCACCTAAGGTTACAGCTACTTTGCGATTGAATTTCAAGAGTTTTTAACTTCTATGAAGGCATCTGCTCTGAGTTCCTGAAGATCTGTTTCAAGCTCCTCTTGGAATTTTCGATTGAATAGATAAGAAAAAGCTTGGTCAGCGACATTTTCGTCGGTTTTATCCTCTACCCTGGTACCTAAGACTTCTAGAATGTGCCAGCCAAACTGAGTCAGGAAGGGTTCTGTTAAGGTATTGAGGTCTGAGTTGATCATTTTTTCTTCGAATTCTGCTGCGTATTGACCTTGTCCTGCCCAACCAAGATTTCCCCCTTCTTGTTTAGAACCAGGATCATCGGAGTATTCTTGTGCAAGCTCATCGAAAGATGCTCCATTAATAATTCTATCCCTGATATCGTTGAGCAACATTTCACTACTCTCTTCATCTCTGATTCTATTTGGAATTAATAAGATATGTCGCACATTCCATTGCTTCTCGAAACTCACCATTGGACCTCTTTTATTTTCAAGATAGAGCACATGTTGGCCTGCACCAGTTTGAATGATTTCTGAAAATTCACCAATTTTTAGTTTTGAAATTGGTTCCTGGAAAACTTGAGGAAAAGCAGTAATTTTTCGCCATCCAAGATCGCCTGAATTATTGTCTTCAGTATAGAGTGCAAACAGTTCAGCACTGTTTTTACCATCAGCAAGCTCGGTTTTAATTGTTTCAAACACTTGAGAAATTTCTTTGCTAGAGTTTTGACGTATTAAAATCTGCCTCACATTGAGTTCTGGTCCTAGCTGAGTTTTTGCTTCGTCTGTATTGAGAAAATTATTTAACTCCTCTCTTGTTATCGATATTTTATTTTGAATTCTCCCTTGCTGAACTCTTTGTATTTTTAAAGATTTCCTGACATCTTCTCTAACTTTTTCATATGAATCGCCTTGATCTTCTACGTACTTAACAAATGTTTCAAGATCCATATCATTTTGTTGTGCAAGACGTTTGAGTGTAAGGTTTAGCTCCTCATCACTAATTTTAATTCCGACACGTTCGGCTATTTGAAGTTGTAGTTCTTCAAGAATAAGCTCCTCTATAACTTCTTCTCTTAAGACGGCATCAGCTGGTATCCTTTTGCCAGATACTGCAGCATCTTTCTTAAAGTCTGACATTTTTTGCTTAATATCTGACTCCAAGACAACACCATCATTCACAATCACAGCAACGCTGTCTAGCTCTTCAGCCTCAACTGAAATAACCACGAATAAAATTGAAAGTAACTTAATTAAATATGCCATTCTGAATCAACCTTTCTATAGGCTTTAATGTTTCTGTTAAGCCTACAAGTTCAAACTCAAAGGTAAGGTTATTTTTTACAGTCGGATTAGTCAAATAAATTTGCTCCAAATAGTTGCCATTACTGTAATTTGGGATGGTAAATGGAAAGAATCTAGCTCTTTCAAAAGCTAGTCTAAGTCTGAAACAATTCTGCTCCCATTCTATTCCAAAAATATTTTCATTAATTGTTTGCTCTTCAATTGAGTATTGGGCCCGTCCAAAAAGCGAAAAATTAGAAAAATCTCGCTTAAATTTTAGGAGATAGTTATCAAGCTCATTAAGTGGATAGCTTGGAACTAAAAGCTGCTTTCTCTCAAGAGATATTAAACTATTTGCACCCAAATAGCTCAATGCCAAATCCGCTGCCATAAACTTATTTCTTTCAAGACTGTAGTTGCCCTTCATGGCTATATTTAAATTTCCAATGGGATGTTGCAAAGAAAAAAACAGAGGTTTGTTATTAAAGTAATTATTAAGTATGGTTCCTTCGCCATCAAAATTATAGTCTTCATATAAATTCGTTGATAAGGAGTAATTTGTTAACCCTAATTGTCCTGATTTATAGATGAAAATTTTTCTTTGGTTGGCATTTCTGTCGCCTCCAATCCATAAATTGGTGTTAATGTTAGATTCAGGTGATGGTTTCTTTGGGTATGAATCTAACAATGGACTATCATGCTGATCATTAAAACTTGAAAATATATATCCAAACTTTATCTGAGATTTAGGTAATTCAACCATTTGTCTTATCACATAAGAAGCAATCTGTTTGTCGTCTTTTATGTTTTGGTAATGAGTGGTGTATTCGTTCCAGTAACCTTCAATTGTTGTATTAAAAGTTCCATTTCGTATTTGTGAAGTTTTGGTCAGTGAGATATTTCTCTTCTTTCTATCAACCTCTTCTTTTACAAGATATGGAAAGTCTGCACCATCTGCTGGCGGCAGAATTTTTCTAAGCAGAACAACATTGTTTTGTATTCTAAATTTAGAGTACTCACTTTCTCTGATTGCATCCCATTGACCAAATTTATAGAGACTTTTATACCTAAAAAAATCTTTTTCATGTGTGATGGGCCTAGGTAGGCTAAGGTTTTTGAATGACTCTCTTCCGGTTTCAAATAAACGTCGATTTGTTAACAAGCTCATCCCAAAGTTCTGTTTTAGATCGAGAGCTCTTCTTTTTATGTTCAAAAATTTATAACCATAGTTTTGAATCAAACTAGTTCCACTAAAATCACTGTAATCAATATATGCATGGAGTTTTTCAGTGATGTTAATCTTAGAATTAAGACGATAGACCCACGAACTATCAGCATCGTCTATTAAAAAAGTTTGTAATCTTGAGTTTGTTTTTTCTCCTGAAAATAGGTAGTCAAGTGATAAGCCAAATTTTGAATTGGTGTATATTGGTTCAATCTCTAGTTTTGAGTTATCAGATTTAGTTATAAATTTATAACTTAAATCAAACTCTGAATCTGTGATACCAAAATTAGGGACATTTATATTTTCATTTTCTCCAATCTCAATATTTCCAGCCCAAAATATGGGTACATCAAAAACTTCTACGCGAGCATCTTTAATTTTTAGTTTTGAACCCTCTTGGTCATATTCCGCGTCTTTTGCAGTTATCTTCCAAAAAGAGTTAGCATCACATGTATTAAACTCAACATTATTTAGTGTATATATATTCTCTTTAATATGTGCGGTATTGAAATTTATCGATACTCCGCTATTGGTGGTAAGGTTTCCAGAGTCGACCGAAATAGAGCTTTCTGAGTCCGATTCGTTGCACTCTGAATAAAGCAAACCCCCAATCAATAAAATAAAATGTATGCAATGTTTTTTCAATTTGAACCTTTGATTGATATTATAGTTGTTAGAGCATTAAATTAACCTATAAGTTCAAACAATGAGTTTAAAAGGCAAAGTAATATTTATATCGGGCGGTAGCAGAGGCATAGGCCTTGCAATAGCTAAAAGAGCGGCTGCAGATGGGGCCAGAATAGCAATTGCAGCAAAGACAGTAGACCCACACCCTAAACTTGAGGGCACAATTTATACGGCAGCACAAGAAATCGAGGATGCTGGGGGATTGGCATTGCCGCTGCAATGTGACATTAGGGATGAGGCCAGTGTACAAGATTGCGTAGCAAAGACTGTAGAAAATTTTGGGGGAATTGATATTTGCATCAACAATGCATCGGCCATAAGTCTTACCCCAACCTTAGAAACTGATATGAAAAGGTATGACCTCATGCATAACATTAATGGTCGAGGAACATTTTTAGTCTCAAAAACGTGTATTCCTCATTTATTGAAAGCAGAAAACCCTCACATACTTAATCTTTCTCCGCCTTTGGATATGAATGAAATTTGGTTTCAGGGTTCGGTTGCGTACACCATTGCAAAATACAATATGAGTATGTTTGTGCTTGGTATGGCTGCAGAGTTTAGAGGCAGAATAGCTGTAAATGCTTTATGGCCGAGAACAGCCATTAAAACTGCAGCAGTTAAAAATGTCTTGGGTGGAAATGAGATGATGGAAAAATCAAGAAGCCCTGAAATCATGGCAGACGCAGCTTACATTATTTTTAATAAGCCAAAAGACAAGTTTACTGGCAATTACATCATAGATGATACCTTGCTGGCAGAACACGGAGAAACGAATTTTAGAAAATACGCTGATTATCCATTCGATGAGTTAATGCCAGACTTTTTTGTACCTCTAGATTCCTATCCAGTTCCAAAAGTAGTTAAAGATAGTTGAGTAATATCAGTTCAGAACTAATAGAATGGGCTCAAAAATCAACTGGCCAACATATTTTTAATATTGAGCAACTAAGAAAAGAGGCCAGCACAAGAAATTATTACCGTTTAAAAGCTGAAGATAAAAGTTATGTGGTCATGGAAAATACTACAGAAGCCGAATCCGCAGCTCGTTTCTTATATGCAAGTAAAATTTTAAAAACTGCAGGCGTAAAGGTACCTGAAGTTTATGCATTTTCTGAAAATTTAGGATTTATCCTGTTAGAGGACCTTGGCGATGATGTTCTCGATGGCACAGCACCTTTATCAGATGATTCACTTTTAAGAATGTCATTGCAAGAGCTTAAAAAAATTTACGATGTGCCCCAAGATGTGCTGCCAGCACAAAACTATGATGTTTTGCTGAATCAAACTGAAGAGTTTTGCAAGGTTTTCGATTACCTTAATATTGAAGCCGATGATGCTGATATCATTAGTCTTGAGCTGTTTAGGAAAGAATTGGTTGATCATCTAATTGCTCAAGTATATGTTCCTTGCCATACAGATTTTGAACGGCGAAATTTAATATTTTATAAAAACGGAATTTACGTAATTGACTTTCAAGACATATGCATGGCCCCAATAGGTATTGATTTAGCCTCATTGCTGTATGAGCATAATTTTGACTATAAGGATTCAGAGATAAAGGCACTGCTTAGGGAGCATATGGAATCAGCTGGCTACGAATTTTCTGAAAATATTATGAAATCTATTTATGTAGCTCTGGCACATCGTTCTATGCGAATAATCGGAACATTTATAAATTACTTTAAAGATGGAAAATTGCTGAATAGAAAGGACGATATTGAATTGTTTTTAAAAAGGCTTTTAATGGCAGCGAATAAATTAAATTTACTTAATAATTACTCTTTTTTTAAAAAATTAAAATGAACGCAATAATTTTAGCTGCAGGCGAGGGAAGAAGATTAATGCCTTTAACAGAGAAGACACCTAAGGCATTAATAAGTGTCCAAGGCGTACCACTACTTAAAAATCATATAGATAAACTTTTAGAAGCTGGCTTTAAACAAATAGCAGTAACTTGTTACACACATGCTGATCAAATAGCATCATTTGTGAAACAAAACTACTTAGAAAATGCCATCGTAATCAGTAGAGAAAGCGAATTGCTTGGTACGGGCGGCGGAATAAAACAAGCAATGAGTTTAATGGAAGGCACTGAATTCTTAATTATCAATGCTGATGTATTTTCTGATATTGATTACAGTGAATTGAGAAAAAATATTTCCCCTAAGGTCTTCGCAGTTCAGGAAGGAAATGGAGACTTTGGCATCATTGATAACAAAGTTAGCGTTGATGAAGATCCAACCTATACCTTCACAGGAATAAGCATAATCAATAAAGCACTAGTTGATGCTATCCATCAAACTAAGTTTGATTATTGGAAAGATCTTTTAAAACCATTGGCTCAAGAAGGCAACTTAAATGCAGAAATTATTAGCTCAAATTGGTATGATGTAGGCACAGTAGAAGTGCTTGAAAAACTCAACAATGAATAAGATTATTGCTCCATCAATATTATCAGCAGATTTTGCTCGTTTAGGTGAAGATGTTACTGCAGTAATTGATGCAGGTGCGGAATGGATTCATTTTGATGTCATGGATAACCATTATGTTCCCAATCTTACTGTCGGACCTATGGTATGTGAGTCTTTGAGAAAGTATGGCATAAAAAATTTTATTGATGTCCATTTAATGGTAGAGCCGGTCGATGACTTAGTTAGTCAATTTGCCGATGCTGGCGCTAATATGATTTCTTTTCATCCTGAAGCAAGCAATCATGTTCACAGAACAGTACAAAAAATTAAGGATAGTGGTTGCCAGGCTGGCTTGGTACTAAATCCAGGCAGTCCAATTTCATTGATCGGAGATGTTATTGAGGAAGTTGACCTAGTTCTTTTGATGTCTGTAAATCCTGGCTTTGGTGGCCAAAAATTCATTGAGAAAACATTAGACAAAATTAAAAAAATTAGAAAAAAATTGGATAAGTTAAATAAACACGTAAGGCTTGAGGTTGATGGCGGCATTAATCTCAATAATATTAAAGCCGTTAGCGATGCAGGAGCTGATACATTTGTAATGGGCTCCGCTATATTTAATTCAGATGACTATAAGAAAACTATTTCTTCTGCTTACAGCCTTATTTCATAGCCACTTTATCGATGCCATTGAAGCATCTTTGAGGGGATTCGTGCTCGACTTAGAAATCGTAGAATCTAAAGAAGATCGTGCACGTGGTTTGATGTATAGATCGAGTCTAGCAACTAATTCAGGAATGCTTTTTAAATGGCCAGAGACATCACAAAAATGCATGTGGATGAAAAATACTTCGTTGGATTTGAGTCTTGCCTACCTTGATGAGAGGCTTGTTATCCGTGAAATTCATAATTTAGTGCCATTTTCAGAGGAAAATGTATGCTCAAAATCGCAGAATATTAGATATGCTTTGGAAGTGAATAAGGGCTGGTTTGGCGAGCGAGATATAAAGATTTTTTCGAAGCTTTCGATCTCAGACTAAATAAATCTACTTAGTGTTGTCATTATTTTAGATGTGGCTGTCATAACTCCTTTAACGGGTAAGGGTAGTTCTTTGCTGCCGTGCTCTTTGGCTTCTTGCCCATGAGCTTCTTCCTCTTCAAGCATTTTTTCAAGTATCTCTCTACTCTTGGTATCTTTGGATGACATTTCATTAAGGTGTCTTTTAAGGTGCTCAACTACTTGTTTTTCTGTTTCTTCAACAAAACCTAAGCTTGTTCTGTCACCAATGAGACCAGCAATTGAGCCTAAAGTAAATGAGCCTGCGTAATACAAAGGATCTAGAATTGACTTTTTGCCTCCTAGTTCTTCAAGCCTTTTACTGCACCATTCAAGATGAGTGAATTCCTCATCCCCTGCTTTGAGTAGATGTTTTTTTATTTCTGGGCTTTTAGAAAAAAAAGCTTGGCCTCTATACAGCGCTTGTGCTGAGACTTCACCTGATGCATTTACTCTCATTAAAGAGATAGATTTTTTTTTATCTGCTTCAGAAAGTGAGCTATCAGGTTCGCCCTTATTTTTGTAATTAATAATTCTAAGGAAATGTGCAAATTCATTTGCTACTTTATCGCTAAGACTCATAAACCTCTCCAATATCATCTCTATATGTACAATCTATAAAATTTACAGAGTCAATGTGTTTGTAGAGATAGTGTTTACAATCCTCAATAGAATTAGCATGGTAATTTATTGAGAATACGCGTCCACCAGATGTTACTAAGCCATCTTCAGTAAAAGCAGTTCCAGCATGGAAAAGTTTACACTCATTGAGTTCACCAATTTTTATAGGCACACCTTTTTTATAATTCTCAGGATAGCCACCGGATGCTAGAACCACTCCCATAGTGGAACCTGACCTCCACGAAATATTTATTTGTTTATTTTGAAGTGCATCCAGCAGTGCGGCCACAAGATCAGATTCTATTTTCATCATCAAACATTGTGTTTCTGGATCTCCTAGGCGACAGTTATATTCCAAAACTTTTGGCACATTATCTTTTACCATTAGCCCAAAGTACATAAAACCATAATAACTTATACCTCTATCATTAAGACCCTTGATTGTTGGCTCGACTACAGTCTTAAATATATTTTCTCGCAGTTCATCATTCATGAAAGGAGAAGGAGCAATGCATCCCATTCCTCCAGTATTAGGACCTTTATTTCCATTTAAAAGAGGTTTGTAATCAACACTGGTTTCGAAAGGTATGAATTCATTCGGTGTCATTATTCCCATAAAACTTAATTCAGTGCCATAGAGACATTCCTCAATTAAAATATTTTGACCAGCCTCACCAAACTTTGAATTTGCCATAACTTCATTTACCCAAACTATAGCTTCTTCTTTAGTCTGAGCAACAAGGACACCCTTGCCAGCTGCTAATCCATCAGCTTTTAATACTATAGGGTAGTTGCTGCTATCTAGATGTTTAATCGCGCTTTCTTGAGTATTAAAAAAATGCGCTTCACCAGTCGGAATATTGCAGTCAAACATAAATTGCTTTGAATAAATTTTTGAACCTTCTAACTGAGCACCTTCTGAGTCAGGCCCAAAAACCAAAACATTTGTATCGGAAAGGTAGTCTTTGATTCCTTTCACCAAGGGATCTTCTGGGCCAACAACGACTAAACCTATTTCTTTTTCAACAATAAATTTTTTAATTGCTGCAAAATCAGTTGCTTTAATATTTGTGTTTTCACATTTATCTTCAAACTTGGTACCGCCATTACCTGGAGCTAAAAAAACCGTTTCACATCTTTCAGACTGTGCTATCTTCCATGCCAAAGCATGCTCTCTGCCGCCTTGACCTATTACCAAAATATTCATCAATGTTTAAAGTGCCTTATACCTGTTACACACATACTCATGTCGTGTTCATTGATGGCATCAATAACCTCTTGATCTCTTACAGAGCCACCTGGTTGAATCACATGCTTAATGCCACCAGTTGCAGCAAAATCAATATTATCTCTAAAAGGGAAGAAAGCATCAGATGCTAATGCACACCCTAAAACGTCAATCCCCTCTTCTTTAGCTTTCATTAGCGCAATCTTTGTGCTCACCACTCTGCTCATTTGTCCAGCACCTATACCAAGAGTCATTTTATTTTTTGCTAGAACAATTGCATTTGATTTCACATGTTTAGCAACTTTCATAGCAAAAATAAGGTCCTTAAGTTCGCTTTCATTAGGCTTTAAGGCAGAGACAACGCTTATCTCATAATCTTCTGGAGTAACCAAATCCGAAGTTTGCGATAAATCTACGCTAAACATTGATTTAGTTTCAAGATATTTTTTCTCAGTTTGTTTTGAAATCAGTAATCTGATATTCGGTTTGGTTGCCAAGATTTTTTTTGCATCATCCTCAAATCCAGGCGCTATAATGACTTCAACAAATTGCTTATCAATTATCGATTTCGCTAATTCGTAGCTGAGAGTTTCATTGAGAGCAATAACACCTCCAAATGCTGATGTTGGATCGGTTAAGAAAGCATTTTCATAGGCTTGAAGCAAGCTTGAAGATTCGCTAACTCCACATGGGTTAGCATGTTTAACGATGCAAACAGCAGGTTCTAAAAACTCTGAAACACATGCCCAAGCAGCAAGAGCATCATTAACATTGTTATAAGACACTGCTTTCCCTTGTAAAGGATTTAAAAAATCAATTGGTGAATTTTCATTCACTGTTACTGAGGCTCTTTGATGTGGGTTTTCACCATAACGAAGTTCTTGTTTAAATTCACTGGTTGCAATTGGGTGTTGATGTAGCCAATTATGCACCAAAGAGTCATAAGCCGTTGTGGTTGCAAAAACATAGCCGGCCAGATTCCTAGACTCTTCAACAGACATGCCTTCGGGTTTAATCTTATGGTAATGTTCTGGACTACAAACACTAACGGTATTTTTAAAATTTTTCGCAGCTGCTCTTAGCATCGCTGGACCACCAATATCTATTTTTTCAATCAGATCATCTTCGGAAACATTTTTTTTATTTAATTCTTCTTCAAATGGATATAGGTTTACTACAACAAGGTCAATTTTATCTGCGCCAATGTCACTCAATTGCTTCTCATCTGTTTTACCGCGTGCCAATATTCCAGCATGAATCTTTGGATGTAGTGTCTTTACCCTCCCATCAAACATTTCTGGCGAACCTGTGTAATCAGACACTTCTATTACCGGAATATCGTTTTCTTTAAGAAAGCTGGCAGTGCCACCTGAAGATATTATTTTGACATTATGGGATTGTAATTTTTGGGCCAGCTCTAGAACGCCATCTTTCTTGTAGACGGAAATTAGTGCCGTTTTAATTTCAATCATCAAAGCAAACCGTACTTTTCAAGTTTTTTTCTAAAAGTGCCACGATTTAATCCAAGCACCTTGCTCGCTTCTGACTGGTTGCCTTTGCATTTTTTTAATACCACTTCCAGTAATGGCGGTTCAATCTGACTTAGGGTCAATTTATATAGCTCAATGGGGCTTTCTCCATCTAGATTGCGATAATATCTTTTTATCGCTCTTTTAACTTCACCCCGAAGACTTCTTTTGTTTGTATTAAATTTGGTTGACATCAAATGGTATAATTGCTGTCAAAATGAAGACAGCATCGATTATCCTCAAAAAAAAACTAGATAGAAATATTGATCATTTTTTGAGCAATAGTCAAACTCACTACCTCAAAAATGTTTTAAAAGTTGGCTTAGATGAAAATTTCTATGCTTACGATGGTAAAGGTGCCAAAGCTGAGTGCAGGTTTATAAATAATTCAGAGGTAAAAATTTTAAATACAGAGTCTTCTGACCGAACATTCAGAACAGCTGCAATGGTACCATTCTTAAAAAAAACTCAGTTTGAGTTTTGTTTACAAAAAATGGTTGAGGTTGGTGTATTTAAGATTTACTGCTACATTTCTGAAAAATCCAATCACAAATTTTCTCTTTCAAAGGAGTTAGCTCGTCTAGACAGGTATAAAGAAGTAATTGAAGCAGCCTTTTTACAATCAGAAAATTTATACTTGCCAGAAATAGAGCTGCTAGAAAACATTTATGATTTAGATTTCGCGAGTTTTAATAAAATATGCGTGCTGGACCAATGCTCTGAGCAAATGATCAACGACAGCAACCCATATGATTTAATCATTTCTGGTGGAGAATATGGTTTTTCAAAGAGTGAAAGACAATTTTTACAAGAAACAAAAGCATCTTTTCACAAATTAGGTAAAAATATACTTAAAGCAGAAACAGCACCAATTGCTGCATTAGCAATAAATAATTACAAATTATGAAAGTAGCTTTTATTATCAATGACCTCCAATCGATGGATCTGAAAAAAGATACATCAATTTTTTTAGCTAAAGAAGCATTTGATAGAGGCTATGAAGTTCACACTTTTAATACCAACAACCTGTCGGTGCAGGATGAGAGGCTGTTTGCACTGACATCAAAATTAATCTTTCCGACTAAAGACCAGCTGAGTTTTAATCTTTCTAATAATGGGGCTGAGGATTTATCTGAATTTACCCATGTTATCAATCGAGTGAATCCACCATTTAATAAAGATTATCTTTACATGACTCTGCTGTTAGATGCATACGGCGTGCCTTGCATTAACCCAACTAAGGCACTCAGAGAGATCAATGAGAAATTATCTATTTTAAAATTTCCAGAAATAATACCTTCCACTAGAGTAACTGCGAGCTTACAAACTATTAAAGATATGTTTAATCAAGGATTTGAGACACTTGTTATTAAACCATTGGATGGAATGGGTGGCAGATCAATTTTTCTTGTCCATAAGGACGATAAAAATTTAGCAGTAATATGGGAGACCATTACTGGCAGAGGCAAGCACTTGGTGATAGTGCAAGAGTACATTCCCGAAGCAGAATCTGGCGATAATCGCATCGTCATAATTAATGGTGAGCTTTTAGAGCAAAAACTCGTCCGTGTTCCAAGTCCTTTAGATTTTCGTGGGAATCTTGCAGCTGGAGCAACTTCAAAAGTAGAAAAAGTAACCAATGATGACAAAAAGATAGCCCAGCAGATTCTGCCTTTTCTCAAAGAACATAATATTTATTTTGCTGGTGCCGATATTTTGGGTGGAAAATTGTCTGAACTCAATATTACATCTCCTACCTGCCTACAAGAAATAAATAATGCCTCTGACATTAATCCAAGTGAAGTATTTTGGGATGGTCTTGGTGATTCATAATGAATCTAGAGATTATTGGTAACCGAAATCGTATGAGAAAAAACATTGAGTAAAAAAGCAGAAGTTGTCATTTGTTTTGATTATGGCACAAAAAAAATTGGCGCTTGTATCGGCGAGACCTACACCGGAGCTTGCTCACCACTAAAGGTAATAAAAAATGATTCGACCCTAGTTGAAGGCATTAAAAACTTAGTAGATGAATGGAATCCAAACTTTATATTGGTAGGCATGCCTAGTAAGCCATCAACAGAATTTGAAAAGGGTGTTTCAAACTTTATAGAAACACTAAAAATAACCTTTGAACTAAAAGTGCTGACAGCGAATGAGGATTTCACAAGTGCAGGTATAAAGGCTCACAATAAAGATGCTAAGTCTGCAACTCTAATATTTGAGGATTGGTTTAATTTAAATTATGGCTAGGATACCAAGAGATTTTATTGATAGGTTGGTTGATGATTCAGATATAGTCTCAGTGCTTGGACAATACTTGAACCTTACGAAAAAGAGCAGTAATTATGTAACCAATTGCCCTTTTCATGAAGAAAAAACAGCTTCATTTACAGTAAGTCCTCAAAAATCAATTTATCATTGTTTTGGCTGTAAGAAAGGAGGTAATGTACTAACTTTTTTACAGGATTATGACGGTCTCACATTCCTTGAGGCAGTTGAGAAATTAGCTGAGATCAATGGGGTGCAAATGCCTCAATCCTCCAAGAACGAATACGATAATTTTTCATCAATTTATGCCATCAACAAAATGGTTGCTGAATATTACTATTCATTTTTCATGAATAACCCCAGTAGTGAGGCAGCTAACTATCTTAAAGAACGAGGTATTGAAGGTAAAACTGTCAAGGATTTTTTAATTGGCTTTTCAGAAAATAACCAGACTCAATTATTAAATGCTTTGTTAAAACAGTTTTCAGAAAAAGACATTCTAACAAGTGGAACTTTCCTTAAAAACGATAAAGGAATTTTTCCATTTTTTAGAAACAGAATCATGTTCCCAATAAATAACATCAAAGGAAATATTATTGGTTTTGGGGGCAGAGCTTTGGGTGATCAATTACCTAAATACCTAAATTCTAAAGACAGCCCATTTTTTAGAAAATCTCGTGAGCTTTATGGTTTCGATAAAGCAAGATCTTGTAAGGGATTTGACTATTTTTTTGTTACTGAGGGCTATATGGATGTAGACATGCTTCATCAGCATGGTGTTGATTGTGCAGTTGCATCTTTAGGAACATCATTTACCAACCAACACCTAAACAATTTATTCAGATACAAAAATAAGGTCATATTTTGTTTTGATTCTGATGAGGCTGGATTGAAGGCAGCTTGGCGTGCTTTAAATATTTCTTTGTCTCTAGCAATAGACGATAAGACAATACGATTCATGTTTTTGCCTGAAGGAGAGGATCCTGACTCTTTTATTAATGCCAATGGTAGAAAAGCTTTACTGGACCGTATCGAACGCTCAATGGATATTGAAACCTTTGTATTTCAATTCCTTAAAAGAAAGCGGGATTTAGAATCATCAGAAGATATTCGAATAATTCTTTTTGAACTCAAGAAAATCCTCTCGAGCGTAAGATCTGATTTTCTAAAAGAAACTTTACTAGCTAAATTCGCCAAGGAGCTAAACATTAACAAAGGAAACAATTTTGCGCAACCAAGCAAACGTAAAAAAAGAGCCAAAGGTAGAAAAAACTCACTCTAATGATACTTCCCATGAAAAAAATATTTTGCTTTTGATTTATTTATTGGATTTGTTCAAGCAGGATTTAAAAAGCGATGATTTTATGAGTTTTTTAAGCACTTCAGATAACGAGGATATGCAAAATCTCATGGCAATACTGCAGTCAATTAGTAATGATGGTGGAGAGCACAAAGAAAATTCAACCTATGCTAGTGCAATGATGATCTCTCTAAAAATCACAGCCGATGATGCTAGAGAAGAATTTGAACGAGCTTCAGATGAATTAAGATTGAAGTTTGATCAAGGATTTTTAACCTATTTAGCTGAGCTTGCTAATAAAAAACAACTCTCACAACCCAGAAAAGAAAGGTTACAAAAACTCTTAAATTTAAAAGAAAATGCTTCAGATCAGGAGCAACAACTTATACAATTGCTAAACGCTTATTAGTTGATTTTTAATTTTTAAGAAGCATATAACAAAAATGTCAGAAAAAACCTCACCGCAAAACGATATTGCACAGTTAATCCAGCTCGGCAGGGAACAGGGTTACTTGACTTATGCGGACATCACCGACACTTTACCAGATGGATCTACTGATGAAGATAACTTTGAAGAAATCATCCAAGTATTGCGTGATATGGGTATTAAAGTTTTTGAAAATACTCCAGATGAAGACGAGCTCATGCTCGGCGAAGATGAAGATACAGATGATCTAGCAGCAGAGGATGCGGTAGCAGCTTTATCACAAACTGAAATAGAATCGGGCAGAACTACGGACCCAGTTCGTATGTACATGAGAGAGATGGGTAGTGTAGACCTCTTAACTAAAACTGGTGAGATAGATATTGCTAAAAGAATCGAAGCGGCAATGAAAGAGGTGCTTTCATTATGCGCCGAGTATCCATTGTGTATTGAATATATCTTAGACTTTTTTGCACGCATTAAAGCTGGAGAAAAGAAAGTTCAGGATTTAATTTCTGGATTTATGTTGGATGAACCAGAAGAAGAAATTAAAGAAGAAGAATTTGTTGAAGCAGCAGAAGCCGACAACAATTCTGATGAAGATCATGAAGATGAGGAAGCAAATGTTATCTCCTTTGAAGAATGCGAAGCAAAAATAAAGATCATCAAAAGAGAGTACAACAAATACGTTAAGTCGTTGGACGGTGGTGAGCTTGATACAAAAGCACAAAAAGCCTTGGATAAGCTAAAAGAAGAATTCCAAAGAATAAAATTCAACTCCAAGGTGTTCGATACATTGGTTCTTATTCCAGCTGAAAGAAAAGCTCAAGTCGGTGCATTTGAAAAAGAATTAAAGACAATGCTTGTTAAGAATATTAAGGTACCAAATAAAGAAGCTAGAGAGCTAGTTGAAGATAATCTAATAAATGTCAGATTACTCACTAAATTAGCCAAAGACAAAAGGTTTAAGAAGAAAGACATAGAAGAAATTAAACCGACTTTCATTAGAATTCAAAAAGATCTCATCAACATTGATGAAAATAATTTAATGCCAGTAACACAGATTTTGTCTCTAAATAGAAGAATAAATAAAGCCTATCGTGGTCTATTAAGAGCAAAGAAAGAAATGATTGAAGCCAATTTGCGTCTTGTTATTTCAATAGCAAAAAAATATACCAATCGAGGCTTACAGTTCCTCGATTTAATACAAGAAGGAAATATTGGTTTGATGAAAGCGGTCGATAAATTTGAATATCGTAGAGGTTACAAATTTTCAACCTATGCAACTTGGTGGATCAGGCAGGCAATTACTCGTTCCATTGCTGACCAAGCCAGAACCATTAGAATTCCTGTCCACATGATTGAGACCATCAACAAATTGAACCGCCTATCAAGACAAATGATGCAAGAAATTGGTAGAGAGCCAACACCAGAAGAGATGTCCAAACGATTGGATATTCCTGAAGATAAGATGAGAAAAGTCATGAAGATTGCCAAAGAGCCAATTTCTATGGAAACTCCAATTGGCGACGATGAAGATTCAAATCTAGGTGACTTTCTTGAGGATAGTTCAATCAATTCTCCAATTGACGATGCAGCAATCCGCGGCCTTAAAGATGCCACGGATGAAATCCTGGCTTCATTAACAGCAAGAGAAGCAAAAGTTTTAAGAATGAGGTTTGGAATAGGCATGAACAATGACCATACCCTCGAAGAGGTAGGTAAACAGTTTGATGTTACCAGAGAAAGAATTAGGCAGATTGAAGCCAAAGCATTGCGTAAATTGAGGCATCCAACCAGATCAGATGTCTTAAAAAGTTTTCTACACGAGTAAGTAAAAATACTTTACAATTTTCATCTTTGGGCCTGTAGCTCAGTTGGTTAGAGCAGTGGACTCATAATCCATTGGTCCCAGGTTCGAGTCCTGGCGGGCCCACCAATATCAAATAATTTCTATGTGGTATTATTTTTTCTATGCAATTTCCTGTTACTGAATCTCAAAGAATTGAGGTGCTTGATGTTGTTAGAGGATTTTCTTTACTGGGGATCTTATTGCTTAATATCATCGCCTTTGGATTGGTGTCTCAATCTTACATCAATCCTTCATTGGATCTTCCTGACTCATTTACAATAGATTGGGCCATATGGGGGTTCATTGAAGTTACAGCTGAAGGCGCTATGCGTGGAATTTTTTCTATTCTTTTTGGGGCTGGGATTGTGCTGTTCTGTGCCAATAAATCAAAAGCAGATCAAAAACTATTTTTAAGAAGAAACTTTTTTTTACTGTGTTTTGGGATAGTTGATGCATATTTTCTGCTGTGGTACGGCGATATATTGATTACCTATGCGGTTGCCGGATTTATCTTATATTATTTTAGAAACTTGGCGGGCAAGACTCTATTAAAAATTGCCGTTGCTATTTTATGTTTCACTGCATTTCTAAATTATCTTGGCAAAGAAGTAATCACTTATTCAAAAGATGCTTATGTAGAGGTGAACTCATTTGAACAAACTGATATAACGGAAGAGAAAGTATTATGGGCTGAAGCTTGGGATGAATTTAGAGTCAATTATCAACCAAATGAAGCAGAGATAGATGCAGAAGTGTCGCAAAGAAGAGGCACTTATGCAGAAGTTTTTGAATGGAACGCTGAGCGCAAGAACATAGTGATTTATTCTCTGCCATTTTATCTCTGGGATATTTTTTTAATGATGGTCTTAGGCATGGCTTTATTCAAATTGGGGATCCTTCAAGGAGAACGAAGTTTATCTTTCTATAAAAAGTTAGCAGTTGTTAGTTTTGCAATTGGATTATCCGTAAACTTTATTGAGTTGTATTTATTTACTTCATCGGGTTTTGACTATCGTTATTCAAGGGTGTTCTTATCTTCATATGATCTTGGTAGGTTGGGGATGGCACTGGGCTATATCTCAGTGGTTAATATTGTTATCAAAGCTGATGTTTTTAAAGTTATAAGACAAAAATTACAAAATGTTGGAAGAATGGCTCTAACCAATTACATTCTGCATTCAATTATTTGTATGGTGCTATTTACAGGTGTTGGATTTGGTTTGGTCAATGAGATAAGTCGTGCAAACTTATACCTCATTGTGCTTGCTATATGGGTATTTCAAATTTATTTCTCAGGATATTGGCTTAAGAGGTATCAAGCAGGGCCTTTGGAATGGCTATGGCGATCAGCAACGTATAAAAAAATTATTCAATTAAGGAAATAAAAAAAGGCTCCTTGCGGAGCCTTTATTCAAAGATGCGATATCTTTAATTTACATCAAATCTATCGGCATTCATTACTTTATTCCAAGCTGAAATGAAGTCTGAAACAAACTTATCTTTTGCATCATCGCTCGCATAAACTTCAGCCAATGCTCTTAATTGAGAGTTGGAACCAAAGACAAGATCAACTCTTGAGGCAGATCTAACCTTCTCGCCACTTACTCTATCGAAAGCATCGTATGAGTTTTTGCTTGCTGGCTTCCATTCCACTGACATATCCAATAAGACCTTAAAGAATTCATTGGATAATTTATTGGTCTCAGATGAAAAGACTCCTAAACCATTTGCACTTATGCCTAACGATCTAAGGCCACCAACTAAAGCTGTCATTTCTGGTGCTGTTAAACCAAGCAGTTGCGCTTTATCGACCAACATTTCTTCAGGACTCACAGCATAGTCAGATTTTTGGAAGTTTCTAAAGCCATCAGCTAATGGTTCAAGGACAGAGAACGACTCAACATCAGTCTGTTCTACTGAAGCATCTCCTCTACCAGGAGTGAATGGTACGTCTGAACCAGATGCTTGCTCGATTCCAACATTTCCACCTAGAACGATAACGTCAGCAACAGATGCACCTGTCTCAGAAGCTATGTTTTCATAAACCTCTAAAACTTTGGCAAGCTGTTCTGGCTTATTGCCTTCCCAATCTTTCTGCGGGGCAAGTCTAACTCGTGCTCCATTGGCACCACCTCTAAGGTCTGAACCTCTAAAGGTTGAAGCGCTAGCCCAAGCTGTCTCAACCATTTCTTGAATGCTTAATCCGCTTTCCGCAATCTTGCCTTTTACAGCTGCAACATCATAGTTTGGATTGCCAGCAGGTACTGGGTCTTGCCAGATTAAGTCTTCTGCTGGCACTTCAGGCCCAAGATACCTAACTTTTGGCCCCATGTCCCTGTGCAGTAATTTGAACCAAGCTCTAGCGAAAGCATCAGCAAATTGATCTGGGTTATCTTTAAATCTCAATGAGATTTCTTTGTATGCCGGATCTTCACGCATTGCCATATCAGCTGTCGTCATCATTGTTGTGACTTTCTTCGATGCATCTGCAGCATCAGGCGCAAGATCTTCTTCAGCTGGATTTATTGGATGCCATTGTTGGGCACCAGCAGGACTTTTAACTAGTTCCCACTCGTACTTAAATAGCGTCTCAAAGTAACCATTGTCCCACTGTGTTGGGTTTGGTGTCCAAGCTCCCTCAATACCACTTGTGATGGTATCGCCACCTTGACCAGAGGCATAACCACTTTTCCATCCAAATCCCATTTGTTCTATGGGCGCATCTTCTGGACCAACGCCTACCAAGCCAGCATCACCAGCTCCATGTGCTTTTCCAAAGGTATGGCCCCCAGCAACTAATGCAACGGTTTCCTCATCATTCATAGCCATACGTGCAAAGGTATCTCTAATATCGTAAGCACTTGCTTTTGGATCAGGATTACCATCTGGCCCTTCTGGGTTAACGTAAATTAATCCCATTTGAACTGCCGCTAATGGATTTTCAAGGTGTCTCTCACCTGTATATCTATTATTACCAAGAAATTCGTTTTCTGGTCCCCAATATATATCTTCTTCAGGAGCCCAAATATCTGGACGACCGCCACCAAAACCAAAGGTTTGACCACCCATGGATTCGATTGCTACGTTCCCTGCAAGGATCAGTAGGTCAGCCCAACTAATTTGTTTGCCGTATTTTTGCTTAATTGGCCAAAGTAGTCTTCTTGCTTTATCAAGGTTTCCGTTATCAGGCCAACTGTTAAGGGGAGCAAACCTTTGTGCTCCAGTTCCGCCTCCACCACGGCCATCACCAATTCTATATGTTCCTGCAGCGTGCCAAGTCATCCTTATAAAGAATGGACCATAGTGACCATAATCAGCAGGCCACCAATCTTGGGAATCTGTCATAAGATCATTGAGATCTTGTTTTAGAGCTGTGTAGTCTAATTTTTTAAACTCCTCTCTGTAATCAAATCCTTCATCCATTGGATCAGATTTTCTGTCGTGCTGATGAAGTATGCTTAGGTTAAGTTGATTAGGCCACCAATTAACATTGGATGGTGAACCAACTAAAGTTTGCTTATTTGCCCCAGACATTACTGGGCATTTTGTTTCTTCGCTCATAGTTATCCTAAAGTTATTTACCTCATTCAATTATAGGGTCTAATTAAATAATTTATGTATTATAAAATATGATATTATTGTATTTTATATTCGAAAAAATAGAACATGATATCGCATCAGCAAATAAAGTACGCATTATCAGTAGCCAAACATAAAAATTTTAAAAAAGCTGCTGACAATTGCTTTGTTTCACCCTCAACCCTAAGCAATGGCATAGTTCAACTTGAAAAATATTTAAATATCCAAGTATTTGAAAGAGATAATAAAAAAGTTCTCATTACAAAAAAGGGTGAGACCATTCTTGAGAAGCTTAGGGCTATCAAAATCCAATACGATGATTTGGAAAAAATTTCCAATACTTTAAGCGGGCTTGGCACCAATGACATATCATTGGGCATTATCCCAACCATTGGTCCCTATCTTTTGCCGATTGTTTTGCCTCACCTCAACAAAAAATACCCCGACATAAGCCTTAATATTATTGAGGGCAAGTCCGATGAAATATTAGAAAAAGTAAGAGAGGGTGAAATTGATATGGCAATAATCGCATTACCTTACGATATTAAGGGCTTACTGAGTTTTAAATTTTGGAGTGAAGAGTTCTTTTGGGTCACACATAATGACAACTTAATTGATAATGCACAACAAATTGGTTCTGATGGAATAAAGAAAGCAAACCTTATGTTATTGGAGGAAGGTCATTGTTTAAAAGAGCATGCTCTAGCCGCCTGCAACATCAAGCAACAAAATAAATACCAAGTAAAAGCATCGAATCTTTCTACACTAATAGAATTGGTTGCAGGTAAGATGGGATCAACACTCGTTCCCCAGATCGCACTTCATCAGCTAATTAAACCTAGAAAAAAACTTAGAGCCTTACCTTTGGATGAGCCTGGTCCACATCGCGAGATTGCAATAATCATACGCCCTGCGTATCCAAATATAAAAAATATGGAGATACTTAAAGAGGAATTTTCTTCATCATTAGCAAAATCATTTAGCACTAACTAAGAATTAACTTTGGCAGTTTAGGCAATGGAAGGTGCTCCTATTATTTTGAACGCTTCTAGCAATCAAACTTTTGCAAGCAGCACACTTTTCTCCCTCTCTATCGTAAACCTTCAACTTAATTTTGAAGTAACCGGGCTTAGCCTCTGCATTAAAATAATCTTTTAAAGTTGTGCCTCCGGATTTAATCGCACTATTAAGAATTTTTTTCGCATTTTTTAATATTTCTTTGCACTGCTCGAAGTCAATGTCTTTGCCAAGTGTAAAAGGCGAGATGCCAGACCTAAATAACACTTCACAAGCATAAATATTACCTATTCCAGAGATAATTTTATTGTTCAACAATATAGCTTTAATCGTAGTATTTTTATTTTTTATCTTAGAAAGCAATAACTTGGGGGTCATCTTTGCGCTGAATGGATCATCGGCATTGTTATCCAACATAGCGAACTGTTCTTCATTGGCTAGTATTGAAACTAGACCAAATCTTCTTGGATCGTTGTAAATTAGGTAATTTCCATTTTCAAGGTTCATAACAATGTGATCATGCTTTACCTTTTTTAAAAATTTGCTGACCCTTAGATTACCAGTCATGCCTAAATGAATGACAAGCCTATTCTTGTTTTTAAAATTTAGAACAATATATTTTGCAATTCTATCGATACCTGTAATTAAGTTGTTTTTAATGAGATTGAATTTTGAGCTGTCAAAAGGCACTCTGAGAGATAAGCCACTATGCCAACATTTCGTAATTCGATTGTTTAAGAGGTAAGGCTCAACCCCTCTCTTGGTTGTTTCAACTTCTGGTAGTTCTGGCACTAATCAAGGAATTTATTTAGCTCAACAAGATCCTCAGGCTTTAGGGTACCAATTGCTTGTTTGTATTGCAGAGAGGTAAGAAGGAATGCATATTTTGCTTGAGCCAATCTATTTTGAACATCGGCATAAGAGCGTTCTGCTTGCAGGAGATCAATCAAATTTCTGCTGCTTAATTCATAGCCGAGCCTTGTTGCTTCCAGTGCATCTTTTGAACTTTGTTCAGATGCAGTCAATGATTCAACATTAAGCTTGGAAGTTTCTAATGCAGAATAAAGTGAGCGAATTTGTTGAATGATGCTCCTTTCAACCAATACCAATCGTTCTTCGGTTTTAACTTCTTCTAGAAGTGCTTGTCTTCTTTGCGATGAATTTAAACCCGATGTAAATAATGGTAATGAAAATTGAATAGAGAAGCTTCTATTCTCAGTTTCCTGAGGAATCCTAAATGGTATGCCAACGTCTGAATCAATGCCATCAAAGGTATATTGCTTAGAAGTTCTTCGATTGGCGTTGGCACTAGCATCTATTTTGGGCAAAAAGTTTGCTGTTCGTGCTGCTGTATTTGCCTCTGCTGCTTTAACCCTTTTTTTAGCTTCAACAATTAAAAAATTATTTTCCAACCCAGACTCTACTTCAGCATCAATTGATGATGTTGGTAAGTCAAAAGTCACCTTATCCGAAAGAGGCGCAATTAGAGATACTTTTCTGCCAACAATAGAATTTAATTCCTCAAAACTAATATCAAGGTTCCCTTCAGCAAGCACTCTGTCTGAAGTTGCACGATTAAAAGCAGCTTTTGCTTCGGCTAGCTCTATTCTTGAGGCAGACCCCACATTGAAGCGTTCTTGAACTTGTTGGTATTGGTTTTCTAAAGCTTTTTCTGTTGCTGAGGCAGTTTTAAGTCTCGCTCTTGCAGATAAAATATTAAAATAAGCTCCAGTAACTCTAATAATTAAATCTTGTTGCTGATAAGCAAACCTTGCTTCGGCTGCATCCATGTTCTGCTTTGCTCTCCTTGAGTTAAACCAAGCATCTAACCTAAATAAAGGCTGAGATAAATTTAAGTTATATGAAAAAGTGTTGTAGTCATTTTGAAGAACTCTTTCCTGGTAGTATTCATTCCAATTGGTTCCACCGGAGAGAGAAAGTCTGGGCCCTAGCCCTGACCTAGCTTGCTTTAGAAACTCCCCACTGATATCAAGGTCGGCCTTGTTCAAATTATAGTTAGGATCTTTTTCTAGTGCTTCTTGATAAATTGATAACAAATCATCACTGTGCATTGAAAGTGCCAGAAAAGCACAAATTGTCATTAAATATTTTTTCATACGCCAAATTTAGATTGTATTCTCATATATAAGTTTCATCTGCACAATTAAAAGTAATATCTTTAGGGGACGATTTAAGTTGCAAGATAATTAGGAATATTGGCTATTTATCAAATGACCCAATAAATAACAATAATGATAAGCACCAAGGAACATGGAGATAAATTAAGCATTACTCTTAAACCAAACAATTCCTCCACAGTTACAAACAACATAGTTTTTTTTGGCTTACTTGCATTGTTATGCATCACTTTCGGAATTGGTTTCTTTTTTGTAGGAGCTGTTATGATTTTGCCTTTTGCAGGACTGGAAATATTGGCATTATTTATAGTGTTGCGTATCAATAGATCTTGGGTTGAGCAGACACAAACTATCGCTATTGATAAGTTATATGTTTACCTAAGTAATTCTTATAAGAAAAGCGAGCTAAAGAAATATGCAAGATTCCATTCAAAGTTTATTGTTGAAAAAGATCAAACCAAGAAAGTATTTCTAATCCATAAAAAAGAAAAGCTCCCCATTGGGAGCTTTTTAAACGAAGAAGAAATCGAAGATTTAATTCAATGCCTTAAGTCCAAAGTAAACGATTTAAATCATTCAGTCCGCTAAATGAAGATCCAGTTGCTCATAAGCCGGCACGCCATTATCAAACCTTGGATAATCTTCTCCTTGTATTAAAGGACTCAAATAATCTACTCCTTTTTGAGTAATTCTAAATCCACAATCTGATATGTAATCATTTGGTAAAACTTTTTCCTCATTGGCAATATCTCTAAGGTCGCCTTCACCTATAGACCACTGATATGGATCTTCTGATACTCTTTGAATTACTGGCATAATCCCAGATTTTTCTGATAAGGCAAACTCAACAGCTCTTTTGCCCACAGCAACCGCTTGCTCAAGATCTGTCTTGGAAGCTAGATGTCGAGCGCTTCTTTGTAGGTAGTCTGAAACAGACCAATGATACTTAAGGTTTAGATTACTGCTAACTAAGTTTGCAATTTTTGGAGCTAGGCCACCTAATTGACTATGGCCAAAGGAATCTTTTTCACTTGATGCTGAATAAATTTCTCCATTCTTATCTTTAAGACCCTCTGATGCCACCACTACTGAGTATCCATAGTTCTTAACATCCTCTTCAACACCAGCTAAGAATTTTGATTCATCAAATGAGACTTCTGGCAGCAGAATTTTATGAACATATGTATTGTTTGAGTCATTTGCGAGTTCAGCTGAAGCAGCAATCCATCCAGCATGTCTGCCCATAACTTCAAGGATAAAAACTTTAGTCGAAGTTTTGCACATAGACTTAATGTCTAAAGAGGCTTCTTTAGCTGAGGTTGCAATGTATTTTGCAACAGAGCCAAAACCAGGACAATTGTCGGTTACAGCCAGATCGTTATCAATAGTTTTTGGCACAGCAACGGCATAAAGCTCATAACCAAAATCTTTTGCAGCTTGCGAAACTTTTAGGCAAGTGTCGGCCGAATCATTGCCCCCGTTGTAAAAGAAATACTTTATTGATTTTTGATCTAGTTTTTGGAATAGGTTTTCATAAAAAGCTTTTTCTGTGAGCGCAGGAAGTTTATAGCGACAGGAGCCAAACATTCCAGCAGGCGAATCTTTAAGAAGCTCTATGGATTTTTTTGTCTTGCTTAAGTCATACAATTTATCTTCTAAAAGCCCAACTATCCCATTTTGGGAAGCAAAAATATTGATTGAAGCATCTCTAGCTTGCAACTCCGAGATGACTCCATACGCTGAAGAATTTATTACAGATGTAACTCCTCCAGATTGTGCGTAAAATGCATTTTTCATGACAGATATCATATACTCCAATTAAAATTACTAAAAGTATGAAGGTTTTTTTTCTTGGGATTTCTGGGACATTGATGGGCAACATTGCATTAATGGCAAAGGAACTTGGTCATGATGTTATAGGCGTAGATGATAAAGTTTATCCCCCCATGTCAGAGAAGCTAAGAAATGCGGAAGTTAAATTCAAAGAGGGCTTTGTAAAGTCAAATTTCTCTGAAGCAGATATTTACATTGTTGGGAATGTTATCTCCAAGAATAATGAACTAATGCAGGAGATTATCAACAGAGGGAAAAGCATTCAATCATCACCAGATTGGCTTTTTCAAAATGTATTAGCCAATAAAAAAGTTATTGCAGTTAGTGGTACCCATGGGAAAACTTCAGTGACCACACTAATTGCTCACGCACTAACTAATGCAGGCTTAGATCCAAGTTATTTGATTGCTGGCGTGCCCAATGGAGATCTAAATTCATGGTGCATAAGCTCTGGTGAACATTTTGTAATTGAGGCAGATGAGTACGATTCAGCTTATTTTGATAAACGACCAAAATTTTTTCATTACAAGCCCAATATTCTGCTCATAAATAACATTGAATTCGATCATGGCGATATCTACTCAAATATTGAGGAAATTGAGGATCAATTTTTAAATCTATTGGAGTCCTTAGAACACGATTCAACTGCTTTAATATGCAGATCTGGAGTAAGAAAGAATTTTCTTGAACTGTTAGAAAACAGCTCAACCATTGCATGTAAAGTGAAATTATTTGATGCAATAGAGGATGATCTAGATATTCTTAATATAAATCTTGCTAAAGCCGTATTGTTAGAAATCTCTGAGATTAAAAACCCAGATTACTCACTGAAAGGCTTTTGTGGAGTAAAGCGAAGGTTTGAATATCTGTTCGAGAGCGAAAAGTTTGTAGTTATCAATGATTTTGCTCACCATCCAACAGCAATAGAGAAAACATTGGACAAGGCATTATCTTTAGGAACAGAAGTGTATCTAATCGTTGAGATTGGCTCCAATACAATGAAGAGCGGTTATCATGATTCGAGACTCAAGGAAATTTTTCAGCGAGCAAAAACCTACTTAGTCAATCCAACACCAAAACAAAAAGAGTTCTTTGATGATTGCATAGAACTTACATTAGAGAACCTAAACACATTAACTGAGCACGCAAATAAAAAAAGAATATTCTTAATGTGTGGCAACAAAACCTTTAAAGGACTTCAAGAACAGCTGTTAAAGAACCTATTGGATACAAATATTTGAATTAGCTATTATAATTTCATCAATGCCAAACAAATTATCCAAACCTGAAAAAGTAAAGAATTTGTGTTTGGCTGCCCTAGAAGATCTCAAAGCTCTCAACATTAAAGAAATGTACGTTGAAAAGATTTCATCTTTTACCTCTAATATTATTGTTGCAACTGGAACTTCAACAAGACACATTCAGTCAATAGCAGATAAGGTTGTTGATGATTTAAAAGACAACAAGATAAAAATTCTAGGATTAGAAGGAGATGAGGCAAAAGACTGGATTTTAATTGATGCAGGAGATGTGCTTGTGAACATCATGACAGAAGAATCTAGAGAACATTATGATCTAGAGTCCTTATGGGACAGAGCTAAAAGTGCAAGTTAAACTCTTTTATATTTCTTATAAAAATAAAATCTCATCGTGGGAACAGGATTATCTCAAGAAAATTTCAAGCCCAATAAAACTGGAGATGAAGCCACTACTAAGCAAGAAATCCTATAAGAGAATTGAAGATCAAAAACGATATGAGGGCGATCTGTTTTTAAGTGGTAAAGCAGATAGTAGTAAATACCATTGCTTTGATAAATCTGGCAAGGTTTTATCCACAGAGAAATTTGCAAATTTTTTAAATGTTAGCCAGACAGTGACTGCACTCTTCATAGGTGGAGCCTATGGCATTCATAATGAAATAATTGATAAAGCATCAAGCTTAATCTCCATAGGTAAAATGGAGTTTACTCATGAATTATTTCGCATTATGGTGCTTGAACAGATATATAGAGTAAGCTGCATCCATAACAATCATCCATTTCATCAGATATGAGAAACAAAGATCTAAATTTCTTTAAAGGCAGAGCAAACAGCATTCTTTTTATTTTTTTTGCATTGCTTGCACTGCTTGTAGCAAGGTTTTTTTTCCTACAAGTTGTCAAGGGCGCGGAGCTAAAAGAGCAGAGGGAGCTAAATATAAATGCATCTGAGTCTATTTATCCAAAAAGAGGCAGGATTGTTTCGAGAGATGGCTTCATATTGGCAGAAGATATAAAGACATTTTCAATAGTTGTTGATTTAGAGCAAAAGCCAGATAGCAATGCGATCAGCCTGCTAGCAGATATCTTTAATAAAGATTTGTCAGCAGATGAAGTAGAAGTAAAAGTGCTTAACTCTCTAAAATTTAGCACTCAAGAGACAATCTTATCTGATTTATCTCAGGAAGATTTAGCTAAATTTTTGGTGAGAAGTTCGGAGCTCTCAGGGTTTTCAATTAATGAGAGCTATAAAAGAAATTACGACCCTCATCCTTCAATTTTTCATATTTTGGGCCATTTGGGTTTTATAAATGATTTAGATGCAGAATATTTTTCACAGAGAATCATGGGTTACGATGAAAATTTGTGGCAAAAAGTTGGCAAATCCGGGCTTGAAAGAGTTTACGAGCAAGAATTAAGAGGAATGCATGGAAAAAGATATTTTCAAAGAAACGCACGAGGCAATAGAAAGCAAATAACTGGTATTGATAATTTTATAGAGGGACAGGAACTTGTTACATCCATAAATTACATCGCTCAAAAGAAAGCATTTGATCTCCTGAAAGGCAAACAAGGGGCAGTAGTTGCTATTGACCTAAATGATTTTAGTATTCCAGTTGCAGTAAGTGTGCCATCGATAAGCGCTAATGATCTGAGTGGAATCTCATCACAAGATTATGCAGATTTATTAAATGATAAACAAAGGCCACTATTTAATAGAGCATTTATGGGTCTTTATCCTCCTGGGTCAACAATAAAACCATTGTTAACTATCTTTTCTCTAAGTGAGGGCTACACAAATTGGACAGAAACTATTTTGGATGATGGTTTTTTTAGATTCGAAGAGGAGCAAAGAGTATTTAATGCATGGAAAGAAGGTGGCCACGGCCTAACCGATTTAGAAAAAGCACTGGTTGAAAGTTCCAATCCTTTCTTTATGAATCTTGCAACAAAATTTGATAAAAATAAATTTATTGATTTTATGCAATCTGCTTCTTTTGGTGCTGTGTTGTGTTCTGACTGTTACCCTCATCAATATAGCCCTTTAATAAATGATGCTTGGAAGCAGAAAAATTTTGGGAAGGATTTATATAAAGGAGATTTTATAAACCTTGGTGTGGGACAGGGCTACATGTTAACAACACCCTTGCATCTTGCATTACTCACTTCCTTGATTGCAAAAAAAGGAGAATATCAGATTCCATACATAGTTAATAAACAAAATCAGAACACTCTTTTATTAGAAAATAAACTGAGCGACGATGATTGGAACAGGCTTAACAATTCATTGATTAACGTTGTTTATTCTCCAAATGGCACTGCTTTTCGTGTGAATGCTGGGAATTTGAAAATGGCTGGTAAAAGTGGAACATCGCAAGTGGTAGATATCAGCTCTAGGGCAGAATACGATGAAGTAAGAAAGAATCCACTACTCAGAGACCATGCGGTTTTCATAGGTTATGCCCCTCATGATAATCCTAAATTTGCTATAGCAGTTGTAATCGAGAACGGAGAAAGCGGAGGCAGGACCGCAGGACCAGTAGCCAAAGAAATATTGGAGGTATTAACTGTTGAGAATTGATTTCAATAATGCACTAATTATTTTATCTTTAGCGGGCATTATTTTAGCGGGCAGCCTAACAATTTTTTCAGTCACATCGATAGATCTAAGCTATTTTTTTAGATTCCTTTTAATTTCATTGATTTCAATTTGTTTTGTTGCAGTAGTTTTTTATTTAATTAATATCAATCGAATTTTATCTGCTGGCTGGATAATTCTGGCAACAAATGTATTGCTTGTGCTATCTGTCGAAATATTTGGCCAAGAAATAAATGGCTCAAGGAGGTGGCTGGATTTTGGTTTTTTAAGCTTGCAACCTTCTGAGTTTATGAAGATTTCATATGCACTTTTTACAATTCAGTATCTTCGGTTTTATAGCTTTAAATTTACAGCCTTTAGATCATTTTTTTTGTTGGCAGCATTATTTATTACAGCTATACCAATAATTATTCAGCCAGACCTTGGTACTGGTGTTGTTTATATAGCTTTTGGAATAATGCTTCTATTCATATGCGGTATGAATAAAAAATATTTCATAGGCCTGTTTTCAGCATTTATTCTTTTGTCGCCTGTTTTGTATAACTTTGTTCTTACTGGCTATCAAAAAGGCAGAATTATAAATTGGTTTTCTTCTGAGGGCTCTTTATCTGAGCGATGGAACATTCTTCAGTCAGAAATAAGCATAGGTTCAGGTGAACTTTTGGGAGAAGGTTTCTTAGCCAGCAAGCAAAATGAATTTAATTTTTTGCCAGAAGCGGATACAGATTTTATTTTTTCAATTTATGCAGAGCAATTTGGTTTTGTAGGAGTGATTCTTATTTTTGTTCTTCTTGCAGTTTTCATATTGCTTAGCCTCAATGCACTAATGAAACAAAACAATCTTTCAGACGATTTGTCGCCGTATTATCTTGGATCTTATTTCATCTTCGTTATTGGGTTTAGTTTCCTAATTAATATTCTAATGGTTAGTGGTTTAATACCTGTGGTTGGCCTTCCTTTGCCATTTTTTACAAAGGGCGGCTCTTCTTTATTATGTTTTTCAATAATGTTAGGGTTTATTTTTAGTGCAAAAGGTTTTTTGAGAGCATGAAAAAACAATTTTTACTTTTATTTTTTGCGGTCAATGTCATGTCTGACATTACAGAAAGAGAAGATGTTCAGATTTTTATTGACAATACTGCCGAAACAACTTCCCTGACCCGTGAAGAAGTTAAGAGTTTTTTAATTGATGTCGAGTTTGTCGAAAGAGTTATAGAGTTAAGAAATAACCAACCAGAAACTACTTTCTCTTGGAACAGATACAGAAATATTTTTCTTAATCCACAAAGAGTAAATAAAGGCAAAGACTTTGTTGATAAAAATTTTGCACTGCTGGATAAAATTGAGAATGATTTAGGTGTCTCTAAATTCTACATTGCAGCTATTGTTGGTGCTGAAACGACTTATGGCACGAACTTAGGTGGATTCAATCCTCTCGATACAATATCAACTCTTGCTTTTGAAATTGGCAGCAGTTTTTGGCAGCGAGAACTTAAGGAGCTTTTATTATTAGCAAAAAAACAAAATATTAACCCAAAAAATTATAAGAGTTCGTGGGCAGGAGCCATTGGCATTGGCCAATTTATTCCATCAAGTTATATGGCATATGGAATTGATTACGATGGAGATCAAAAGGTCGATTTGGTAAATTCATTAGATGATGGGCTTGCTAGTGTTGCAAATTATTTAAAAGTTCATGGTTGGAGTGAAGATGCCACCACAATTTTAGAGATTTCTTTAAATGAACAATTTATGGATTTAAAAGATAACAAGATTAAAGAAATAGATTTGCCATTTAAGGTAAATAATTTTAATACCTCAATACCCTTCAACACCCTTCAATCTTCTGGTTTATCAAATGAAGGTTACGAAGGTGAAGCCACTCCGCTTTTAGTTTATGAAGGAACAACAACAAAACTATTTCTTGGGTTTGACAATTTTAATGTTATCACTAAATATAACCGAAGTAGTTTTTATGCTTTAGCCATACATCAATTAGCTATGGCAATATCAGAAAAGTTTGATGATTAAAAAAAATATTTTCAAGTCTTTAATTTTTATCTCTGCATTCGCTTTTGCAATTCCACAACCACCGGACTTGGGCATTGGAAGCTATATCTTATATGAGCCAAATACCAAACAAGTTTTAGTTAGTTATAACGAAGATACTCAGGTTGAGCCTGCCAGTCTTACAAAGCTAATGACTAGCTATGTAGTTGCTGATTATATTAAAGAAGGCTTTGTCAGCCTGGAAGATGAGCCAAGAATATCAGTAAAAGCTTGGAAAGCACCTGGTTCCAGAATGTTTATCAGAGAAGGCACAAACGTTAAAGTATCTGATTTAATTAAAGGAATGATCATTCAATCAGGCAACGACGCAAGTATTGCTTTGGCAGAGCACGTTGCTGGGAGCGAAGAAAATTTTGTTTTATTAATGAATGATTATGCTGCTGAGCTCAATATGAGCAACACTTCTTTCAATAACTCTACTGGTCTGCCAGATCCTTTGAATCTTACTACTGCTAAGGATTTAGCTTTGTTAACATCGGCAATAATTAAAAATTTCCCCACTCATTATAAAAATTATTCACAGAAATCATTCACCTATGGAGGCATTACACAGCCAAATAGAAATAGATTGTTATGGCGGGATGAAATTTTTGATGGTGTCAAAACTGGCTTCACCACAAATGCTGGTTACTGCCTAGTGGGTTCTGCGAAGCGTGGCGATATGAGGCTTGTAGCAGTAGTTCTTGGAAGTGAAGATGAGAAAAGATTTAATGATGTTTCAGCTTTGATGAGCTACGGGTTTAAATATTTTCAAACTGAGAAAAAAGTTGCAAAAGAAACTTCGCTAAAAGAATTAAAGGTTGTAGCAGGCACGGCAGATTTTGTTAACTTAGGAATAAAAGACGATATCATTCTCACCCTTCCAAAAGACGAGAAAGATTCATTGTCCTATGAGATTGTAGCATCTTCAGAAGTCCTTGCTCCTGTAAATCAGGGCGACATAGCAGGTAAGCTAAGAGTTTTAAATGAGGCAGGAGAGCTAATTGAAGAAAAAGATCTTGTTTATTTAGAATCTGTAGAACAGTTAGGGTTTTTTCAGAGGATTCTAGCAATTATTTGGAACTGGATTAAGTCGTTATTTTCTTAGAAGCCCTGCAAAACTGCATTACTATATCTTTTGCAATTTGCCAGCTGTCATAATTCAAAACCCCCTTTATGCTCTTATCAAATTTATCTAACAGCAAAATTATTTCGTTTAGGTTAATTTCAGATATTTTATTAGCGTATTCTTTATAAAAATTTTCTTGGTTGCTCCAGATTTTTAGCTGCCTAAGTGAATTCTTACCAGTTTTTAATTCAATTATGGCACGACAATCTCGAGCTAACATCCACAAAAGTAATGCACCAGAACCTTTATCGTTCTCTTTCATCGAATCAACTATGTTAATCGCTGCAGAAAAGTTTCCTTTTTGCATTTCCTCGAAAAGTTTAAAGTTGTTTTTAATGGCTTTTGAGAAAAACACTGAGGTAATGTCTTTTTCCTCAAGGCTGGCTTGTTTTGCGACCTCAATATCATTCATCAATAAACTAAAATTGCCCTCATACATCTCAACAATAGACTCTAAGTTATCTTTTGAGATTAAATTTTCTGGCATATGTAATGCAATATATTCTTTAATTTGATGAGCAGCTGGAGGTGTACAATTTATTGAACAAAGAGTGTCTGATAGGCTGCTTGATAACTCATTGGCAATTAATTTCTGTGATATTTGAGGCAGCTCAATAATAAGAATATTTTGTGTTTTTAAGCTAGAGATAGTTTGAATTCGTTCAACTAGTAATTTACTTAGACGATTTTTATTTGAGGTAAATTCAATAATTTTTACTTCACTAAAAAGGTTGTTTGATAGTATTGCACTCTGAAGCTGCTCATCAAAATTTTTTTCTTCAATTGAAATTACTACTCTTTCATAATTTGTATGTATGCTTTTTATCCTCTTTTTAATATAGAAAATAAGTTTTGGCTCATCTCCAAAAAGTAGAAAATTATTGTTATTTACTTCTTGACCGCGGAGAAATTCTAAGGCCGATGTAATCATGAAATAAAGTCAGTTATCTTTGAGCAAGATCTAGCAAGAAGTATATCAAGGAGATATTTATCTTCCTCTGCTGCTATGTTGCTAGATAAGTAATTTGTTGGGTTGCTTATAGATTCATCAATAATTAAAGTTCGATTGTCATCAGTTTCAATTTGAAAACTTAACACCAATGTTCGATCAACTTCTAGCCCTAGAGAATTAACATTTCCAGTAAGATTGCTTAAAGTAAAATTTTTAAAATTTAAAGATTGTTCATTAACATCTCTAAGACAAGAGCCTAAAAGGAATCTTTCATTGTTTGTAAATGAGTTATCAAAATTGAGGTTATCTCCAATTTGCAGATTGCTACAGGATGCTAGCAAAAAAATTAATAGTGACTTACGAATGAACAAAGTTTAAAAGCTTATCTTTAATAAAAATTACTTTGATTATAGTCTTATTATCTAGATGACGGGCAACATTATCGTCCAGTTTTGAAAGTTGGATTAATTCCTCTTCAGTTGCCGAAGAAGAGGCAGATATATTTGCTCTCACCTTGCCATTCACTTGAATGATGTATTTTGATTCTGAAGACTTATAAGAAAAAAATGAATCTTCAGGCCAAATTGCTTCATTGATGTCCTCTGAAAAAATTTCTGAATACATTTTCTCACAAATGTGAGGGGCAATCGGGAATAGTGATAGTAATAGGAATTTAAAAGTATCAAAAAACTCGTTTTTATCGGCTGTTACACCATCATCACTTATACAAGAATTCAAGTTATTTAGCAGCTCCATGCATGACGATACAACAGTATTAAGATTAAGCCGCTTGTTGTAGTCGTCATTAATTTTATTGAAAAGCTTAATATTCGCTTCTATTAGATTCTTGCTATTGCTGGAGAAATCTGTATCAGTAAGCTTGCTCACTTTGAAGCCCAAAGCCCAGAGTCTTTTTAGGAATTTATAACACCCTTCAAGCCCACTATCAGACCATTCCAAAGATTGTTCTGGAGGGCTAGCAAAAATCATAAATGTTCTGATTGAATCAGCACCATACTTTTGTATGTATTGTTCAGGGTCAACAGTATTGCCTTTTGATTTTGACATCTTGGCTCCATCTTTTAAGACCATCCCTTGGGTTAAAAGTTTTTTAAATGGTTCATCGCCTGTCAGATAACCAAGGTCTCTAAGTGCTTTATGAAAAAATCGTGCATACAGTAAATGTAAAATAGCATGCTCAATTCCGCCTATATACAAATCAACAGGAAGCCATGAATTTGTTTGCTTATCAAAAGGCTTTGTATTAATTTCTGCTGACGGGAATCTTGCATAATACCAAGAAGATTCCATGAAAGTATCAAAAGTATCTGTATCTCGAAAAACTGTTTCAGAAATATTTTTGAATTTTAGATTCTGTGCAAGTGGTGCTGATGAATCTTCGATTTTGGTTGGAAGTTTAATTGGAAGGTCATTTAGTTGAGCTGGAGATACATCGCCGTTTGTATAAACCATTGGAATAGGGCAGCCCCAGTACCTTTGTCTACTTACTCCCCAATCTCTTAGCCTATACTGAACTTTGCCTTCCCCTAATTTTAGTCCCGCAAGTTTAGATGCTATTTCATCAATTGCCTCATCTGAACCTTTTCCATTAAATTCACCTGAATTTATAAGAACACCCTTCTCAGTTATTGGTAAGGTAGAGTTACTTTCATCTACCTGTATTACTTGGGTAATTGCTTCATTAAATTTTTGTGCAAAGTCAAAATCTCTTTCGTCATGAGCTGGCACACCCATGATAGCCCCTGAACCATAATCAATAAGAACATAGTTTATTATCCAGATTGGAACTGTTTCTCCTGTTAAGGGGTGTGTGGCAGAAAGATTTGTTTTAAACCCTTTTTTTTCTGCTTTTGAAAGATCTGCCTCTGCAGCTTTATTTCTTGAACAATGAGCAATGAATTCTTTAATGTCTTGATTTTCTTGAGCAAGTTTTTTTGAAATATTGTGATGAGGAGAGATCCCAAGAAAAGTTACACCGTATATAGTATCTGGCCTCGTAGTGAAAACTTCTATGAACTCTTGGCTGTCTGTAACTTGAAATTTAACCGTTGCTCCTTTGGACTTACCAATCCAATTTTTTTGCATGGTTTTAACATTTTCAGGCCAATCCAAGTCATCTAAAGCAGTATTAAGTTCTTCAGCATAATCAGTAATCTTTATGAACCATTGATCAATCTCTTTGAGTTCAACATCTGCTCCTGACCTCCATCCTTTACCATCAATTACTTGTTCATTTGCAAGCACTGTTTTATCTACCGGATCCCAGTTTACTAACGACTTTTTTTTGTATACCAAACCTTTTTCATAGAGTTTAATGAAAAATTCTTGTTCAAATTTATAGTATGAAGGATCGCAAGTCTTTATTTCCTTATTCCAGTCATAGCTATAACCTAAAGATTTAAGTTGTTTTTTCATGACAGAGATATTTTCATCTGTCCATGTCTGTGGGTGAGTTTTGTTTTTTATTGCAGCATTTTCAGCAGGCAATCCAAATGAGTCCCATCCCATAGGCTGAAGTACATTAAATCCTTGCAGTCTTTTAACCCGTGAAACAACATCACCAATGGTGTAATTTCTTACATGCCCCATATGTAATTTCCCTGAGGGATATGGGAACATTGATAGACAGTAATATTTAGGCTTATCTGAATTATCAGAAGCATAAAAGCTATTTCTTTCTTCCCATGCTTTTTGAGCAAAAGACTCTATGTCTTTATGATCATAATATTCATTCATGCTTTAAGAGATCCTCTTCAAGGTATTTAATATAGTGTTTGTATTCATGAAAGTTTTTATCTTCAATAATTTTTTTATGTAAATCTACATTGGTCTTTACGCCATCAATTATAGTTTCATTCAGGGCCATTCTCATTTTGTTAATAACTCTTTCACGGTTGGTATCTTTAACAATAATTTCAGCAATCAAAGAGTCATAATTTGGTGGAATTTCATAGCCAGAATATATTTGCGATTCAAATCTCACATGATAACCGCCAGGTCTGTGCACTTGGGTAATCTTTCCTGGAGAAGGTATAAAAGTCTCAGGATCCTCTGCATTTATTCTGCATTGCATCGCACAACCGTTAATCTTAAGATCCTCCTGATTTAAATTAAACTCTCCTTCAAGAGCAACGAGAAGTTGTGACTGAACAAGATCAACGCCTGTGATCATTTCGGTAACAGTATGCTCCACTTGAATTCTGGTATTCATTTCAATAAAAAAGAACTCCTCATTTTCATAAAGAAATTCCATGGTCCCTGCGCCTTCGTATTTCATTTGTTTACAAGCATTGACGCTTATCTGTTGAATTTCATCAAGCTTAGCCTCAGGAATGTTTCCTGCTGGAGCTTCTTCAATTATTTTTTGGTATTTTCTCTGAAGAGAACAGTCACGAGAAAATAAGTGGACAGCATCACCGCGACCATCGCCAAATACTTGGATTTCAACATGCCTTGGTTTCTTAAGATATTTTTCAATGAAGACTTCTTTGCTGCCAAAGGCTAAATCAGCTTCTGTTTGAGCGCTTTGAATTTCTTCCCATAAAGCCGATCTTTCATTAACAACTCTCATACCCTTTCCACCACCACCAGCTGCAGCTTTCACTATGACTGGGTAGCCAATTTTTTCAACTTCTGCTTCAATTTGTTCTTTTGACTCAACCTTGCCTTCATAACCTGGTACTACTGGAACTCCGAGACTTTTCACAAGTTCTTTAGCACGAATTTTGTCGCCCATTAATGCAATAATATTGAAATCTGGCCCTATAAATTTAAAGCCACTTTTTGTACATTTTTCCGCAAAATCAGCATTTTCAGCTAAGAAGCCATAGCCAGGATAGATAGCATCAGCATTTGATAATTCTGCTGCTGATATTATTGCAGCCTCATTCAAATAGCTTTCTTTTGAGTTTGGCGGACCAATGCATATTGCTTCATCTGACAATCTTAAATGTTTTAGGTTTTTATCAGCAGTTGAATAAACGGATGCCACTTCATAACCAAGTTCTTTAGCTGCTCTTAATGCTCTAATTGCAATAACGCCGCGGTTAGCAATTAGTATTTTCTTTTTCTTATTCAATTGAGATTAAAGGCTGATCAAATTCTACAGGCTGGCCATCTTCTATATGAATTTCTCTTACAACACCATCCACATCTGATTTTACTTGATTCATCATTTTCATGGCTTCAACAATACATACCACATCACCAGCTTTAACTTTTTGACCTATTTCAACAAATGCAGGCTTTCCAGGTGCTGGACTCCTATAAAATGTCCCAACCATAGGAGAGGTAATTTTTGCAAGTTCATGTGTTGGCTCTTCTTCAATAGCTGGAGGTGAAACCGATTGTTGAGGTGCAGGTGCGCTTATCGAGACTTGTGATGCTGCAGGGTTTATGTTCACTTCCTTTTTTCTATTTATTCTTACACTTTCTTCACCCTCTTTTACTTCTATTTCATTAAGATCAGATTCTTGAAGCATTTCTATGAGTTTTTTTATTTTTCTAAGATCCATCTTTACTCCTTAAAATTTTCTGCAATGCAAATTCATAGCCATCAAAACCAAAACCAACTATACATCCAATTGCTATGTCACTAAAAAATGAAACATGCCTAAACTCCTCTCTTGAATATACATTTGATATGTGAACTTCATAAAATGGAAAGTCAACTGCAAGTATGGCATCTCTTATTGCAACGTTTGTGTGTGTATGTGCTCCAAAGTTAAAAACACCACAGCTGTACTCTTCTTGGGCATGACTATGAATTTTTTTAATGATTTCTTCCTCAGAATTGCTTTGGAAATACTCTATTTCTGCATCTAATCCTAATGAATCTATTCTTTTATATAAATCATCTAAGGACTCTGAGCCGTAAATATTTGCCTCTCGTTTACCGAGCATATCGAGGTTAACTCCATTAAGTACCAAAATTTTCATTTAACAGATTTTAGAAGAATATAATATAATTTTCAACGAATTTAAAAGATTTTAGGAAATTAAATAAAATTTAAAAATATATTAATTAGCTTATTTTTTTATAAAAATGCCATTAATGCTGTCACAAAAACTTCTTTATAGAAAATTTCTTTAAGTAACACTATAATTATTCACCTTTATGAAAGCACTTTCAAGAAAATTTCCATATACAAGGTCTCGACGATTAAGATCTAATCAAACAATAAGAAATCTTGTCGCAGAAAATCAAATTCAAGTTAGTAAGCTAATACAACCTTTATTTGTTTCTGATACCAACAAAAAGAATATTGAAATAACAACTATGCCTGGACAGAAACTTTTTTCAAAGTTAGGACTATTTAAAGAAATTGAAACATTGCAAAAAATTGGAATTGGCACCGTCGCGCTTTTCCCTAACCTCACATCTATCAAAAAAAATAATTTTGGTGATGAAGCACTTAATCCAGAAAATTTCTTATGCACCATACTTGAGCAGGTAAAAGAAAGATTTCCAGACCTAGTGCTAATAGCTGATGTTGCTCTGGATCCTTATACTTCTAGTGGGCATGATGGAGTAGTTATTAATGGAAGTGTTGATAACGACCTCACCTTAAATTCTCTTGCTGAAATGTCTTTAAACTTAGCAAAGTCTGGAGCTGATATTTTGGCACCATCAGATATGATGGATGGAAGGATTGGAGTAATAAGAGAAAGCCTTGAGCAAGAAGGCCACAGCGAAACAATTTTGTTAAGCTATGCAGCAAAGTATGCTTCAAATTTTTATGGCCCTTTCAGAGATGCAGTGGGCTCAAAGCAAAAGAAAGGCATATCTAAGAGCACTTATCAAATGGATATTAGGAATTCCAAAGAGTCCTTGAAAGAGATAGAGCTAGATATTAATGAGGGAGCAGATATTGTGATGGTAAAACCCGCTATGGTAAATCAAGATATTATTAAGTTGGTTTCCGATAATTACGATGTTCCAGTTTTTGCGTATCAAGTAAGCGGCGAATACACAATGTTAATGAATTCTATTGACAAAAAAATATTTGACCATAATGTAATCGAAGAGAGTTTGATGGCTCTTTTTAGATCAGGGTCAGCATCGGTACTAACGTACTTTGCAAAATGGTTTGCACAAAAATATGACAAAAGTAACTAATAAAGATTCATTTTCAACAGATGTTCTGTCAGAAAGTAAACTTGTGCTAGTGGATTTTTGGGCTGAGTGGTGTGGTCCTTGTAAGCAAATTGCACCAAGACTGGAAGAAATTGCAGATAAGTATTCTGAAAAACTATCTGTATGCAAAGTTGATGTCGATCAAAATAGAGATTTAGCAGTTGAATATAATGTTAGAAGCATTCCATCATTAATGGTTTTTAAGGATGGAGCGCAAGTTGATGGTCTCGTCGGAGCTGTCAGCATAGAGGAACTAGAAGACTTAGTAACTCGAAACTTTTAGTGCTTTACAAAACAATTTAAAGTGTTATCTTAAGTAATCCAACAGATCTTTCTAATTCAATTTTTTACATATGAACGCATTAGAACTTAAACAAATGGGGACCAAAGACCTGCTTGAAGTTGCAGAAAAGCATGGCCTTAAGAGCGTTTCCCGATTAAAAAAAGCAGACATAATTTTTAATATTTTAAAATCAATTTCTGGAGACAAAACAGAAATTTATGGTGGAGGAATATTAGAGACTTTGCCTGATGGTTTTGGATTTTTAAGGTCTCCATGGGGCTCATTTCAGGCTGGACCAGACGATGTATATGTATCGCCAAGTCAAATCAGAAAATTTAATCTGCGTACAGGAGATTTTGTAGTTGGAAACATTAGGCCACCTAGAGAACAAGAAAGGTATTTTGCGTTGGTACAAGTTGATAAGATTAACGATCTAGAGCCCTCGAAAACGCAAGATAAAATTGCTTTTGAAAACTTAACCCCACTCTTTCCTGATGCAAGACTCAAATTAGAAACAGGTTCAGGTAGCTCAGAAGATTTATCACCAAGAATTATTGACCTTGTGGCACCAATTGGAAAAGGTCAAAGGGGCTTAATAGTTTCTCCACCTAAAGCAGGAAAAACACTCCTTTTGCAAAATATGGCTCAATCAATTATCAAAAATAATCCGGAAGTTCATGTCATTGTATTGCTAATCGATGAAAGACCTGAAGAGGTTACTGACATGCAGAGGTCTGTTAATGCCGAGGTGATAGCCAGTACTTTTGATGAATCACCACAAAGACATGTTCAAGTTGCTGATTTGGTGATCGAAAAGGCAAAAAGACTTGTTGAACACAAAAAAGACGTCGTTATCTTGCTGGATTCAATTACAAGACTGGGCCGAGCTTACAACGCGGTGCAACCAGCTAGTGGAAAAATATTGTCTGGTGGTGTTGATTCACAAGCATTAGAAAGACCGAAAAGGTTTTATGGTGCTGCCAGAAATATTGAAGAAGGTGGAAGTTTGACCATCATTGCAACGGCATTGGTTGAAACAGGCTCAAAGATGGATGAAGTAATTTATGAGGAATTCAAGGGAACAGGTAACATGGAAGTGCATCTTGAAAGAAAGATTGCAGAAAGAAGAGTGTTCCCTGCAATAAATATTCTTAGATCAGGAACAAGACGTGAAGACTTGCTTACTGATAAAGACGAGTTAACAAGAATGCATTTACTCCGAAAAGTTCTCAGTGAGATGGAAGAAGTTAGCGCTACAGAGTTCTTAATTTCAAAACTTAAGAATACAAAGACAAATGAAGAATTCTTTTCTGCAATGACTAAAACTAAGTCAAAGTAGATCTTATTGTTTCGTTCAAATTTTCTGAAAAGTAATCGATAACAATTGAATCTTGACCATGGTCGAGGATCGATTTCTGAATCCTTTCTGACATAGCAAAAAAATTTACAGCTCTTAGCCTCCTTATATATTTCAGAGAAGAAAACCTCAACTGCAAAAACACTGGAAAAGATAATGCCATCAACATTGTTAAATTGATCACTTAATTCTGAATAGTTATCAAGTTTTAAGCGAACATATGTTTCACAAACTTGGTAATTTTTACCCATGGCATTCAAATAACTCTCAATTTGATTCAGCCCCTCTTTGCCTCTAATTATTAAAGCTTTTTGAAAATCACAACTTTCAAGTAGTTCTATAACATTTTTAGAATTTGGTTTTTTTGGAGCGATGGCTTGATGATGTTTTTTATTGAGTTCTCTTATTGTTCCTGGCCCCATCCCAATAATTGGAAAGGGATATTTTTTTGGCAGATTATTAAATGTAATGGCAGCCGAAGGGCTTTGAAAGATTAAAAGGTCATAATCTGATGCATTAAAAGAATGTTTTATTTCTTTAATCTCATAAAGAGGTACGTTTTCAAACTTACTCCAACTAGAAGTTAATGCTGGTCTTGTTTCAATGATCTTCATGCAATAATTTGTGAGCACCCATCTTTATCAGCTTTTCTAAGGATAATTCAATAAACTTTTCTGCATAATTATTATTATTTACTTCATCAAGTTCTATGTAATGATCTTTTGATAAGACTTGAACTTTCAGTTTTTGTTCGGTGGGTAGTTGGACATATTTAATACCAATTGCTGAGTTACAGTCTGCTTCAAGCCCTATGATTATCCTTCTTTCCAATTCCAATGCTGTGATATCAGATTTATTTGCAATCTTTGAACATAAATCCTCAATCTGTTTATCTTCTCTTCGGCATTGGATTGCTATAACTCCCTGACCAGTTGCAGGCAGAAAGGTGCTCTCATCCAAAGCTATACTATTAACCTTTATATTTAGTCTATCTATCCCTGCTTGAGCAAGCATTATTGCCTGAAACTCTTTTTGTTCAAGCTTTTTAAGACGGGTATCAATGTTGCCATTGATATTGGCAAGTTTGCTATGATTTAGAAAGTGAATGCACTGATATTTTCGCCTTAAGCTTGATGTGCCCACTAAAAAGTTAGGCTTCAATTCTTTGTTTTCTTTTTCAGGAAAGATTAGCAGATCATTAGTGTGCTGATGTTTAATTAAGGCAATAATTTGAAGATCCTTATTCTGTTGAGCAGGCATATCCTTGAGTGAGTGAATTGCTATGTCAGCTTTACCTGAAAGCAAACTTTCTTCGATATCTTCAACAAAATTTGCTTTATCAAATTGAACCTTATTTTCCATACTCCTGATATCTCCAGCTGTAGTTTGCTTAAAAATCTCAAATTGAATGTCCCTATCAGAAGATAATTTATTAAGACATAAATTAGTCTGCGCCAGTGCAAGTTTAGAGGCGCGTGTTGCGACGTTAACTTTTACTGAGCTCATAAAGATGTCCTTTTGCTTTTCCAGAACTAGATGAATTTATTAAGCAAAGCTCTGAGTTTGTATGAACCGTCTCGTGTGCATCGGTCTCAATGTAGATTTTGACACCATCTCTAGCAAGTTTAGATAATAGTTTGGGAATCAAAAGTTTCACATAATCTTTGATATATGGGGGATCAAAAAAGATGAAATCAAACTTTTTTTCTTTTGTGCGTCTAATGAAATCTTCTGCACTTTGTCTCACCACATTTATTGTTGATTCGGAATCTAGTAGTTCACAATTCTCTTTTAAGTTCCGATAAATATCTGGATTTTGCTCAACCATTACTACTGCTGATGCGCCATTGGAAAGGGCTTCAAAACCAAGTGCACCTGATCCCGCAAAAAGATCTAAACACCTTGCCCCAGACAGTTCTGGCCTAATCCATGAAAAAAGCTGCTCTCTCAATTTTTCGGGCGTTGGTTTAAGATTTTTATTTTTAATTGTTTTAATTCTTCTTCCGCCCAATGTGCCAGAAATTATTCGCACACTAGACATTGCTTAAGCATTCCTTCTTTTCACAATAATATTGATCAGATTTTTTAATAGCATCATTTTTATCAATAAATACACCACATGAACAACACGATACCATTTCTTTTACTCCCGACTGTGCCTTTGCCTTATTTAAAAAAGACATGACAAGAGATTTAAAAAAAAGACGTAAAAGGAAATAGGCTAGCGGAGCAAGCACTCCTGCTATGATAAAATTCATCTTAGTTTGCCTGTTTTAGTTCTTGAGCTTTTTGTGCGTATTCAGAGTAACCAAGTTTTTCATAAGCATCTTGCATTATGGAAAGAGCTCTATTTTTTTCAGTTGAATTGGGAATGTTTGTCAGTACGTAGTTAGCTCGTTTAAGTGCAGCTACATATGCTCCACGTTTCATGTAATACTCGGCACCATCTAATTCGCTACTTGCTATTAAATTTCTAAGAAATATTAGCCTCTCTCTAGCTGAGTTAATGTATTCACTCTCAGGAAACCTAATCATGAACTCAGTTAAATCAGCGTAGGATTGTACCGCACCTGAGACATCTCTTTTTGCAAGGTTAAGGCTGAATACATCACCCAAAATGCCTTCATCTTGGTAATAACCAGTCATGCCTCTCATAAAATAAGCGTAATCTACATTGGTATTTCTCGGATAAAGTCTTATAAATTTCTCCGACTGTGCATAGGCAGCATCGTAATCACCGGTCATATAATGTGCATAAATTAAGTCCGCCCTTGCTTGTTCTGCATAGACACCAAATGGATAAAATCTTTCTATTCTGGTGAGTGACTCAACAGCTCCAATAAAATTTCTTGCATTCATTCGATCCTGTGAAAGATTGTAAAGAGTTACCTCTGCTGGTTCTCTTTCTTCATCATCATTTGAAGCGCAGCCCGTTACGACTAATAGCATTAGCAGGATGGATATGAGTTTATTTTTCATCAATTATTTATATTTGCATTAAACTAAAAAACAATGATATCAAAAACTTTTGAAATAAACGAAGAGAATATTAATAATCGTTTAGATATCTTCTTAGCCAATCAATTTGATAACCTTTCACGAGGAATAGTTCAAAAATTAATTCAATCTCACTCTGTTTCAGTATCCGGAAATTTTGTAGAAAAAGATTACAAACTTAAATTGGGGGATATCATTGATGTAGAAATCAATCTTTCAAGCCAAACAGAGGATGAGCCTCAAAACATTCCATTGGAAGTTCTTTTTGATAACAAAGACTTCTTAATTATTAATAAGCAGGCAGGCTTGACCGTACACCCAGGAGCAGGACAAAAAGATAACACACTGACGAATGGACTACTTTTTCATTTCCCTGATCTGAAAAGTATTCCAAGAACAGGGCTGATTCATAGGTTGGATAAGGATACTTCTGGATTAATGCTGATTGCAAAAACATTAAAGGCCCACACTGTCCTAACTGATATGATTCAAAAAAGATTGATATCCCGTAAGTACCTTGCGCTTGTTCACGGTAAGCCCATATCGGGCGATACAATTAATAAACCTATTGGTCGTCATCCCACGAATAGACTAATTTTTACTGTGAAAGAAAATGGAAGAGATTCAATTACCCATTACCTTGTGAAGGAACGTTACAAAAATTTTAGTCTATTAGAAGTATCTTTAGAGACAGGGAGAACTCATCAAATTAGGGTGCACCTTAAACATGCTAGTTTTCCAATTGCTGGCGATAAAGCTTACTGTTCTATAAAAAAATGGAAAGACAGTAATGAAGATGAGGTGCATGCCATTGAGAGTCTAAATAGGCAGGCTCTGCATGCATACAATCTAGCATTCACTTTGGATGGTGAAGAGTTCAATTTTCATTCAGATATCCCCGCAGATATTAAGCAATGCATTAATTCACTACAAAAATGATTAAAGAGGTAAATTTTGATGGATATAAATTCCTGCAAATTAATAAAAGCCCAAAAATTTTTGTTTCGATTAAAGGCAAGAATAATTTTTGTAGCTTAAATAGTTTGGAGAAAGCAGACTTTTTAAAGAACAAACTTCAAATAAACTCCTATCTCGATTTTGATCAAACCCACGGAGTAGATATTTATAATTACAATTATCAAGAATTAGAGGCCGATGGCTTTATCACCTCTGAGAAAAATACAGCTTATGGAATCAAGACTGCAGATTGTCTGCCTATTATTTTCTGGAATGATAGCAATGAATTATCAGGATTGCATTGTGGGTGGCGGGGGGTTGCCTATGGCATTATTGATAAGTTATTGATGTCGCAACATGGTATGAAAATGCAGTATGCTTTTTTTGGCCCCTCCATAAGTAAAGATTTTTTTGAAGTCCAAGAGGATCTTATTGAAGTATTTCTTGAAAATTCCCTCGATATTATGCCTTTTGTTGAAACAATTGATACAAAAAAATACTTTGATCTACGCGCTTTTTGTCGTGAATATATTTCAAGCTACGGCTTACAAATAATCGAGCTAAAAGATCATTGCTCTTATCAATATAAAGACCTATTTTTTTCGTGGCGTAGAGATAAAGAAAAGTCGCTTAGAAACATTTGTTTCGCTTGGTTTTAAAATCATGAAAATAATCAAAAAAATACTTCCCTTTTAGACTTAAAGCACTATACTTTGTTGTTCCCCCACTAGATGGGGCCGATCTGATTGAGAAATATTTAGACACTTAAATGGGTGCCCAAAAAAAATCGTCGCTATTTTTAGTGACAAAACAGTTTATTTGAAGAGTTTGATCATGGCTCAGATTGAACGCTGGCGGCAGGCCTAATACATGCAAGTCGAACGAGAAAGCATCTTCGGATGTGAGTACAGTGGCGGACGGGTGAGTAATACATAGGAATCTACCCAATGGTGGGGGATAGCTCGGGGAAACTCGAATTAATACCGCATAATCTCTACGGAGTAAAGGGGGCTTCGGCTCTCGCCATCGGATGAGCCTATGCAGGATTAGCTTGTTGGTGAGGTAATGGCTTACCAAGGCAACGATCCTTAGCTGGTTTGAGAGGATGACCAGCCACATCGGGACTGAGACACGGCCCGGACTTCTACGGAAGGCAGCAGTAGGGAATATTGGACAATGAGCGAAAGCTTGATCCAGCCATGCCGCGTGTGTGATGACGGCCTTCGGGTTGTAAAGCACTTTAGGTAATGAGGAAAAATTAGATGTTAATACCACCTAATCATGACGTTAATTACAGAATAAGCACCGGCTAAATCCGTGCCAGCAGCCGCGGTAATACGGATGGTGCAAGCGTTAATCGGAATTACTGGGCGTAAAGCGCGCGTAGGTGGCACACCAAGTTAGATGTGAAATCCCAGGGCTTAACCTTGGAACTGCATCTAAAACTGGTGAGCTAGAGTATTAGAGAGGAAAGTAGAATTCTTAGTGTAGCGGTGGAATGCGTAGATATTAAGAGGAATACCAATGGCGAAGGCAACTTTCTGGATAAATACTGACACTGAGGTGCGAAAGCGTGGGGAGCAAACAGGATTAGATACCCTGGTAGTCCACGCCGTAAACGATGATAACTAGCCGTTGGATTTATCCAGTGGCGCAGCTAACGCATTAAGTTATCCGCCTGGGGAGTACGGCCGCAAGGCTAAAACTCAAATGAATTGACGGGGACCCGCACAAGCGGTGGAGCATGTGGTTTAATTCGATGCAACGCGAAAAACCTTACCTACACTTGACATACTTCGAATTTTCTAGAGATAGATTAGTGCCTTAGGGAACGAAGATACAGGTGCTGCATGGCTGTCGTCAGCTCGTGTCGTGAGATGTTGGGTTAAGTCCTATAACGAGCGCAACCCTCACCCTTATTTGCCAGCGGTTAGGCCGGGAACTATAAGGGAACTGCCGGTAATAAGCCGGAGGAAGGTGGGGACGACGTCAAGTCATCATGGCCCTTACGTGTAGGGCTACACACGTGCTACAATGGGAGATACAAACGGTTGCCAAAGCGCGAGCTGGAGCCAATCCGATAAAGTCTCTCGTAGTCCGAATTGCAGTCTGGAACTCGACTGCATGAAGCCGGAATCGCTAGTAATCGCGGATCAGCATGCCGCGGTGAATACGTTCTCGGGTCTTGTACACACCGCCCGTCACACCATGGGAGTGCATTGCACCAGAAGTAGATAGCTTAACCTTCGGGGGAGCGTTTACCACGGTGTGGTCCATGACTGGGGTGAAGTCGTAACAAGGTAGCACTAGGGGAACCTGGGGCTGGATCACCTCCTTACGGAAGGCACTCATTTAAGTGACTAAATTATCAGACGCTCTATTAAAGAACAATTTGCGAAACTGCAATAAATTATTTCAAAGAAACAAAGAGTTAACTTTGAGGTTACTTATTCAAGTAATTAAGTGCTAAAGGTGAATGCCTTGGCATCTAGAGGCGATGAAGGACGTTGTAACTTGCGATAAGCCCCGGTGAGCCAGTACACAGGCTATGACCCGAGGATTTCCGAATGGGGAAACCCGACATTTATGTCACCACTTTTGTGGAGCAAACCCGGAGAACTGAAACATCTTAGTACCCGGAGGAAAAGAAATCAATTGAGATTCCGTCAGTAGTGGCGAGCGAAAGCGGAACAGCCCTTAAGCTATATTTAGGCTAGTAGAATGTTATGGAAAGAACAGCCATAGTAGGTGATAGCCCTGTATACGAAAGACTTTATATAGTGAAATCGAGTAGGTCGGAACACGTGAAATTTTGACTGAATATGGGAGGACCATCTTCCAAGGCTAAATACTCCTAGATGACCGATAGTGAACTAGTACCGTGAGGGAAAGGTGAAAAGTCCCCCTGTTAGGGGAGTGAAATAGTACCTGAAACCTTTAGCATACAATCAGTCAGAGCCCTTCGGGGTGATGGCGTACCTTTTGTATAATGGGTCAGCGACTTAATTTCAGTAGCAAGCTTAACGCAAGGTAGGCGTAGGGAAACCGAGTCTTAAATGGGCGCTTTAGTTGCTGGAATTAGACCCGAAACCAAGCGATCTATCCATGGTCAGGTTGAAGTGTGAGTAACATCACATGGAGGACCGAACCCACTTATGTTGAAAAATGAGGGGATGAACTGTGGATAGGGGTGAAAGGCCAATCAAGCTTGGAGATAGCTGGTTCTCTCCGAAAACTATTTAGGTAGTGCCTCTTGTATTACCAATGGGGGTAGAGCACTGTTTCGGCTAGGGGGTCATCCCGACTTACCAAACCGATGCAAACTCCGAATACCATTGAGTATTAGCAAGGGAGACAGACTACGGGTGATAACGTCCGTGGTCGAAAGGGAAACAACCCAGACCAACAGCTAAGGTCCCAAATTATGATTAAGTGGAAAACGATGTGAATAGACTTATACAGCTAGGAGGTTGGCTTAGAAGCAGCCATCCTTTAAAGAAAGCGTAATAGCTCACTAGTCTAGTTTGTCTGCGCGGAAGATTTAACGGGGCTAAATCATAAACCGAAGCTTTGGATCATCTTCGGATGATGGTAGGAGAGCGTTCTGTAAGCCTGTGAAGGCGAACCGAGAGGTTTGCTGGAGGTATCAGAAGTGCGAATGCTGACATGAGTAACGAATAAAGAGGTGAAAAACCTCTTCGCCGATAGACTAAGGATTCCTGTCCAACGCTTTTCGTGGCAGGGTTAGTCGGCCCCTAAGGCATACCCGAAAGGGGAAGTCGATGGGAAACAGGTTAATATTCCTGTACCAGTTGGAAGTGACGGATCTAGTAAATTGTATGCGCTTAATGGATTGTGCATGCAGTGAATAGGTTCCAAGAAATAGCTCCAACATAGACCGTACCACAAACCGACACAGGTGGTCAGGTAGAGAATACCAAGGCGGATGAGATAACTCTGGTGAAGGAACTAGGCAAAATGTAACCGTAACTTCGGGAGAAGGTTAGCCAATCAGAAGGCAACTTTTGGTTGGTCGAAGATACCAGGTGGCTGCGACTGTTTACTAAAAACACAGCACTCTGCTAACACGAAAGTGGACGTATAGGGTGTGACGCCTGCCCGGTGCCGGAAGGTTAAATGATGGGGTTAGCTTCGGCGAAGCTCTTGATTGAAGCCCCGGTAAACGGCGGCCGTAACTATAACGGTCCTAAGGTAGCGAAATTCCTTGTCGGGTAAGTTCCGACCTGCACGAATGGCGTAACGATGGCCACACTGTCTCCACCAGAGGCTCAGTGAAATTGAAATAGCTGTTAAGATGCAGTTTACCCGCAGCTAGACGGAAAGACCCCGTGCACCTTTACTACAGGTTCACACTGAATTTTGGTTTTATTTGTGTAGGATAGGTGGGAGACTTTGAAGCTGTGACGCTAGTCGCAGTGGAGTCGTCCTTGAAATACCACCCTTGTAAGATTGAAGTTCTAACCTTGATTTAATTCAGGGACAGTGTGTGCTGGGTAGTTTGACTGGGGCGGTCTCCTCCTAAAGAGTAACGGAGGAGTACGAAGGTATCCTCAACACGGTCGGACATCGTGTGTAGAGTGCAAAAGCAAAAGGATGCTTGACTGCGAGATCGACGGATCGAGCAGGTAGGAAACTAGGTTTTAGTGATCCGGTGGTTCTGAATGGAAGGGCCATCGCTCAACGGATAAAAGGTACGCCGGGGATAACAGGCTGATAGCGCCCAAGAGTTCATATCGACGGCGCTGTTTGGCACCTCGATGTCGGCTCATCTCATCCTGGGGCTGGAGCAGGTCCCAAGGGTATGGCTGTTCGCCATTTAAAGAGGTACGCGAGCTGGGTTTAGAACGTCGTGAGACAGTTCGGTCCCTATCTGCTGTGGGCGTTGGAGATTTGAAGGAAGCTTCTTCTAGTACGAGAGGACCGAAGTGGACGAACCTCTGGTGGTCCGGTTGTTGCGCCAGCAGCATTGCCGGGTAGCTATGTTCGGAAGGGATAACCGCTGAAAGCATATAAGCGGGAAGCCCCTCCTAAGATGAGATCTCCCTTGAGAGCCGTTGAAGACGACAACGTTGATAGGCTAGATGTGTAAGTCCTGTAAGGGATTCAGCTTACTAGTACTAATTGCTCGATCGGCTTGAATAAACCTCAAAGTAAATTCTTTATTAAGTTTCGCAAACACAGTTGCCCGATAACAATAGTCCACTGGCACCACCTAATTCCATCTCGAACTTAGAAGTGAAACAGTGAGACGCCGATGGTAGTGCGTAAGTGCGAGAGTAGGTATTGTCGGGCTTTTTTTTGTCCAAAATTTGTTCTTTATATTTTTAATTCCAACCAATGTAGTTTCGTAAATGATTTATAATCTTATTATGAGATTATTAAGTTCACTTTTATTCGTTTTTTTAATTAGTTCATGTACTTCAGAGTCAGATTTTCAAAAGTATATTACCCATGTTGAAACACTTTCCTCAGATGAGTTTGAGGGCCGAGCTCCAGGTACTCCTGGTGGGATAAAAACAAAAAATTACATTGCTGATCATTACACATCATTAGGGCTGAAGTCGTTTGGTGATTCTTATTTATTGCCTGTAAATCTCACAGGGGTATCTTTGGACGTAACCAATTCAAGTTTTGATTTAAGTGTTGGGGGCGAAGTTTTAGATTTGGATTACAGAGTTGATATGGTTTATGGCACCTCTAGGCAAGTAGAGAATGTTAATTTTGCCGATAGTGATTTGGTTTTTGTTGGTTATGGTGTCAATGCTCCTGAATACGGTTGGAATGACTATAAGGTTGATGTGACTGGAAAAACAGTTGTTATGTTAATTAATGACCCAGGTTTCGAGTTACAAGGCAAAGACTTTAATGGAAAAGCAATGACTTACTATGGTCGTTGGACTTATAAATATGAAGAAGCAGCAAGACAAGGTGCAGCAGCTATTTTAATTATTCATGAAACAGCACCTGCAGCATATGGTTGGAATGTGGTTGAAAGTAGTTGGTCGGGAGAACAATTAAATCTCACTTTTGAAGATAAAAATATTGGTCGTTCAGCACTCGAAGGTTGGATTACTCTTGATGTGGCAGAGCAACTTTTTGCCAGTTTGGGCACTTCTTATGATGAGATGAAACAAAAAGCATTATCAAAAGATTTCATGCCTGTTGAAATGCAAGGTATGACGCTTTCAGCAAATATTAATAATTCTTTAAAGTATTCAGAATCACACAATGTGGTTGGTTATGTTGAAGGAACAGTTGCTCCAGATGAGTATGTATTAGTCATGGGACATTGGGATCATTTAGGCAAAAATGAGCAACTTGAGGGTGATCAAATTTTTAATGGAGCTTTAGACAATGCAACCGGTACTGCTGGTGTCATGCATATGGCAGAAGTATTTTCTAAAAGAAGTCCCAAAAGATCAGTTGTTTTTATAGGGCTAACAGCAGAAGAGTCTGGGCTGCTGGGTTCAGCTTATATGGCTGAGAATCCGCCATTTGAGTACAACCAGGTTATTGCTGGCTTAAACATGGATGGTATGAGTTATGCTGGAAAATCAAAAGATATTATTATTATTGGCTATGGTGCCTCTGAGCTTGAGCCTATTATCGATAAATACGCATCAGCACAAGGCAAGTATTTAGCTCCAGACAAGTATCCTGAAAAAGGGTATTTCTACAGATCTGATCATATAAATTTTGCAAAAAAAGGCATTCCAGTACTTTATGCTGATCCTGGTATTGATTTAGTAGATGGTGGTATAGCAAGAGGTATGGAGATAGCAGACTACTATACTCAATATGATTACCATCAGGTCTCTGACGAAATTAATGATAAGTGGGACTATAGAGGAATAGAGCAAGATCTTGAAATATTCACAGCTTTCGTAGATGACTTAGCTAATTCAGGAGAGTATCCAAACTGGTACCAGAATAACGAGTTTAGAATTATTAGAGACAAAACATTGCAGACAAAATAAGTTTGAAAGATTTAAAACATTTCATTTCTGTAATAACGATAATTTTTTTAGCTTCCTGTGGAGGCGGCTCAGGAAGCTCTAATTCTGTAAACCCAACCCCTGCACCAACCCCTGCACCAACCCCAGCACCAACCCCTGCACCAACCCCTGCACCAACCCCAACCCCAACATCGGAGCAGGCACATTTATTAGAAGCCAACCTAGAGGGCGAAATTACAAAAATAATTCAAATGGAAGGCTTAAGTGAAACAAAAAATGGAGGTGGCACACCTTCTTCGCAGAAGAGAACAATTTATGGAAATACAGCTGATGAAAACTTCAATACGCATCAGGTGCAAGATGATTTTGAATGGCCATATGTCATTTTATCTCTTGATAATATCGATGATCTTGAAATTCCTGAATCATTGGATCGAACAATTTTTTCGCTTGGCCAAAATAATATTTTATTAATCAATAATCGGCCAGCTTATCAATTTCAACGTGAAATTTCTGATACTTCATTTACAGGGTTAACCCAAGGCCCAAATTGGGGACTATTTGATGAAACAGGCACTTTTTTTACATCATCAGATATTGATATATATGCAAGCACCTCTTCTATTAATGAAGGCGGAACATTCTCTATATCTATATTTACTGTTAATTACGATAATGGCAGCACTATTCCGTATTCCATTACTGGTATCGATTCCAATGATTTAGAAAGTGGAGCATTAACTGGAGAGTTCTTAATCTCTAATAGTCAAAGCTCTAAGGAATTTACTATTACAGAAGATTCAATTACAGAAGGAACAGAGTCATTCAACCTAAAATTGGATAACTTTAACCTTGAAATTGAAGTTGAAATCAATGATACCAGTCAAAATCCTCCTGAAACCATCCATATTCTTAATGTTATTTTGGAAGGCCAGTCTAGAGATATACTCCAAATAGAGGGATTGCAAAAAATTGAAAATCCAGGAGGAATTCCATCGGATTTAATTAGAACACTATATGGTAATAAAGCAGATGATGGTTACAGTACACACCAAATAAGCGATGGTCAGAATTGGCCTCATATTATTGTTTCAGTAAATGATATAGCGGATCTAAACATACCAAGCTCTTTTGATTCATCAATTCTATCTTTAGGAAGTGGTAACATTCTTTTAATAAATGGGAGACCATCCTACCATTTTAAAAATGAGGATTCTGAAAGTTCTTATACAGGCCTTGGTGAGCCTGGTGAGTGGGGATTGTTTTCTAACAATGGAGAATTGTTTTTAACTGGCGATATTGATGTTTATTCAGATCGGTCAAGTGTAAATGAAGGAGATAACTTTTCAGTCTTTATTAATTCATTAAATTATGATGATGGCACTGAATTTACCTATTCTATTGAGGGTGTAAGCTCAAATGATATCAGTGGTGAACCTCTTTCAGGTAAATTCATAATCAATGGTGACATTGATTCTAAAACATTCACAGTCAGCAAAGATTCCACAACCGAGGGCACTGAAACATTTAAATTAAAACTAGATAATTTTGATTTGTTTGCTGAGATTGAGATCGCTGATACAAGTGTAACCCCAGCACATTTAATTAGATTTCCAGGAGATGAATGGGAAAAAACAGATCCTTCTGAATTTGGCCTTGATCAAAAGTTTGTTGATGAACTAATAAATTATGCCTTTAAAGATAGCAATGTATTCGCAACTCAATCAGTCCTAGCCATCCATAAGGGAAAAATCATAGGAGAAAGGTATGCCACTGGTTACGATGAAACAAGTGATGGCCTTATTGCTTCTATGGGTAAGGTATTTATGCCAATGCTAGCGTATACCGCAAAAGAACAAGGTTTATTGACTTCTATTGATCAATCAATGTCTGATATTTTAAATGAATGGTCAGGCAACTATACCAATATAACAATCAGAGATATGCTTGAGTTCAGGTCAAATTTAGATACCAGCAATGGGCCTGCCTACGGAGCATGTAATTTTCAGGATTTTTATAAGAACACGAATTTTGATTACTTAAACTGCATGCTAAATACACCATATTTGGGAAGTAATCCAAAGAAACGCAGGTACAACAATCATGATTATCAGCTATTGGCACTTGGTTTGGAACGGGCATACCAAAAGATCTTTTTGCAGCAACAAAAGATACCTTCTTAGATAATTTGAACATCGAGATCGATCAAGCTTCTTGGCCAGAATTTCCGACAATTTCAAAAATGGGTATTGGATTTCAGAGTATGACAATGCATGAGATTGCTAGAGCTGGATATTTACTTTTAAGAAAAGGTTTATGGAATGGCGATAGATTGTTACAGGAGAATGATATTTTGAATTCACTCAAGAGGCGTCTGCAATCATAGAAAATCTAAATGAAACTATGTCACAAAATGCACACAATTATTTTCCAGAAACTTGTTCATTTTCTTTCGAAGGTTGGGGAAAACAATTCTTATCAATCCATCCAGGCTTGGATTTGATAGTTGTTAGATTTTCACAATGGAATTTCCCATTTCCCGGACTAGATCCTATTGATTACCTTGTTTCTCAAACCTTTCCTTTGAATAAAGCTGATAGTAGAGGAAAAGAGTTTACTCCTAAAAATCTGTATGAAGATATTCTGATAAACTACCCTGACCAGCTTAGCATTATGAGTGATGGAAAGGGAGAAATTCAATCTGCTAATGAATGGTATGGAAAGGAATGTGGTTCGGTTAGGTTAGAAGATATTAGTTCTGAAACTGATTTTTATTAAACAAATCTTATTCAGATAAATCATTTGTCATATAATTAATCTAATGGGCGAGATCAAAACACTTTCAAAAATAATTCAAAAATCTGAGAGCGCTTTTGTTGCATGGAGAAGTTTGCCTGCGCCAAAAAGAGGGGATTATGTGCGAAGTTTTGGTGAGGAACTTAGAAGAAATAAATCAGAAATATCTAAACTAATTACTTCTGAAGCTAAGAAAATAATCTCTGAATCAGAGGGCGAGGTTCAAGAAGTTATTGATATGTGTGATTTTTCCGTAGGTCTAAGTAGACAGCTCTATGGCTTAACAATTCCTAGTGAGAGGCCTAATCATAGAATGCAAGAAATTTGGCAACCATTAGGTATTGTCGGATGTGTTACAGCATTTAATTTTCCAGTGGCAGTTTTTGGATGGAATTTTTGTCTTGCAGCAGTCTGTGGTAATAGCATTATATGGAAGCCAAGCCCCACACTGAGGATGTGCAAGAAGATCAAGGAGATATTTGGGATTCAATTTTGACCATAAAGATTTAGTCCAAGTTTATACTGGAGGCAATGATGCGGCCATAGAATTGGCAGAAAATGAGAACATTGCTTTATTTTCTGCTACCGGTAGCTGCGATATGGGTAAAGCACTTGCTCCAGTTGTCTCAGCAAGGCTTGGCAGAAACCTTTTAGAGCTCGGAGGCAATAATGCTGGGATTATCTGCCCTTCTGCTGATATTGATTTAGCAGTTAAGGGTGTTACTTTTTCTGCAGCTGGTACCACAGGCCAAAGATGCACCACATTAAGAAGACTTTTTGTTCATGAAAGTATTTATGAGAATTTCTTAACTAAGTTAAAAGATTCTTTCAGTAAGTTGGTAATTGGTAACCCTTTTGACAGAAAAACACAGGTTGGGCCATTGATTTCAGAGAATAGTTTTAATGCCATGCAAGCTAAACTGGCTTCATGTAAAGAAAAATCACTGAAAGTATTTGGTGGTGATAAGTTGGATTTAGATGGTGTATATGTCACACCTGCAATTGTTGAAACAACTGAGCATATAGTAGAAATGAATGATGAAACATTTGCGCCAATTTTATATGTTATGCCCTACTCAAATCTTAGAGATGCTATTGAGCTACAAAATTCAGTAAAACAAGGGTTAAGTAGTTGCATTTTTACAAATGATTTTAGAGAGTCTGAGCTATTTTTAAGTTCAGAGGGCTCTGACTGTGGTATTGCTAATGTCAATATAGGAACAAGTGGAGCTGAGATTGGTGGTGCATTTGGCGGTGAAAAAGAAACTGGTGGTGGCAGAGAATCTGGCTCAGATTCTTGGAAAGCTTACATGAGAAGAATGACAGTTACAGTAAATTACGGTAATGAACTACCGCTTGCTCAGGGAGTTGAATTCGATGAAAAATAAAGTTGGAATCATTGGTTCTGGAAACATTGGTTGTGCTATCGAAAAATTATTGCAAGACAAATACGATCTGAAAATAGGTGATCTTAAGGATGGTCTTGATGCGACCAATGAAGAAAAAGTAAAAGAGTTTTTGAGCGATAGAAATGCGGTCATATCGGCAGGACCATTTGCTGTAAATAAAACAATTGCTAAGGTAGCAGCAGAACTTGGTATTGGGTATTTTGATCTGACTGAGGATGTAGCAACTACTGAGTTTGTAACCAAATTAAGTTCTGATAGTGTTTTGATACCACAGTGTGGCTTGGCACCTGGAGCAATCAATATTTGTGCTGCTAGTATGATGAAGGAATTTGATGAGGTTGATGAAGTATTAATGAGAGTGGGCGCGCTACCAAAATATACGACTAACGAAATGAGTTACTATCTCAGCTGGTCAACCAATGGATTGATTAATGAGTATTGCAATGCTGCAGATGCAATTTACGAAGGTGAAAAGGTTAAAGTTATGCCTTTAGAGGGCATGGAAAAATTGATAATTGAAGGCAAAAGTTATGAAGCTTTTAACACATCAGGTGGTTGCGCTACTATGTGCGAAACATTTCAAGGCCAAGTCAAAAACCTAACTTACAAAACTATTCGATACCCAGGACATCAGGCACATATGAAATTTCTTTTTAGTGATCTGCATTTAAAGAAAAATCGCGACGTTTTAGAAAATTTATTTGATAAAGAAGTTCCAAGAACCACGAACGATGTTGTGATCTTTTTCGTTAAAGTGATTGGAAAGATTAATGGGATTCTTCAAGAGCAGACATATTGCAAAAAAATTCAAGGGCAAGATAATTTTAGCGCCATCCAGCTAACCACTGCATCCGGAGTTTGTTCTGTTCTGGAAATGTACTTAAAAGATCAGATCAAACAAACGGGCTTTGTTAGTCAAGAATCAATTAATTGGGCATCTTTTTTAGACACAAAATATGGTAAAGTCTATAGATAGTGAAATCCTTTAGAGCTTTATTAACTTTCTTCACAATTGTAATAATAACTGCTTGTGGCGGAGGTGGAGGTGGTGAATCTCCAGCACCGCAGCCAACCCCAGTGCCTACACCAGCTCCTGGACCACAAACTTATATTCCAGATATTATTCAAGGAAAAGCCATTGATGGGTACTTATCTAATACTAGTGTTTGGATAGATGAAAATTATGACTTCACTCGACAAGAAGAAGAATTATTTGCTGTTACTGATGAAGGAGGCTCCTTCAAAATAGATCCTACTCAAAGACTTTTAGATTTAGGGTTACTCGTTCCTGAACCAACCCCAGAACCAACCCCAGAACCAACCCCAGAACCAACACCCCTCCAGAACCAACCCCAGAGCCAACTCCAGAACCAACCCCAGAGCCGACTCCAGAACCAACCCCTGAACCTGAACCTGTGTACGTCATACCTGAAGATAAAATTGAAGAATACAATGCTCTAACAAGGTGTTGGAATAATAGACCGATAATAGCTTATGCAGACGTTGATGCAGTTGACAGCACTAGAGGTCCGGTCACAGAGCCATTTAAAATGGTTTTCCCACGATTAGATACATTTGGTGGCGCTGATATTTTTGTTACACCATTTACCACTTTTTTAACTGAGCTTATCGTTGAAGCAAAGAATGAAATTTTAGAGCAAGACCTATCTTTTGATGAAGGATGTACTGAGAAAGGTTGGGAAGTGCATGACTCAATTCAGTCTAAAGTAGCTGATTTTGATACACGCTTTAGAGATTTATATGGTTTTGGAATTACAGATCTAGTTACAGATTTTGTAGGAGTGACTGAGGGAAGGATTACTGAAGAACGTGCAGGAGAATTAGTTGATATATTCTTAAAGCAAGTTTTGCCACTTGAAAATACACTGACTAATGAGGTAAGTGAAGTATTTAGTGCTAACTTGCCTGTTTACATGTACTTAAATGAAGATGCACGAACCAAAATATTAGGTGAAGGGGATCTAACAGATATCGAATTTAATTTTAGAGGAAATTTTAATTCACCTATAGATGATAATACGTTTCAAGCGATATGAATTTTATTCAGCTGGGATAACAATTGATGATAATAATAATCTCAACAGGTGGTATTGTTCTCCATCATCAATTACTAGTTGCCAATATAATGATTTTTCTTTAAATGGCGTAAAAAGAACTTCAAGACAATACTTCTTTGGCGAAGAGTTAGTAAATGTTGGCTTAGATTTAAGCTCACTAGATAATCCTTTTGATAATGCACAATATGAATACTTAATTACTAAAGAAAGTGGGGGCTATTGGCAAAATGAGCCAGATCAAAGCGATGAACCTTATGTCCTCAGCTGCTTTGATACCCTGCTACTGGAGTTAGAAGCAACCAATGAAGAAAATACCCAGGAAAAATCAGTTTCTTTAAGATCAAGAAGAGATGCTCGTGATCAAACCAATGAGAGCTGCTACCCAATAAGAGGTTGGGGTCGAGAATTGCTGCAGTTCGATACAAGAAATCTCTTTAATATTGAAGATTCACAAGCAGCATTCTATCAGCCTGCTTATTCAAGAGGCATTCCTGCCTTCTTTGATAATAACGCTAATGAAGTTTTGGGTTTTTCAATCCATGATTATTACAACAATCCAGAGAGTTATGATGCTCAGGAAATTGTAAATGATTTAGCTAATCTAGATTATTCAGCTAGTAATTATGAGTTTTTTGTCAGAAGAGGGTTAAGTGCATTTTATACGTTTACTGTTAGCGATTCAGAAAAAAGAATGCAGTACTCTATTGATTCAAACAACCTTTGGTATAGATGGGAGGATCGATTTACATATACTGAGCTTCCTCTTGAAGGAGGAAGTGGGTCAGTTAAAGAAGAAATTCTTGGATCAGCAGGCAGGGAAAGGTTTTATGATCTTCTAGAAGAATATGGTCTAGATGAGCTTTTAGGCCCTCAAGGCAGATCATCTTACTCTGAAATATCAACTCTCAATGTATCTACACAAAATAATGGAGAATTACCGAGAGCAAGTTCAACTTATTATAATTTTACAAGGCAACAAAGAAATCTTGGTGCCAAGTATGTAGGCGATGCTACACAACTTAATTTCTTAACAAAATTCAATAAAGATTGGATTCTTTCTGTAATAAGGGACGAGAATCAAGATGAAGCAAAAAGCACGGAAATCCTTGTAAATAATGAAAATATCTATAACGAAAGAGTTGATACTACCGATAGACCAATGAATCTTGAGATTGTTCTCACACAAGATAAAACAGGAAATCCAGGAGTGAGAGATGCAGATGAAGATAGGATTTCGGTATTTATGTCAGTTGATATTAGCACCGATCCTGAAGCCAGTGATCCTGGACTGTTTTTTACAGCTCGAGATTCTTCAGCAACAGTTAGGCTTGAATGGGGCGGTGAAGCTGCAGTTGAAAAAACTATAGCAAATATTAGCAGAGCAATGAGAATACACTCTGATAATGAGGATGTGCTTAAACCTTATCTTAATGTGTTAAAAGAATTCTATGCTCAGCTCAACAGTGAAGAGAAACAGCGTGTCGATGAGTTTTTTAATGTTAAATCTTATGCAAGTATTTTTTTGAATAACAATGCCATCAATAGTGGCTCACCTTTATGGATAAGCTATGATTTACTTGAAGGGCCAGTTGAATATTACGACGATTCCTCATCCGATTTTGAGAACTTAGTTTTCTTCGACTCTGCCGGACTTCTTGATTCATTTAGAATTGGTGATGATGATACAGGGGGTCGGTTCTGTGTAGGCATTGCGAACAAAACAGCTGCAAATGTAACAGTCGATCTAGTTGTTAAGGGACCAGAAACATTTAATTTTGATCAGCCATTGGACCAAAATAATAATGCACTTATTTTAAGCGATAGTTCATTAAGCTGGGGATCTAACTCAAACCCTCAGTGTGTAACATTTAAAGAGTCACCAAACTATGATTTTCAAGGGGATAAGTTTAAAGATGCTTGGTTTACCATTGAGCTGGTGCCAAGAACCAGTGCAACAACTTATAGGGGATATGAGCTTTTAGTTCAAGTAAGAGATAAGTATCAGTAGGTTAGATGGTAAAAAATATTGCACAATTATCTTTGTTTATCCTACTGTTTCTCTCAAACATCATATATTCACAAAGCTATGGGAGCCTAAAATCACAGAACGATATTGAAAAGTTGCTGAGCTGGATTCAAGTTTTTGCATATCAAGATGAAGATATAGCCATTACCTATAGGACCACCACAGTTAGAAATGGAATTTTAGAAATAAACGATTTAGCTGTTTCAAGCTATATTTTCCCAGCCGATGAAAATTTTGACAAAATCGATTCAATAAATGCTCTGCTAAAAGCAGGCTCAGATGCTTCAGGCGAAGAATTATTCAAGGCAAAAAAAATACAGATCAACATTGGCTATCTGGATAAATTGATTGCTTTTGCAGCATCAAGGGATATTGCAATGCTGAAAGATTTTTATAAATCAGAAACGTATCTTCTGCTTGATGAGATAGTAGTTTCACCAGAGCTGCTATTGACTGCAGCGAGTGAGTTTTCAAGCGAGAATAACTTTGTTGTCGGACAGGATATCAAGTTACTTGGATTCATTTAGTTTTGAAATTGGAGCAAGAGCAAAAGGCAAGCTAAGATCGAATGTGGAAACAAACTTAGAGTTTGGGAAAGATTTGTCTTTTAACTTCTCCATTGATTCTTCTATAGACGAAAACGCGTTAGATAAAAGCCTAGATAGCCAATACTTTAATGCTTTGGCAGTTGCCATTGAGCCATATAGATACATTGCTAACGAGTTAAATAGTTTCTTACAAGCTACAACAAGAGATTGCAGTGACCTCTACTCCAAAGATAATCTCCAAGCATGGGCAAATGTTATTGAGGGTGAGTATTGTTTAGTAGGTTTAGAATACCTCGATGCCATTTTCAGCGATCCTCAGTTAAATGGTTACTTCGATCTTCTTTCAGAAAATTACGATACAGATTTATTAAATCTAAATCAGCTCAATACGAATATATACTCAGCAATTGCAAATATAGCTTGGTCTGAAAGACTTTTTAAAGATTTATCAATCTTATCGGGCGGCACAATTGATGCTGGTTTGTTCACAATGAAATCATTGCTCGCTGAAAAACTAACAAAAAGTGAATTTGAGCAAACCTTAGGATTTTTCTTAATGGATCCAGAGGTAAGTTCAATTGCTTCAGGCTTTTCGTTTGATGAACTATACAAAGTTTATTCGGACTATTATTTCAAATTAAAATCATTTGCGAATAATCCTAAGGGCATTGGTGTTAGTGTTAAGAGCAAAGATGGACTCGATACCGAGTATCTACTTTATTTAGCTGAAAATCCCCTACTTGTCATGGGTTTATTAAATTCTATCGAACTTGAATTGTTGCTAAATAAAAGAAACTAAAAAAAGTGGGGACATATGTCCCCACTAAAATTTACCTCAGAAAAATTTTATGTTTCTTCAGGTTTTATCATTGAGTACAGTACTTGGCTGGTAAATGTTGCAGGATCATTGCATTCTGCAATCTCATCAAACTCAGCCTGAAGGTCACCTCCAGTCTCTACCCATTGTGCTCCTCTTTCTGCAGCTTCATCTAGATCAGCTAGGTAGTTAACCCAGAAGAAATCGTATTCCATAAATGCTTCTGAATTTTCTCCATCATGGAAATAAACTGCGTAGTCAAATGGACCACGTTTTGCTCTTGTAGAAAAAACATGCCAGCTGGCATCTTTATTTTCTTTAGCAACAAAATCATTGAACTTGCTATACATTGATGAGAGGCTGCTTTTCCCACCATTCTCTGTGTATTTACAAGCTCTAAAAATGCTAACAAATTCCGATGCACCACCCCAATCAGGTTGTACACCAGGCAATTCAAACGAATAGTCTCTACGGCCTACACCATCGCAAACCATTACGGATCTTGATGCATCTGCCCAAGCTGAAAATTCATCAGAAGGCCCTTTATCCCAGAAAGATTCAGCACTTTTCTTATCTTTCCAAAACAGTTGCCATCTAAAATCATTGCCACCAACTGAATCACCATCAACAATTGTATGGCCAGCAGCCATAACCAAACCCTTGATATCAAGGCTATTAAAGCCAGATATCATGTTGCCAAAAGCAAGATCTGAGTAGTTATCGCCCTGTTGGCATGACATATATTGAGTATATGTCGGAGTCACTGGTTGCGGTTTTGTTGGCGGTTTTGCATCAAAATCAAAACTTTCAAATGTAAAAAAAGTAACGACTGCGATACCTAACGCTATTCCAATCATTCTCATAAGCTCTCCCCTTATTTTGAATATTATGTTTAGATTATATGCAGATTTATTCAAAGTGTAAAAATATGTGGTGCTGGGAAGAGGAATCGAACCTCCGACCTTCTCATTACGAATGAGCTGCTCTACCAACTGAGCTATCCCAGCGTGCCAGATATTTTACAAAATTTTTGTCATATGCCTTAGGATATTAGATATGTTTACCCTTGGACTTACTGGCGGCATTGCTACTGGTAAAACAACAGCCACTGACTTTTTTAAAACAAAAGGTATTGATATCATTGATGCCGACGAAGTATCGCGTTTTTTGCAGCAAAAAGGACAAAAGGGCTATCTTGAAATTATTCAGCAGTTTGGCACTGAAGTTTTAGATGAGCATGAGGAAATCAATCGTAAAAAACTGAGAGACATTGCTTTTAGCAACCAAAGCAATAAGCAAAAACTTGAAGATATTATGCATCCCATGATCAGGAATGAGATAGCGGATATGTTTGGGAGAGTTAAGTCCAAATGGGCAATCTATAGCGCTCCAATCTGGACGGGAAAAACTCAGTTTAGTCGAACTTTAGTTATTGATGCACCAAGAGCTTCTCAAGTTGAACGCATTTGTCAAAGAGATCAGAATAATGAAGAGCTTGCCAATAAAATAATCGATGGACAGATGAGCTACAAAGCAAGAATTTCTTACGCTGATGATTTTATAATGAACGATAGCAGCCTTGAAGATTTTAAGACAAAGCTGGAATTTTATTTTTCTATTTATGAACAACAAAGTTAATCTGACCTGTCCCAATTGCAAAAAAATCGTTGAGATTGATTCACAATTTAAACCCTTTTGCTCGAAAGGCTGCAAAAGCATTGATTTTTTGAAGTGGGCCAACGAAGAAGTTTCAATTGAAACCTTCGATGACGAAGGAATTGATTAACTATTCAGTTTTCGATTTTTGATTTTGCTGTAAGCGTTGCTGCTTTTGCTGCTCAAACTCTTGCTTCGACATGGTCTGAATCTTGATATTGAATAAAATTCGTACCGAATCGTCTTTAAATGATTCAATCATAGCGTCAAACATTTCAAAGGATTCTCTTTTAAACTCATTGATAGGGTTTCTTTGAGCGTAGGCTCTTAAGCCAATATTGGCTCGTAAAGAGTCAACGTTTTGCAAATGTCGCTTCCAGCAAGCATCTAGCACTTGGATAGCAATTTGTCTTTCCAGTTCTTGTTTCTTAGTTCCAAGTTTTTCAAATTTATCATGGTAGAAATTAAGATAGAACTCATTAAGAAAGTCCATAACCTTGGCAAACGACATATTGGCTTTATCAAGTTTTTTGAAATCTGGAGCAATGGTTAATGAAGCTTCTAAGGATTTAGCAAGTTCATCAAAATTCCAGTTACCAGCTTGATCTTCTGGTAGCATTTTGTCTGTGGTTTTTTCTAGGAAGTTATCGATGTACTCCTTGATTAGGTCACTAGGGTCGTTTTCTTCTAAATAATAATTTCTTAATTCATAGACAGTAAGCCTTTGGTCATTAGAAACGTCATCAAACTCTAGTATTTGTTTTCTTATTTCAAAGTTTCTACCTTCAATTTTTTTCTGTGCATTGGCAATGGCTCCATTTAACAATGGGTGCTCAATGCTTGAGTCATCCATGCCATCACTTAAGCGTGAAAATAATTGCTTTCTATTCTCATCAATGAATAGTCTAAGCACTGTATCATCCAAAGATAGAAAGAATTTGGAATAGCCTGGATCGCCCTGTCGCCCTGATCGACCTCTAAGCTGATTGTCTATTCTTCTGGATTCATGACGCTCTGTCCCAATGACATGCAATCCACCAGCATTTAAAACTTCTTCGTGTTTCTGTTGCCAGTCTTGGTCATTGTCATTTCTGCCCCCTAAGACTATATCGGTACCTCGGCCGGCCATGTTGGTTGCAATGGTAATAGCTCCTGGTCTTCCTGCTTCAGCAATGATGCCTGCCTCTTTTTCATGATATTTGGCATTGAGTACTTGATGTCTAATGCCTTCTTTTTTTAATCTTTTTGATAACTTTTCTGAACTCTCAATGCTTGCTGTTCCGACCAAGATCGGTGCTTTTTTATTGTGGATGGTTTTAATTTCTTTAATGAGTGCTTGAAACTTGTCCTCTTCATTGACATAGACGACGTCATTAACGTCATTTCGCACCATAGGTTGATTCGTTGGAATGACAACTACATCCATATTGTAGATTTGTTTAAATTCTGCAGCTTCAGTGTCTGCAGTACCAGTCATGCCTGAGATTTTATCGAAAAGCCTAAAGAAGTTTTGATAGGTTGTTGAAGCAAGTGTTTGTGTTTCTTGTTGAATGCCTACTTTTTCCTTGCATTCAAGCGCTTGGTGAACACCTTCTGATATTCTTCGGCCTGGTAATTTACGTCCGGTATTGTCATCAATTAGCACTACTTTCCCAGATTCCACAACATAATGCACATTTTTCTCAAACAACAAGTTCGCTTTTAAAGTTGCTTGTATGTATTTCAAGAACTTCAAGTTATTGGTGGTGTACAAAGATTCATCTGGTTTAATCATGCCACGATCGGCCAGAAAATTCTCTACCTTCTCAAACCCATTATCGGTAAGATCCACAGAGCGAATTTTTTCATCAATTAAAAAATCGCCTTTTTCTGCATCGGTCAAAGGTTCCTCTTCTGTTCCCTCGCGCATTTGTCTTTTTAGTTGTGGCAGTAGCTTTAAAAAGATTGGGTAAGCCGAGGCATCATCGTCGGTTGCTCCAGAAATAATTAATGGTGTTCTAGCTTCATCGATCAGAATGGAATCCACTTCATCAATAATGGCAAAGTTAAGATCTTTTTGTGATTTTTGATTTTTAAATAACACCATGTTGTCTCTCAGATAGTCGAAGCCAAGCTCGCTACTCGTGCAATAAATAATGTTGCAGTCGTAAGTTGCTTGCTTATCTTGAAAGCTTTGAGAAGAAGTAAGAAAGCCAACGGATAGGCCAAAATATTCATACACTGGTCTCATCCATTCTGCATCTCTCTCGGCCAGATAGTCATTGACAGTCACCACATAGACTTTTTTATGATTTAGCGCATTTAGCACAGCTGGCAAAGTTGCAACCAAAGTTTTACCTTCCCCAGTTTTCATCTCTGCAATATTGCCACCATTAAGCACAAGACCACCAACCAGCTGGCAATCAAAATGTCTAAGGCCAATGGTTCTTTTGGCAGCTTCTCTAACAGCCGCAAAAACCTCTACAATTTTATTGTGGTCAGCATCTCCTTCAAAAAAGAGAGTTTTAAATTTTTCTTCTGAAAGATTTGCAATATCTGATTCCTGCGCAGTAATTTTGCTGACTATTTTTTGATAGTCCTTTAGACGCCTTTGGTTTGCAGACTGGAAAATGCTCGTGAAAAAATTAAGCATCAGGCAACCTCTTCAGAGATTGGCTTTAGGTAGTTGATTGGCGCATCTTTAATTTCATCAATTTCAATGATCTTGTATGCATTCTCACTTTCAATCTTTTTAAGGAGTTCGTAATTGAGCGCATGGCCTGTTTTAAAGCCAAAGAACTCACCAATTAAGTTATGCCCAAGTAAATATAAGTCGCCAATAGCATCCAATATTTTATGTTTTACAAACTCATCGGAGAATCTTAATCCTCCTTCATTTTCAATGTCCTCTTCACCTATTCCAATGGCATTATTTAGGTTTGCTCCTAATGCTAGGTTATTTTTTTTCAATGTGTCTAGATCTTTCATTAGCCCAAATGTTCTGGCTCTACTTACTTCTCTTATAAAGCTAGTTTGTGAAAAATCTATTGAAGCGCTTTGTGGATATTTCTTATAAACAGGATGATCAAACTCTAGAGTGAATGTGACTCTAAACCCATCGTAAGGTTTTATTCTTGCCACCGCATCACCTCTATTGACCTGCACAGACTTTGTAACGTAGATAAATTTCTTTGCTGCAGCCTGCTCAATAATGCCAGCCGATTGAATGAGAAATACAAACTGAGTGGAACTGCCATCCATGATAGGAATTTCTGGGCCATCGCAATCAATAATACAATTATCAACACCTGTGCCAGCAAGAGCTGAAAGTAAATGTTCTATGGTTGAAATTTTATAGCCATCCTTTTCTAGAGAAGTTGATAATGTTGTGTCTCCTACGTGTGCAAGAATGGCAGGTATTTCAGTCTTTTTATCACCATCAATCATTCTGAAAACAACACCAGTATTAGGTTCGGCTGGATGAAAAGTCAGATTTACTTTTTTCCCTGAGTGCAGACCAACACCCGATGCAGTGATTTTATTTCTGATTGTTCTTTGCGATAACATAACTGCTTATTCTAAATGAATTATTAAATTTATTACATTAGGTTTTTGTAGCCTCATACAAAGCAATTGCTGTTGCGACTGAGACATTTAATGATGATGTTTGTCCAATTTGCTTAATTTTCAAGATTTGGTCACAGCTTTTTTGTACCAGTTGCCTTATACCCTTTTCTTCATTACCAAAAATCAACACATTTTTTTCATCAAGCTTGTCTCTATCAATAAAGTTTGATCCATGCTCAGAGAATCCAGAAATCCAGTAACCATTTTCTTTTAATTGTTGAATGGTTTGAGAAATATTGCTGACTTTATAAAGCTTTAAGTCGTATATTCCTCCTGTCGAAGTTTCAATTACTGCAGGGTTAGCGTAATCAGCTGAATTATTTTTTGGGATTATGATGGCATCAACGCCAAAAAAAGATGCAGACCTTAGACATGAACCAAGGTTTCTAGTATCTTGCACCTCATCCAATACCACGACCAAATTGCCTAACTCATATTGGTCGGACTTAATGTCTCGCACAATGGGTGCCTTGCATACTGCTGACAGATCATTTCTAAAATTGATTTGAATTTTATTTTCCTCAGCAATTGCCAAGATATCTTTAAATTTTTGAGAGCCATCTTTTTTTAAATTGATTTCAAAAAGCATCTCAGGCGATTTATTTATCAAAGTGCGGATGACATGCAAGTTTTTAATCGTGACTTTCATAGTTTTAATAATACAAAGATATTTTTCCCTCTAGCTCAAAAATTTCACCGATGGTGACTTCAATTTTATCACCTAAAGCAAATCTGTTGCCTCTTCGTTTACCATCCAATGATTGATTCCTAGCATTAAATCTATATCGATCTGAAGGCAACTCAGATACATGCAACATACCAGTGGTATAAAGGTCTGGTATGTCGATAAATAAGCCAAAATCTTTTACCCCTGTAATGAAGCCAGAATATTTTTGTCCTCTGAACTGCTTGCAATGCTCACAGATTAAATTTTGTATGACTTGTTTTGAAGCAAACTCTGCGTCCTTCTCTTTTTGTGAACAGTGCTCAAGAATAGTTTCTAGCTGTGAAGTATCACTATCTAGGTTATCTATTTTTGCTTTGATTAATCTGTGAACTATAAGATCCGGATATCTTCTAATTGGCGAAGTGAAATGAGTGTAATAATCAAACTTTAGTCCAAAATGTCCTTTGCATTTTGTTTCATAAGCAGCTCGCTGCATAGCTTGCAAAATCATCATATGAATAATGTTTACATCTTTTCTGCTAGAGACATTTTTAGCAAGCATGTAAAGGTTTTCAACCTCTTCGGGAGAGCCATTCCAATTAATATTTCTTTTTTTTAATCCCTGGCTTAGTCGATCAATCTTTATCGATTCGGGATGTTCATGATTTCTAAATACACTCTCGTTATAGTTTTTACGAAGAAAATCTGCCGCACAAATATTGGCGATTAACATCATCTCTTCAATTAATGAATGTGAATTTAGCCTTGACCTTGGCAATATTTTTTTTACTTTGTTGGATTTATCAAAAACCAATACTGGCTCTCCAATATTGAGGTCCAATGCCCCTCTTTGTTGTTTGCCAGCCTTTAATTGTTTGTGGAGTATAGAAGCAGCCGATAATGATTCTGCAAATGATTCGCCTGTAAATGAATCTTGCTCAACCTGATTGTAGGTTAGTCTTGCAGCCGATCGAATCATGCATTGTTTGAATTGATAGCTGATGATCATGCCACTTTTATCTAGCAACACATCAGCAAGCATGGCTCGTCTGTATTTGTTTGGTTTTAATGAGCAGACATCATTGGAGAGCTGTTCTGGGAGCATTGGGATTACTTTTCTTGGAAAATAAGCAGAGGTCGATCTGCGCAAGGCCTCAACATCCATTGGTGTATCATTTGTCACATAAAAAGAAACGTCTGCTATCGCTACTTTTAAATTAAAACCTTCAGGAACAATCTCACAATAGATAGCATCATCAAAATCTTTAGCATCTTCACCATCTATCGTGACAAAAGGCAGGTCTAGAAAATCTTTATCTCTTTCAACTTCATTGGGAATAAGTTTGGCTTCTGTAAGCACCTCCTGAGGCCATACTGCATCGAGACCATAGTCCTGAATTGCTTTTAAATGAAAGTCATCAAGTGTATAAGCCATTAGGAAGCAAAAAGATTGGCATCATCTTTAAATGATTTAAATTCAAGCGCATTCCCGAAAGGATCTTTAAAAAACATCGTTTTTTGTTCTCCTGGGAGCCCTTTAAACCTTACATAGGGTTCAATAATAAATTTGATTTTCGCAGCTCTTAGTTGTTCTTCAAATTCTTCAAACTGAGACCATTCTAAAACAATTCCAAAATGTGGAATGGGCACTTCCTTGCCATCAACATTGTTTGTCTCAGAGTTATTGAATTGTGAAAGATGGCAAACAAGTTGATGACCAAAAAAGTTGTAATCAATCCAATCTGAATCGGATCTGCCCTCTAGGAAGCCTAATCTTGTACCATAAAAGTTTCTTGCTTCCGTTATGTCATCGACAGGAATGGCAAGATGGAAGGGCCTAAGGTTTTTCACGACTCAAGATCCTTGCTCTTTTTTTGTTGTAGGTCTCATTCCAAGATTGAAGATGTGCTTCAGGCATTCTTTGTTTGATGGCTTGAAGGTTTTCTTCTTTCCACTGATGAGTTGAATCTTGATCCTTCCACTTGAGACGTTCTTCTTTAGTGCGATAGCAGCCTATGCATGTATCCTCATGATCATACTGACATATGGATATACAGGGTGAGACCACGATTTTTTTGTTTTCAGTCATTTCAACAGTATTATAGATAAGGTATGAGATTAAGCATTATTTCTTTACTCTTTTTCACTTTATTGTCATTCGGCACAGAGGATCTAAAGATTGAGCTTGACCAAAAATTAGAATCATTGATGCCCAAAGTTATCGAGTGGCGTCATGACATCCATCAATACCCTGAGCTTGCTAATAGGGAGTTTCGGACATCAAAAAAAGTTGCTGACCATCTTGAAAATCTTGGTTTAGAAGTAGAGACTGGCATCGCTTATACAGGTGTTGTTGCTCTTATAGAAGGTGGTAAGCCAGGACCTACTGTTGCTCTAAGAGCTGATATGGATGCATTGCCTGTTGAAGAAAAGACAGGTCTTCCATTTGCTTCTAAGGTAAGAACGCAATACCTTGGCAACGACGTTGGTGTTATGCATGCTTGCGGTCACGATGCTCACGTTTCTATTTTGATGGGTGTCGCTGAGTTTCTTGCTGAAAATAAATCTGAACTAGCAGGTAACGTGCTGTTAATTTTTCAACCTGCTGAAGAAGGCCCACCAGAAGGAGAAGGTGGTGGTGCAAAAATGATGCTAGAGGAAGGTTTGTTTGAGAAATACAAACCTGAAGTGATATTTGGTTTGCATGTAACCAATATTCCGAATGGTTATATTGCAATAAAACCTGGACCAGCTTTAGCTGCAGCATCGGCGTATCGAATAACCATCAAAGGCGTACAAACTCATGGCTCAACTCCTTGGGCAGGCATTGACCCAATAATGGCTACAGCACAATTAATTCAGTCATTGAATACCGTTGTTAGTAGAAGAATTAACATTATTAATAATCCAGCAGTGGTCTCAGTTGGCATGGTTGAGGCAGGCACCAGAAACAATATCATCCCAGAGGAGTCTATGCTCATGGGAACCATTAGAACGTTTGACCCAGAATTGAGAAAAGAAATTTACAATGAAATTAGACAGATAGCAGAAGGTGTTGCTCAAGGGACAGGCACTGAAATTGCTGTCGAGTTTGATGTGGGTGGTTTCTATCCAGTCACAGTTAACGACAAGCCATTGCTTTCAAAATTAAAGAATAGTTTAGTTGAAGCATCAGGAGGTAAATTTCTTGAACTGGAAGCTCCTGCAACGGGCGCAGAAGACTTCTCATATTTTTCTCAAGAAATACCAGGCGTTTATTTTTGGCTAGGTGTTAATAAACCGGGCGTTGGTTTGGATTCAACTAACTTTGGTGATCGTTCGGGAGCAGCAGGCAATCATTCGCCTTATTTCTATGTAGACGATGGAGCATTGGACGAGGGTGTTAAAGGTTTAACCTACTTAGTTCTTGATTATCTAGGAAGTTAAAACAACTCTATCAATAAAATTTTTTACCAACATATGAGATTCTGGTGTCTCGACCAGTGAATTAAGCACCTTGTGGAATTCTGCTTCGTTTTCGGTGTATTCACTTTTGTATATTGCCAATCTTTCAAAGACAGTCGAGCGATCAACCTCAGGATGAAATTGAAAAGCCCACAAGGGTTTATCTCTATATTTAAAACTGTGTATGCATTGAGAGGTGTAGGCCAAAAGGTCTAAATTTTCAGGCAGACGATCGGCATACTGTCGGTGAACTGAAAGGGCAGGAAAGTTATTCTTAGTGCCTTTGAAAACTGGGTCTATATTGGCCAGATTTGTGAGTGTTATCGGAATACTGCCCATTTCATAGTCTGATTCTTTATGCTTTATCTCACCACCAAATGCCAAAATGGCTAGTTGAAAACCAAAACACGAAGCAAAAGTTGGCAAACTGCGCTCTTTGGCTGCATATATAAGTTTGATGGCATCATTAACAAAGGGAAACTCCTGAGGTTTAAGTACATTGGCTTCACTGGCTCCACCTACAAACAATGCATCGCAATCATCCAAGACTTCAGCACCAAAGGAGGGTTTATCAAAGACATTTAAGACCTCAAATTGTGTGATATCTAATTCACTGTATTTGGCAAAACTTTCAAGTTCCTCTTGCCTCACCTTCTGATCTTCTCGAATTTGGAGTAATAAAATCTTTAAATCTTTTCTTTGCATTATGCTGTTTTTGTAAATTTTATTTTAAAAGTTTAAACTAAGCACATGTTTCAATACATTTTAGTTGGGTTTGTCGGAGCAATCTCTCTGCTATCGATTTGTGGATTCTTATTTTTAAAAGAAGGCACAAAAGGCCTAAAAGCAAAAGCTTATAAAACCAAGAGCGGTATAGTCCATACAGCGGAAAAATCCAGAGAAAGACACATAGTCTAAACGTTTTAAATTACAAACATCAAAAGACTCACTGCCAAAGCAATAATGCCTGTGTAGGTCAGCAGCATGCCACTAATTCTTAGGAATGGATTGTGTGTAAAAAATGCAAAGCATACGGCATGATTGAACCTGCCGACACAAAAAATAATGGTGAAGGTTTTTAGCCAATAATCATCAAGTGAGCCATTACCTTCGGAAAGCATAAGTAGTATCAGAAACAGTGGTACATACTCTATGAAATTACCGTGCGCTCTAACGTTGCGTTCAAGAATTTCTGGGGTACCTTTTGTTTCCCTCTGAAATATGAGTTTCATCACCGGGCTGCCACGAAAATAGCCAATTCTCATGGCCAAAAAAACATAAAAAAGTGAAAGTATTGAGGCTGTAAAAATTGTAATTTCCATACTATTTTATTTGTTCTGGAGCCACCTGTCAGAGTCGAACTGACGACCTACTGATTACAAATCAGTTGCTCTACCAGCTGAGCTAAGGTGGCTTGAGTCGAATTCTACACTATATATAAGTCTAGTTTCAATTGATTTATTCTATTGGCGGCAGAGCACAACCAGTACCTTTAATGCCACAGTAACCATTGGGATTTTTTGCTAGGTATTGTTGATGGTATTCCTCTGCGGGGTAAGCAGTGGTTTCTATTTTGATTTCAGTAGTGATTTGTGGAAAGCCTCTTTCTTGTAATTTTTCTTCAAAAAGTTTTTTTGTTTTTTCAGCGATTGCCAAATCTTCGGGATTGCTGCAGTAAATTACAGATCGGTATTGTTCGCCTATGTCGTTGCCTTGTCTCATACCTTGAGTTGGATCATGGCACTCCCAAAAGTTTTTTAAGATGGCCTCAAGAGATATTTCTTTTGGATTATAGATGACATTAACGGTTTCAGCATGTCCTGTTACTCCAGTGCAAACTTGCTCATAGCTTGGTTCAGGTCTGCGGCCTCCAGAGTAGGATGCATAAGTAACCCAAACCCCTGGTAGATTCCAGAAGATGCGTTCCACACCCCAAAAGCATCCAGCACCTAGAATTATTTCTTTAGAGCCTTCTGGATAATTCTCAAAGAGCTCATTGCCATTTACAAAATGTTTCATAAGCAGATTATATATGTATTGACTAAAAAATTTCTAAGCTGATAATATCATCTCCAGCCTGGAGGGGTTGGGGAGCGGTCAAACCCAGCAGACTGTAAATCTGCCGCCTCGTGCTTCGAAGGTTCGAATCCTTCCCCCTCCACCACTTCAACCCAATTTATACAAGGTATATAATGGTTGAAGCTTTACGGTTTAGGGTATATGATATGCGCTCATATAGCTCAGTAGGTAGAGCACTTCCTTGGTAAGGAAGAGGTCACCGGTTCAAATCCGGTTATGAGCTCCAAACATAGAGGATAAAAATGGCAAGAGAAAATTTTGATAGAAGCTTACCACACTTAAACGTAGGTACTATTGGCCACGTTGACCATGGTAAGACAACGTTAACAGCTGCGCTAACGAAAGTCTGTGCAGAAACATTTGGTGGTGAGGCAGTAGCCTTCGATGGTATTGATAATGCTCCTGAAGAAAGGGAAAGAGGTATTACAATTGCCACATCACACGTCGAATACAGTAGTGACAAAAGACACTACGCGCACGTTGACTGTCCAGGTCACGCAGACTATGTGAAAAATATGATCACAGGTGCTGCTCAGATGGATGGCGCAATATTAGTTGTGAGTGCTGCTGATGGACCGATGCCACAAACAAGAGAACACATCCTGTTGGCAAAGCAAGTTGGTGTTCCAAACATTGTTGTTTATTTAAACAAAGCAGACATGGTCGACGACGAAGAGCTATTAGAGCTTGTTGAAATGGAAGTCAGAGAACTTTTAGATAAGTACGATTTCCCAGGTGATGATACTCCAATTATTAGAGGTAGTGCTCTGAAAGCTTTAGAGGGCGATGCAAAATACGCAGAAAGCGTTGTTGAGCTAGTTAAAGCAATTGATGACTACTTCCCAGAACCAGAAAGACCGATCGACAAATCATTCCTAATGCCTATCGAAGATGTATTTACAATTACAGGTAGAGGTACAGTGGTAACAGGTAGAGTCGAAAGAGGTATTGTAAGAACTGGCGATGAATTAGAGATTGTTGGTATCAAAGAGACAACAAAAACAACATGTACTGGTGTTGAAATGTTCAGAAAAACACTCGATGAAGGACGTGCAGGCGAAAACTGTGGTGTTCTATTGAGAGGCACTGAAAGAGATGATGTTGAAAGAGGACAGGTATTGGTTGTTCCTGGATCAGTGACACCACACACTAAGTTCACAGCAAAAATTACAGTTCTAAGTAAAGAAGAAGGTGGTAGACATACTCCTTTCTTTAAAGGTTATAGACCTCAGTTCTATTTCAGAACCACTGATGTTACAGGTGAAGTTAATTTGCCTGATGGTGTCGAAATGGTTATGCCAGGAGATACAGTTGATGAGTTAAACTGCGAACTTATAGCACCAATTGCTATGGAAGAAGGTTTAAGCTTTGCTGTAAGAGAAGGCGGTAGAACAGTGGGTGCTGGTATTGTACTGAAGATTCTTGACTAATAATTGTTAAGAAAATTTAAGGTTATATACTAAGGAGATCGCAAAGGCCTGTAGCTCAATTGGCAGAGCGGCGGTCTCCAAAACCGCAGGTTGTGGGTTCGATTCCCTCCAGGCCTGCCAACTTTGACCATGAATAGCACTTTAAACAACATATTTTGGATAGTATCAATTGTCGCTGGCTTTGCTGGCGTAATACTTTTTACTTATCTTGAAGAGTTAGGACTGCTTTATAGAGTTTTAATACTTGTTGGTTTATTGGGATTTTCATTAGTCATACTTGGACAAACCAACTTTGGTAAAGGCGCAATTAAACTTATCTCAGATGCTAGGTCTGAGGTAGCAAAAGTTGTTTGGCCTTCCAGAGGCGAAACAACACAGATGACTGTGGTTGTTATAATAATGATTCTAATACTTGCTTTAGTGTTTTGGGGTCTTGATACCCTCTTGTCATTTTTATCAAGTTTTATTTTAGGTTAATGAAATGGATTGGTACGTAATACAAGCTTATTCAAATTGTGAAAAGAAAGTGAAAAGTGCTCTTGAGGAGCGCATTGACCTTTCTGGCTTAAAAGCTAAATTTGGTGAAATCATGATCCCTACCGAACAGGTTACTGAATTAAAAAAAGGGCAAAAGAAACAAATTGAGAGAAAATTTTTCCCTGGCTACATGTTGGTGCAAATGGATATGGATGATGATACATGGCACTTGGTTCGAAAAACACCTAATGTTATGGGTTTTCTTGGTGGATCAAGAAATAAACCTGTGCCCTTGACCGAAAGAGAGTTAAATAAGATAGTGAATCGAGTTGATGAAGCTATAGAAACTCCACAGTTTAAGACAGTATTTGAATCAGGCGAGACGGTTAGAATCAATGATGGACCATTTAATGATTTCTCAGGAATTGTCGAAGAGGTTGACTATGAAAAAAATCTCATTAAAGTTTCGGTTAGCATTTTTGGGAAATCCACTCCGGTAGAGTTAAATTTCTCTCAAGTTGAAAAAACATAATTATGGCAAAAACAGTTACTACAGTTATCAAATTACAGGTTCCAGCAGGTGGAGCTAATCCTAGCCCTCCAGTAGGTCCAGCACTAGGTCAGCACGGCCTTAATATTATGGACTTTTGCAATGCCTTCAATGAGAAAACAAAAGAGATGGAAAAAGGTTTAAAAGTGCCTGTTGAAATTTCTGTTTATGAAGATAGAACTTTTACTTTTATAACGAAATCACCTCCTGCCGCAGTCTTATTGAAAAAGGCAGCTGGAATACAAAAAGCCAGTGGCGAGCCAAACAGAAATAAAGTTGCAAAAGTTTCGGTTGAAAAAATTAAAGAGATAGCAGAGATGAAAATGCAAGACTTAAATTGCAATGATATGGATGCAGCTATCAAAGTAATTTCAGGAACTGCAAGAAGTATGGGTATTGAGGTACAGAGTTAAATGAAAGAGACCAAATTTAAAAAATCAATTGAAAAATTTGATCCTGAGGTTTCACTTAATGCCGAAGAAGCTCTGAAGCTACTAACCTCTCAACCAAGAAGAAAGTTTTTAGAGTCAGTCGATGTAGCTGTAAAGCTTGGCATTGACCCAAAAAAATCCGACCAAAATGTTAGAGGGTCTGTAACGCTGCCAAACTCTCTAGGTAAAGAGGTTAAAGTTGCCGTTTTTGTCAATGCCGATAAGGTAGATGAAGCAAAATCGGCTGGAGCAGATTTTATAGGCTCTGATGATTTAATTGAGAAGTACTCCAAAGATCCAATAGATTTTGATGTAGCTATCACAACACCTTCAATGATGAAAGAAGTCAGCAAGCTTGCAAAAATTTTGGGCCCTAAAGGACTTATGCCAAATCCAAAGTCTGGAACAGTAACAGAGAACATTGAGAAAGCAGTTAAAGACATAAAACATGGCCAATCAAGATTTAAAGCTGATAAAGATGGCACAATCCACGGCACTGTTGCAAATATCGACATGAATCAAACTCAAATTACAGAGAATCTTGAATCGTTTATAGCTGAATTAAAGCGTCTAAAACCAGCTTCTTCCAAAGGGATCTATATAAAAGACATTTACCTCTCGACAACAATGGGTCCAGGGTATAGAATTGACGTTTCTCAATTTTGAGACATCAAAGACTGAAGGTGTGAAAGCTTAATTTCCTTCATAGATAGTTTCAGGTTCTACCTTTTCTATCTATTAGTTTTTGAAAAATATTTATTGTTATGGCACTAAGCGTAGAAGATAAAAAAAGAATAGTTTCTGATGTAAAAGAAATGGCAGCTGAAGCTTCATCATTGGTTCTTGCTGATGCAAGAGGCTTGAAAGTTTCTGAGGCTACTGAACTTAGATCAGAAGCACATAAGGCCAATGTTAAATTTAGAGTAGTTAAAAACACTCTGGTAAAACTAGGCCTTAAAGATACATCGTACGAAGGTATTGATGATTATCTTAATGGTCCAACTATGTTGGCGTTTTCTTATGATGAGCCTGGTGCAGCAGCAAAAATATTAAAAAAATTTGCAAAAGATAATGAAAACCTAAATATCAAGGGATTATCTATCGATGGAATGCATCTAGATGCGTCTGAAATAGATAGATTAGCAACTTTACCAACATTTGAGGAAGCAATTTCAAAATTCGCTGGACTTTTGAAGGCACCTTTAGGTAAAATTGCGTCTCTTATGAATGAGGTTCCTTCAAAATTAGCTAGAACACTAGTGGCAGTGAAAGAGCAAAAAAGTTAAGGAGTAGATATGGCAACTAAAGATGAAATTTTAGATTCAATCTCAAATATGTCAGTAATGGATCTTGTGGATCTTATTGACGCAATAGAAGAAAAATTTGGTGTAACAGCAGCAGCAGTTGCAGCAGCACCAGCAGCAGGCGCAGCCGTGGCAGGAGATGCAGGCGGAGCAGAAGCTGCTGAAGAAAAAACAGCATTTGATGTTGTCTTAACAGCAGCAGGCGACAAAAAAGTTGCAGTAATTAAAGCTGTAAGAGGCGCAACAGATTTAGGCTTAAAAGAAGCAAAAGACTTAGTTGACAGTGCTCCTAAAACAATAAAAGAAGGAGCAAGCAAAGAAGATGCAGAAGCACTAGTAGCTGCTTTACAAGAAGCAGGTGCACAAGCTGAAATGAAGTAATTCATTAAGCTTTAGTTTTTTTTAATGACATACTCTTTTACCGAGAAAAAACGTGTTCGAAGACAATTTGGCACTTTGCCAAATGTCATGGAATTGCCATATCTATTAAAGACACAAACTGACTCATATGCAGAATTTCTTCAAGCTGACTTAGACCCATCAAAGAGAGAAAGAAAAGGCTTAGAAGAAGTCTTCCATTCAATTTTTCCAATTTATAGCGCATCAAGCAACGCTGCCCTTGATTACATCAGTTATGAGCTTGGAGAATGCTTATATACACCTGAAGAATGCAAAACAAAAGGCATTTCATATGCAGTCCCTCTATATGTAAACCTCCAACTGAGGATTATGGATAAGGCAACTGGTTATAAGACAATAAAAGAAAAAGGCATTAAGGACGATCGAGTTTTCCTTGGTGAGATACCAATAATGACCAAAGATGGTAGTTTTGTGGTTAATGGGACCGAAAGAGTTGTTGTTTCTCAGCTACACCGATCGCCAGGAGTATTTTTTGATCATGACAAAGGCAAGACACACTCTTCTGGAAAAGTTCTTTATGCTGCGAGGATTATTCCTTATAGGGGCTCATGGTTGGATTATGAATTCGATGCTAAAGACTTAATTTTTGCAAGAATAGATAGAAAAAGAAAATTCCCTGCAACGGCTATTCTAAAGTCGTTGGATATGACCGATAAGGAAATTCTTGAATCCTTCTATGAGACATTAGATGTTTCGGTGAAAGACAAACAAATATCGTTGAACATTTCACCAGAAAGCCTTAAAGGCAAAGCGTTTGATTTTTCTTTTGAGGTTGGTAGCAATGTGGTCACTTCAGGGAAAAGAGTTAACGCAAAAGTTGTTAACGATTACACAAAGCAAAAAAATAAATCTTTAAGTGTTGAGCAAGAAGAATTTGTTGGTCAAATTCTTGCTGAAGACATAGTGGACAAAGAAACAGGTGAAATTATTTACCCAGCCAATACTGTCTTAGAGAAAATGGTTCTTAAGAAACTGTTAGAGACAGATATCGAAAACTTTAAGATTATTTACACCAACACAATTGATAGCGGTTCATTTATTGCAGATACCTTGCGCAACGATCCAAGTAAAACAAAACTTGAAGCACTTGTTGATATCTATAGAATGCTTAGACCTGGTGAACCACCAACAAAAGAGTCAACAGAAATTTTATTTAACAATCTATTCTTCTCAGCAGATAGATATGACCTATCAGATGTGGGCAGAATGAAGCTGAATTGGAGACTTGGGATTGAAGACAGAAATGACGTTCATGTTCTAACCAAAGAAGACATTGTCACTGTATTGAAAAAACTTGTTGATATCAGAAATGGTAGAGATTCAGTTGATGATATCGATCACCTAGGCAACAGAAGAATTAGATCTGTAGGTGAAATGACAGCTAATCAACTAAGGATTGCTTTAGTCAGAGTTGAAAGAGCGGTTAAAGACAGGCTTGGTATGGCTGAGACCGAAGGATATATACCTTCAGACTTAATTAATGCAAAACCTATAACTGCTGCATTTAAAGAATTTTTTGGTTCATCGCAACTCTCTCAATTTATGGACCAGAACAACCCACTTTCAGAGGTAACCCACAAAAGAAGAGTTTCAGCGTTGGGTCCTGGTGGTTTGTCAAGAGAAAGAGCTGGGTTTGAAGTTAGAGACGTTCATCCAACACACTACGGTCGAGTCTGTCCAATTGAGACTCCTGAGGGCCCAAATATTGGTTTGATTAATTCTTTATCTACTTATGCAAGAACAGATAGATATGGATTCATTGAGACACCATATCGTGTAGTTAAAGACGGAAAAGTGACAGAAGAAGTCGTGTATCTTTCACCGATTATGGAAGCATCACACTACATTGCTCAAGCTAATGTTGAGCTTGATAAAAAAGGAAAAATCAAAGATGAGTTTATTACGGCACGACATCAGGGCGAGACCTCGCTTGTTAGTGTGGGAATGATCTCTCTGATGGATGTATCGCCTAAGCAGGTTTTATCTGTTGCAGCATCCTTGATACCTTTCTTAGAAAACAACGACGCAAATAGAGCATTGATGGGATCAAACATGATGAGACAAGCTGTCCCAACCCTTATTCCTCAAAAACCTCTTGTTGGTACTGGGTTAGAAAGACAAGTTGCTCGCGATTCAGGGGTTTGTGTAGTAGCAAACAATGCTGGAATAGTCGACTCAGTAGATGGTGGAAGAATAGTTGTAAAAGTTTCAGGCGGTGATGATGTTGGTGTTGATATTTACAATCTCATTAAATACACACGATCAAATCAAAATACATGCATTAACCAAAGACCACTGGTGAAAAAAGGCGATCAAGTAAAAGCAGGCGATATTATTGCTGATGGCCCATCAATAGATCTCGGAGAATTGGCAATTGGCCAGAATATGAGGATTGCATTTATGCCGTGGAATGGTTTTAACTACGAAGATTCCATACTAGTTTCAGAGAAAGTTGTTCAAGAAGACAGGTTAACAAGTATTCATATACAGGAGCTTACTTGTATAACAAGAGATACTAAATTAGGTATGGAAGAGATCACTTCCGATATCCCTGGAGTAAGTGAGTCTGCTTTATCGAAACTTGACGAGAATGGAATCGTTTATGTTGGAGCTAAAGTTGAAGCTGGTGATATTCTTGTTGGTAAAGTCACTCCTAAAGGTGAATCGCAACTTTCTCCTGAAGAGAAATTGCTTAAGGCTATCTTTGGTGAGAAAGCTTCAGATATTAAAGACACATCTTTAAGAGTTCCATCAAGTGTGAGTGGTACGGTTATTGACGTTCAGATCTTCACTCGAGATGGTGTTGACAAAAACCCAAGAGCAAAAAGCAATGAGTCTCTTATGGTTTCTGAGTACACCAAAGATCTTGATGATGAGATGAGGATTGTTACTAACTCATTAAAAAACACAATTATTCAAACCTTTAAACAAGAAAAACTAATCACTGATAAAGGGAAATATACGCAAGATTCACTCGAAGAATTAGATCTAGAGGCCTTGCTAAAACTTAAAGTTAAGAGCAAGAAGATTACAGACCTTCAAAAAAATGTTGCTGATCAATTTAAAAGATATCAAGCACAGAACAAAGAGAAGATGGCTGTATTCAAGAAAAAAATTGAGGGTGGCAATGATCTTGCACCAGGAGTTTTATCTGTTATCAAAGTTTATTTAGCTGTGAAAAGAAGAATTCAGGCTGGCGATAAGCTTGCTGGTAGACATGGTAACAAGGGTGTAATCTCAAGCATCATCCCTGTTGAAGATATGCCATATGACGAAAATGGTGAGCCAGTAGATGTTGTCTTAAATCCTCTTGGCGTTCCATCAAGAATGAATGTTGGACAAATACTAGAAACACACCTTGGGTTAGCTGCTAAGGGTCTAGGAACCAAGATAGATCAAATGCTCAAGTCAAAAGAAAAGTTTGAGAACGTTAAAAAAGTATTGAATGATATTTATTCATTCGGACCTAGAGAAGACGACGACATAGGATCACTGAAGGATTATGAAGTCAAGGAGCTTGCCGACAATCTTAGAGATGGTGTTCCATTTGCTACCCCAGTTTTTGATGGAGCAAATGAGTACCAGGTTAAAGAGCTTTTAAAATATGCTGGACTTCCTGAAAGTGGTCAATTCACTTTGTTTGATGGAAGAACAGGTGAACAGTTTGATAGACCAGTGACAGTTGGATACATGTATATGCTTAAACTGAATCACTTAGTTGATGATAAGATGCATGCAAGATCAACTGGTTCATATAGCCTTGTAACACAACAACCTCTTGGCGGAAAAGCACAGTTTGGAGGCCAAAGGTTTGGTGAGATGGAAGTATGGGCTTTAGAAGCTTACGGTGCATCCTATACATTACAAGAAATGCTAACTGTGAAATCCGACGATATCATCGGAAGATCAAAAGTTTACAAGAATATTGTTGATGGCAACTATGAAGTCGAATCAGGCGTGCCAGAATCATTTAATGTTTTAAGTAAAGAGATAAAAGCATTGGGAATAAATTTAGAATTGGAGGACTCTTCAGAGGGATAATATGCAAGACATTATTAAGAATATAAATAGAACTTCTAAGAGAAACTTTGATTTAATTTCATGTGGTCTAGCATCTCCACAGATGATTAGATCATGGTCATGGGGAGAGGTTAAAAAACCAGAAACAATTAACTACAGGACATTTAAACCAGAAAGAGATGGCCTATTCTGTTCAAGAATATTTGGACCTATCAAGGACTTTGAATGTCTATGCGGCAAATATAAAAGAAGAAAACACAGAGGTGTTATATGTGAAAAATGTGGCGTAGAGGTTACAGCTACAAAAGTAAGAAGAGAGCGTATGGGTCACATAGATCTAGCATCTCCGGTCGCACATATTTGGTTTCTAAAATCATTGCCATCTAGGATTGGTTTATTTCTAGATATGACTCTCAGAGAAATTGAGAGAGTCCTGTATTACGAAAGTTTCGTTGTTGTTGAGCCTGGAATCACAGATCTTAAAAAAGGTCAGCTTTTAACAGAAGATGAATATTACGAAGCTCTAGATGAGTACGATGATGATTTTACTGCGATGATGGGAGCTGAAGCAGTTCAGATCCTCTTAGCAGATGTGGATGTTGAAAAGTCAATACAAGAAATTCGTGAGGAGCTATCAACAAGCGGGTCAGAGACAAAAATCAAGAAACTGCAAAAAAGACTAAAACTTATGGAAGCATTCAGAGATAGTGGGCAAAAACCTGAATGGATGATTATGAATGTATTGCCTGTATTGCCTCCGGATCTAAGACCTTTGGTTCCATTGGATGGCGGTAGATTTGCAACTTCTGATTTAAACGATCTTTATAGAAGAGTTATTAATAGAAACAATAGATTAAAAAGGCTGCTTGAATTAGGCGCTCCTGAAATAATAGTTCGAAATGAGAAAAGAATGTTACAAGAATCAGTTGATGCATTGCTTGATAATGGTCGAAGAGGAAGAGCTATTTTAGGCACCAATAAGAGACCTTTAAAATCTTTAGCAGATATGATCAAAGGTAAGCAAGGAAGATTTAGACAAAATCTTTTAGGTAAAAGAGTTGATTACTCTGGAAGGTCCGTTGTTGTATCAGGGCCTACTTTAAAACTGCACCAGTGCGGACTACCTAAGAAGATGGCTCTAGAGCTTTTCAAACCATTTATATTTAACCGCTTGGAGCAAAAAGGCATAACCATAACTATTAAAGCTGCAAAACAGCTAGTTGAAGAAGAAGCCCCAGAAGTTTGGGATTGTTTAGACGAAGTAATAAGAGAGCACCCAGTTTTATTAAATAGAGCTCCAACATTGCATAGGCTAGGAATTCAAGCATTTGAGCCTGTATTGATTGAAGGAAAAGCAATTCAGTTGCATCCATTGGTGTGCGTCGCATTTAATGCTGACTTTGACGGTGACCAAATGGCAGTTCATGTCCCTCTTTCAATTGAAGCTCAGTTAGAGGCAAGAGCTCTTATGATGTCAACAAACAACATTCTATCTCCTGCAAGTGGTGAACCAATTATTCAACCTAACCAGGACGTAGTGCTGGGAATTTATTACCTAACAAAAGAAAACAATAATTCTATAGGGCAAGGCAGAGCATTTGTTGATGTGCATGAGGTAAAAAGAGCTTATCTTGAAAAACAGGTGAGTTTGCATACAAAAATTAAAGTTAGGGTTTTAATAGATGACGAGAAAAAAGTAGTTGAAACTACAGTTGGCAGATGTTTGTTATTCGAGATTATGCCAAATGGCATTAGCTTTGACCGAGTCAATAAAACACTGAAGAAAAAAGACATACTAAATCTTATCTCAGATGTTTATAGGAATTTTGGACTGAAAGAATCAGTCTTATTTGCAGACAGTCTGATGTATCTAGGTTTTGAGTACTCAACATTATCTGGTGCCTCAATTGGAGTTAACGATTTTGAAATACCAGATGATAAAAACTTAATTATTGATGATGCTCAACAAGAAGTTCAAGGCATTGAACAACAATTTGAATCTGGATTGCTAACAAAAGGTGAAAAATACAACAAAATTATTGATATCTGGTCTAGAACAAATGAGAAAGTTGCAGCTTCAATGATGGGTGCACTCGGCGATAAGGTTGAAGTTGATAAGGATGGCAATGAGACATTAATTCCATCATTCAATAGTGTATTTATGTATGCTGATTCAGGAGCTAGAGGCTCTCCAGCTCAGATAAGGCAGCTTGCAGGAATGAGAGGCCTTATGTCTAAACCAGACGGCAGCATTATTGAAAGTGCAATTACCAGTAACTTCAGAGAAGGTTTATCTATGCTGGAATACTTCACATCAACACATGGAGCCCGAAAAGGTCTTGCAGATACAGCTCTTAAAACTGCTAATTCAGGTTATTTGACTAGAAGACTTGTTGATGTCTCACAAGATGTTGTTATTACAGAAGATGATTGTGAAACATCTGATGGAGTTACAGTAGAAGCAATCATTGATGGCGCATCTGTAATACAAACTATATCAGAGAGAATTCTGGGAAGAGTCTTGCAAGAAGATATTGTTAAAGATAAGGAAGTTCTATTCGAGAAAGGACACTTATTTGATGAAGAATCAGCAGTCATGTTGCAAAACTCAGGTATTAAAAAGGTAAAAATAAGATCTCCAATAACATGTGAAGCAAAATTAGGTTTGTGTGCAAAATGTTATGGAAGAGATTTAGCACGCGGTCACCTAGTACATATAGGAGAAGCAGTTGGGGTTGTTGCTGCCCAATCTATTGGTGAGCCAGGCACTCAGCTAACTATGAGAACATTCCATATTGGAGGAGCAGCATCAGGATCAGCTGAAGATGATTCTGTTACAACTCTGAGAGGTGGTACGGTAGTCTTAGAATCTTCCCTAAAAACCGTTGAAAAGAAAAATGGTGAAGCCATTGTTATCTCAAGAAATGGAGTTTTAACAATCCAAGACGAAGATGAAAATTTGCTAGAAAAATACTCTATTCCTTACGGAGCAGAACTACTTCATACCAACAATGCTAAGGTTGAGCCAGGAACTTTAATTGCTAAGTGGGATCCTCTAACACTTCCGATTATATCGGAGGTAGATGGAACCATTTCATTTAATGACCTTACTGAAGACGTAACAATGAATGTTGATGTAGATGATTTAACAGGTGCATCAACTCGTGAAGTTATCGACGTAAATGAAAGACCACTGAAAGGGAAAGGAATGACACCATCCATTTCGGTAGTTGATGGTAAGAAGAAAGTTATAGCTAGCTATACGCTCCCATCAAAATCTATTTTGATGAAAAACAATACCAATAAAGTCTCAGTTGGTGAATTCATAGCAAGAGTTCCAGTTGAAGGAACAAAAACAAAAGATATTACTGGTGGTCTACCAAGAGTTGCCGACCTGTTTGAAGCCAGAAAGCCAAAAGATGGAGCAATTTATGCTGAGGCATCTGGAGTGCTTTCTTATGGTAAAGAGACTAAGGGAAGAAAACGTTTAGTTATCACTCCTGAAAATGGCGAACCAACAGAAATTTTAGTTCAAAAATACAGGGCTGTATCATTTTTAGAGGGTGATACTGTTGAGAGAGGTGATATTCTTTGTCACGGCCCAGTTGATACCCATAGTCTGCTTGCTTTGCATGGAGTTGAAGAGCTTGCAAAACATTTGATTGCTGAAGTTCAAGATGTATATAGATTACAGGGTGTTGTTATAAACGATAAACATATTGAAGTTATTTGCAGACAGATGATGAAGAAAGTTACTGTTACAGATTCTGGAGATAGTGATTATTTAGAGGGTGATGTTGTACAGCTAGGAGATATTAGAACCATTAATGCTAATCTTGAAGCTTCAGACAAAAAGCCAGCTAAATTTGAAAGAATGTTGCTAGGGATTACTAAGGCTGCTTTATCTACAGATTCCTTTGTGTCAGCTGCATCATTCCAAGAAACAACAAGAGTCCTAACAGAGGCGGCAGTAACAAGCAAAAAAGATAGTTTAAAAGGATTAAAAGAAAATGTTGTGGTCGGTAGATTAATACCAGCTGGAACTGGATTTGCAGCCAATCAAAAAGCAAGTGTATCTTCTGAGGAGATACAAAACATTGAGGAAGCATTGAAGAAGGAGCTATTAGAAAGCTTTCAGTAATGATTGACCGATGAAAAACACTGCTTTATTATTCACTTTTTAAAAATGGCTACGATAAATCAATTAGTAAGGAAACCTCGAAGAACTAAACGAGCTAAGAGTGATGTTCCAGCATTAAAGAATTGTCCTCAAAGAAGAGGTGTTTGCACACGTGTTTACACAACAACACCAAAGAAACCAAACTCAGCTTTAAGAAAAGTTTGCAGAGTCAAATTAACTTCAGGTTTTGAAGTTACTTCCTACATTGGTGGTGAAGGGCATAATCTTCAAGAGCACTCAGTTGTACTTATTAGAGGTGGAAGAGTAAAAGACCTTCCTGGTGTGAGGTATCACACAGTTAGAGGAGCTTTGGATACTTCAGGTGTTTCTGAAAGAAAACAAGGTAGATCTAAATACGGAGCTAAACGAGCAAAATAATATGAGAAGAAGAGCTGCACCTAAGAGGAAAGTAATTCCTGATTCAAAATATGAAAGCGAAATTGTCGCAAAGTTTATGAATCAATTGATGGTGGATGGCAAAAAATCAATTGCAGAAAAAATAGTTTATGGCGCATTTGACCAGTTGGAAAAATCCAGTAAAGAAAGTCCTGTAGACACATTCAAAAAAGTCTTAGATAAAGTTGCACCGGTTGTTGAGGTCAGATCAAGACGAATTGGGGGGGCAACTTACCAAGTTCCTGTTGAGGTTAGAGCAAAAAGAAGAACGGCTTTGGCAATGAGATGGATCGTTGAAGCTGCTAGAAAAAGAAAAGAAAAATCAATGCCAGCAAGATTAGCTGCAGAACTTAGAGATGCTGTTGACGGTAAAGGAGCAGCTGTTAAGAAAAAAGAAGACGTTCATAAGATGGCAGAAGCAAATAAAGCATTTTCACACTTTAGATTTTAATCATGGCAAGAAAAACATCCCTAAACCGTTACAGAAATATTGGGATTTGTGCGCACGTTGATGCTGGCAAAACCACTACAACAGAAAGAGTCTTATTCTATACAGGAATTTCCCACAAGATCGGGGAAGTGCATGATGGCGCTGCAGTCATGGATTGGATGGAACAAGAACAAGAAAGAGGAATCACTATTACTTCAGCAGCAACTACATGTTTCTGGAAGGGAATGGATCAACAATTTGATGAACACAGAATTAATATTATTGATACACCTGGCCACGTTGATTTCACAATTGAAGTTGAAAGATCACTAAGAGTCTTAGATGGGGCTGTTGTTGTGTTCTGTGGCTCTTCAGGAGTTCAGCCACAGTCTGAAACAGTTTGGAGACAGGCTAACAAATACGAAGTTCCACGAATTGTATTTGTGAATAAAATGGACAGAGCTGGTGCTGATTTTGAACGTGTTGTATCACAAATAAGAGATAGGCTTGGTGCCACTGTCGTGCCGATACAGTACAACATAGGTGCTGAAGATGAGTTCAAGGGTGTTATCGACCTAATTAAAATGAAAACTATAAGGTGGAGCGAAGATGATATGGGTTCCACATTTGAATACACAGACATTCCTGAGGATTTGAGTGCAAGGTGCTCAGAACTAAGAGAAGAACTAGTTGAAGCAGCAGCGGAAGCAAACGAGGCACTCATGGATAAATATCTAGAGTCAGGCGATTTGAGTGAAGACGAAATTAAAAAAGGTCTCAGAGAAAGAGTACTTGCAAATGAAATAACATTAGCTTTGTGTGGTTCTGCATTTAAAAATAAAGGTGTTCAAGCAGTTTTAGATGCTGTAATCGAATTTTTACCAGCGCCAGATGAGGTGAAAGCTATTGAGGGTGTTAATCCTAAAACCGATGCTCCTGCCAAAAGATCATCAAGTGATGAGGAGCCTTTTTCAGCACTTGCTTTTAAGATTGCCACCGACCCATTTGTTGGAAATTTAACATTTATAAGAGTTTACTCTGGAGTTCTTAACCAGGGTGATGGTGTGGTAAATACTGTTAAAGACGAAAAAGAAAGGATTGGAAGAATGGTGCAAATGCACTCCAATAACAGAGAAGAGATCAAAGAAGTTAGAGCTGGAGACATTGCGGCATGTATTGGACTAAAAAATGTAACAACTGGAGACACATTATCTGATGCTTCTGATTTAGTAGTTTTAGAAAGAATGGAGTTCCCAGATCCTGTGATTTCATTGGCTGTTGAACCTAAGTCAAAGCCAGATCAGGAGAAGATGTCAATTGCTTTAGGTAAATTAGCTCAAGAAGACCCTTCATTTAGAGTATCTTCTGATGAAGAATCAGGACAAACAATTATCTCAGGAATGGGAGAACTTCACTTGGAAGTTTTAGTGGAGCGTATGAAAAGAGAGTTCAGCGTGGAAGCCAATGTTGGTAAACCCCAGGTAGCCTATAGAGAAGCAATTACCCAAAATATAGAAGTTGAAGCTAAATATGCCAAACAATCTGGCGGAAGAGGACAATATGGTCACGTTCTCATGAGAATGGAACCATGTGAGGAAGAATTTGAGTTCGTTGATGAAATTAAAGGTGGGGTTATTCCAAAAGAATATATTCCAGCTGTTTCGAAGGGTGTGAAAGAGCAATTGCAGAATGGTGTTATTGCTGGCTACCCTCTTCAAGGTGTCAAAGTTACCTTATACGACGGTTCGTATCATGAAGTTGATTCAAGCGAGATGGCATTTAAACTCGCTGGCTCAATGGCTGCCAGAGATGGAGCTATGAAAGCGAAACCAATTTTACTTGAACCAATGATGGATGTTGAGGTTGTTACGCCAGAAGATTACATGGGAGACGTGGTTGGTGACCTAAATAGAAGGCGCGGACAAGTTCAAAGCATGGATGATTTGCCTTCTGGAAAGGCTATTAATGCACTTGTTCCATTGTCTGAAATGTTTGGATATGCAACAGATTTAAGGTCAGCAACTCAAGGTAGGGCTACATATACCATGGAGTTTAAAAAATACTTAGAAGTTCCTTCAAATTTGACCGAACAAATTATCAATAAGAATTAATAATATTCTTTGACACTCCCTCTCTAAAGCCTTAAAATCGTGGTCTTTCGAAAATTAAAAGGGATATGGAACAGCAAAAAATTAGAATTAAATTAAAGGCTTTCGACCACAAGTTGATCGATAAGTCTACAAGAGAAATTCTAGATACAGTTACTAAAACTGGAGCCAAAGTTGTTGGCCCTATTCCACTTCCTGTGAAGAAAGAGAAGCTCACAGTTCTTATATCCCCACACAAAGACAAAGATGCAAGAGATCAATATGAAACCAGAACTCATAAAAGACTCTTTGATATTGTAAACCCAACAGAACAAACAGTTGATGCTCTAATGAGACTAGATATAGCCGCTGGAGTTGACGTCAAAATTACACTTAATTAAAAATGCTTGGCTTAGTTGGAACAAAAAAAGGTATGACGCGCGTCTTTAAAGATGATGGAGCATCGGTTCCTGTGACTGTCATTGAGGTTTGTAAAAGTAAAATAGTACAAAGAAAGACAGAAGAAAAAGATGGGTATTTTGCAATCCAAGTTACGTATGGTTCTAAGAAGAGTGTCTCAAAATCCAATCAAAATAAATTTAAGGATTATGATAACAAGGGTGGTTACTTAACTGAATTCAGTCTTAGCGAGGAAGAGTTTAATAGCTTAGCCGAGGTTTCAGAGATTTCACTAAAATGCATTGAAAGCCCATCAGTAGTCGATGTTTCTGGCATATCAAAAGGTAAAGGTTTTGCCGGTGTTGTTAAAAGACATAATTTTAAAACACAAGATGCAACGCATGGTAACTCACTATCACATAGAGCACCTGGTTCGATTGGCCAATGCCAGTTCCCTGGAAGAGTTTTCAAAGGAAAAAAGATGGCAGGGCAAATGGGCAACAAAAAAGTTACCATACAGAATCTAGAAATTGAGAGTGTAGATGCAGATGACAATATTCTTTTAGTTCAAGGAGCAGTACCAGGATCCATAGGCTCTTTTCTAAAAATTCTTCCGTCAATAAAAAACAATACCAATGAACTATTTATTGTTTCTGATAAGCCTGAACAAAAAGATGATCAAAATGTAGACGCAAGTAGTGAAGATTCAAATCCTGCAGTTCAAGAGGAAGCGAATGCAACCTCAGAAGAAACCACAAAAGAAGAAGTAGCAGCAGAGACCAACTCCGAAGATACAGATAAGAAAGAGATGGCATCTCAGGAAAGCAGTGAAGATCCAAAAGATCAAGATCTAGAACCACAGGAAGTTCCTGAAGAAGATCAAAAAGGAAAAGAAAATGCCTAAAGCAGCAGCAGAAAAAACTAGCTCCCCAAGATTACCAGCAGAGATATTTTCAGCTGACTATAACCCGTCACTGATACATCAAGCACTCACTAGCTACCTTTCAAATGAGAGGCAAGGTTCTGTATTGCTTAAAAATAGATCAGCAGTTAGAGGTGGAGGTAAAAAACCTTTTAGGCAGAAAGGTACAGGACGAGCTAGAGCGGGTACGATACGAAGCCCAATCTGGGTTGGTGGTGGCGCCACATTTGCAAATGTTAAAAACTATGAAAAGAAGATAAACAAGAAAATGGCCAAAAAAGCTTTATCTTCAATTTTGTCAAAATTTAAATCTGAAAAAAGATTGCAGCTTGTGGAAGATGTTTCATTCAAAGAGCCAAAAACCAAGCTGGCAAAAGATTACTTTGATAAGTTAAACTTAGATTCTGCTCTAATCATTACTTCTGATGCAGATCAAAACACAATGCTTGCCATTAGAAACCTGAAGTCATTCTCTTTTTTAGATGCAACAGAGATAAACCCATATGATTTAATTAAAGCAAAAAATCTATTGGTCACACACTCTGCTGTCCCAAAACTTAAGGAGCTTTTAAATGTTAAGTGAGAGGTCATACACAACCATCATAAGTCCTGTAATTAGTGAAAAATCTGCAATACAGAAAACTAATTCGAATACCTATGTATTCAAGGTTGCTAAAGATGCAGATAAAAAAGAAATAACTTCATCCATTGAAGATATTTTTGGGGTGAAAGTTAGTTCTGTAAGAGTGCTTAATACTAAGTTCAAAAACAAACGTAATAGATTTGGCTCATACAAAACAAGCACATATAAAAAAGCTTATGTAACCCTTGAAGATGGTAAAGAAATTAACCTGGAGAACCCCTTTAAATAATGGCAATAATTAAAGCAAAGCCAACTTCACCAGGCAGAAGGTTTAGAGTTCAGATTAAAACAGACCTATACAAAGGTAGGCCTGAGAAATCATTAATAGAGTCAAAAAATAGAATATCTGGCCGAAATAACAATGGTCGAATAACAGTAAGACACAAAGGCGGCGGTCACAAGAGACTTTACAGAATGATCGACTTTAAAAGAAGCAAGCTCGATGTTGAAGCAACAGTATTAAGAATAGAATATGACCCTAACAGATCAGCAAACATTGCATTAATTGAGTATAAAGATGGAGAGAAGGCTTACATCATTGCTCCAAAACAACTTAAAGAGAAAACCAAAGTGCTATCTGGAGATAAAGCACCTATAAAACCAGGTAATTGCTTACCATTAAAAGCAATACCTCAGGGTACAGAAGTTCACTGCATTGAAATGAGACCAGGTAAAGGTGCTCAACTCATAAGGTCTGCTGGAACCACTGCAAGAATTGTTGCTAAAGAGGGAAAATATGCCACCTTAAGATTGAGTTCAGGTGAAATGAGGAAAATTCTGCTTTCTTGTAAAGCAACGGTTGGAGTTATTGCAAACGAGCAGCATAATCTCAAATCTCTAGGAAAAGCAGGCGCAAAAAGATGGAGAGGTGTTAGACCAACAGTCCGAGGTGTAGCCATGAACCCAGTTGATCACCCGCATGGTGGTGGTGAGGGTAAAACTTCAGGGGGCAGAAACCCTGTATCACCGTGGGGGACACCAACCAAAGGGTATAGAACTAGGAAGCCGAAACCTAGTGATAAATTTATAGTAAAAAGGAGATATAAATAATGGCAAGATCAAGTAAAAAAGGCCCTTTTGTTGATTTCTCATTAGAAAAGAAAGTTCAAAAAGCTAAAGAAACAAATGATAGGAAGCCAATAAAAACCTGGTCAAGAGCATCAATGATAACTCCTGATATGGTTGGCATAACAATTGGAGTGCATAACGGCAGACAACACATTCCGGTTTTTATTAAGGAAGATATGGTTGGTCAGAAATTGGGAGAATTTTCTATGACAAGAACTTTCAAATTACATTCAGGCGATAGAAAGGTTAAAAAGGCATAATGATGGAAGTTAGAGCATATTTAAAAGGCGCAAGATTATCTCCTCAAAAAGCTGGACTCGTTGCTGACCAGGTTAGAGGGCTGGATGTTGAAAAAGCATTGGATGTTCTATCTTTTTCAAAAAAGAAGGGAGCGAACATCATTAAAAAATTATTAGATTCTGCAATATCAAATGCTGAGAATAATGAGAATGCTGATATTGATAACCTAAAAATTCAATCAATCATTGTGAATAAAGGCTTGGTTATGAAAAGGATAAAAATTCGAGCAAGAGGTCGAGCTGACAGAATGAGAAAGCCTTTATGCAATATAGAGATTAAATTAACTGAAAAACTACAGGAGGCTGAAAGTGGGACAGAAAGTTAATCCAGTAGGTTTTAGGTTAGGCACATCAAGAGATCATGATTCCGTTTGGTATGCCAAGGCAAAAGATTATTCTTCACTTGTTATGGAGGATATAAATATAAGAGAAAAGATTAAGTCAATTCTCCCTCAAGCACCCATCAGCTCAATATCCATTAAAAGAACCATGGAGGAGTTAATTATTGATATAAACACATCAAGACCTGGAGTGGTTATTGGTAAAAAAGGCGAAGAAATTGAAAAGATAAAGAGAGAGCTTAAAAAAATTGTGAATCAGGATGTGAAATTAAATGTAGTAGAAGTAAAACAGCCTGATTTAGATGCTCAGCTAGTTGCAACATCAGTTACACAGCAACTCGAAAAAAGAATTATGTTCAGAAAAGCAATGAAAAGAGCAGTTCAAAACACAATGAGACAGGGAGCAAAAGGAATAAGAATTGAGGTATCGGGAAGGTTAAACGGTGCTGAGATAGCCAGATCTGAGTGGTATAGAGAAGGCAGAGTCCCCTTGCATACTATTAAAGCCGATATAGACTACGCCACGAGCGAAGCGCTAACTACTTATGGAATTTTGGGTGTAAAAGTTTGGATATACCGAGGAGATAAATAATGCTTCAACCAAAGAAAACTAAATTTAGAAAACAAATGAAGGGCAGAAACAATGGTTTTGCTTCGGCTGGTTCATCTGTTTCATTTGGTGATTTTGCATTAAAAGCGACTACACATGGCATGCTCACCTCAAGACAAATTGAAGCAGCTAGAAGAGCACTCGTAAGATATATAAAAAGAGGTGGAAAGGTTTGGATAAGAGTTTTTCCAGACAAGCCTATAACAAAAAAACCACTTGAAACAAGACAAGGCAAAGGTAAAGGCAATGTTGAATATTGGGCAAGCCCAATCAAGCCTGGGAAAATTATCTATGAGGTTGCAGGTGTTAGTGAAAAAGATGCAAGAAGAGCATTTGAGCTGGCCTCAGCAAAGCTTCCTATGACAACCACATTTGTAAAGAGAGGAACTAATGCCTAAGAAAAATACAAAAGACTTTTCATCAATGAATAAGGATCAACTAAAGAAAGAGCTTTTAGCCCAAAGAAAACAGTTGTTTGAAAGTAATTTCAAACATAGAATGGGCCAACTTAAAGAAAGTCATTTGTTAAAAGAGACAAGAAATAATATTGCAAGAATCAAAACGGAGATGAACAGAGATGGCAGCTAAAACACTTCAAGGAGTAGTTACTAGTCAAAAAATGAACAAAACTGTAACCGTAATGGTTGGCAGAAGAACTAAACATCCAAAGTACGGCAAATATATTAGCTTATCAACTAAATACCATGTTCATGATGAAAAAGAAGTATGCAATGAAGGCGACACAGTTTTAATACAGGAATGTAAGCCAATTTCTAAAACAAAAAGTTGGAAGTTGGTAGAAGTCATACAAAAAGGAGAGGCATAGTGATACAAACACAAAGCATGCTTAAGGTTGCAGACAATAGTGGAGCAAGAGCAGTAATGTGCATCAAGGTTCTTGGAGGCTCAAAAAGAAGAACTGCAAATATTGGCGACGTTGTTAAAGTTGCTGTAAAAGAAGCATTACCTCAAAGCAAAATCAAAAAAGGTTCTGTAATGAATGCCTTGATTGTAAGAACAAAATCTGGTGTTAGAAGACCTGATGGCTCAAAAATTGGTTTTGATGAGAACGCAGTGGTATTGCTAAATAATAACAGGGACCCTATTGCTACAAGGATTTTTGGCCCAGTAACGAGAGAATTAAGATCGGCTAGATATATGAAAATTGTATCACTTGCTCCGGAGGTGCTGTAATGAAATTAAAGAATACAAAACTTAGAGAAGGTGATGAGGTGATAGTTATTTCAGGAAAAGAGAAAGGCAAAAGAGGCAATATAAAACAAATCATTGGCTCAAAATGCGTAATTAATGACCTTAACCTGGCCAAAAGACATACTAGACCAAATCCTCAACTAGGGTATTACTGGTGGGATTGTAGAAAAAGAAATGCCGATAGATCTTTCTAATGTAATGATATGGAACAGCTCAGCAAAAAAAAGAGATAGAGTTGGATTCAAGCTGGATGGCGCAAAAAAGACAAGAATATTTAAATCAACAGGCAAAGAAATTAAGTAATGAATTTAAAAGATAAGTATACAAAAGAAATAGCACCTTCTTTAAAGGAAAAGCTTGGCTATAAATCTGTTATGGAAGTGCCAAGACTGAAAAAAATTACCATTAATATGGGGGTTGGTGAAGCATCAAAAGATAAAGGTGTGCTTGAGAATGCTGTTAGGGACCTAGAATCAATAGCAGGGCAAAAGCCTGTTATTACAAAAGCAAGAAAAGCAGTGTCTAGTTTCAAAATTCGTGAGCAGTATCCAATTGGATGCAAGGTAACTCTCAGAGGCAATAAAATGTACGATTTTTTTGAAAGACTTATTAATTTAGCAATTCCAAGAGAAAAAGATTTTAGAGGATTAAACCCAAAATCTTTTGATGGACAAGGGAACTACAATTTAGGGATTAAAGAGCAGATTATCTTCCCAGAAATTGATTACGATAAAGTCGATAAACTTAGAGGGATGGACATCGCTATTACCACATCAGCAAAGAGTGACTCCGATGCCCAACAGCTTCTTGCAGAATTTAATTTTCCATTTAGAGGTAGAAATGGCTAGGAAATCAATAGTAGAAAGAGAAAAATTAAAACTAAAACTGGTTGCAAAATACGCTGCAAAAAGGCAGGCGCTTAAAGATGCACAGAAGAAAGCAACTACATTTGAAGAAATAATGGAGGTTCAAAGACAATTGCAGAAACTTCCAAGAAGATCAAACCCAAATCGAGTTGTACGTAGATGCTCACTAACAGGAAGACCAAAAGGTGTTTACAGAAAATTTGGACTTAGTAGATCAAAATTAAGGGAGATGGCCATGAGCGGAAAGCTTCCTGGAGTGAAAAAATCAAGCTGGTAATATTATGACAGATCCTATAGCAGACCTTTTAACAAGAATTAGAAATGCTCATCTAAGAGGCAAAGAGACAGTTAATGCCCCTTTTTCTAAGCTAAAACATGAAATACTTAAACTTCTTGTAAAAGAAGGGTATGTATCATCTGTAAAGAAAGTAAAAAAAGAATTTGATGAGCTTGAAATTACATTGAAATACGTTGGAGAATCACCAGTAATCAAAGAAATTAAACGAGAATCTAGACCAGGTTTAAGAAAGTACCTGAGCTACAAAGATATCAAACCTTATAAGGGCGGTTTGGGCATTAAAGTTATTTCTACCAGTAAAGGTCTTTTGACAGATAAGCAAGCAATAAAAGATCAAGTTGGCGGCGAAGTTATTTGTAGGGTGTTTTAATCATGTCAAGAATTGCTAAAGATCCAGTAAATATCCCAAGTGGCGTTCAGGTGGCTTCTGAAGGGAATAACATTTCATTTAAAGGGCCTAAAGGAGAACTGAGCCTTCAAGTACATCCTGATGTGAAATTCGATATCAGTGAAAACAGTATCCAGGTCAAATGGGAAAGGGATGAAGATCGAGCTATGGCAGGAACAATGCGGGCTCTAATATCAAATAATGTTGTGGGTGTCAGTGAGGGCTATACTAAAAATATTAAGTTAAATGGTGTTGGTTACAGAGCCAATGTTCAAGGAAAGAAACTAACTCTTACTCTAGGATTTTCTCATCCTGTAGAATATGTTTTACCTGATGGAATAGAAGCAACATCTGAAAATCAAACCGAATTTAACTTAACCTCAAACAATAAACAGTTACTGGGTCAAATATGTGCTGAAATTAGAGCGTTTAGACCTCCTGAGCCATACAAAGGTAAAGGAGTCTTTATTGATAATGAGCACGTAGTCAGAAAAGAAAGGAAAAAAGCAGCAGCAGGTTAAGTAAATGAGCAAAGAGATAGCAAGAAATAGAAGAGCAAAAAAGCAAAGAGCTATTTTGCAAAAAAGAGGCTTATTAAGAGTCACAGTTTTGAAATCAAATAATCACATTAGTGCACAGCTTGTTGATTCAAGTAATGGAAATGTTTTAACAACAGTTTCAACATTACAAAAATCACTGAAGGTTAAGTCTGGAGGAAATGTAGATGCGGCTAAAACAATCGGATCTGAACTTGCAAAAAAATCAATCGAGCTTGGACACAAAAAAGTAACTTTTGATAGATCTGGTTACAGATATCATGGCCGAGTAAAAGCGCTTGCTGAAGGAGCGCGAGAAGGAGGATTGGAATTCTAATGGAAAATACTCAATTACAAGGAATGCAGCAACAAGATACACTTGTCGAAAAACTTGTGCAGGTAAACAGAGTTGCCAAAACAGTTAAAGGTGGAAGAGTTATGTCTTTTACAGCGTTGACTGTTGTTGGTGATGGCAATGGAAGGGTTGGCTATGGCAGAGGAAAAGCAAAGGAAGTTCCAGTTGCAATACAGAAAGCGTTAGACGAAGCAAAAAGAAGTCTTGTTAATGTAAATTTAAACGGCAATACAATTTGGTACCCAATAAATGAGAAAAGTTCAGCAACAAAAGTCTATATGCAACCTGCTTCAGAAGGTACAGGTATTATTGCTGGTGGAGCAATGAGATCAGTACTTGAACTAGTTGGCATTAAAAATGTTTTAGCAAAATGTTATGGATCAACAAACCCCATTAATGTTGTGAGAGCAACCATTAATGGTTTATCAAAAATGGAATCTCCAGAACAAGTTAAAGAGCGTAGAAAGTAAAATGGCTAAAGTTAAAGTTACACAATTAAAGAGCTTAATTGGCAGAAAAAAGAATCATAGGCTTTCAATCAAAGGGTTAGGATTAAGAGGCATTGGAGATTCTAGCATTCTTGATGATACTCCTTCTGTCAGAGGGATGATTAATCAAGTTAGTTACATGATTTCTGTAGAGGAGGTTAAATAGATGGACAAACTGTCTTTAAATAATTTAAGCGACTCTTCATCAAGAAAAGAGAGAAAAAGAGTTGGCAGAGGTGCTGGTTCTGGAACAGGCAAAACTGCTGGCCGTGGACACAAAGGCCAGAAATCAAGATCAGGTGGAAATATAAGACCAGGCTTTGAGGGTGGGCAAATGCCACTTCAAATGAGAGTGCCAAAATTTGGTTTTAGCTCAAGAGTTTCAAGAGTAAGTGAAAGTATAAATGTAAGTCAGCTAACTGAAGTTAAGAAAATTGATATTCAGAGCCTTAAAGATCTTGGGATAATCAAGAAAAGTACAAGGAAAGTAAAAATCTTTGGCCAAGGTAAGCTTCTTGCAAAAATCACAGATGAAAATATCAAAGTTTCAAAGGGAGTAACATTTGAGTAATAGTATGTCGGAGTTATGGCAAAGGCTTGGATTTCTAGCTTTTGCATTGCTTGTATACAGACTTGGAACCCACATTCCAATACCCGGCATTAATCCAGAACAGGTTGCAGCTTTATTCCAACAAAGCCAAGGGACCATTCTGCAGTACTTTAATCTATTCTCTGGTGGCGCTCTTGAAAGAATGAGTATTTTTGCGTTGAGTGTTGTCCCATACATTTCTTCAGCAATTGTGATGCAGCTCTTTTCAAACTCTTTGCCTTATCTGCAAGAACTAAAAAAAGAAGGGCAGTCGGGCAGAAATAAAATTACCCAATACACCAGATATGGGACAGTAGTTTTTGCTCTTGTTCAATCAACTGCATTGACTGTGACATTGCAAACTGCAGGTCTTATTGATGCAGGAAGTATTTTTCAAGCTGTAGTAGCTGTTCTTTCAATTGTTGCAGGGACAGTATTTTTGATGTGGCTTGGAGAGCAAATATCAGAGAGAGGAATTGGTAACGGAATTTCATTACTGATTGCTACAAGTATTATCGTTGGTGTTCCAAGAGCATTTGGACAAGCACTTGAACAGACCCAACAAGGCGACTTAAATTATTTATTACTTATTGTTCTAGGTATTTTATCTATAGTCATAGTTGCTTTTGTTGTATTTGTTGAGAATGCACAACGAAAAATAACAGTAAACTATGCTCAAAGACATCAGGTGAGAGGCATGGTGCAAGCGCCTTCTAGCTTCTTGCCATTAAAGTTAAACATGTCAGGGGTAATTCCAGCAATATTTGCTAGTACTTTCTTATTATTCCCAGCTTCACTATCTTCTTGGTTTGGAAACATTGATGGTTTAGGAGGTCTGCAAGAATTTGCTTTATACCTTAACCCAGGACAGCCTTTATACATTTTGATATTTGTAATCCTAATCGTTTCTTTTTGCTATATATGGTTGGCTTTGACTTTCAATTCAAATGACATTGCTGATAATCTAAAACGAGGTGGGGCGTTTATTCCAGGAATAAGACCAGGAGAGCAAACAGCAAGCTTTGTTGACCTGATTTTATCAAGACTAACTGTCTTTGGAGCTTTCTACTTATCACTGGTTTGTATTTTGCCACTGATACTTGTTAATAGCTTTGGAATATCATTTTATCTAGGTGGCACCTCAGTTTTAATCGTTGTTGTTGTACTTTTAGATCTTCAAAGGCAAATTCAGTCATATGTTATGAGCGAACAATATGCATCTATATTAAAAAATGCTAATATTTCGGGCTCAAAAAAGAGTAGAAGAAGATGAAAGTAAGATCATCAATAAAAAGAATTTGCAAAGACTGCAAGATTGTGAAAAGAACAGGCACACTCTTTGTTATTTGCAAAAATAAGAGACACAAACAGAGACAAGGATAATTATGGCTAGAGTAGGCGGAGTAAACATACCAGATAATAAGCATGTTGATGTTTCATTGACGCATATTTATGGCATTGGAAGAAAAACTGCTCAAGATATTTGTCTAAAACTAAAAATACGTTTTGATCAAAAAGTGTCAAATTTATCCGAAGCTGATTTAGATAAAATCAGAGATGAGCTTAAGAACTTTCAGATTGAAGGAGATTTAAGGAGAGAAATTAACTTCAACATTAAACGACTAATGGATTTAGGTTGTTACCGAGGCATTAGACACAGAAAGGGACTACCTTTGAGAGGACAAAGAACAAAAACAAATGCAAGGACTAGAAAAGGCCCAAGGAAGCCTATTAGAGCATAATGGCTGGAAAAAAGAAAAATAAGAGACTTGTAACAGATGGCATAGCACATATTAATGCTTCATTTAATAATACCATCGTGATGATTACTGACATGGGTGGCAACGCACTTTGTTGGGCAACATCAGGTGGACAAGGATTCAAGGGATCAAGAAAAAGCACCCCTTTTGCAGCTCAAATTGCTGCAGAGCGAGCAGGATCAATGGCAAAAGATATGGGCATGATTAACTTAGAAGTAAGAGTGAAAGGTCCAGGAGCTGGAAGAGAATCATCGATCAGAGCATTAAATGGGTGTGGTTTAAGAATAAATAAGATTACTGATGTTACACCACTTCCCCACAATGGATGTAGGCCACCAAAGAAGAGGAGAGTTTAATGGCTAGATATACAGGACCAAGATTACGACTTTCCAGGAGAGAAGGCACAGATCTATTATTAACCACTGGCACAAGATCGATAGAATCTAAATGCAAATTTGAAAACAAGCCTGGTAACAGCAATCCAAGAGGAAGATTATCAGATTATGGTACTCAGCTTAGAGAAAAACAAAAAGTTAAAAGAATGTATGGTCTTTTAGAGAAACAGTTCAGAAACTCTTATCTAAAAGCTGCAAAAACAAAAGGAAATACTGGAGAGAACCTCATGAATATTCTTGAATCTAGGCTTGATAATGTTGTCTATAGGATGGGATTTGGGGTAACACGAGCTGAAGCGAGACAAATGGTTTCACATAAATCAATAGAAGTGAACGGTAAATGTGTTAACGTGCCATCTTATAATGTAAGGCCAGATGACCAAGTTTCAGTTAGAGAAAAAAGTAAGTCTCAATTAAGAATTAAAGCAGCAGCACAGCTTGCGAAAAGCAAAGATAAGCATAGTTGGCTAGATGTAAGTCATGATGACATGACAGGAAAGTTTCTAAGTTATCCAGACAGGTCTGAGCTTAGTTCTGAGATAAATGAAAATTTAATCATTGAGTTGTACTCAAAATAATAGAGGGAATTATGGAAGATAAATTGAATGTTTTAGCGCCTGAAGTTGTTAAGGTTGATGAAATCGATAAAAACAACCTTAAGGTTGTATTAGAGCCTTTTGAAAGAGGATTTGGCTACACTGTTGGACACAGTCTTAGAAGAATAATGCTCTCTTATATGCCAGGTGCGGCAGTTACAGAAGTAAAGATTGATGGCGTGTCACATGAATATGGAACCATAGAGGGTGTCAAAGAAGATATTTTGGATATTTTACTTAATCTTAAAGATCTCGCTATAAAATTAGACGGTCCTACTGAAGCTGAGCTTAAGCTTGATGTTAAAAAACCAAAAACGATTACAGCTGCTGATTTAGAGCTACCAGCCGGCGTTGAAGTAGTTGATCCAGATCATGTAATAGCAACACTTGTTGAGCCGAAAAAACTTGTCATGACATTAAAAGTAAAAAGAGGAATAGGGTACGTACCAGCAGAACAAAATTCAGATAAAAGTATCGATAGTCTACATTTAGATGCAATTTACTCACCAATTAAAAGAGTTAATTACAAAGTTGAGAATGCGCGTGTTGAAAATAGAACAGACCTCGACAAGCTTATTCTTGATTTGGAAACAGATGGAACGATTGATGCAAAACAAGCAGTTAAGTACGCTGCAACTATTATGCAGCACCAATTGTCAGTATTTGTTGACGAAGAGCTTGTTTCTAGAAAAGAGAAAAGAAAGGATAAATACGATTTTGACCCACTACTACTAAGGTCTATTGAAGAGCTTGAGCTAACTGTAAGGTCAACAAACTGCCTTAAAGCTGAAAATATTTTCTTAATAGGTGATTTAATTCAAAGAGCTGAAATGGATTTGTTAAAAACACCTAATCTTGGTAAGAAATCTCTTAACGAAATAAAAGACGAACTAGCATCAAGGGGCTTATCTTTAGGAACTGTTCTTAAAAACTGGCCTCCAATGTAATCATGAGACATAAGAAGCTTAGCAGAAGATTTAGCAGAACCTCATCACATAGACAAGCTATGATGAGGAATCTAGCTATTTCTATAATTGAGCATGAAATTATCAAAACAACTGTAGAAAAAGGTAAAGAATTAAGAAGATTCTTAGAACCTCTAATTACAAAATCAAAGTCTAATAACTTGCACTCCAGGAGAATAGTTTTATCAAAACTAGGTTCTAAGGATGCTGTTAAGAAAATGTTTAATGATCTTGGGCCAAGGTTTGTTGATATAAATGGAGGGTACCTAAGAATAATAAAAGCTGGCTTCAGAGAAGGCGATAAAGCTGATATGTGTTACATAGAACTTACTAAAAGGATTGAAGTTTCTGAGGTTGGTGAAGATAAAGAAAACTTGGAGAAACAGTCGGCAGATATTATTGAAGATGACAGCAAATTGACTCCAACTGAATCAATTGAAGGACAGCAAGAAGTAACTGAGAAGACACCAAAGAAAACTGCAACCAAAAAACCAACAGCTAAGAAACCAGCAGCAAAAGAAGATACACCAAAGAAAACTGCAGCCAAAAAACCAACAGCTAAGAAACCAGCAGCAAAAGAAGAAACACCAAAGAAAACTGCAGCCAAAAAATCAACTACCAAAAAAGATGAGCCTAAAGGAAATTGGTGGTCAAGATTTCTTAAGTAGCCTTTAAAACTATTCCTGTATGAGAGTGTTTAACACTCATAATTTTTTTGATGTTGCCTTCAGCAACAATATTGCCACCACCGTCGCCACCCTCTGGCCCAAGATCAATGATCCAATCAGCGCATTTAATCACATCTAAATTATGTTCAATGACTAATACAGAATTACCTTTGCTTACGAGGCTATTTAGGACATCCATTAACATCTGAATATCTGAAAAATGTAGGCCAGTTGTAGGTTCATCAAGAATATATAGAGTTTTTCCAGTATCTCTTTTTGACAGCTCTTTAGACAATTTAACCCTTTGCGCTTCTCCGCCAGATAGTGTGTTAGCAGCTTGACCTAATTTTATGTATGAAAGACCAACATCCTTTAAAGTAATTAATTTTTTTAAGATTTGAGGCACAGAGCTGAAGAAATTCAATGCCTCTTCAACAGTCATTTCTAATATTTCATGTATATTTTTCTTCTTAAATTTAATTTCTAAAGTATCTTCTCTAAACCTCTTTCCTTTACATACTTCACACTCTACGAAGAGATCAGGTAGGAAATGCATCTCTACCTTAACCCAGCCCTCTCCTTTGCAATTCTCACACCTTCCACCATCAACATTAAAACTAAATCTACCCGGTTTGTATCCTCTTGCACGAGATTCAGGAGTATTTGCAAAAATATCTCTTATATAAGTAAACAGTCCAGTATATGTAGCAGGATTTGAGCGTGGAGTTTTTCCAATAGGGCTTTGATCAATAGATATCAATTTATCGATATTCTCCTCTCCCATAAGCTTTTCAAAGTTTGTTTTTTCAGGAAGTTTTGTGCCAAGTAGTTTGTTTTGAACGGCTGGTATTAAAGTATGATTTATTAAGGAAGATTTTCCTGATCCAGATACTCCTGTAATGCATACAAACTTGTTGAGTGGAATTTCTACTGTTAAATCCTTTAAATTATTTGTTTTAGCGCCAGAGATAAAAATGCTTTTATTGCTATCCTTCCTTTCCTTATTTGTAAGTGAAATTTCTAGCTTTTTAGCTAAATATTTTGAGGTTAATGATTTTGTGTTATCTAAAATCTCATTTAATTCCCCTTGGGTAACAATTTCTCCACCATGAATTCCAGCACCCGGCCCCAGGTCAATGATATGGTCAGCAGATCTAATCATTTCTTCATCATGTTCTACGACAATAACGGTATTACCCAAGTCTCTTAATTTTATCAGGGTATTAATAAGCTTTTGATTGTCTCTTTGATGTAGTCCAATTGAAGGCTCATCTAATACATATATTACCCCTACTAACCCTGAACCAATTTGGCTCGCTAGTCTGATTCGCTGTGCTTCACCACCAGAAAGTGTCTGCGCCCCCCTTGAAAGGTTAAGATAATCAAGCCCTACATCCATAAGAAAGGATAATCGCAATTCTATTTCATTGCTTATTTTTTGGGCAATCTCTGATTTATTCCCAGTTAAGCTTAGATTTCGTATTAAATCTAAGGCGTCTAGAATCTTTAAATTACTAATTTCAGGCAAGCTCATATCCTCAACAAAAACATTCCTAGCTACTTTGTTTAACCTAAAACCATTGCATGTTTGACATGTTTGTTCTGAAATATATGCACTAATTTTATCTCGAATGAAAAATGAGTCTGTCCTTTGATATTGTCTTTCTAGTGCAGGTATTACACCTTCAAAGTACTCTTCTTTTTTTTCTTGAGAGGTTAGATCCTTGAAGGAGATTTTTTTCTTAATCCCGTTGAGGATGATTGATTTATTTTTTTCAGAAATTTTACTCCAAGGCTTATTAATATCTTCTTTAATATATTCGAACAACCCAATTATCTTGCTTTGGTAATAAGGGGTATTCCAAGGCTCTATACAGCCTTGAGCAACACTTAAATTTTTATATTTGATAATTTTATCTTCATCAAAATAAGAATTCACTCCAAGACCATCGCATTCTTCACATGCACCACTTGGGTTATTGAAAGAAAAAATCTTTGGTTCTAATTCTTGGACAGAATAGTTACATTTTGGGCAAGCATGTTTATTTGATAGCCTGTAATTTCTTGTATCTGCAAAAATATCTACGCTGCCTCCTGAAAATTTTATAGAGGTTTCAAGAGACTCAATCAATCTTTGTTTGCAGTCTTTATTATTCTCAATCCTTAGCTGGTCAACTAATACAGAAATGTTGTGCTTTATATTTTTTTCTAGGATAGGCACTTTATTTATCGCATAGACTTCATTATCGACTTTAACTTTTGTAAACCCTTCTGCCATTAATTGACTTAGCAATTCTAAATGCTCTCCTTTGCCATCCATGATTATTGGTGCATAGATTGTGATTTGGTTGCCATTTTCTTCCCTAATAATATCGGAAACCATTGTCATTACTGGTTTTGCTTCAAGAGGCTCATTGTGATCAGGACACTTTGGTACCCCAACCCTCGCAAAGAGTAATCTTAAATAGTCATGAATTTCAGTTATTGTTCCAACAGTAGATCTTGGGTTATGTGATGTAGATTTTTGCTGAATTGAAATTGAAGGAGAAAGTCCTTCTATTGATTCAATATCAGCCTTATCCATAACAGATAAGAATTGACGAGCATAAGTAGATAATGATTCAACGTATCTTCTTTGCCCCTCAGCATATATCGTGTCAAATGCTAAAGAAGATTTACCAGATCCAGATAGGCCAGTAATAACAGTAAGCTTATCTCTTGGTATTTTTAGAGATAAATTCTTTAAGTTGTGAGCTTTTGCTCCTTTTATTTCAATAAACTTCAAGTTGACTCTTCGATTAAGGAAAAAATATTATAGAATATCCTAATGTCTAATGGTCTAAATAAAGTATTAATTATAGGAAATCTGGGTTCAGATCCAGAAATTAAATATACTTCGTCAGGAAGTGCAGTTGCTAACCTTTCTATTGCTACATCTGAGCGATGGAAGGATAGAAATACTGGTGAGCAGAAAGAACAAGTTGAATGGCATAGGGTAGTATTATTTTCTAGATTGGCTGAAATCGCTGAACAGTACTTAAAAAAAGGCTCTAAAGTATTTGTAGAAGGCAAGTTACAAACTAGAGATTGGGAAGATGCTGAAGGGAAAAAAAGATATACAACAGAAGTTATCGCAAGAGAAATGACAATGTTAGATTCAAGATCTGGATCCGATAATGCACCTCAACCACAGAGCTCAGGCCCTGAAGATAATTTTGAGGAAGATATTCCTTTTTAGACTTCTTTAATTACGATTGAACCATTGGTTCCGCCAAAACCAAATGAGTTTGAAAGGAAGCAACCTATCTTTTTATCCATTGATTCAAATGCAATTGGAAAGCCTTCTGCCTCTGGGTCTAAATTTTCTATATTTGCGCTTCCCGATACAAAATTATATTTCATCATCATAAGCCCATAGATGATCTCATGTACCCCAGCTGCACCTAGAGTATGTCCAGTTAATGATTTTGTAGAGGAGATTGAAGGTAGGTTTGTACCAAAAGCCTCTTTGATAGCATTTAACTCAGTTATATCTCCCACAGGTGTACTTGTGCCATGAGTATTGATGTAATCAATTTTCCCATCAAACTTTAAACCGCGCATACATCTTAAAGCTCCCTCTCCAGATGGACTAACCAACGAATAGCCATCACTAGTCTCAAAAGTAGAAACTATTTCACCATAAATCTTAGCTCCCCTTTTCTTGGCAGCCTCTAATTCCTCAAGGATTACTATCCCTGCACCTCCTGATGGAATGAAACCATCTCTTCCTACATCATAAGGTCTAGAAGCAGATGCAGGATTGTCATTATATTTTGTACTCAGTGCTCCCATAGCATCAAACATAATAGATCCTGTCCAGTGAACATCCTCAGAGCCACCAGCAATTATAGTTTTCTGTTTGCCAAATCTAATAAGATCGTATCCATGCGATATACAGTGCAGGCTAGTAGTGCATGCCGATGCAATTGAGTAGGAAACCCCTTTGGTTTTGAAAAAGGTTGAAATTGCTGCAGAAGTTGTATTGCTCATTGTTTTTGTTACAGAGTATGGACCAATTTTTTTTACTCCATTCTCTGAAGCCGTCTCTACAACTCTTTTAAGCTCTCTGCTTGATCCTGTTCCTGATCCAACCACTACACCAGTTTCTGTATTATCCAAATCTGCTTCAGTTAAGCCTGCATCTTTTACCGCATCCTGAGTTGCTAAAAAAGAGTAGCCTGCTGTTTCAGACATAAATCTCATAGCCTTCCTATCTATTAATGAAAAGTCTGCCTCTACAGGGCCTGATACATGACATCTCATGCCATTGTCTATGTAGTCTTGATTAATTTTTAGGCCAGATGATCCATTTCTTAAAGAATCTGTAATTGATGTTTCATCATTTCCAATGGGTGAAATAATTCCAAAACCTGTTATAACTACTCTTTTCATGCTTTTAGTGTATCTCTTAAAAACTGTTCTACATAATCCAAGCTGTCTAGTTTAATGAAGTTTTTTGTGGTTTCAATGCAATTATTTATCGATTTATCTCTTTCGATTCTTGTGGCATCAAAACCATTATATTTTTCAATCAGTTCTACTATTTGTGAATATTCTTTTGTTTCTATCAACTGGTAAATCCTTTTTCTTTCCTCTTCGGTAGAATCATTAAAAGCAGCAATAAGTGGGTATGTAAATTTACCTTCGGATAGGTCTTTGTATTTTACCTTTCCTGTTACCGATTCATTGGAAAAATCAATCAGATCATCATTTAGCTGGAACGCATAACCAAATTCATAGCCTAATTTATAAAGTAGATTAAGATCTTCATCTTTGAATTTTGCATGAATTCCAATCGACTGCAATGCTCCAGAAAATAATACTGCGGTTTTGGCCTTAATAATTTTTATATAGTTTTCCAGTGAAGGCGCCTTATATGTCATTGCTGAAATTTGGTTAAATTCACCTTCAATAAGCTTTTCTGCACAATTAATTAAGACAGTTGCAATATCTTTGTTCTCAAGAGAGTTGAGACAAGAAAATGTCTTGGTGTAAAGATAGTCTCCGTAAAGTAGAGCTTTTTTGATACCTGAAAATTTTAATACTGATGGTTTTCCTCTTCTGAGGGGCGCTTCGTCAATAATATCATCATGAACAAGGGTCGAAAGATGAATTAATTCTGTTGTTGATGCCAGCTCTAAAAGTTTTTGATATTCAATCCCAATTCTGTGCCCATACAAAAAGATTATTTTAGATCGAACATATTTACCATCAGAGCTAAAAATAAAGTCATTAATTTTTTGAATATCTTTCTGCTTGGAAAATGTGATATTCTCCATTTTTAGCTTTACTTCAGCTAAAAATTCAGTTAAATTTTGTTCCTCAATTGAAGGCATAACTATATATTAAATAATGTACGCAATTATAGACACAGGAAATGGTCAAGAGAAAGTAGAAGTTGGATCTCAAATAGAGGTTGATTTTCTTTCAGATAAGAAAAAAGGTGACCAAGTTAAGTTTGAGAAAGTTTTACTTATATCTGATGGCAAAGCCCCAAAAATTGGCAAACCTTATGTTTCTAAAGCATTTGTTTCTGGAAAAATAGTAAGCCAAGAAAAAAAAGACAAAGTGTATGCAATTCAATTTAGAAGAAGAAAAGATTCCAAAAGAATTGTTGGACATAGACGAAAAGTTACTACAATAGACATTAAGGAAATCAACAATGGCACATAAGAAAGCTGGTGGCTCCAGTAAGAACGGAAGAGATTCGAATCCTAATTTTTTAGGAGTCAAAAGGTATGGCGGTCAAACAGTCAATGCTGGAGAAATAATCGTCAGACAAAGAGGCACTAAATTTCATCCTGGTTTAAATGTAGGTATCGGCAGAGACGATACTTTGTTTGCCCTAAAATCAGGAAATGTTCAATTTCAAAAGAAAGGCCCCAACAAAAGAAATTTTGTCAGTATAGTTCCTAATAGTTAATCACAATGGCTTTTTACGATGAAGCCAGAATCAAAGTAATATCTGGAAAAGGTGGCGATGGTTGCGTAAGCTTTCGGCGCGAAAAATATATTCCTAGAGGTGGTCCTGATGGCGGAGATGGCGGAGACGGGGGGAATGTCTATATCAAATATAATTCTCAATTAAACTCACTTGTTTCATTAAAAGGAAAGAAGGTATTTTCTGCTAAATCGGGCAAATCTGGTCAAGGCAAAAATATGAAAGGCTCTTCAGGAGATGACGAAACAATTTTAGTGCCAGATGGCACATTGATTTTCCATCAAGATACAGATGAGCTTATTGGTGAGATTACTCCTGAAACCCCGGAGATATTAGTGGCTCAAGGTGGAAAGGGCGGACTAGGAAATGCTAGATTTAAATCTTCAACCAACCAAACTCCAAGAAAAAATACATCAGGCACAGAATCTGAAGAAAGAAATCTATATCTTGAACTTAGGCTAATTGCAGATGTTGGTTTATTAGGGCTGCCAAATGCAGGAAAATCGTCATTAATAAATGCAATTACTAACTCAAAATCAAAGATAGGGTCTTATGAGTTTACTACTCTTTCACCATCACTGGGCATTCTAAAAGATGAAAAGAAAACACTTAGCATTGCAGATCTGCCAGGCCTAATTGAAGGAGCATCAGAAGGCCTAGGTCTTGGCTTAAGATTCTTAAAACATGCTTACCGAACTAAGTTATTGATTCATGTCGTTGATGGATCTGCTGGACTAGAGGATGCAATCAGGTCTTACTCTGTAATTGAAGATGAGTTGAAGAAGTTTTATCTTGATTTCTCACAACAGGAAAGATGGATTTGTATATCAAAAGTTGATCTTATGAATCCAGAGCTGATCTCATCTGTTGTACAAAAATTTCAATCAAAGTACCCCAATATTCCAATTTACTGCATTTCCTCAAAGAGCAATGAGGGTCTTGAGCATTTAAGTGATAGGTTGCTTAGCTTGATTTAAGTCGTGCGTTCAGCCTGCTTTTTAGTCTGGATGCTTTATTCTTATGAATAACACCTTTATCGGCCAAGCTATCAATCTTTGATTGAGCATTTTTAAACACTTCGCCAGATTTTTTATCTGAGCTTTCAATAGCCTTCACAACAGATTTTACTGCTGTTCTAACCATAGATCTTTGAGCATGTTTGAGCTCGTATCTCTTGGTGTTCTGTCTAGCTCTCTTTTCAGCTGATTTTGAATTTGCCATATTTTATACCTTGGTGGAGGCGGCGGGATTCGAACCCACGTCCGTCATCACTTCCTCCTCGTTTCTACATACATAGATTCATCAATTAATTTCACTTTAATGTAGCCTGATGATCAAGACACATTAAGCATAGCCCTAAAAATTCATTTAAACTTTGGGCAAAGTCTAAATATATCCTACTAAATTGACTATTATCAAATGTTGTAGGTCACAAATGATAACAGGTTGACATTAAGCTGCCAATCTATAGTTGTAGTTATCTGCAACTAATTTTTTGAGCAAATTTTAACGAGTTATGATCATTCTCGGTATGCACTTTGGGTTCCGTGGTAGTCGTCAAAGCCAAAATACGCCCCCGGACCGAGAATAATACTGGTTATTTGAAGTTTTTTAAAGCTCTTTCTGACTCCCTTTTAAGATCATCAATTTTTTTGGCATGTTTTTTATCGTAGTTTTTCTTCCCTTTAGCAAGTGAGATTTCTAGTTTAGCCAATGGTCCTTTCCAAAATAGTTTTACAGGTACGCATGTTTGGCCCTTAGCAGATAGAGCAAAAGTTATCTTTTCAATTTCGCGCCTATTTAGTAAAAGTTTTCTAAAACGCTCAGGATTTAAGCTCTCCTTTTGATTGATAAAGTTTACAGGGTCAATTCTTGATCCCACCAACCACAGCTCGTTCTTAATTATTTTGATGTACGCTTCTTTTAGATTTAAACGCCCTTCTCGCAATGATTTAACTTCCCAGCCCTCAAGTTCCAAACCTGCAACAAATTTATCCTCAAGAAAGTAATCAAATCTTGCTTTTTTATTTGTTGCAACGGTTTTATTATTCATGTGTATGATTTTACAAGAACAATCAAAGCTTCTCAGCTATTTAGGTCTTTTGCCATTCATCTTTTCTTGCATCCTTATATGGATTATACCAAGCCTAGCTATCTACATTTTGGTAGGGTTCATTGCTTATTCGCTTCTAATTTACATTTTTCTTACAGGAAGTTGGTGGGGCTTTGCCTATAGCTCAGGCAATTCGTTATATATTCCAATTCTTTTATTCTTTTCTCCCTTCTTAATTTTTATACCTTCTATATTTATGGAGCAATTAATAAAGGATAACTTCAATCTTCTTCAAAACTACAACCTAATCCCAAGCTCTCTTGTTGCTCTTATATGCTCCTATGAGATTGGGCATTTCTATGAACTAAGAAAAATTAAATTAAACAGTGAATATATGAATTTGAGATTTCAATTAACTTTTTCAGTAAGAATTTGCCATTTGCTTATGATTGCGTTTATATTTATGTAACACAAACTTATGCAAGCAAAATCAAATCAGTGGAATAACAATCTCGCCTTCTTGCTAGCAGCAACAGGGTCTGCTGTTGGTCTGGGCAATATTTGGGGTTTTCCTTACAAAGCAGGAGAAAATGGAGGAGGTCTTTTTGTACTTCTTTATTTATTCTTTGTGATAGTTTTAGGTCTGCCCGTTTTTATGGCTGAAGTATTTATAGGCAAAACTGGTAAAGGAAATCCAGTTTCAGCAATCGAAAACCTTGCAGTTAAATCAAAATCATCCAAAAGCTGGAACCTTGTTGGTTATGCTGGCATTCTGGCAAGTCTTATCATCGCAGGCTACTACGCAGTAATAGCAGGTCTAGTTGTTAACTACGGCTTTATTGCAGCCGCCGGTTTTGGTGCATCTGACCCATCCACAGTATATGCAGCTGAAGTTGCTAATTTTTGGGAAATGACCTTCTGGTTCTCAGCTTTCTTAATTGCTTCTGGTATTGTTGTTGGCTATGGAATAGATCAGGGGATTGAAAAAGCAATGCGCATTCTTCTGCCCATGCTATTTGTTTTGGTAATTTTAATGGTGGGCTATGGAGCTGTAAGAGGCGATATGGCATCTGCGTTAAATTATTTATTTTCTTGGAAAGCCGATCAATTTAATGCAGGAACAATTCAAGCTGCTGTAGGACAAGCATTCTTCTCCCTAAGTATTGGTATGGGAACTTTAATGGCTTTTGGGTCCTATATGCCAAAGGATCAAAAATTGGGAAATGCCTCAGTAGTAGTTGTAACAGCTGATACCGCAGTTGCACTATTTGCTGGATTAGCGATTTTCCCATTAGTGTTCTTTTTTGCTCTTGATCCTACCGCAGGAACAGAACTTGTATTTAAAACAATGACGACCGCTTTTTCAGAAATGGGACCTCTTGGACAGTTTATCGGGCCGTTATTTTATTTCTTGCTTGCTGTAGCAGCATTTAGTTCAATGATATCTATCTTAGAACCAAGCGTGGTCTTTTTATCTGAGAAGTTTTCAATATCACGTGTAAAAGCCACAACATTTGTAGTCTTATTCTGTTTCTTGCTATCGCTAGTTAGTGTGGCTGGTTTCAATGTCTGGAAAGATGTCTCAATAGGTGCTCTAGATAATCCATTTGAAGCTATGAAATACCTCGCGGATGATTTCTTACTTCTTTTAGTGGGCACCGGTATATCAATTTTTGTTGGCTGGAGGCTTGAGAATACAATCAACTCAGAAGTTACAGGTATTACCAACAAAGGATTATTGAATCTGTGGGTGCTTGTACTTAAGTGGATAAGCCCAATAAGTCTGCTAACTATTTGGGCACTTGGTAACTTACAAATACTATTCGGTATCTCTTTCTTTTAGTGCAGATAGAGGTTATCCAAATAGGCGAAGCATACTTCTCGCAAATAATCGAAGTTCCAAATAACTGCACAGCTAAAGAAGCCATTCAGAAATACCTCCCTAAACAATTAAGCCACAAACTTTCATCTGATTTTTCATTAGGCATTTGGGGTGTAAATCTTGATGGACGTTTTTTACCAGAGCCAGCAAGTTATCGTTTGAAACCAGACGATAGATTGGAAATCTATTATCCTCTTAAGTGCGACCCTAAAAAAACTCGGAAGGCTAAAGCTCTGAATCAAGCTTCAGGATAATTACTTCTTCTAGCAGGCCGTTCGCATCAAATTGAACTTTTATTTTATTCTCAGCTAGGATTTCATCTCCCTTAGCCACTTGATAGAAATAGTTCCAAACATCTGGTTCAAAAAAATTCTCAAAAGTAGGGTTTCCAAGAATAAAAACAACTTGATCTTTGCTCATACCAACCTGAAGCTTATCAATATCCTCTTGGTTAAAGACTGTACCCTGGGTAACTGTGACTCTATATAGGTCTGCACTTGCGCATGAGGTAAGTATTAAAGCTATAATAAGGATAAAGATTTTTTTCATTTGAGATAGGATAAAGGTAATGTCAGAAAATACCAAAAAAAATTTACAAGAAGCTGGCCTTAAATCAACCCTGCCAAGATTAAAGATTATGGAAATACTACAATCTGGCAAGCATCTCAGCGCTGAAGAAATTTACAAATATCTCATTGATAATAGTTACGACGTTGGTTTAGCAACAGTTTATAGAGTTTTAACTCAGTTTGAGAATGCTGGAATAGTTATCAAGCATTCATTTGAATCCTCTAAATCTGTATATGAGCTAAATGACTCAGATCATCACGATCACATGGTATGTCTAGAATCAGGAAAGATAATTGAATTTCATGATGAAGTTATTGAGGCAAGGCAGGAAGAAATTGCTAAAAAGCATGGATACGAACTTGTTGACCATAACATGGTTCTTTATGTAAAAAAGAAAAAATAACCTTATAATTTTCAAAATGAAAGATAACAACAATCAGCCAGAAGAAATAGAAGAGCCTTCAGAAAGCCAAGAATCAAGCGATGATTCCGATCTAAATACCCTTACTTATGAAGAGCTTCAACAGAAAAATGAAGAACTTCAAGAAGAAGCTCTAAGAGCGAGAGCAGAACTAGAAAACTTTAAAAAGCGCGTTTCAGCAGAAGTTGCCAATACTCTTAAGTACGCAAATACAGAACTATTAAATGCTTTAATACCAATTATCACATCCCTAGAAAAGGCTTTAGATAATACCGAAGACCAAAAAAGCATTGATAAAGAGGGTGTTTTGCTAATATTAAATTCCTTTGAAAAAACACTTGAGAATTTCAACATAGCTCCTATAAATCCCATTGGAGAGGAGTTTAACCCTGAATTGCATGAAGCAGTTTCCATGGTTAACGAATCGGGAGAAAGTGACAATATTGTCGTAAAAACTCTCGAAAGAGGTTGGTTGCTCAATGAAAGAGTTATCAAACCTGCTCTGGTAGTTGTCAATAAGCACAACTAAATATAAAAAAGAGGACAAAATGGGAAAAATTATTGGTATTGATTTAGGCACAACTAATTCATGTGTCGCCGTAATGGAAGGAAATGAGCCTGAAGTTATTTCAAACTCTGAAGGTAACAGAACTACACCATCTGTTGTTGCATATTCAGCTGATGGCCAGATACTAGTTGGTCAGCCTGCTAAGAGACAAGCAGTTACAAATCCTGAAAAAACTTTGTTTGCTGTTAAAAGGCTCATAGGTAGAAAATTTAAAGACGATGAAATTCAAAAAGACCTTAAAAATGTTCCTTTTGGTATCGTTGAAGCTGAGAATGGTGATGCTTGGGTTGAGGTTGATGGCAATAAAATAGCCCCACCGCAGATTTCAGCAGAAATTTTGAAAAAAATGAAAAAGACAGCCGAAGACTATCTTGGCACTAAGGTTGATGGTGCGGTTGTAACTGTTCCAGCATATTTCAATGATTCGCAAAGACAAGCCACAAAAGCAGCAGGAAAAATTGCTGGCTTGGACGTAAAGAGGATTATTAATGAGCCTACTGCAGCTGCATTGGCATTTGGTCTTGATAAATTGAAAAAAGATGGCGTTATTGCAGTCTATGACCTTGGAGGCGGAACGTTCGATATTTCAATCATAGAAATGACCAATGTTGATGGTGAATATCAATTTGAAGTGATTTCAACCTCCGGTGATACTCACTTGGGTGGAGAGGATTTTGACTTGTTATTAATTAATCATTTTATTGAAGAATTCAAAAAGGAATCAGGTTTTGATTTAAATTCAGACCCTATGGCCTTACAAAGATTAAAAGAGGCAGCTGAAAAGGCAAAAATTGAGCTATCTTCTTCAGAGCAAACCGAAATAAATCTACCATACATAACCGCAGATGCTTCTGGACCCAAACACTTTGTACAGAAGCTAACAAGAGCAAAACTTGAATCTCTTGTCGGAGATCTAGTGGCTAAGAGCTTAGATCCAGTTAAAACAGCTCTAAAAGACGCAAAATTTACACCCAAAGATATTGATGAAGTAATTCTAGTTGGTGGCCAAACCAGGATGCCATTAGTGCAGAAAACAGTAGCAGATTTTTTTGGCAAAGAGCCAAGAAAAGATATCAATCCAGACGAAGCTGTCGCCCTAGGCGCAGCTACTCAAGGGGCGGTGCTTAGTGGAGAAAGATCAGATGTATTATTGCTTGATGTTACACCATTAACTCTAGGCATAGAGACACTTGGTGGTGTTATGACTCCACTTATAGAAAAAAATACCACCATACCAACAAATAAATCACAAGTCTTTTCAACAGCAGAGGATAACCAAACAGCAGTGACAGTGCATGTCCTTCAAGGTGAAAGAAAGAAAGCTACAGATAACAAATCATTAGGACAGTTTAACCTTACAGATATAGCGGCAGCACCACGAGGCACACCTCAGATTGCTGTGACATTTGATATCGATGCCAATGGCATCATCAATGTATCTGCAAAAGATAATTCAACCAATAAAGAACAATCAATAACCATCCAAAGTGGAAGTGGTTTATCAGAGGAAGAGATTGAAAAAATGGTAAAAGACGCTGAAGCAAATGCTGAGGAAGATAAAAAGTTCGAAGAATTAATAACATCTAGAAATATGGCTGATGGATTAGCCAGCTCAACTAAAAAAGCTTTGGAAGAAAATAAAGACAGCTTGTCAGAAGATGAAACTAAATCACTTGAAGAAGCAATTTCAAAAGTTGAAGAGGCTTGCAAAGGAGATGTAAAAGAGGATATTGATAGTGCAGTAGAAGAGTTATCAAAAATTGCTCAGCCTCTATCAGATAAGCTTTTCAAAAAAGAGTCTGCAGAAGCTCCACAATCAGAAAGCTCTGATGAGAAGACCGATGGTGATACTGTAGATGCTGACTTTAAAGAAGTTGACGATGATAAAAAATCCTAATAGTGAAAAGGGATTATTATGAAATCTTAGGGGTTGATAGAAACGTCACCCCTGAAGAGCTAAAAAAAGCTTTTAAAAGATTAGCAATAAAATATCATCCTGATAAAAATCCTGATAATAAAGAGGCTGAAGAAAAATTCAAAGAAGCTGCAGAGGCCTACGAAGTTTTAAGTGATCCATCCAAAAGAGCTACCTATGATCAGTTTGGTCATCAAGGAGTAAACTCCAACTTTGGCCAATCTGGCTATAGAGATGTAAACATAAACGATATCTTCAATAATATTTTTGGTGACGAAATTTTTGGGGATATATTTGGTGACATCTTTGGCGGAGGCAGGACAAGAAGACCTCCAAGAGGAAGGCATATCCAGATGTCTTTAGACTTGTCTTTAAATGATGCTGTCTTTGGGAAAACAGTTGAAATTAAGCTGCCGAATAATTCAAAAAAAGTTTCTGTTAATATCCCGCCAGGAGTAGATACCGGCAATAAAATCAGATTATCAGGAGAAGGTGAGCCAAGCCAATATGGAGGTGAAAATGGAGATCTTTATATTGTGGTTAATGTTCTTAAACACCCTTTTTTGGAGAGAGAAGGAAATCATTTATACTGCGAAGTTCCTATAAGGATTGATCAAGCAATTCTAGGAGCAGAAATCGAAGTTCCAACACTCACAAAGAATGTATTGTTAAAAATTCCTCCTGAAACTCAAACGGGCAAGGTATTTAAATTAAAAGATAAAGGCGCAGGCTCAATCCATGGCAGAGCTTCAGGAGATTTGTATGTGAGGGTTGTTATTGAAACTCCTCAAAGAATCTCAGGTTCACAAAAGAAAGCAATAGAAGACGCATTCAAAGGGATGGAAAAGAATTTTTCTGAAAGCGCTGATTTTTCTAACAATCTCAAAAATAAATAATAATGAAAGTTTCTCTTCTTGGTTCATCCGGTAAGATGGGCAAATCTATGATTGAACTCGCTCATGATGACCCAAGTGTTTCAATTGCAAACGCACTAGTGAGGCCAGATTCAAAATATTTAGGCAAAGATGTTGGCGAAGAACACTTTAATAAAAGATCTGGTCTAAAGTTTTGCGCTTTTCCAAAGGAAAATTTTGATATTTTTATAGATTTCTCTACAAATAATCAACTTGAAGAAAAGATTGAACTATATAAAAAATTTGGAAAACCTTTGTTGTTCTGCAGTACAGGCCTTAATAAGGATGAGGAGCTTAAAATAAAACAGCTTAGTTCAAGCTTTCCTGTTTTCTATGCACCAAACACATCTTTGGTATTGAATTATCTAACGAATATGGCAAAAAAAGTTTCTACCTCACTTGATTTCTCAGAGATCATAATTGAAGAACAGCACCATAAATCAAAGATTGATACTCCTTCTGGCACTGCGAAAGAGATTGCAGAATCTTTACATATTGATGCAAATAACATTCTATCTAAACGTGAAGGCAGTTCAGGCAATTACCATAAAATCATATTTAAAAATAGAAATGAGGAGATCCAAATTTCTCATTTTGGGTTAAATAGGAAACTGTATGCAGAAGGAGCAATTAATATTGCAAAATGGTTTTACCAAAAGCCTAAAAACCTTTATCATATGCAAACTTTAATTAAAGAAATTTATGAGTAAAGCAAAAGTTACAATAGAACAGCTCTTCGAACTTGGAGCTCATTTTGGTCATAGAAAAAGATTTTGGAACCCTCATATGGAGGATTACATCTTCTGTGAAAAAAATAATATACATATTATCAACCTGTACAAGACACAAGAGAAAATTCTAGAGTTATACGATACTTTTAAAAATCTATCGGCAGTTGGCAACAAAATAATGATCGTAGGCACCAAAAGAGTTGCATCTAGCTATGTTAAAGATTTTGGTGAGAAAACAGGTATGCCATACATTTCTCATCGTTGGCTTGGGGGGATGCTTACTAACTGGAAAACTATCAAGATACCAATCAACAAACTTTTAGAGTTTGAGGAAAATAAATCATCAGGACAACTTGGTGGAATGATTAAAAAAGAAGCTGTTCAACTTGAGAAAGAAATGAAAAAGCTTTCTTTAAATTTTGATGGCGTAAAAGATATGAAAGGTTTACCAGACGCACTATTTGTCATTGATGTTGAAAACGAAAATATTGCAGTTGAAGAGGCTCTTAAGATGGGAATTCCTGTGTATGGTCTTGTTGATACAAATAGTAACCCAAAAAACCTTACCAATTTTGTCCCTATTAATGATGATTCATCCAAAACAATCAAATTTGTATTAGATCTTTTGTCTGAGGCTGTGCTTGATGGTCAGGATTCAGCAAGAAAGCAAGGCCTTGTACAAAAACTTGACGGTGATAAAGGGCCGAAAGTATTCTCACTAAACGCTACAACTAAAAAAGTTTCAGTTAAGCCTGTTGAAGAAAATATTGAGAAAGAAAAGGATCCAGTTTTAAGCCAAGAGCCAGAAGTGCAAAACGAACAACCGCCTAAAGTCGAAGAAAAAGCAGAAGTTCAAGAAACAAGTGCAAAGATGACTAAATCTGCGCTTGCAAAACTTACCAAAGCTCAGCTTGAAGAAAAAGCAAAAGAGTTAGGCATTACGATCGAAGGCAAGGTTTTAAAAGCAGATCTTGTTGAACAAGTCTTTAAAGCACAATAAATATTATGATCACAGCTCAACTAGTTAAAGAACTTAGAGAAAGAACTGGCATCTCAATGATGGATTGTAAAAATGCCCTAACTGAGACAAATGGTGATGTGGACGCGGCTATTGAGGTTTTAAGAAAGAAAAGTGTTCTTAAAGCAGAAAAGAAAGCTGATCGTGCCACAAATGAAGGCGCGCTAGTAGTTGGTGTTACTGATACTTATGGATTCATAGTTGAGGTTAATACCGAAACTGACTTTGCAGCTAAAGACCAAGATTTCCAAGAATTTCTTAACGTCTTAAGAGAGTACTGTATCGCTAATAAGCCAGGTTCATTGGAGGAGCTCAATGATGGTTTTAAAGATAATCTTTTACAAATAATCCAGAAAATTGGTGAAAATATAAAAATTTCTGATTATCAAATGATTGAAGGTGATGCCTCTAGTATATCTTCATACATTCATTCTGATGGGAAGCTTGCTTCATTAGTATTGCTTGCAAACAGCAATGATAGCTTAGGCAAAGACATAGCAATGCAAGTTGCAGCAAACAATCCATTAGCAATTTCACCAGACGATATCGATGTGGCAATACTTGATAAAGAAAAAGAGATTGCTTTGGCTACACTTGAGAATGAGAACAAGCCTGAAGAAATCAAAGAAAAAATTGTTCTTGGAAAATTAAATAAGTTTAAGCAAGAAAATTCTTTGCTTGAGCAGCCATTTATCAAAAACCCAGATCAAAAAATTCAAGATCTAACCAAAGATAATTCTATTCTAGGAATTATAAGGAGAAAGGTAGGAGAGTGAGCTCTCTTACTTTTAAGAGAATCCTTTTAAAATATAGTGGAGAAGCTGTTGCTGGCTCAAAGGAGCAAGGCATAGATCCTTCTGTTCTACATTTCATGTCCAATGAAATAAAAAGCATAGTTAGTAAAAAAGTTGCGGTCGGTTTAGTTATTGGTGGCGGCAATCTCTTCAGAGGTGAAGAATTAAATCAAGATGGTATAGACAGAGTTGCGGGTGACCACATGGGCATGCTTGCAACGGTTATGAATGGTATTGCACTAAGAGATTCACTCGAGAGGCTGGGAGTAAAAACAAGAGTAATGTCGGCAATACCAATGCCAGGGATTGTAGAGCATTACGATAGAAGATTAGCTATTCAATTACTGGAAGCTGGTTTTGTTGTAATTTTCACTGCGGGGACTGGAAACCCTTTCTTTACTACAGATACAGCAGCGTGCTTACGAGCTATTGAGGTTGGAGCAGACTTAATGCTTAAAGCCACAAAGGTTGATGGTGTGTATTCTGATGATCCTAAGATTAATCCAGAAGCTAGCTTATATAGGACCCTCACTTTTAATGAAGCTATCTCTAAAAACCTTAAAGTAATGGATACCACTGCACTCACACTTGCCAGAGATAATGAAATGAAAATTAAAGTATTTAATTTTCGTAAAGAAGGAGCATTGCTTGATATAGTAGATGGTGGAGAAGAGGGAACGATAATTACAAATGGATAGTTACGAAAATATAATTGGGGACTGTGAGAATAGAATGCAATCTTCATTAAATAACTTTAACGATAACCTAAAAAAAATAAGAACTGGCAGAGCTAACCCATCAATGCTTGATGGAATAATGGTTGATTACTATGGAACCGAAACTCCATTAAATCAATGTTGCTCAATAACAGTTGAAGATTCTAAGACTTTAAGTTTATCTCCTTGGGATAAATCTCTTGTGCAAGAGATAGATAGAGCAATTCAAAAATCTGATTTGGGAATAAATCCAACTGTTGCTGGAGAGGTTCTAAGAATCATCATGCCTCCACTTACTGAAGAGTCAAGAAAAGATCTGACTAAACGTGCTAGAAATGAGGCAGAGAATGCAAGAATAGCAATTAGAAATATCAGAAGAGATTCATTGGCTTCAATGAAATCTTTAGAAAAAGATGGTGAACTAACTAAAGATGACATATCAGATTCTGAAAAAGAAATACAAGAAATAACCAATAAATATATAAATTTGGTTGATCAATCCGTAGCTGCAAAAGAAAAAGACCTTCTAACAATCTAATGGCAGAACCAAAGTCAGTAGCCATCGTCATGGATGGAAACAGAAGGTGGGCTAAGAAAAATAATCTTCCTATCTCACAAGGGCACCGTGCAGGAATTGAATCATTAACCAGAATCGTAAAGCATGCAAAAAATATTGGAGTAAAACATTTGGTTGTTTATGCATTTTCGACAGAAAATTGGAATCGCAAACAATTCGAAGTTAATGCTTTAATGAATTTAATTAGTTTCGGAGCTGATACAAAATTAAATGAGCTCATTAATAATGAGGTAAAGTTAAATTTTATTGGTGACCTGAACGCACTTCCTGCTTCATCAAGAAAAGCCATTGATAAGTGCATAGAAAGTACAAAACAATTTGAATGCTTTACGCTAACGGTAGCAGTAAATTATGGCGGCATATGGGATTTTATAAATACCATGACTAAAGCAAAAAATATTGAGACTCCTTTAACCGAAGAAAACTTAATCTCGCTAACAAGTTTTGGCGATGAAATTGACATCTTTATAAGAACAGGCGGAGAAAAAAGACTTAGTAACTTTCTATTACCTAACATTGCTTACTCGGAATTGTTTTTTACTGAAACATTGTGGCCTGACTTTAGTGAGCCCGATCTAGATAATATTCTTGCTGAATACAAACTAAGAAAAAGGAGATTTGGCGAATGAAATCCATTTCAATTTTTGGGTTTACCGGATCAATTGGTACTCAAGCGCTGAATATTTTGGCAGATTCAGAAGATTTTGTTTTTGATTTTTTTGTGTGCAACAAAAATATTGATGTAGCAGCTCCCCTAATCAAAAAGTTTTCCCCAAAATATGTCTTTGTTGATGATAAAGAGGTTAGAGAAAAAATTAATCAAAGCGAATTCCCTTCAAGTATTTTCATTCAAGATTACAATGATTTGCTAAAACTTATTGAAGAAAATCAAAGTGATATCTACCTTTCAGCAATAAGTGGTTTTAGCAAGGTAGAGCTTACCATTCTAGCCGCACAATCTGGAAAAAGACTTTTATTGGCAAATAAAGAGTCCTTAGTAATCATGGGGGCAAGACTAATGCAGATTGTCAGAGACAGTGGTACTGATTTGATCCCAATTGACTCTGAGCATTACTCAGCATATTTATCATTAAAGCAATTGGATAAATCTGAGATATCAAAACTTACCTTAACAGCATCTGGTGGACCATTTGAAGGGCTGCCCCTTGAAAACCTTAAGAATAAAAATGTTGCCGAAGCTCTTAATCATCCAAACTGGGAAATGGGAAATAAAATTTCTATTGATTCTGCAACTCTAGTAAACAAATGCTTTGAAGTCATAGAAGCCCATCATCTGTTTAGCCTTAGTGAAGAGCAACTTGATATAGTTATTCATCCACAAAGCATCATTCATTCATTATTAGAGTTTAAAGATGGATCATACGAGGCTCAGATGTCTGAACCAGATATGGGGTTTCCATTGTCGTATGGATTTTATAAACAAAGAGTTGCTTTCAAAAAGAATAAAACAGCAGACAAGCTGTTGAATGGCTTAAATTTAACTTTAAAAGAATTTCCTCAAGATAGAAGTTTCTTATTGGACATAACTAAAGATATTATTCAGAACGGAGGCAATAGAGGTTTGGTTTTCGCAGCTATAAACAATTATGCTGTTGAAAAGTTTTTAAACGAAGAAATTAGCTTCATCGATATATATAATTCAATTAGAAGCAATTACGAGGAAATTGAAAAGAAAGACTTGTTTGAGCTTGAAGAATTGAACGAAAACTATATAGAAATTCAGGAACAAATAAGAAATTGAGATGTACATTTTAGTTGGAGCGGTAATTTTATTCTTGGTGCTAGTAACATTCCATGAATATGGGCATTATTCAGTTGCAAGGTTTTTTAAAATAAAAATACTTAAATTCAGTATAGGATTTGGGCCGGATATCATTAATTGGAGAAATAAAGAAGGTGTAAGATTCTCCTTATCTGCAATTCCACTAGGAGGCTATGTAGCTTTCCATGATCCAGGTGATGTTGAGAACTATAACAAACTCTCAAGCGAAGAAAAAAAATACGTTCTTGCAAATAGGCCAGCACTAGAGAAGGCTTTAGTGACACTTGCAGGCCCTTTTTATAATTTTATTTTGGCTTTTGTAGTTTTTGCTTCTATTGGGATGGTTTTGCCGCGTGAGTCCGATGTAGCTACAGCGCGGGTGACAGAATTAAGTGACTCAAAGCTATATCAGGTGATATCTATTAACGATCTTGCCATAAAAAATGCTCAAGAACTAGAGCTCAGATTTTTCGAGCAAACGGGCTATACGGGCAATTTAAAAATACGACTATTTGATTACGATATGCAATCCGAAGTAGTTTATTCAAAAGAGGTTACAGATTTAACTTTCCCTCAAGACAAGAGCCCATCTGCATATTTCTCGTTTCAGCCTATATTGGATTTTACTCCTGTCATTTCATCGGTTGAGCAAGATAGTATTGCTTTTCAGTCAGGCATAAGAGCGGGAGACTTAATAACAAAGATTAACGATAAGGATGTTTTTTCTACGCTACAAGCAAATGAATTGTTAAACCAATTCAATAAAAGAATTTATATTGAGGTGCAAAGAGACGATCAGAAGCAATTCATTACATTGCCAATAAAACGTGAAGGTGAAATGTATGGCATAAGTTTAATGCCGGGAGGAAATAATATATTTGAGTCTATTTCTTATGGTGCTAGTCAAACCTTGTTTTGGATTACAAACACATTTAAGTTTTTAGTAAGAACTTTTACTGGCAGTTTAGGTCTAGATAACCTTAGTGGTCCGGTGGGCATTGCAAAGGTTGCTGGAGACTCACTAAGTAATGGCATTATTCCATTTTTAATGTTGATGGCTATTTTAAGTATAAGTTTAGGAGCTTTTAACCTTTTACCTCTGCCAATGCTTGACGGCGGACAATTTTTGTTTATCTTAGTGGAGGAGTTAAAAGGTTCTCCAATTAGCATGAAACTAAAAGCAGCACTTTTTAATCTAAGTTATTTATTAATAATGGTTTTATTCGTTTTTGTAATTGTGAATGATATTGGGAGACTTCTGTGAAAAAGTTTTTCCTTCTTGTATCAACTATATCAGCTCTTATCAGTGCTGATATGGTCGTCGAAGACATTCGAATTCTTGGGCTGCAAAGAGTTTCTTTAGGTAGCGTTCTAGACACAATTCCAGTAACAATTGGAGATCGAATAAGCTCAAGAGACTATCAGAGAGTCATACGAACACTTTTTGCCACCGGCCAATTTGATGATGTGGAGTTGTCTTCTGAAGGCAATGTGTTATACATTTCAGTGGAAGAAAGACCGACTATCTCATCCATCAAGATTGACGGTAACTCGGCAATAAAAACCGAAGATCTGCTAGGCGCACTTGGCTCAGAAGGAGTTGCCGAAGGCTCAGTTCTTAAAAGAGCTACCTTGGATTTAATAACTAAAGGCTTGCAGGCTCAGTATTCGCAACAAGGCAGATATGGTGCTTCAGTTGAAGTCTCACAAAGAGATCGCCCGAGAAACAGAGTTGAAGTTAGCATCGAAGTTGATGAGGGCTCATCTACCGCCATAGCCTCGATAGAAATAATTGGAAATGAGGTTTATTCCGATGATGAGCTAAAACGAATTTTTGAACTCTCTGAGGGTTCAATATTATCTGTTTTTACTAATGATGATAAATACACTCGAGAGAAGCTTGTAACCGATCTCGAAAATCTTGAAGCCTACTACAAAGACCGTGGTTATTTGCAATATAGTCTTGAATCATCTCAGGTCTCAATCAGTGATGATCTTGAAGAGTTATTTATAACTTTAATAATTAATGAGGGAGACCTTTATACTGTGAGTAATGCAAAAGTTTCAGGTGAAATCCCATTAGAAAAAGAGTTTTTTGAAGAATTTATCAATATCCCTGAAGGTTCGTACTATTCAGAAGCTCTAATAACAAACTACGAGGAATTTTTTGCAAATATTTTAGGGAACGAAGGCTACACTTTTGCAGAAGTGGAGGGAGTTCCAACCATCGATGAGGAAAATCAGTCGGCTGAGATTACATTTGTATTTAATCCAGGTAGGAAAAACTACACTAGAAGAATTCTTTTCAATGGTAATGCTTTTACAACAGATGAGGTTTTAAGGAGAGAAATGAGGCAATTTGAAGGTGCCCCAGCTTCGAACCAAAAAATTGAACAATCAAAAATTCTTTTAGAGAGAACTGGCTATTTTAAAACAGTAAACGTTGAGACTGTTCCTGTTCCAGGTGAAGAAGATTATGTGGATGTAATTTTTGATGTTGAGGAGCAACAATATGGAAATGTTGTTGGAGGTTTTGGTTACTCACAGTTTGGTTTTTCATTTAATTTTAATATCCAGCAACAAAACTTCCTTGGAAGTGGAAATACTGTGGGCATTGGATCGAATGTCAGTGACTACTCAAAGAATATTTTCATTCAATATGATAATCCTTACTACACAATAGATGGTGCAAGTAGAGGCTTCTCGTTAAATTTACGAGAATTTGATTATTCAGCATTTGGCTTGACCGATTACAACACCTCAAGCTACGGAGCTGCTATGACATTTGGTTTCCCAATTTCTGAAATTCAACGATTAGGAGTAAACCTATCTTTTGATCACACTGAACTTCAGCAGCAAGGTCTTTCATCGAGAGAAATTCTTGATTTTACTCAAGCAGAAGGCTCAGAATTTGATACATTCAAAGTTCAAGGATACTACACAAGAATTACACTTAACCGAGGTCTCTTCCCTACAGAGGGTACTTTAAACCAGGTTTCGCTTCAGACGACAGTGCCTGGATCAAGCTTGAATTATTTTAGACTGGATTACAAAAATGAATACTACCAACCTCTGTTTGGCGATTTTGTATTTAAAGCAGCATCAAGAATTGGCTATACCGGTGCATTTGGCGATACAGATATCCCTCCATATTTTGAGAACTTTTATGCAGGAGGACCGTATTCTATTAAAGGTTACGAGGCAAATAGTCTAGGACCAAGAATCACACCAGTGCCGTGCTATGGGTACGATTCAGAAAATGACTATTGCCCACCTCTACAGGATACAGATTTTGATGGTGAGCCAGATACTCCGGCTTACAATCAATATGCCACCTATAGCTTTAACAGGCCAATTGGAGGAAATGCACTGTTTGAAACGAGTTTAAATTTAATCTTTAAACTTCCTTTTGTTGAAGATAATAACCAGTTCAGGTCAGCATTTTTTATTGATATTGGAAACGTTTTTTCAACATTTTGCAAAAGTTATCAAACACAATGCTACAGTCCTAATTTTGAGGATTTAAGAGGTTCTTATGGTCTTGGAGGCAGTGCAATAACTCCTTTCGGCCCAGTAAGTGTTTATTTGGCCATACCATTCAACAACGACCCAATAGATAGGGTAAAGAGATTTGAATTTACAGTAGGAAATAAATTCTAAAAACCTCGATTCTTGAAGAAAAGTTAGCTAAAATACCGTCACTTAAGGATTTTAATTATGAACATATTAAAAAAGACACTATTACTAGGTTTGATCGCAGTTTTTTCGGCAGCTGTTTTTGCTGAAGGAACATATGTATTAAACGCTGAGAGAGCAATGCTGAGCACACAGTATGCAAAAGATACATTTCAGAAGCTTGAAGAAGATGCTGATTTCATCGCTGATAGAGAAAGACTTGAGCTTTTACAAGCAGAAGGTCAAGAACTAGTTGAAAGCTTTCAGCAGGACCAAGAAACAATGTCCGATGAGCAGATTGTAGCTATGCAGAAAAAAGTGCAGGATAAGCAAAATGAAATTCAGTTTCTAGCAAATAAGCTACAGACTAAGGCTCAAGAAGCACAGCAATCAGTAATAAATGATCTTTCAGCAGATTTTCAAAGAATTTTAGGTGAGCTCATCAATGCAAAGAGCATGGATATGGTTCTATCGCCACAAGCACTATTCTACGCTGACCCAGATCTAGATATTACAGATGAAGTTACAGCTCTTCTTGATGTAGCTTTAGCTGAAAAATCTGACTAATAGACTTAATGTTTTCTATCTCCCTTGGTGAGCTTGCAACAAAATTAAATGGCAAGCTAGAGGGAGATAAAGACAAAATCATCCATCAATTACAAGACTCACAAAAGTGTGACGGTGATTCAGTTTGCTATATCAAATCACATCTATACATTCAAAAACTATCTTTAAACCCAGGTGCTGTGATTACTACAGCAGATCTAGCTAAAGAAATAGATGCAAACTGCATTGTTGTTGAAGACCCATATTTTTGCTTTGCACTAGCAACAGAAATTTTTAATGTAGGCTATGAAAAGCTCAATGAATCAATAGACTCTGATATACATCCAACTGTTAAATTAGGTCAAAATTCGGTAATAAACTCAAACTGCAAAATTGGAGCAAATGTTGTTATTCATGACAATGTTTCAATATATCCAAATACTAAAGTAGGCGATAATTGCATAATCCATTCGGGTGTTGTCATTGGAAGTGACGGCTTTGGTTTCGCGCCTAAAAACAATCAGTGGCAAAAAATTTATCACCTTGGAGGCGTTGAGATTGGAGATAGCGTAGAGATTGGAGCCAATTCAGCAATTGATCGAGGCGTGCTTGGTAATACGCAACTAGAAGATGGCGTAAAACTTGATAATCATGTCCACGTTGCACACAATGTCAGACTTGGCGCTAACACAGCAGTAGCAGCTCAAACTGCGTTTGCTGGCAGTGTGAATGTTGGAGCAAATTGTCAAATTGCAGGCCATGTAGGGGTAACTGGCCACCTTTCGATAGCAGATGGAGTTACTGTGCTTGCTAACACTTTAGTAACTAAATCAATTAATAAGCCTGGGGTTTATAGTGGAATCATGCCGATGATGGAGCACAATGAATCTTTAAAATTCGTCGCAAAATTAAAAAAGAAAAGTGAATAGAGAACAAATTAAATCAGTTTTACCGCATAGAGAGCCCTTCTTATTCTTAGATGAGATTGTAAGCGTTAACAGCGAAGAAGTGGTGGCTAAAAAAAATGTGTCAATTGAAGAGGATTATTTTCGCGGTCATTTTCCAAACTTTCCTGTCATGCCAGGAGTTTTGATCTTGGAAGCAATGGCTCAAACGTGTGGAGTTTTAGGGTCGCATATTATGGGCAAGAACGCCAATAAAAACTCGGTATACTTATTTGCTGGCATTGATAAGGTAAGGTTTAAAAGAAAAGTTTTACCAGGAGATGTTCTTACAATAAAATCAAAAGTATTAAGTGAAAAAAGAGGCATCTGGAAGTTTATTTCTGAAGCGCATGTAGATAACAGCTTGGCATGCAAAGCAGAAATACTTTGTGCAGATAGAAGCTTAGATGAATAAAATACATCCTACTGCTATTGTAGATCCTTCATGTTCGTTACATGAGTCAGTGGAGATTGGTCCTTACTCAGTTGTCGGACCAGATGTAGAGCTGGGGCCTAACTGTGTTTTAAATGCGCATGTAGTAATAAAAGGACCTAGTAAGTTCGGGTCAGATAATTCATTTTTTTCATTCTGTGTTATTGGTGAGGATACACCTGACCTAAAATTTAAAGGAGAAAAGGCTACTTTAGAAGTTGGCTCAAATAATACTTTTAGAGAATTTTCAAAAGTCCACAGAGGAACGGCTGCAGATCTTGGATACACCAAAATAGGTAACAATAATTTAGTCATGCCTGGCGTTATGATTGCTCATGACTGTGTTTTAGGGGACGATAATATTTTAGTAGATAATTGTGCTTTGGCTGGCCATGTAAAAATCGGTGATCATGTTACCTTGGGTGGATATACACTTGTGCATCAATTCTGCCAGCTTGGGTCTTATTCATTTACTGGAATGGGAGCGCATGTGACTATGGATGTGCCAGCATTTATAAGAGTTGCCGGCAATCCTACAAAACAGGCAGGCGTCAATTCTGTGGGCATGGAACGGAAAGCATTTTCCAAAGATCAGATCGCTAATATTAAAAAAGCATACAAAATCTTTTATAGGGAAAATTTAAGAGTCGAAGATGCTGTTGAGAGGATAAAAGCAGAGTGTGATTTAGATACCCATATCAATCTTTTTCTAGATTCTATTCACAGCTCAACTAGAGGCATTTTAAGATAGTTGAAAATAAAAGTTGGCATTGTTTCTGCTGAGCCCTCAGGAGATCTTCTTGGCTTGCAGGCAATTGAAGCGCTTAAAACAAAATTTTCAGAAGTTGAATGTGTTGGTATAGGCGGTGGCAAGTTGTTGGAGTATGGCTTGTCAGGTGACAGGAAGCCTATCCAAGTGATGGGATTCATTGAACCATTGCTCAACTTATTTAAGATAGTTAGTTTCCGAAACCAGCTCATAAAAAAATTTAAACAAGAAGAAATTGATCTTTTTATAGGGATTGATTCTCCAGATTTTAATTTTGCAATTCATGAACAATTATCTAAAGCAGGTATAAAAACAGCACAATTGGTTTGTCCCTCTGTTTGGGCTTGGCGTCCAGGTCGGGCTAAAAAATTTAGATTTCTTGACTACATGCTGTGTATTTTTCCTTTTGAAGTTGGCTACTGCTCAAATGTTAGAAAAGAGTCGTTTTTTGTTGGGCATCCGCTTGTTGGGGCCGAAGATGATTATGTAAATAATCATAGAGAAGACATAATTGCTCTCTTGCCTGGCAGTAGGTCGTCAGAAATAAGGTTTAATCTTCCAGACATGCTCAAAGCTTTTAATTGCTTCAACGAAGAAAATAACTTTAAAGCAATAATCCCTGCGTATGATAGTTCTGCTCAAGAACAAATTAATGCCCATATTAAACACTTGGATAATGTTTCTTGTGAGCGATCTCCATCGCTTGAGGTCTTAAGTAAGTCAAAAGCTGCCGTTATTTGCTCAGGAACGGCATCATTCGAAGCTCTGTTAGCAGAAACCCCGACTGTAGTAGTTTATAAAACCAACAGTTTTAACTATTTTTTACTTGATAAGTTTGTTAATTCAGATTTCATTGCCATTCCAAATATTTTAGCTAACACACAAATTTTTGAAGAGCTTGTTCAGAATAGTTTTACACCAGAGGCTGTGAGTAATGAATTGCACAAACTGCTAAATGACTTTGACCGTAAAGCAAAAGAGCTCAAAGAGTTAAAAGGACAACTTTCAAAACCAGACTTTCAGCCTTTTGCAAATAAATTCTTTAATGATTGCCGGGGTTGATGAGGTAGGCTTAGGCTGCCTGGCTGGACCAGTGATCGCTTCAGCCATAATTTTGAGCGGTAGAGGAAGCGAAAGGACTTATAAAGATTCAAAAAAAACTTCTGAAAAACAAAGAGCAGAAAATTATTATTTTTTAAGAAGAAATTGTTATTTTGGTATCGGCATTGCATCGCCTTTAGAGGTTGATCAGTATAATGTGCTTAAAGCCAGCCATCTTGCGATGATTAGAGCTGTGCATAGCTTGCCTGTAAAGCCTAGTAAGATATTTATTGATGGCAAATATGTTCCGGAGGGCCTTAAGAATGCAGAATCTGTAATAAAAGGTGATCAATTGATTCAAGAAATCTCTGCTGCTTCAATCTTTGCAAAATACTACAGAGATAGTTTGATGGCTGCATATCACCTCCAGTTACCAAACTATAATTTTAAAAAAAACAAAGGCTATCCTACGCTTGAGCATAAAGATGCAATTTCTGCTTACGGACTATCAAAGATTCATAGAAAAAGTTTTAAAATTTAATGATGTCTGAATTTACTCATCTACAGGTTAAATCCCACTTCAGTATTAGCTCTGGACTACCAAAACCAAGTCAAATCGTAGATGCTGCAATAACACATAAGATGCAGGCCGTTGCATTAACAGATAAAAATAGCTTTTTTGGGCTAGTTAAGTTCTACAGGTATGCCTTTGAAAAAGGTATAAAGCCAATCTGTGGTGTAGATTTTGATATTTCGACGCAGACAGGAAAGAGAGGCAATATCATTTTGCTTGCGAAAAATAAAATTGGTTTAGAGCAGTTGTTTAAGATGAGTACCGATGCTTTTGTTTCTTCCAGCCAGGGTGAGCGAACAATAAAGGAAGATGTGTTGCTTGAGAATTCATCAAACTTGATATGCATTATGCCAACTACATCTGAAGATGTGGCTGCATTAGCGTTAAACAACGAGGCAGAAATTAATCTAAAGCTAGATGCTTATCAAAAAGCCTTTGCCGAAAACTTTTTTATTGGTAGTTCAAATTTTGAAGAAAATTACAGCCAAGTCGCTGCATCGGTAAGCGATCTTGCGTTTGCAAAGTCGATACCAGCTGTGGCTTTAAATGATGTTTTATTTCTTGAACCAGACGATCACTTAGCCCATCAGGCCAAAGTGGCAATAAATAGTGCCACGCTACTTAAAGATGAAATGGATAGCAATAAAATTTCGCCGGAACAGTATTTTAAAAGCCAACAGGAGTTGGAGAAAATACATCCCAAAGCCTCTATTGAGAATACTTTTGAAGTTGCCAAGCTTTGCAATGTAATGGTTGGCGAGGGCGAGCATTTTTTACCAAGATTTGAGGTCGATGAGCAAACGGATCTTGCGAGCTACTTAGCAAAAATTTCATCATCCAAACTAGCTGATTATTTAGATACAAACAAAGAGCTTGATCAAACTGCCTACAAAGATAGGCTGGATTATGAACTTAAGATTATTACTGAAAAGGGCTATCCAGGATATTTTTTAATTGTTATGGATTTTGTTAAGTGGGCCAAAGAGCAAAATATTCCAGTTGGTCCAGGTAGAGGTTCCGGAGCAGGCTCTCTAGTGGCATATGTCTTATCAATAACAACACTTGACCCTCTGCAGCATGGTCTTTTATTTGAACGATTTCTTAATCCAGAGAGACCTTCCTTGCCTGATTTTGATATTGATTTTTGCATAGAGGGCAGAGATAGAGTGATTGAATACGTGCAAAAAAAGTATGGAGAAAAATCGGTTGCCCAGATTGGTACTCTTGGTACGATGGCAGCGAGAGGAGTTACAAGAGATGTAACTAGAATACTTGGAAAGCCCTACGGTTTTGGCGATATGATTGCAAAAATGATTCCTTTAACTCCAGGAATTAAGCTCAAAGATGCCATTGAAGACTCTGAAGAGCTACAAAATCTTCAGAAAGAGAATGAAGAGGCAGCTGAGGTTTTAGAGCTGGCATTAAAACTTGAAGGTTGTGCTAGAAGCATAGGCAAACATGCTGCAGGAGTGGTGATTGCCCCAAATGATATTCATGAATTTACCCCTCTGCATTACGATTCAGAAACCAATTCTATGGCCACTCAGCTTGATATGTACGATGTCGAAGATGTGGGTTTAGTAAAATTTGATTTCCTTGGTTTAAGAACATTGACGGTAATTAACAATGCAGTCAGATCTATAGAAAGAGTCAATCCTGATTTTAAGCTTAAGGAAATTCCTTTTGATGATGCCAAAGTATTTAACCTTTTGAGCTCAGGAAAGACGAAAGGCTTATTCCAGCTAGAATCCAGTGGCATGATTGACTTAATTAAGCGACTTAAACCAGAAAACTTTTCTGACATTGTTGCTTTAGTTGCCCTATACAGACCTGGACCTCTTAATTCCGGGATGGCAGATGATTACATTAACAGAAAAAATGGCCGTGAAAGTATTGCTTACCAGCATACAAATTTGAAAAAAGTGCTCAATGAAACTTATGGAGTTTTTGTGTACCAAGAGCAAGTTATGGAAGCAGCACAGGTTTTAGCATCTTATTCACTTGGCGATGCTGATAATCTACGCCGAGCTATGGGTAAGAAAAAAGCAGATGTCATGGAAGAGGAAAAAGGCACATTTGTTGCAGGATGCAAAAATAACAACATCCCCGAGAACAAGGCCATTGAAATCTTTGACAATATTGAGAAGTTTGCTGGGTATGGCTTCAATAAATCTCACTCAGCTGCCTATGCATTTATTGCCTATCAAACAGCTTATCTAAAGACACATTACCCATCCCATTTTATTGCTTCGGTGCTATCCTCTGAGCAAGATAAGACCGATAAACTTGAACCGCATGTTAAAGACTGTGGGCTCATGGGTATTGAAATTCTACCGCCAAACATCAACACTTCTTTTGAAACCTTTATTGTCAACGATAAAAATCAAATCGAATATGGGCTTGGTGCTTTGAAAGATGTAGGCAGAAAATTCATTGAGGAGGTTTGCAAAGAGCGAAGCAACGGTAAATTTACAAGTTTAATGGATTTCGCTTCCAGAATTGATCTCAGAAAAGGTGGTATCCGATCACTTCAAAGTTTGGCAAAATCTGGTGCTTTCGATGAAATTGCTGACAGAGATCTGGCTGTTAGCTCGATGCGAAATTATCTTGAAGCCTCAGAGCAAAAATTTAAGTCAAAGGAATCTGGCATGCTTGAGATGTTTGCTTCCAATGATGACCTCAAGGTAAGTGAAGTCACTATCAAAAAACACTCAGAGCCAGAGAAACTTAAGATGGAGCTTGAATCTTTTGGATTTTATTTCAGCAAGCATCCTGTCTCGCTCCTAAGAAAAACACTCTCAGCTAAGCTCAACCCAATAAAAAAATTGGTGACCTCAAACAGTGAAAAATACATTCCTGTTTTAATCAACCAAAAGAGAGTGATTAAAAAAGGGACAAGTATATTCATTTTTTTAGAGGTTTCAGACGAAACAGGGTTAATCGATGTCTCAGTTCCGCTTGAATTGCATGACCTAAAAAAACCATTATTCAAAGAAAATTCATTGGTGGTTATTAAGGGTACGGTTGCGGCTGATGATTATCGCAGAGAAAACTTGGAAGACGTCGGCATAAAATTACGGGCCACAGATATTTATCCTATTGATATCGCTAGGTCAGTTGTGAATTCAGAAATTAGGCTCAGCTTAACTAGAGAAAAGATGCAAACCTTGGGCAATGGAAAGTTTGAAGAACTAGAAAGTTTAAGCTCGCCTGAAGGTGTGGGCGTAGTCCTTGAATTAAAAGACGAGAAACTCAATATCTCAAGTGAAATTAGAGTTGACAGTATGAAGATTTCCCTTGAGGATAGTACGTTCGCAAAATTAGATGAACTAATTGGCGAGGAAAACTATCAAATTTTTTAATGATGGATCAACACTTAGATTTTGAGCAACCAATATACACCTGCTTAGAAAAAATAGAGGAGCTGAAAAAAGCTGTGCCTGCTCCCGAAAACTTGTCAGAGCAGTTGAATCAGTTGCAAATTGAAGCCGAAAAAGAGACTGCCAAGATATATAAAAACTTGTCGCCTTGGCAAAAAGTTTTGGTTGCACGTCATCCCAATAGGCCGCACACCATAGACTACATAAACAATGTCTTTGATGGATTTGAGGAACTGCATGGTGATAGATTGGGCGACGATGATAAAGCCATCGTTGGAGGCATGGCATTCCTTGATGAATATCCGGTCGTAGTTATCGGCCATGAAAAAGGTCGTGAAACCGAAGAAAGAGTCGCAAGAAACTTTGGTATGCCACATCCTTCTGGATTTAGAAAAGCCAATAGGTTGATGGAGTTAGCTGAAAAATTTTCACTTCCATTAATTACATTAATTGATACCCCTGGTGCTTATCCAGGAGTTAAAGCTGAGCACTCAGGCCAGCATGAGGCAATAGCAAAAAGTTTAGAAGTGATGTCAGATCTTAGAACCCCAATAGTTAACCTTGTGATTGGTGAAGGTGGTTCTGGTGGAGGTTTTGGTATTGGACTTGCAGATACCGTTGCTATGCTCGAATATTCCATTTACTCAGTGGCATCTCCAGAAGCTTGTGCTTCAATTCTTTGGCGCACAGCAGAAAATGCTGAACAAGCTGCGGAGGCATTAAAGCTCGATGCCAGCAACTTAATTAAGCTTGAAGTCATTGATAAGGTTGTTAATGAACCAGTTGGAGGAGCTCACAGGAATCATCAAGAGACTTATCAGATAGTTAAAGATTTCTTTCTCAATGAGCTTTTGGCCTTGAGCAAAATATCTCTAGACGACCTTACTGCCAAACGCTATGAAAAGTTCATGAAAATTGGCTCTTAATGAACTTTTTTACTCCTGAGGAATTATCGATTATCAGCAACGCCAAAAAAGTGGTAGTTGCATTTAGTGGTGGTCCGGATTCCACTCTAGCACTATTGGCTACTAAACAGAATCTCAAAGATAGCTCTAAACTTTCAGCCTTACATATCAACCATCAGGCTCAAACTGCATCCAGCGAGTGGGAGCAGGATTGCGAAAAGCTGTGTCAAAAACTAAGTATTGCGTATGAATCGGTAAAGGTGAAAGTTAAGGTCGAAGACCAGGGTTTTGAAGCAGCAGCAAGAGTGGCAAGACAAAAAGTTTTTCAACAATTTGAAAGCGGGACGGTTTTAATTTTAGGTCATCACGCCGACGATCAAGTTGAGACTGTGCTGTTTCGAATTTTCAGAGGGACAGGCATTAAAGGTCTTGCTGGCATGAAAAGAATATCAAGACATAGTGATTTGGTATTCATTAGACCCTTGATGGGGCTAAACAAGTCGGAAATATTAAATTGTCTTAAAGCAGTAAAACAAGAATTTATTATTGATGAAACCAATAGTGAAAATGTTTATAGTCGGAATTTCTTGAGAAATGAAGTTATTCCTCTAATTAAAGAAAAATGGCCCAATGTCGATAAGAGCATCAACAGAATGGCTCAGATATTGGATCAGCAAAACAGTCTTTATGAAAAGTTAATCGCTGAAAAATATTTACTACTCTCCGATGAAGAGGGTTTGTTTATTCAGCAGCTTTCTGAGTTGGATTTTTTCATGCGCTCAGAGATTATTAGATTTTGGTTGAATCAAATGGGTTGTGCTGTTCCCAATGAAAGCCAGATGAAAGAAATTGATAAATCTTTCTTTCAATCAAGACAGGGTGCGAATCCTGTACTAAAATTTCAAAGAGATGATGGCCAGAATGCTGGGGTAGTTTTATCAAAATACAATAATTATTTAATCGCGGAGAAATTGGATGAGTGAACCTAAAGTACTGTTTGAAGAGCACGGCAATGTTGCAGTGATAAAGATTAATCGACCAGATAAAAGAAATGCTCTTGATCGAGAGACGGTTTTATCGATCAATGAATGCACTGAAAAAGCCAAAGATAAAAAATATCGAGCAGTTATATTGACTGGTGTTGGTGGTGCATTTTGTGCAGGTGCTGATTTAACAGAGTTTGCCACAGTGGAAGATATGGATTCAGCTCCAAGTGTGCAAGAGTCTTTACACAATGGTTATCACATCGGTTTGGGTAATTTAATTACCATGGAAAAACCTGTTTTTGCTGCAGTAGAGGGACCATGTGCGGGCATTGGTTGTGCCTTTCTTTTAAGTTGCGATGTGGTTCTTATGAATCAGTCTAGTTTCTTTCAAGTTGGATTTTCTAAAATTGCTTTGATACCGGATGGAGGCACAAATTGGCTGCTAACAAGAGCTGTTGGTTACCAACAAGCATTTCGTATGGCGGCAGAAGCTAAGAGGGTTTCTGCAGAAGAATGTCTTTCAGTTGGCATCTGTTCTGAAGTTGTTGAAGATGGCAAAGTGTTCGAAGAAACACTTAAACTTGCACAGCACTATGCTGAATTTGCACCTGATGCCATTGGTAAAACAAAAAGCTTGATGCGCGAAAGCTTTAATAGGTCTTATTTAAAAAATCTTGATGAAGAAGCTGATGCACAAGCAGCATTTGTTGGCAGTGCCGATAACGTTGAGGGTGTTATGGCTTTTGTTGAAAAGAGAAAACCAGATTTCAAAGGCAGCTAATACAATAATAGAAAACTTTTCAGAATCTCATCTTGATGAGGTGTTTGCTATTGAGGAATATTCCAATCCAACCCCTTGGCGCATTCAAACTTTCCAAAAAGTACTGGAAAATAGGACATTAAGTTTTGTTATTAAAGCCAATAATAAAATCATAGGGTTCTGCATTGCCTCAGCTGTGCACGACGAATGTCATCTACAAAATATTTGCGTTGCTAAAGAATTTAAACGGCAAGGTTTAGGCAAAAGTATGCTTGAAACACTTATAACGAGATGTCAGGTCGCAAATTTAAAACAAGTAATTCTCGAGGTCAGAGCATCAAATTCTGCAGCGCAAAATTTTTATAAGCAGTGTGGTTTTTTTGAGATAGGTCAACGCAAGGATTACTATAAACTTGGTGACGGAAGGGAGAATGCAGTTCTTATGTGCTTATCTCTTGAAAAGCGATTTTAATAGAAAAGTCTTCAAACCTATAATTTTCAATAAAACCATTGTGACCACCATATCGGGTAAACAGAATTTTTAGTTTGTCATTTTCATTAAGATGTTGAAAGGTTGAGGCAGGCACTACCTCATCATCTTCAGCAGCAATAATAGTAGTTTTAGCTAAAAGTTTATCCACGACTTCATTGGTTATCTTGTAAGCGAGGAAATAGTCATCAACATTGATAAACTCAGGCAAAATCTCAGGCAGAAGTTGTGCCGTCATAGCTTTAAAGTCTTTTATTTTGTAAATCTCTGAAAAATCATAGTCGGACCACCTATCTTCTTTATATTTAAAACTTTTTTGCCATTTTCGTTTGTAATACCATTTAAAAAAAGGCGATTGCATGGCTGCAATTGATCTTTCGTGATCAACCATTGGACAGATTGCTACGATCTGTTTAATTTTTTTAGCTATCTCCAGCGTCCCAATCCGGATGGCATAATTGCCCCCAAACGAAAAACCCATTAAAGCATTGGTATCCTCTTCATTGAGGTAATGTTCTATGCATTCAGCCACAAGTGTGTGCTGCAGAGCATTAAAAATTTCTTTATTAAGTGGCAAGCTGTCGCCATGATCAACTGGATTAATGCGAATAACGTTCCACCCTTGGTTATAAAAATACACCAATGAGGACTGCATATAAGAAGTGTCTTGATGTGAAAGATAGCCTGGAATAAGAAAAAGTGTTTTGCTGCTTTTGGTCTGTAGATTTTTATGCACCGATAGTCTAATGCCGTTGGCGCAGGTAAAAACCTCCTTAATAGTATTAGTTGTGACCTCAGTGACTGCTTTTTTGTGCAGGTGAATGCGTAGTTTGCTTAGTACGGTTGCTAAGAAGGGATTGGCAAATGGAAAGGGTGGTTTAAAGCTTTTGTATTTTTTATAAGAGCTTTTTAATGTCATCTTCTAAAGCTGCAGGATCATCAAGGGAACCATAACGACCAACAACATTACCCTCTTTATCCACTACGAATTTGGAAAAATTCCACTTAATTGGTCCTGTATTCATAAAGCCTTTTTTGGCATTTTGTAAAAATAAGAATAGTGGTTCGGCATTGTCTCCGTTAACATCAATTTTGGCAAACATAGGAAAGCTTATCGAGAAGTTGGTTTCACAGAAATCTTTAATTTCTGCCTCGCCACCTTGCTCTTGAGCTCCAAATTGGTTGCAAGGGAAACCAAGCACAACCAGACCTTGGTCTTTGTAAGCATCATACAGTTTCTGAAGCCCTTCGTATTGAGGTGTAAAGCCACACTTACTAGCCACATTAACAATCATTAAAACTTTGCCTTTGAATTCAGACATGACAACTTCATTGCCATCAATATCTTTAACTTTGTAATCGTAAATAGATTCTTTCATAATGCATTAATGCCCCACTTAAATGAACGAATAATTTTAAAAAATTTTTCTGAGCTCAGCAACAGCGAGTTATACAAAATACTTGAGCTCAGAATAGAGGTTTTTACGGTTGAGCAAGATTGTGCTTATCAAGACCTTGATGATAGAGATAAAGATTGTCGTCATTTATGGTTAGAGGAGGATGGTGTAATTCTCAGTTATGTTAGAATTAATCCTCCAGGCATCAGATTCCCTGAACCGTCACTGGGCCGTATTGTGACCAAAGAAACTGCAAGAAAGAAGGGCTATGCTGAGACTCTAATAAAAAAAGGTTTGGAAGTCATACAAGCCGATTATGCAATGCCGACTAAAATTTCAGCTCAAAGCTATCTCGAGGAGTACTATTCTAAGTTTGGTTTTGTAAAATGTAGTGAGGAATACTTGGAAGATAATATTCCGCACATTGAGATGATAAAAGATGCATAAAATTAGCCGATCAGCAGTCGAACAACACTTAAATTGTCAGAGATGTTTCTATTTGGCTTATGTGCATAAAATTAGACCACATAGCTTACCCTTCACACTAAACAGTGCCGTGGATAATCTTTGTAAAAACGAATTTGATCATTACAGAGCCAAAGCTGAACCCCATCCCTTATTCATTGAGCATGGGATTGATGCTGTACCTTTTGCTCATGAAAAAATGGATGAGTGGCGTAGTAATTTTAAAGGGGTGAGATACATCAATGAAGCCGATGGCTATAACTTTGGCGGTGCGGTTGACGATATCTGGCAAAAACCCTCAGGTGAGTTAATAGTTGTTGATGTTAAGTCAACTGCTAAAAATGTATTTGATTGGGAAGATACCTATGCTAAGTGGGACTATGCCAAGGGGTACCAAAGACAATTAGAGATGTACCAGTGGCTTCTAAAGAAGAATGGTTTTGAAGTGGCCAAAGAAGGCTATCTGGTTTATTACAACGGTAAAAAGAACGAACCGATGTTCAATCAAAAACTTGAGTTTGTTTGCATTTGCATCTGATTGGGTGAGGCTTGGTGCGATGATGAACATTGTAAATATGTCGAGCCTAAACGTTGCTTCTGCAACTACCTAAGGAAACGTTGGGAAGTTTCTAATAAAGATTCTAAAAACTTACTTTAAGTTACTCATCCCGCCATCAACGGGGAATACTTGACCAGTTACCCAGTTCTTGTGAGCATCCAACAAGAAATCAATGGTTTTAGCGACTTGTTCTGGAGAGCCAATTTGTTTCATAGATTTTTTCTTCATTGCCAGCTTGTCAGTTGTTTTGTTGTGCTTTAAGACTAAAGCCTAAAAAACTTACTTTGGTACTCATTTGACTAGGGGAATAACAAGAAATCAGTGTTTTCTAAAAATTTCATTAAAGCCATTTTTCTCTTAGGGCAGCACCTTGAGCTGCAAAGCGCTTTACTGGCATGACCTTCTGCCAAGCTGATTTGGCATTTGATTTGCTGATTTGCATTTCTTTGGCTTCAAGGTTGCGACCGGTAAGTTTTATTTGGTCAGTTGAAATTACTACCAAGCCGCTGGCACCATCATGCGAAGGGTTAAAGCCAAAATGACTTGGCTTTAAATCTTAAATTCTGCTGTTATGAATCTGGTAAAGAGGAGAAATTTGGCCTTGTCTGTTGGATGTTATCTGCCAATGGAGATAATTACTGGAGGACTTAGTTTGCCTCAGTAAGTTCTGAGTTTAAAGCTGAAATTCTTGAAATTTCATCAGACTGCTTTGATTCAGCAAGGAAGTTTAAGATGATTGAAAACTTTTGGAAGTACACCCAACCAAACAAAAACCCTTCTTATATTAATTTTATCGGAAGGACAAAAACTAAAAAGGCAGTCCTCTTTGTTGTCGATCAAATCGGTGAGACAAAACCACCACTTTCATACAACAAAAATAAAGGTTATGGAGTTTCAAAGAAAATCCATCCTAGAAGAAACATCAAGTGGTAATAAAGTTGAGGTCTATGCGTACTTAACTTCAGAAATAAAACAAAGTGTAAATGGCATGGAGCTCGATATTTATATTGCTCAGGACTATGAAAAGGCTTTAATTAAAAAATAATCCAGAGTGGAACAAAGACCAATTTTATGAATCTGTTAAATTATCCTAGCTATTAAAGTTACCTCCTGATCTTAATAATTGACAACAAAATTTAAATTATTTTAGGTTACTCATGCCACCATTTTGACCTGTGACCCAGTTCTTATGAGCATCCAATAAGAAATCAATGGTTTTGGCTACTTGTTCTGGTGAGCCAATTTGTTTCATAGGGTTTCTTTCTTCATTGGCTTCAACTTGTCTTTCGGTTTTCAGTAAATTGCCAGCCAGTGGTGTATTGGTAAGACTTGGGGCGACTACATTAAAACATACTTTTGCTGCAGCATATTCTGCTGCTAGCGCTTTACTCATGCCTTCTAAAGCTGATTTGGCAGCTGATATGCTGGCATGATAGGGCAAACCAAGGTTGGCAGCCACTGAGGAAATAAAGACAACACTGGCACCATCTGCTTCTTTTAATTGGTTAATGACTTTCTTTAAAACTTTAACTGCTCCTAGTACGTTCACACTAAAATCATTCACAAAATCATCTTCTTTGAGCATTGCGAAGGGTTTTAGATTTATCGTGCCAGGAAAATAAACCAAACCTTTGATATCAGCGATACTATCGAGCTCATTGAGATCGCCATCCAAATCCAAAGAACCCTCTGATCTTGATAACGAAATAAAATCTCTATCTGAATTTTCCCTAAGAGCGGAAGCAATAGCTGAGTTGCCACCAATTAGTAATGTTTTTGCCATAGAGTTTTAATGAGGATTAAATTATTTTTTTAAAGATCCATTAATGAGCCATCATTAAAGATCAGCTCATTAACTTCTTCAGTAATGAAAGGCGCAAAAGGATGCATCAAGGTTAAAAGTTTTTTCAACATCGGATGTAGGTTGCTGGTTTCACCCGATGCTTTGCATTCTTCGATGTAGCGATCGCAAAATTTACCCCAGAAGAATTCGTAGACTTCGTTCATAGCAAAATCGAGACGATATTCCTCAATGTTCTTCTTAATTTGTGCTGAGACTTTATTGAATTCATCTTCAATCCATTTATCGCTATCGTTTTTGGCAACAAATTCATCGGATACTTTAGGATAGTTGTTGATAAAACGAGCGGCATTCCAAATTTTATTGCAGAAGTTGCGGTAACCTTTGAGTCGTCCAAGTTCAAAACTAATGTCTTTGGTATGGGTAGCCAATGAGAAGAAGGTCATTCTTAAAGCGTCGGTACCGTAAGACTCTATGCCATTGGGAAACTGCTTTCTGGTTTTGCGCTCAATCTTCTCAGCCAAACCTTCTTGCATCAGGTTGGCCGTTCGTTTGGTGACCAAGTCTTCTAAATCAATGCCGTAGATAAGATCAATTGGGTCGATGATGTTGCCTTTTGATTTTGACATTTTTTGACCGTTTTCATCTCTAATGAGACCAGTAACATAGACGTCTTTAAAGGGCACCTTGCCAGTGAACTCTAAGCTCATCATCATCATGCGTGCCACCCAAAAGAAAATGATGTCAAACCCTGTGACCAGCAAGCTGGTAGGAAAGTACTTTTCCAGTTCCGATTCTTCTGGCCAGCCCAAGGAGCCAAAGGACCAAAGCGATGATGAGAACCAAGTATCTAGTACATCTTCTTCTTGAATCAGCTTCCTGTCATCAAGCTGATAGTGAGTTCTGACTTCTGCTTCATCGAAGCCAACATAGACATTGCCTTCATCGTCGTACCAAGCAGGAATTCTATGGCCCCACCATATCTGTCTGCTGATGCACCAATCTTGAATATTGTCCATCCAGTTGAAATAAGTTTTTACCCAGTTGCCTGGATGGAAGACCACTTCACCTTTGTTAACAGCATCATTGGCTTTTTGTGCCATCTCTTGTGTTTTTACATACCACTGAAAGCTGAGTTTGGGTTCGATCACGATATTTGATCGTTCACCACGCGGCACACTGATATGATGTTTTTCCTCTTTCACTAGTAAGCCTTTGTTTTTTAATTCTTCTAGAACTGCTTTGCGTACTTTAAAGCGATCTAGGTTCGCAAAGGGTTCTGGGACCATGTCATTGGAAAAAGCTTCGTCAGTAAAAATATTGATGGGTGCAAAATCTTCGAGATTGTCCGAGGTATGCACGACATCCTCAACCTCATGTAGGGCATATTTTTTACCAATTTCGTAGTCATTAAAATCGTGTCCAGGTGTGATCTTTAAGCATCCTGTACCAAACTCCATATCAACGTACTCATCGCCAATAACTGGAATCTTGCGTCCCACGAATGGCAGGTCTACAAACTTACCAATAAAGTTTTTGTATCTATCGTCCTTGGGGTTTACAGCCACGGCCATATCTCCAAACATAGTTTCAGGCCTGGTGGTTGCAACGGTTAGACTCTCATCGGAATCGGCAATGGGGTAGGCAATATGCCAAATCAGACCATCTTTTTCTTGTCTGACAACCTCAAGATCAGAAACGGCAGTTTTGAGTGCCGGGTCCCAATTTACTAGACGATAGCCTCGATAGATTTTATCTTTGCGGTAGAGCTCAACAAAAGCTTTGATGACTCCTTGGTAGTATTTGTCATCTAGAGTAAAGCGGTACTTATCCCAATCAACCGTAATACCAAGGCGTTTCATTTGTGAGGTAATCTTATCTTCTGAAAATTCTTTCCATTTCCAAACTTCATCGACAAATTTATCGCGTCCGTAATCGTCTTTAGATTTACCTTGATTGCGCAGATTGTTTTCAACGACCATCTGGGTTGCAATGCCAGCGTGGTCGGTTCCCACTTGCCAATACGAGCTTTTTTGATTCATGTGGTGATAGCGAGTATAAAAATCCATGATGGCGTACTGAAAGCTATGCCCCATATGCAAAGTGCCAGTTACGTTAGGTGGTGGGATTATTTGCGAAAAATAATCCTCTGAATCTGGCCGAGCTAACTCTTTATCAGCCCAAATTTTTGACCATTTCTCTTCTATTTGAATAGGAAAGTATTTTGCTTCCATTAGACTGCAGTATGTTTTAGTTCTATTTGTTTTTCTTTCAAACTAGCATAAAGCTTTCTAGACGCCTCGTTAATAGCTGCATCGCTTTTAGTGGTGTAAACAAAAATATTGTCTGAGGCAACATCCATATCGGTAATTCGGTCGCTCAGAATATGAACTTCATCGTAATTTTCAGTGGGCTCTGATTCTTGCAGAGCAATATTGCGATTGTATAGATATTCGATCTGCTTGGTATCAAAATATTTTTTCTTTTGCAGAAATTTATATTCAGAAACTAGCCCCTCGTCTTTGAGAACAACACAAACACTTCTTTTGGTTTGAAACCCCTCGTAAATCTGCTCCAATAAAAAATTAAGGGCAGAGCTTTTGGTCTCAAATCCAGAAAAGAAGGTAGCAGACATTAACGATTGCTATTTACAAGCTCAAACAATAGCCCAACGGGTTTCCCTGTTGAGCCCTTATTTTTACCATCACCAATATCGGCAACCCCAGCAATATCCAAGTGCGCCCATTTATAGTCTTCGGTGAATCTTGAAATAAAGCATCCGCCTTCAATCGTGCCAGCAGCACGACCTGGAGCTATATTGGCCATATCCGCAAAGTTGGAATGCAGATAGGTTTGATACTCATCCCACAATGGTAGCTGCCATGCTTTTTCACCAGTTGCTTGTCCTGCTTCAAGAATGTTATCAACCAATTTCTGGTCGTTGCCCATCACGCCTGCAGCTACGCTACCAAGAGCAACAATTACTGCTCCTGTTAGAGTTGCAACATCAACAACGTATTTTGGATCGTATTTACCGATGTAAGTTAAAACATCGCAGAGCACTAATCTGCCTTCGGCATCGGTGTTTAATATTTCTATAGTTTGGCCAGACATGGACGTAACCACATCACCAGGTTTGGTTGCATTGCCTGCTGGCATATTTTCAGTTAAACCAACGGCACAAACTAAGTTGACTGGAATTTTAGAAGCCGCAACAGCACACATGGTGCCAATAACTGATCCTGCACCAGACATATCCCATTTCATCTCGTCCATCTTGGCTCCTGGTTTAAGACTTATGCCGCCGGTATCGAAAGTTACTCCTTTACCAACAAGCACGACTGGTTTGCCACCTTTTTTGCCGCCCTGATATTCCATGGTGACAAGTTTGGCTGGCTCTACACTGCCGCGTGAAACAGACAGCAAAGACCCCATACCCAGTTTTTCCATATCCTCTTCTTCAAGCACTTTAACTTTAAAACCACCAATCTCTTTTGCTAATGCTTTAATCTGATCAGCAATATAGGTTGGAGTGGCATGATTGGCTGGTCTGTTGCCTAGGTTTCTGGCTGTATTGGCGCCTCGGCCAACATTAAGACCGAGTTCGACGGATCTTTTTAAGGCAGCACTGCTTTTTTCAACGCACACTTCAATGTTTCTTAGGGTTGATTCTTTTTTGGTGTTGGGGTTGGTATCGGTATATCTATAGGTTGCTTTCTCGGCAGTCTTTACCAACTCAAAAACAAAGTTTTTATCTTTAAATTGCTGGGTGGTATCAACGTAGATGTTAGCTGATTCAACGCCATACTTATCTAGTGCTAGGAACAGCGATGCAAGCCAGCCACCTCTTTTATAGGCAGACTTTTTATTATCAAAATCTCTTACAAATAAAATATCTGCGTCCAAATGCGAGAATTCTTTTGAAATCATTAAAGATGACTTACTGTCATCATCAAAATAGTTGGAAACTTTTGCCTTTATTTCCTTGTCAAAAAGCTTTGTAGATTTAAATAAACCCTTTGAGTAAAAGATAACTTTAAAGTTTGAAGGACTTGCCTCTGAATATTTTTTTAGTTCAACATTTTCTAGTGCTTTGTAGAATGCCATTTTTTCTCCTTTCTGATATTCTTAAGAAGTGATTATTTCACGATTCATCAGTAAAGAAATTATAGTAAACATTTGTTGGGTTTCACTAGTTCTTTTTGGATTAGTTTTATTTTCTAGGTTTAATATTTTTCTTTCTCAGGCTGAAGTGGGTAAAATTTCTGCTGATAGCATATTCATTGCTCTACTATTATTTTCTCCAGAGCTTTTAAACATCATTTTTCCATTGAGTGTATTTCTTGCCGTTGGTTTTGTACTCACGCCAATTTTTAAAAGCCACAGCACTGTACTTGAGTCTGGCTCTTATTCACCAACTCGCCTGATCTGGGATCAAAAGCTACTGATAGTCGGAATCTTTGGCGTATCCATATTTTTAAGTACTTTCTTGTCACCATATTTTACTGCCAAGGGTCAACAACTTGTTGATCAAGACAATACGTTTGCTGCAAAAATAAGCAATCCCGAAGGCTTGGTGGCCTTAAACCCAAATACTTTTAATGCATTTGGCATAAAGAACGAGCAAGATTATTCCGATCTAATTTTTTTTAACTCTCAAGAATTAAAAACATTTCTTTTTGGTGCGTCTGGATCGGTCTCTTCTGACGAAGAAGGATCAAAATTACTGCTGAACGATGGGTTTTTATACGACGATACGAATAAGGCTATATCAAGATTTGAGAACGCAGTTATCCCCCTTGAGGAGCCAACAATAACAGACTACGTTCCAACCTTGGATCTTTATGGAAGTTCTGATCTTGAGAGTATAAGAGTATTGTTGCAGCGCCTGACAATCCCATTATTTTGTTTAATATCATTGTTATTTAGCATGTCCTTTTCTGCTTATAGTTCTTTTTGGGGGCGCGAAAGAACCTATTTCATTTTGACAATGTTGAATATTTTATATTTGGTTTTAACCATTGCCCCTTTTGAAAGCAGCGCTAAAAATATATCTCAACTGCTGGTAAACTTTTTTTCCATTCATTGCATTGTGGGGGCTCTTACAGTTTCACTTTATTTTAAGCAAACAAAAAAATTGTTAGGTTATGAAGGTTTATAGATATATCCTCTCTAGGTCCTTTGCTTCAGTTCTAGGGGTGCTATTTATAATTACTTCCATAGATTTAGTTTTTAACTTTTTCTCTCAGCTTGAGGACATCAATGAAAATTACTCTTATGCAGATGCATTGGTGTTTTTGCTTCAGTCTCAACCCTTTCGCTCGCGAGAATTTATATATCTATGTTCGGTTGTGGGGCTGCTTGTTGTTTTTCTAGATAATAATTTCTTAAGAGCATTTAACTCACTGCGCCAAGCCGGACTCAAGAAAATTAATTTTGCTTTATTGGCTTTTTTGCCAATAGTGATGATCAATTTAGCATCTTATGAATACCTTGTGCCCGATATGACAAAGTCTGCATTTGCCGAACGCAAAGCCAAAGTTAATCAAATAATAAAAGACGAACCCAAAATGGTAGAGATTAGGAAGGTCGAGGATGCTTACCAAATTATTTCCGAAGATATTTCGGTTAACTTTACGAGGGCAGGTGATATTGAGTTAATTGCTGAAAATGCCGAGGCTTTTAAGAGCTTGAATTACAACTCCAATCTAAAATATTTAAGATCATCTGAATTAGTCGCTAGCTCTAATTCAGCTTTTGAAAACTATAACCTGATTGTTCAAACAGAGCTGCTAAGAAGAAGTCTTAACTTTTTATCATATTTCTTTATCTTTATTATTGGATTGGAAATTTTGCTTTCATTCAATAAAGGATTCAACACCAATAGGATCCTGATTTTTGGCTTTGGTGCTTGTTTGCTGTATTCGTTCTTGGAAACTTTAATAGCAGACTCAATCACAGTGTTTGGCTTGCCATTTTATTTGCAGGCCTTTCCAGTGCTTTTTATCCCAATTTATTTATACCTTAAGCGGTTCGTTTTCTTTTGATAACTTGAATCTTAAGGATTTTGTCGGTTAGTGTTTGTTTATTTTTATCAAATAACATCCAAGCCAACCCAGCAACATTAAATAAAATATTTAAAAGAAGCCGATAGAAAGCATCTTTAACAGAGAGGTATGATCCATCTGATTTGATTATTTCATGGCTCCAAGTGCTCATGCCAAGTGTTCTTCTTCCTTCTGACCAAAAGTAAGAAAAATACCAAAGGGTGGTAAAGAGAAGAATAAGCGGGCCAATAATCGTATTTGCAAAGTTATCCTCGCCCGACAAAAAGTTATAAATAAAGAGAGATATAAAACCGATTAAAAACCAGCAAGAAGCCAGTAAAAAAAGGTCATAAGTCAATGAGAATAACTTTGTGAAAATGCTGGGGTAGGTAACTCTTTTTTTCATTTTTGTGATAATGTATCAAAATCTATGAGTAATCAAACAAATACTACACGTACCGACGATAATTGGTTTTTTGGCCACCCCAAGGGGCTGGTAACACTGTTCTTTACAGAGATGTGGGAGAGAATGTCGTATTACGGCATGAGAGCTCTTCTTGTTCTTTACATGACTGGAGCCGTTACAGGATTTAACCCAGGCTTAGGTTGGTCGCAATTAGAGGCACAGGCCATATACGGCATATACGTTGGCATGGTTTATTTTATGGTAATTCCGGGTGGCTGGTTGGCCGATAACTTACTAGGTCACCAAAAAGCAGTGATGCTCGGCGCCATCATTATTATGTTGGGCCACTTCACGCTTGCCATTCCTATCGATCAAACATTCTTTTTAGGTTTAACGCTCGTGGTATTGGGAACTGGTTTGCTCAAAGGAAATATCTCTACCATCGTTGGGCAGCTCTATAAGCCTGGTGATGTGAGAAGAGATGCAGGCTACACAATTTTTTACATGTCGATCAATATTGGTTCTTTCTTAGGCTTTTTAATTTGTTCTTACTTGGGTGAAAAAATTGGTTGGCACTGGGGCTTTGGTGCAGCAGGCATAGGAATGTTTTTTGGTGTCCTGCAGTACTTTTATTTCAGAAGACTTCTTGGCAGTGCTGGTGAGAAACCCAATGATATGCCTGAAGCCACAAGAGTAAAATACCTCAAATGGTCCAGAGTTTCTGTTGTAATTCTTGCAGCAGTAGTTGCTCTTGGATTGTTTGGTTTTATTAATGTTGATGCCAGACTGTTTGCGGAAAACTTTGCCGTCTTTTTAACCGTTGTTGGCTTCTCATATTTCGCCTATTTATTTTTATTTGCTGGCCTTGATACAGGAGAAAAGAAAAACCTATTCTTACTTTTAATTCTCTTTATTGCAGCCGCAGCTTTTTGGTCAGGGTTTGATCAGTCAGCTGGTTCACTAAGTATTTTTGCTAGAGATTACACAGACCTATCCGTTGGTGGCTACATTATTCCTATTGGCTGGCTCCAATTTGCCAACCCATTTTTTGTGGTTGTTTTTGCTCCAATCTTTGCTGGAATATGGACTTATTTAGGCAGAATTAATCTCAATCCAAGCTATCCACTGAAATTTGCTATCGGTCTGGGATTCATGGCTCTTAGTTTTGTCGTCATGATATTTGCTGTCCAGCTCGCTATGGAAATTGCTGCACCAATTGGTATGCAATGGTTGATAATTACTTATCTAATACAAACTTGGGGTGAGCTAGCACTATCTCCAGTGGGTCTTTCTGCTTTCTCAAAATATGCGCCAAAGAAATACGTTGGACAAATGTTTGGTTTGTGGTTCTTGGCCTCTGCTATAGGTGGAGTCTTAGCAGGCCTTCTAGGTGGTGAAGCATTGGATAAAGGTCTAGAAAGTATTTCACCAGTATTTGAATTCATGATTCAGTACTACGTAATTATTGCCATTGCCTTGGTAGTAATTGCAGTACTTGGTATCGCTAAATCATCGGATCCAGCTGAGAAATCTAAATCTTAGTCGTTCGATTCGTTAAGTCTTAGGTAGAAAGCTACGTTGTTATCAGCGTGGTTTTCTGCCACCAATATGTCCAAGTCAAAATCAAGATCAGTATCTAGAAATATTAGCTGTGAATCTTGCCCAAAAATATCCCCCAACTCCATCTCAACGTCTGAGATAGTATTAATTTCATAGGTGACAGTTTCCTCTTCTTCATTAACATTGCTGTCTTTAATCCCAAGCACAAAGCTTGCAAAAGCACTAGCAGTCTTATCAACATCAAATAAGAAGTCGCCACCATCGATATCTAGGTCGTAGTCGGTAATAAACAGATTGCGGTTGAGACTTACAGAACCTTGCTCAGGAAATGATATATCTGTTTCGTTATCAAGGATATTAATATCGCCTTGTTCGTATATTCTGAAAGTTGTTGTTGGTGATGGTTCAAACATGTTGCTTGGTGATTGGTCACCAATTACTAACAGATCCGCAGCTGGATCGCCATCGAAGTCCAAACCAGTAATGATTTTTGCCAGAGGTGCATTGGCAACAACGCTGATATCATCCCAGTCGTTAGTAGAGTCAAATCTTGGGACTGCGACAAAAACGCCATTTTCACTTTCATCGTAACCAGCCATCACAATATCAAGATTGGCATCGCCATCAAAGTCAACAACGGTCCCACCAGTAATGGTGTAATCGTTGATTAGATCAACAACCGTTTCAGCTTTTTCGAATGCTGGGCCATCTTCAGCATTCACTAGCACCCAGTATTCTCCTGTTGAAGTCAAAAGGTATAAATCTGGCAAGCTGTCTGCATTCCTGTCTACCAGTGTGACAAGCTTTACATTGGCGTTATTAAAATCAAGATCGGTATCGTTAGCAACTAGCTCATTGTTGAGGGCGAGCCCTGTTTCTGAGCCGCTAAAAATACAAACATTGCCTGCAGCTGTCATTGAGTCAAAGCTTGTTACTATGACATCGTCGAAGCTGTCTCTATTTATATCTAGCATTGTTACATCGCCAGAACCTTTGCAGCTGTCTGCCTCAATCTCAGCAAACACGGGAAAAGCTCCTCCAGTGAGTTGAAAATATCTAGTATTTACATGGCTACCATCTTCATTAAATTGCAGGGCTAGAAAGATATCACCAAGAAAATCATCGTTGAAGTCTCCTCTTGCGTATGCAGTAACTTTTGCTTCCTGATTGTCGGGCACATCGACGACAAACAATGGATCAGCCAGTGGATCGACATCTGTAGAAAAAATGAAATGGTTGGCAGGTGTTTTATTGACGCTAATCTCAACTGCTTGGTTCTTGAATTCATTGTTTCTTCTGCATTCAAGGATATAGATGAATTGTCCACCTCTTTTTAGCGTAATTTCTTCTGAGCCAGTTGTTGGTCGCTCACCAGACCAATAGCCTCCTGAGGCATAACACTGACTGGCATTCGATGACCATGACAGCTCAAACGATTCATTGTAATTAGGTGTTTCAGTGCTTGCGTTGAGCTCTACGACAAGTGGTTCTAGTTCTTCAGGACCATCGCTACAACTAAAAAGAAATAAAACTATTAGAGAAAGTAGTAGTTTTTTGTGAAAGTTCATAACGTTAATGGTGTCTATTCTATACAAAACTTAATCAATTTGCTCGAACATTTAGATTTAGCAGTATTTGATGATAGATGTCGGTTAAAAGTTCCAATTCTTTCTTTTCAACTTTCTCATTGATTTTGTGAATTGTCTCAAATTTTGGGCCCAATTCCACAATCTCACATCCAGTCTTAGCCATAAATCTTCCATCCGACGTTCCGCCAGAACAGCTCAGTTGAGTTGGTTTGTCTGTTACACTCAAAATTCCTTCTTGCACGGCTTCGGTAAACTTACCGATTGTTGAAGAGTATGGTTGGGCATTGAGATCAAAATCAATAACGTAATCCAACTTTTTTTCCTCCAGCATATTAATAATTCTGGATTTTATTTCCTCAAATGAAATCTCAGGAGAGAAACGTAAATTTAATTTTACGAACACACTATCAGGAGTAACGTTATGCGCTCCAACGCCTGCAGTCATATTTGTAATTTGTAAAGATGTTGGAGGGAAGTGGTCGTTGCCTTCATCCCATTTCTCATTTGTAAGCGATTCGATAACAGCCCCAACTTTGTGCAATGGATTATCGACTCTTTCAGGATATGCAGCATGACCTTGTTTGCCTTTTATTTCAAGCTCAATATTTATTGAACCTCTTCGGCCTACTCGAATATTATCTCCAGTTGAATTGATTGAAGAGGGTTCCCCAACAAGACACCAGTCAAATTTTTGCTCTCTTTGCATAAGCTCTTCAATAACTTTGACAGTGCCATCTTTTGATGGTCCTTCCTCATCGGATGTGATCAAAAAAGCAATAGAGTAATTAAGATTATCTTCTAGTCGATCTAGCGCTGACATAAAGCAGGCAATTCCACCTTTCATATCACCAGCCCCACGGCCATGGATGTAATCTCCATCATCATATCCAGAGAAGGGGTCATGTTCCCATTTTTCAACTGGGCCTGTAGGGACAACATCAACGTGGCCTAAAAAAACTAAAAGTGGCCCGCCATTATCCTTTACGCTCCAGATGTTTTTTACTCGCCCAAAATTTAAGTATTCGGTTTCAAATCCTCTAGCTGAAAGAAAATCTTCAATGTATTTTAGGCACCCCCCATCGTTAGGAGTAATGGATGCCATCTTTATTAAGTCTTGCGTTAGTTTAATTTCCAAAATTAATTATTTACGTGCAGTATTTCGTTTAATGAGAAATTGGTATTGTTTGATTTACCAATGACTTTTCCTGAAACAGAATCTCTTAGATATAACATATTGCTCACACCACTTAATTCAAGAGCTTTTATGGTTTTAAGTTCATTATTTTCATCATCTAGTAAGGTTATTTTTGTACCTGCGGTAATGTATAAGCCTGCTTCAACTGTGCAATTTGCTCCTAAAGAAATGCCAACACCAGAGTTTGCACCAACCAATGAATTTTCACCTATGGATACCACTTGATCATTGCCTCCAGAAAGGGTTCCCATAGTAGAGGCTCCACCACCCAGATCTGAGCCTTTGGATAGGAAAACTTTTGAGGACACTCTTCCTTCAATCATATTTGGGCCTTCAGTTCCAGCATTAAAGTTTACAAAGCCTGCATGCATGACCGTTGTCCCCTCGCCAAGGTATGCTCCTAATCGTATGCGTGCAGTATCTGCAATTCGAACCTTTTCAGGCAGCACATAATCAGTAAGAGGAGGAAACTTATCTATGCTATTGATTTTAAAATCTGATCCATTGGCTTTGCTGACAAGAAGTTCCTTCTGAGCATCCTTTACTGTCATTGGGCCTTTTGAGGTCCAGGCTAGGGTTTCAAGGACATTGAAAATGTTATCCAAATTCAATTCATTGGGCTTAAATTGTTTTAGTGAAATCAAATGTAATTTCAGAAATGCTGTAGGCACATCTTCAATTTTCACATCTTCGACAAGATTAACTTCAATAACTTCTTTATTTTCAGCAATTATTAGGTCTTTAAGATGTGCTAATTTGCTGCATGCATCTTCATCAAGTCTAGTGATTGAGTTCTTGCTTTGATCGCTTTCTGATATCTGAAAATAGAAAACGTCCAACACTTTTTCGTTGAGCATGGTTGCAATACCAAGAGCTTTTATTGGTTTCATGACATCTCCTCTGAGCGCAATGTTAAAATCTCATACCCAGAAGAAGTAACGGCTATTGTGTGCTCCCATTGGGCAGAAAGTCTTCCATCTTTTGTTACCACAGTCCATCCATCGTTTAATAATTTTGTTTGATAGCCACCCAAGTTAATCATTGGTTCAATTGTGAAGCACATGCCCTCTTTAAGCTCAAGCCCTTCATGACGTTGCCCATAATGCAGCACTTGAGGCTCTTCATGATAAACCTGACCAATGCCATGGCCACAATAATCTCTAACTACCGAATAATGATTGGTTTCAGCATGCTCCTGAATTGCAGCCCCCACATCACCAAGGTGCGCACCTGGTCTGACCTCTCTTATCCCTGCAAACATACACTCTTGTGTAACTTCAACGAGTCGCTTTGCATGATCAGCTACTTTACCAACAAGATACATTTTGGAAGTATCTCCGTGCCACCCATCTTCAATGACAGTAACATCTATATTGATAATATCTCCATCTTTTAACACTCTGTCATCGGATGGAATGCCATGACAAACGACCTGGTTAACCGATGTACATAGGGTTTTTGGATATCCGTTGTAATTTATATTGGCTGGGATGCATTTAAGCTCTTCAGTAATAAATTTATAAGCAATTTCATCAAGCTGATTGGTTGTAACTCCAGGTTTGACGTGATCATCCAACATCTCAAGAACAGATGCTGCTTTTCTGCCGGCAATTTTCATCTTTTCGATGTCTTTTTTTGATTTTAATGAAATTGACATAGGAAGATATTCTAATTGATCTATAAATTATCTAATAACTTTTTTATAGTATTCGATAGCTAAAATGAACTTTCCCGCAACGCTTCAACTTGAGAATGGAATAAAGCTCAATGGTATTGGTCACGGAGCCAAAAAAGTAGGGGTTGGTGAGGTAGTCTTTAATACAGCTATAACCGGGTATCAGGAGATTCTAACTGACCCTTCATACGATGGACAAATTATTACTTTCACATACCCTCATATAGGTAACACAGGCATTAATGCTGAAGACAATGAATCTGCAACTATTTCAGCAAGAGGGCTAATTGTGAAAAATTTCTGTGAGCAGCCTAGCAACTGGAGAGCTGATAGAACATTAAATGACTTTCTTCTTCAGCAGAATGTAATTTGTATATCCGATATAGATACCAGGTATTTAACAAAATTATTGAGAGATGAGGGTTGTAAAATTGGCGCAATTTATCCATCAAAAGAAATCAACGATAAAGAAGCAAGTTTTGAAATCAAGAAGTTTGGAAAAATTGAGGACCACAACCTTATTGAAAATGTCGCAGTAAAAAAATCCTATACCTATGCTAAAGCATCGAACTCACCGAAAGTTATTGCTCTTGATTTTGGTGTGAAAGAAAACATTTTAAGAATTTTAAAAAACAAGGGAGCGGAAATAATCGTGGTGCCCTCTACTACGTCAGCAAAAGATATCCAAAAACTTTCTCCGGATGGCATATTTCTTTCCAATGGCCCAGGCGATCCAAATGTCTTGCCTGATGTTGTCAACCAGGTTAAAGAGATGATGGACCTTAACCTACCAATTTTTGGTATTTGTTTAGGCCATCAACTCATGTCGCTTGCCTATGGTCTTAATATTACAAAGATGCCTTTTGGTCATCATGGAGCAAATCATCCGGTCCATGATTTAAAAAACAATGTCGTATATATTACTTCTCAAAATCACAATTTTGCCGTAGCTGATATTGCTAATAGAAGCGATCTAAAGGTAACGCATATTTCTCTGTTTGATAATTCAATTCAAGGAATAGAGCATTTAGAGAAACCTTTTTATTCAATCCAATGCCATCCAGAAGCAAGCCCTGGACCTAGGGAGTTTGAGAACATGTTTGATAGATTTTTTGAGGAAATGAATGCCAAAAAGAAATGATATTAAAACAATTTTAATTGTTGGGTCTGGCCCAATAGTCATAGGCCAAGCCTGTGAGTTTGACTATTCTGGGACGCAAGCATGTAAAGCTTTAAGAGAAAATGGTTACAGGGTGGTTCTGGTAAATTCAAACCCTGCAACAATTATGACCGATCCAGAAATCGCCGATGCAACCTATATTGAACCAGTTGATTGGAGATCCCTAGAAAAAATAATTGAAAAAGAAAAACCCGACGCCATCCTGCCGACAATGGGTGGCCAAACAGGCCTTAATGTTTCCTTGGATTTAGCAAAAAAAGGGATTTTGGAAAAACATGGTGTGGAGATGATCGGCGCCAATAGGGAAGCAATCGATAATGCCGAAGATAGGGAAAAGTTTGATAAATGTATTAAAGAACTTGGCCTGGAAACACCAAGATCTGGCTTTGCGCACAGCATGGATGAGGCATGGAAAATATTTGAAGATATTGGGTTGCCCTGTGTCATTCGACCTTCGTTTACATTAGGCGGAACAGGTGGAGGAATTGCCTACAACCTCAAAGAGTTTGAAGAAATATGCATGAATGGCCTAAAACTTTCACCAACTAAAGAGCTTTTGATTGATGAGTCTTTAATTGGTTGGAAAGAGTTTGAAATGGAAGTTGTAAGAGACAAGAATGACAACTGTATAATTGTCTGCTCTATTGAAAACATTGATCCAATGGGCGTCCATACCGGAGACTCAATTACCGTAGCGCCTGCACAGACACTAACAGATAAAGAGTATCAAGAAATGCGTGATGCATCTTTTAAAATTCTTCGAAGAATTGGGGTTGAGACTGGTGGTTCAAATGTTCAATTTGCACAAAACCCTAAAGACGGCAGATTAGTAGTGATAGAAATGAATCCGCGTGTTAGCAGGTCCTCTGCTCTGGCTTCAAAAGCAACAGGGTTTCCCATAGCAAAAGTTGCTGCATTGCTTGCAGTTGGTTATACCTTAGATGAGCTACAAAACGATATAACTAATGGGAAAACTCCTGCATCATTTGAGCCAACAATTGATTACGTTGTAACAAAGATACCAAGATTTAATTTTGAAAAATTTCCAGAAGCTGACCCTAGACTTAGTACTCAGATGAAATCGGTAGGTGAGGTTATGGCTATTGGCAGAAATTTTCAGGAATCTTTTCAAAAAGCAATACGATCAATGGAGAACGGCTTGATGGGCTTATCATCAGTGCTGAAAAGTTCAGAGGGCAATGGGGCTTTAAAGCTTGAATTATCAACCCCAGGCGAGAAAAGGTTGTGGTACATTGCAGATGCATTTAGAAAAGGTTGGACAATTGATGAGGTATACGAATCATGCCAAGTCGATAAATGGTTTTTGTTCTACATCAAAGACATCATTGATGAAGAGAATGCATTGACTAAGTGCACATTATCTTCACTTGAAAATGATCAGTTACTAAGGCTTAAAAAGAAAGGTTTTTCCGATGCAAGAATAGCAGAACTGTTAAATGTGCCTGAGGTTGATGTTAGGAACAAGCGCTATGACCTAAAAATTCATCCTGTCTATAAAAGAGTAGATTCTTGTGCAGCAGAATTCGACAGCACAACAAACTATCTCTATTCAACTTATGACTATGAAAATGAATCAGTTGTTACTAAAAATAAAAAGATTATTGTCTTAGGCAGTGGTCCAAATAGAATTGGCCAAGGTATTGAATTTGACTATTGCTGCGTTCAGGCTGCCCTCGCTTTCAAGGAAGAGGGCATAGAAACCATTATGGTGAATTCAAATCCAGAAACTGTTTCTACCGATTTTGATGTTTCCGATAAGCTATATTTTGAACCTATAGTTGCTGAGGATGTGCTCGAGATTATTCGGCATGAAAATCCCTATGGTGTTGTTGTTCAATTTGGTGGTCAAACGCCATTAAAGCTCACAGACGAGCTAACCAAAAATAATGTCAAAATTCTCGGAACATCTCCAGAGTCTATTGATATCGCAGAGAATAGAGAAAAATTTAAACGTTTTTTATCAGAATTTAACTTTAAACAACCTGAAAATAGGACGGCAACAGACAAAAGCGAAGCTCAAAAAGCTATTGATGAACTAGGTTTTCCAGTTATTGTCCGACCTTCATATGTTCTTGGTGGCCGCGCCATGGAGCTAATAAATACACAACTTGATCTTGATAATTACATCAATAATAAAATCGTGCTCAGTAAAGAAAATCCTTTATTAATTGAAAAATTTCTTGATGACGCTGTAGAGATTGATATTGATCTTATATGCGATGGCACAGATGCTGTTGTAGGTGGCGTCCTTCAGCATATTGAAGAGGCAGGAATCCATTCTGGAGATTCATCTTGCTCCTTTCCTCCTTACAGTGTCTCAGATACACAGCTCCATAAATTGAAAAAAGAGATAAAGGCAGTTGCAAAAAAATTAAATGTTTGTGGATTGATGAATGCACAGGTTGCAGTGAAGGGTAATGATTTCTACATGATTGAAGTCAACCCTCGAGCTTCGCGAACCATACCATTTCTCTCAAAATGCATTGGAATGTCCTTAGCAAAGAATGCATCCAAAGCAATCTTGGGAAAATCGTTAAATGATCTTGGTATTAATAGTGAAATAATGCCAACAAGCTATGCTGTTAAAGCACCAGTTTTCCCATTTAACAAATTTAGAAAAGTAGATCCAATTTTGGGGCCTGAAATGAAGTCAACTGGTGAAGTTATGGGCAGGGGAACTACGTTTGGTGAGGCATTTGGCAAAGCTATGAGAGGAGCTGGAGATGTAATACCAACCCAAGGTAATGTTTTTGTAAGTGTTAAAAACAGCGATAAAAAATATTTACCCGAGCTGTGTTCAAAATTGATTAAATTGGGCTTTTCGATTGTTGCAACTAAGGGTACTGGCAAATATCTTGCTGAAAATAATATAAACCATGAACAAATAAACAAAGTTTTAGAAGGCAGGCCTCATATAGTTGATGCCATACTTAACAAAGAAATATGCATGGTCATAAACACAACTGAAGGCCGACAATCAATCAAAGACTCATTCTCAATTAGAAGATCAGCGCTAGAGCAGAGTGTATTCTTCACTACCACCATCTCAGGTGGCCTTGCAATAGTTGAATCTTTAGAAAAAGGGGAGCAAAATTGGTCTTATATAGCATTACAGGACTCTTAAATGGATAAAAAACCAATCACACCTGAAGGTCAAAAGAAGTTAAGAGAAGAATTAGATTTTATCAAGAATGTTAAAAGACAAGAAATAGTTGATGCTATTTCAGAAGCTAGAGCTCACGGCGATCTTAAAGAAAATGCAGAGTACCATGCAGCCAGAGAAGAACAAGGTCTTAATGAGGCTAGAATAAGGGAATTAGAAGATGTTCTTTCAAGGTCCCAAGTAATTGAATACCTTGATCTTGGAGTAGAGGATAGAGTTATTTTTGGCTCAACGGTTACCATAAATGATTTGAATTCAAATGAAACCAACACCTATCAAATTGTTGGTGAGAGTGAAGCAAACATTGAATTGAGCACAATTTCTTTAACAACACCTATAGCTAAAGCGCTCTTGAAGAAAGAGGTTGGAGATGTAGTTGAAGTTGAGACGCCTGGTGGCATCAAAGAAGTTGAAATAGTAGATATCAAACTAGTTTGAAAAGCTTTGAAGATACATGGGCTTTAAAAGCCAAGCAAGAAGGATATCGATCACGCGCAACGTATAAGCTTGATCATATTGATCAAAAATACAACCTCATTAAAAACGCCAGAAAAATCGTTGAGCTGGGTTCTGCACCTGGTGGGTGGTCTCAGTTAATTGCCAAAAAAAAGAGCCCTTCAGCTAAATGTTTAGCTATCGATATTTTGCCAATGAACAAAGTCAATGGCATTGATTTTCATCAATTAGATCTGCAATCCGATGAGTTTCTTAAACTAATGGAAGAATTCAATCCAAACATTGATGTGATAATGAGTGATATGTCAGCTAATCTTACGGGTGTAAAAGTTGTTGATGAAGAAGCAAATTTTGAGATAAATTTGTTTTCATTGAATCTAGCAAAACAATACCTCAGCAAAAATGGGAAGCTATTGATTAAAACCTTTAATAATCAAAATTTAGCAAGATTAAAAAATGAATTTTCTTCATTTTTTAGTAGAACTTGTACCGAAAAACCACCTGCATCAAAAACTTCTTCATCTGAGGTTTATTTGTTAGGATTAGACCCTAAATAGAAGATTATGAAAAACATTGGAAGAAACCTATTTTTTTGGCTAATAGCAGGAACCCTGCTATTTATGATGCTAGATAATTACTCCACAGCGCGTGTTGATGAGCAGCTAACTTACTCAGAATTTAAGCAAGAAATTCAATCTAAGAAAGTTAAATCAATAGTTTACAAAGGCGATCAAATGACCGTTGAGGGCGAAAGGTTCAATGGCACAAAATTCACAACAAAAAAACCAGTCTATGTAACAGACAACGACCTTGATGAAAGTTTGAGAGCCGCTGATGTTGCTGTCGAATATGAAGCACTCGATAAACCAAGCATATGGTCACAGCTTTTGGTTGGAGCCTTCCCATTGCTTCTACTATTAGGGATATTCTTCCTTTTCATGAGACAGATGCAGGGAGGAGTTGGTGGCAAAGGCGGACCAATGACATTTGGCAGAAGCAAGGCAAAGCTTCTTGATGGTGGCCATGTTAAGACAAATTTTAACGATGTCGCAGGCTGCGAGGAAGCAAAAGATGACGTTAAAGAGTTAGTAGATTTCTTGAGAGACCCTGCAAAATTTATTAAGGTTGGCGGAAAAATACCAAGAGGTATTTTAATGGTTGGTCCTCCTGGAACAGGTAAAACATTACTTGCACGAGCTGTCGCTGGTGAAGCAAAGGTTCCATTCTTTACTATCTCAGGTTCAGATTTTGTTGAGATGTTCGTTGGTGTCGGAGCATCAAGAGTCAGAGATATGTTCGAGCAAGCAAAAAAACATTCACCATGCATTGTTTTTATTGATGAAATAGATGCTGTTGGAAGACACAGAGGCGCAGGCCTTGGTGGCGGCCATGATGAGCGTGAGCAAACTTTAAACCAATTACTAGTTGAAATGGATGGCTTTGAGGAAAATCTGGGAGTAATAGTTGTTGCAGCCACGAACAGACCTGATGTTTTGGACCCTGCTCTTCTAAGACCGGGTAGGTTTGATAGACAAGTAATGGTTGGATTGCCTGATATTAAAGGTAGAGAACAAATTCTCAATGTTCATCTAAAGAAAGTTCCAGTTGACAAAAGTGTAGATTCAGGGGTTATTGCTAGAGGAACACCAGGTTTCTCTGGGGCTGATTTAGCTAATTTAGTTAACGAAGCAGCTTTATTTGCAGCAAGAAAGAATCAAAAGAAAGTAAGTCATGAAATGCTTGATTTTGCGAAAGACAAAATAATGATGGGCGCTGAAAGAAAATCAATGATTTTAAATGATGAGACAAAGAGAATAACTGCTTACCATGAAGCAGGACATGCGATTGTTGGTTTAAGCCTTCCTGAGCATCATCCAGTCTATAAAGTTACCATTATTCCTAGAGGAGGAGCATTGGGAGTAACTATGTTTTTGCCTGAAGAAGACTCATATATGAGCTCAAAAACAGCAATTATGAGTCAGATAACTTCTCTTTTTGGAGGCAGAGTTGCTGAAGAAATCATAAATGGTAAAGAAGGCATAACTACTGGAGCATCAAATGACATAGAAAGAGCATCTGAGTTAGCTAGAAACATGGTTACTAAGTGGGGCTTTTCAGAAAAGATGGGCACATTGAAATATGACGACGAAGATGAGAGTCCATTTTTAGGCAGATCTGCAGGCAATAAGAAAAGAATTTTCTCAGAACAAACTGCAAGACAAATTGATGAAGAAGTAAGATCAATTATTCAAAATTGTTATGAGAAAGCAGGGACTATTCTTGCTAAGAACATGGATAAGCTGCACAACATGGCTGATGCATTATTGAGATTTGAAACAATAGATCAAGATCAAATTTCCGACATTATGGCTGGAGCAATACCTAGAGATAAAACCAGTGGTGACGATAATATCAAACCAAAGTCAACACCTAAACAATCAACAAAGCCAGTACAGGACTCGTAATGAAGTTTGGCACGGACGGATTCAGAGGGCCAACTGATAAGAAAATAACTCCTGAGTTTTGTCTTAATCTTGGATTTCATACAGGGAGAATTATTGCATCCAAAGGGTATGATTCTGTAATCATTGGCAAAGATACAAGAGTATCAGGCTATATGCTTGAGTCGGCATTACAGGCTGGATTTATTTCAGCTGGTATTGATGTAAAGCTAGCAGGTCCAATTCCCACTCCAGCGGTTTCTTTTCTTACAGCTACTTACCCTGGACAATTTGGTGTGGTTATTAGCGCAAGTCATAATCCATATGAAGACAATGGCATTAAGTTCTTTAATAGATTCGGCAGAAAAATATCTGATGATTTAGAGAAGGTTATTGAAAATGAACTTGCAGGAAAAGTAAAACCAGTAACTGCAGGAAAATTAGGCAAAGCTTTTAGAATTGACAGTGCTGGCGGTAGGTATATCGAATATTGCAAAAGCACATTAAGAGGCAAATACAGTCTAAAAAATACAACAATACTTGTTGATGGTGCCAACGGAGCAAACTATAAAATCACACCAACTCTCCTTGAGGAGTTAGGAGCTAAAGTTATAAGGGTTAACTGTGATCCTGATGGTTTCAATATAAATGATAAATCAGCTGTTCTTGATGAAACTAGATTTAAAGAATACGCGGAAAAATATGACTACGATTTCTGTGCAGCTGTCGATGGTGATGGAGATAGATTGGTTCTTTCAAACTCAAAGGGAGAGGTATTTTCAGGGGATGATCTTCTATATTTGCTAGCTATTTTTAATCAACATAAAGGGCTAGATGGTAGTAAAGCTGTAGTTGGAACTCAGATGACAAATCAAGGAGTTGCAGATGCTTTGCAGGCTAAAGGTGTTGATCTATTAAGATCAGATGTTGGAGATAAATATATTTCTCGCATGCTGGTTGAGGAGAACCTGCTTGTTGGAGCTGAAAGTTCAGGCCATATAATCCAAAGAAACTTCTCAGAAAGTGGGGACGCCAATATTGCACTTTTACAGTCTCTACTTGCTTTAGAAGTCTTACAAACTGAGCTGGAAAAAATCAAAGGTGACATTGAATATTATCCTTACATTCTAGAAAGCTTTAGATTAGATGATCTTGGAAAGGTTGATGAAACTAATTTTAAAGAATTTTTACAAAAGACTAAAAAAGAGAATGCCAATACTAGAATATCTGTTAGAAAGTCTGGGACCGAACCTTTGGTCAGAGTGATGGTGGAATCCAAGACCGGCAATATAAAAAATATACTTGAAAATATTAAAGAAAATTTAATCTAGCCATGAAGATTATCGCAGCTAACTTTAAAATGAATGGAGATAGGGAGTTTATAGATAACTGGTTCCAAAATTTTGACGCTGATACAGAGAATTTAGTTGTTGTAGGACTTCCCGCTATCTATTTAGAAAGCTCGATTCAAAATTTTAATAAATCAAATTTTAAAATAGCTGCACAAAACGTGAGTAAATTTATCAATCCAGGCGCATATACAGGGCAGATGTCATCAGCAATGTTAAATGACGTGGGAGTAGAGTTTTGTATTGTAGGTCACTCTGAAGCTAGAGAACATCTATGCGAAGATAACGAATCTGTTTATGAAAAATATAATTGCTTAAAAAGTTTTAGCATTACACCTATAGTATGCATTGGAGAATCTCTTGAGATTAGAGAAGCAAACAATCACCTAGATTTTATTTCAGATCAAATTGAAAAGTTCAATACAGCTGAAGATAAGATTATTTTTGCGTATGAGCCAATATGGGCTATTGGGACTGGATTGGTTCCTACCCAAGAACAAATTGAAGAGATGTCTTCCCATATAAAATCACATTTTTCGCAAGAAGTAACTGTCCTTTATGGAGGAAGTGTTAATTCTAAAAACTCCTCAGAAATTCTAAATATGAATAATATTGACGGAGTTTTAGTAGGAGGGGCTTCTCTTAATGCTGAAGAATTTGCTAATATAGCGCAGTCATGATTTTACAGATTTTAATTATTATTCTTGCAGTCCTAATTGTTGCTTCAATAATGTTGCAGCAAGGCAAGGGCTCAGATTTAGGTTCTGCCTTTGGTGGAGGAAGTTCAGATTCACTATTTGGACCCCTAGGTCCAGGCAATTTCTTATCAAAAGCTACATGGGGCATGGTGGCAGCTTTTTTTATTTTATGCCTTGCCTATGCTTATCTTTCAAAACAAGAATTAACATTAAATGTGCAAGAGGTTGTAGAAGAGCAGCCTGCTGAAGAGCCACCTACTGAGTAATTTGGTGCCGAAGGAGGGACTTGAACCCTCACAAGCATTGCTTACTACCCCCTCAAGATAGCGCGTCTACCAATTCCGCCACTTCGGCTACGGAAGTAAATTATAGTCTATAAATATTGACCTATCTAAGTCTTTTATCTATCCTTTAACGTCATTGCGGGGTAGAGCAGTCTGGTAGCTCGTCGGGCTCATAACCCGGAGGTCGATGGTTCAAATCCATCCCCCGCTACCAAGGATAATGATTAAACAAGATTTAGAAGATCTTTTATCACCTCTTATCAGCAAATGTGGATGTGAGCTTTGGGGCTTAGAGTTTTCTTCAATTGCTGGCAAAGGCAAGGTCTTAAGAATTTTTATAGACGCCATACATGGTGTGGATCTTAGTGATTGCGAGAAAGTTAGCAGAGAAATTGATGACTATTTCCAATTTGAGGATATTTTCAATGATTTTCAAAGCTTCGAGGTTTCTTCACCTGGGCTAGATAGAAAGTTATTTAATTTAAAACAATATAAAAATTTTATTGGAGATGTAGTATCATTATCACTCTTTTCTCAGGTGGATGGCCTTAGAAAGATAAAGGGTACTCTTTTAAACGTTTTGGAATCAGAAATTTCTGTCAAAACAGAAAAGGAAACCGTATTGCTTGAATTTAGCAATATAGAAAAAGGAAAATTAGATCTTGATGATCAAATAAAGAAAGGAAAATGAATAATCAAATATTAGAAGTTGTTGATTCTGTCTCTATGGAGAAAGGCGTAGATAAGAGCATTATTTTTGAAGCTCTTGAGGAAGCTATTGCAAGCGCAACAAAAAAACTTCTCGGTGAAAGCTCAGAAATAAAAGTGAACATTGATAAAACAACAGGCGAATATATAACTTTTAGGTATTGGCAGTTGAGCCCAAGCGAAGACGAAGATGAAGGAATTGAATTGTTGCCAGAGGATGTTTCAGATTATGAGACAGTTGATGGTTTAGCTAGGAAGCAAATAGAAAACATAGATTTTGGCAGAATATCAGCTCAAGCTGCAAAACAAGTAATTATTCAAAAGGTACGAGAAGCAGAAAGAAGCAAGATTACACAAAAATATGAATCACTAGTTGGTCAAGTAATTTCTGGTCAAGTAAAAAGAATTAATAGAGATTTTTTGCTGCTTGAGATAGAAGAAGATCTCAATGCTCAAATCCCTAGAGATCAAATTATCCCTGGAGAAATATTTAAATTAAACGACAGAGTTAGGGCAGTCATTAAGGAAATAATGACTACACCAAGAGGCCCTCAAATTATTTTAAGCAGAACAGATGAAAGGCTTGTCAAAGAACTCTTTACACAAGAGGTGCCTGAAATCTCTGAGGGCACCATAGAAATTAAAGCCATTTCAAGAGACCCTGGCTACAGATCAAAAATTGCAGTAAAAACCTATGATGGACGAATTGATCCAGTAGGTGCATGCGTAGGAATGAGAGGTTCAAGAGTTCAAGCGGTATCCAATGAAATAGGCAACGAAAGAATAGATATTTTTGTTCATAGCGATAACCCTGCTGAATTTGTTGTTAACTGTTTATCTCCAGTGAAAATTTACTCTATTTTAGTCGATGAAAGAACCAGCACACTCATTCTTGAAGTTGAAGAAGAAAATCAGGCACAAATTATTGGGAAGAATGGTCAAAATTTGCGACTTATGACGCAAATGATTGGCTGGTCATTTAAAGTTTTCAACAAAGATCAATTTAAGGAGTACCAAGAAGCTAGTCTTGAAGAGAAATTTGAAAAAATTGGAAACAGACTAAATTTAAATCAAGATGAGATAGATGGCTTGAAGTTAAAAGAATATGATCAACTTGAAAAAATAGTAGATGCACAAGAGAGTGATTTATTGGAAATATTTAAAACAAAAGAACGTGCAGAAGACGTAGTTAACCAATCTAATGAATTTTTACTACAGGATGCCTTTAATCAAGATTTCAATGATCCAACAATGGAAGAAGCGCTGGTTAATCTAAATGGGATAACCAATGAGGTGCTGAGCGATCTAAGCAATAACAATATTAAAAAATTAGAAGATCTTGCTGAAATGTCTGTTCCAGAGCTTATGGATCTATCAGAAAGCATCACTGAATCAGAAGCATCTGCTCTGATTATGGAGGCTAGAAAGCCATGGTTTGAGTAAGGAGAAGTTATAGTGGATGTATCAGTTAAGCAACTTTCAGAAATATTAAAGATAGATCCTGACGCCTTGCTAAATAAAATGATTGAGGCTGGATTGCCTCATACAAGCATAGAAGATTCAGTATCAAATGAAGATAAGCAGACCTTGCTTACATTCATAAGAACTGCAAAATCAAATATTCAAGCCGATGAAAGAAAACCAATTGAGGTTACTCCAAAAAGCACCACTGAAGCTCAAAATTTAGAAAAAAAGGATAAGCAAGAACCTGCTGATATAAGCAAAACAGAAAATAAAAAAACCTTAAAGCCACAAACAAAAGAGAAATTAGTAAAAGAAGAACCCAAAGAAGAAAAAAAGAAATCTGTAAACATTAATGGCTCAATTAGAGTAAATGACCTTTCCAGAAAGCTAAGTAAAAGGGGCAATGAAGTTGTAAAGAAGCTTATAGAGCTTGGTGAGATGGTTTCTTTAAATGATGAGATAGATCAAGAAACAGCAGTTTTGGTTGCTGAAGAGTTTGGATTCTTAGTTAAATATGAAGCTGAGCAAGAGTTAGAAGAAACAACTAAGGATTATCCGCAACCCACAATAGCTTACAAAGATGAATCGTCACCAATAAAGAGGCACCCTGTCGTAACAGTGATGGGGCACGTAGATCATGGGAAAACTTCTCTCCTAGATTCAATCAAGTCATCCAATGTAGTCGATGGAGAGTCAGGAGGCATAACTCAGCATATTGCTGCTTACGAAGTTAAAACAAGTTCAGCAGTAATCACATTTATAGATACTCCTGGTCATGAAGCATTCACAGCTATGAGAGCACGGGGAGCGAATACAACAGATATTGTAATACTGGTTGTGGCTGCTAATGACAGTGTAAAGCCACAAACAATTGAGGCAATCACACATGCTAAGGCTGCTCAGGTGCCAATTATAGTCGCAATAAATAAAATTGATCTTGATGGGGCAGATATTGATAAAGTTAAAGGAGATTTAGCAAAACACGATTTAGTTTCTGAAGATTGGGGAGGCAAGGTGCAAATGATACCTGTTTCAGCTACTCAGAAAAAAGGAATTAATGAGTTATTGGATGCAATACAGCTTGAAGCTGAGATTCTAGAGCTAAAAAGTCCAATAGAAGGTCCTGCAACAGGAGTTATTTTAGAATCAGAGCTTGATAAATCCAAAGGACCGCTCGGAACATTTTTAATTCAAAAAGGAATTCTAAGGCAAGGTGATATTGTTGTTGCAGCAGAGAAAAGAGGCAGAATTAAGTCCCTGATCAATAGCTCGGGGGATGTTGTAAAAGAAGCTGGACCCTCAACTCCTGTAGAAGTTTTGGGCCTTGAAGACTGTGTTCCAGCAGGTGAGTCGTTTTTTGTATTAGCTAATGACAAGGCAGCCAGATCTTTAGTTGACGATAGAATTTCATACCTAAAAGAGATTAATGACAAAAATGTGATGACTACCGAATCAGCATTCCAAATGCTTGATCAGGAAAAAGTTAACAAGCTTCGAATTATAGTTAAATCTGATGTGGCTGGTACCAGTGAAGCAATTAATGGTTCCTTATTGAAAGTTGGGAATGAGGAGGTTGAAGTTGATATCGTCAGTTCAGGTGTGGGAGGTGTTACAGAATCAGACGTTAACCTTGCTATTACTACTGGAGCAAGAATCTTGGGCTTTAATGTTAGGGCAGACAATAAAACAAAATCACTTGCAGAAGATAAAGGCATAGAAATTAATTACTACAGCGTGATCTACGATCTCATTGAAGATATAAAAAGATTACTATCTGGACTGCTGGACCCAATATATTCAGAAAAAATACTTGGGCTTGCCGAAGTTAAGGAGGTTTTTAAATCACCAAAGTTTGGCCTAGTTGCTGGATGCATGGTTGTAGATGGTTTTGTTAAACGAGAAAAACACGTTCGAGTACTTAGAGACAATGTAGTCATACATGAAGGAGAGCTTGATTCACTCAGAAGGTTTAAAGATGATGTGCAGGAAGTTAAAAATGGCACAGAGTGCGGGATAGGCATAAAAAATTATCTTGATATTCGACCTGGTGATGTAATAGAAAATTTCGAGCAGAAAGAAGAAAAACGTTCACTGTAGATGGAAAAAGATAGGATTGTCAGGATCAACGATAACCTTAAAAAAGAAATTGCAATTTATGTTCAAAACTCAGATTTAAGGGATCAATGTGGTTTTTTTAGTGTGAATTATGTTGATACTTCTCGAGATTTATCTCAAGCTAAAGTCTACTTTTCAACCATACAAGCTCCTTTAAATGAAAAAGAGTTAGCAACCTTCCTCAACGAAAATTCTTGGAAAATTAGGAAAGCACTTTCAAACTTATTGCCCATAAAAAGGGTACCAACACTTAAATTTTATTACGATGATCATCTAGAAAAAGTCCGCAATCTTGATGATCTGATTAAAGACATCTAGCATGAGTGTGCTAATTTTAAACAAACCAAAAAAACTTAGCTCATTCAAGTCTTTAAAAGTAATACAAAATTTATTGGGACTTAAAAAAGCTGGGCATGCCGGAACTTTAGATCCGCTTGCAACAGGAATTTTGCCAATTTTTTTTGACAGGTCAACTAAGTTTATTCAGTACATGCCCGAGCAAGATAAAACCTATCATGCAAAATTTCAACTTGGTTGCTCCTCAGATACAGAAGATATAGAGGGGAATATCATTTATCATGATTCAGAACAGGCTCCCTCCTTAGACAATCTAAGGGAATCTGTCTCATCATTTATTGGGAGCTACCAACAGAAAGCTCCATTATTTTCAGCAAAAAAAGTAAATGGAGTAGCAATGTACAAGCTTGCAAGAAAAGGAATTGAGCTCGAGAAGAGAAGCCAAAAGGTTTCCATAAAATCATTGGAGCTATTGAGCTACTCTTACCCATATTTTGAAATTGAAGCAAAAGTTTCTAGGGGGACTTATGTAAGAACATTAGGAGTTGATATTGCAGACAAACTTGGGTGCAATTGCGTTCTGACAGATTTATGTAGGACTGGCTTTGGGCCGTTAAAAATTAAGGATGCGATCACAATAGACAAGCTAAAAAACTTGGACAATAAAGAGAAAATGCAGTATGTTATGCGAGTTGAAGAAATATTAAAAAGTATACCCAAGTTAAATATAAGTTCTACTGAGGTAAAAAAATTTCAAAATGGTTTAACTGTTAGTGTGACCAAAAACGAAAAGAAAGAAAAAAAATTAGTTTTTCACAAAGATGAATTTATAGGGATTGGCGAAATAGTTAACGAAGAAAAACTTAGGCCAATAAAGTTATACAAAATTTAGGAGAATTATAATAAATGAGTTTAGACAAGACAGAAACAGAAGCCATAATCAAAAAGTATGGTAAAGATGAAAAAGATTCAGGCTCGACTGAAGTCCAAATTGCGTTACTAACGAAAAGGATTGAAGAGCTACAGTCACACTTTAAAGAACACAAAAAAGATAACCATTCAAGAACAGGTTTATTGCAAATTGTGAGCGATAGAAAGAAACTTCTATCTTACCTTAAAAGAAAAGACCTTGGGTCTTACCAAAATATTGTCAAAACTCTAAAACTAAGAGATTAATTATGTTTAATGTAGTAAAAAAAGAGATCCCAATGGGATCAAAAACTCTCGTTATTGAAACAGGAAAAGTAGCAAGACAGGCAACAGCCTCAGTTGTTGCTAGTATGGGGGGGACGGTTGTTCTCTGCACAGTTGTAACAAAAGCTGAAGAAGAAAGGAGAGATTTTTTCCCACTAAGTGTTCATTACATGGAAAAAACTTATGCAGCAGGAAAGATCCCAGGAGGATACTTTAAAAGAGAGGCAAGGCCAACAGAATACGAAACGTTAACTTCAAGGTTAATTGATAGACCATTAAGGCCATTGTTCCCAGATTTCTTCACTAATGAAGTCCAGGTTAATTGTATGCTGATATCTTTAGATAAAGACAATCCACCAGATGTTGTTGCTCTATTGGGAGCTTCTGCTGCTATGTCTATTGCAAACGTTCCATTTAATGGCCCAATGGGTGCAGCTAGGGTTGGATTTGTAGAAGATGAGTATGTTTTAAACCCCTCCTTTGCTGATATGGAAAACTCTGACCTTGATATGGTTGTTGCAGGTTCTGATAAAGCAGTTTTGATGGTTGAGTCTGATGCTAACGAGTTAAGTGAAGATTTAATGATTGGGGCAATTTTATATGCGCATCAAGAGATGAAACCAGTTATTGAGGCAATAAAGGATTTTGCAAACGAAGTCTTGCCTGAAAAAGCTGAGTTTAAGAATGCTTTGGCAGATGATGAAGCAAAAATATTTGATGAAATTAACTCTAAATACCGTGATCAATTAAAAGATGCATTTTCTACAGTTGATAAGAAGGAGAGAGGCGAAAAGATTGGCGTAATAAAAGATGCTATTGTTGAAGGCCTCGAGGAAGACCAAATAAACAGCTACCTTAAGCAATTTAAAGAAGTTGAGAAAAATGTTGTTAGAGAAAACATTCTCAAAGATGCAAAACGAATTGATGGGAGAGCTATTGATGAAGTTAGAAACATTGAAATTGAAACAAACTTCTTGCCTTCGGTTCACGGCTCTGCACTATTTACTAGAGGAGAAACTCAAGCAATAGTAACAACAACGCTTGGGCCAACAAAAGATGCTCAAATTGTTGATTCCTTAGTGGGGGAGATTAAAGATAACTTTATGCTGCATTACAATTTCCCAGCTTACAGTGTTGGTGAGCTAGGTTTCCCAACAGGCCCTAAAAGAAGGGAGATAGGTCATGGAGCACTTGCAAAGAGGTCACTCAAGTTTGCAGTTCCTAGCATGCAAGAATTTCCATATTCAATGCGAGTAGTTAGTGAGATTACAGAGTCAAATGGCTCGAGCTCAATGGCTTCTGTATGTGGTGGGTGTCTTGCTTTAAGAGCAGCAGGCGTTCCTGTAAAAGATAATATAGCAGGTGTAGCTATGGGTCTTGTGAAAGAAGGAGATGACTACCAAGTCCTTACAGATATCCTTGGAGATGAAGATCACCTGGGGGATATGGACTTTAAGGTTGCTGGAACAAAGAATGGTGTTTCGGGTTTACAGATGGATATAAAGATTGAAGGTATCAATGAAGAAATCCTAGAAAAAGCTCTAATGCAAGCCAAGGACGCAAGAATGCACATTCTAGGCATTATGGACAAGGCATTGCCTGAACCAAATGAATTAACTTCTTTGGCCCCATATTTCACTCAATTTAAGATTGATAAAGATAAAGTTAAAGTGGTTATAGGAAAAGGCGGATCAACAATTAAGGGTCTGCAAGAAGAGTTTGGCTCCACTATTGAGCTCCAAGACAATGGTGAAGTTAGTGTTTTTGGTGAAAACAAAGAAGTAGCGGAAAAAACCAAAGAAAAAATCTTACTCCTAACAGCTGAACCTGAAGAAGGAAAGATCTACGATGGAGTGGTCGCAAAAGTAGTTGAGTTTGGTGCGTTTGTTACCATCATGCCTGGCAAAGATGGCCTGCTGCATATTTCACAGTTCAAAGAGGACTTTGAGCATCTAACTGATGTAATCAATGAAGGTGATAATATCAAAGTAAAACTTGTTGAAGTGGGAAGACAAGGCAGATTGAAATTAGAATTTGCAGAAAGCTAAAATAACTCAGAAAGCATACACCTAGCTGAACCGCCACCATATTTTTCAATGGTGCGAATATCAGAGCTGATAATGCCCTTGTAGTGTCGATGAATGATTTGTATCTGTTCATCGTTTAGGGCACTTTTTGCTGTATCAGACATAACAAGATATAAATGGTCTTCCTTGTTTTTTACCTCAAGACTATTGCCGCAAAAAGATAGCAGTTGATCTTTTTCGATTTTAAGTATCTCATGATGCTGACACACTTTTTGCTCAACCAGTTCTCTATACTCTTCGTTTATCACATCTAAACAAATACCAATCAATGAGGTGCCTACATACATCAAAACATCTGTATGATAAATTGGTTCTCCTGAGTGGCTAGTTGTTTCAAAGATAATAGGTTCGAAGTTATTATCCATGCACCATTTTTCTGCAAGCTCTTTATTTGCTCTCGGTGATAATGCTATGTAAGCAATATCATTCACTCTATCAAACACCATACTACTTGTGGACTCCAAGAAAGTATTATCATTTTCATGAAAACTTAAATCTGCAGATATAGCATATGACCTTGCCAACCGATCTATCATATTTTGGTTTTTTTCCAGTCTTCTATTTTCAGCTTTCATTGGAAAAATTTGCATTGTTTTGTCAGAGAATGTGGTAAACCAGTTTGGAAAAATATGATCTGGACATCCCCTATCACCTTTGAAGGTTGTGATGTAAACGCCATGATTAACAAGAATATCTCTAAAATCTCTAAATTCATTGATCGCCAACTTCAGAATCTGGTCTCTCGAAATGTCATCATCTTTTTGATAATGATTTGATCCTGCTGTTTGTGGGTTGCTAAAAAATTCTTGAGGCTCAATCATAAAGATATGATTGCTTGATTGATCTTTCTGCATTTTCTTTCTAGTTAAGCCCTTTAATTAAGATTAAAATATCCCTGTGCTAGATAATATTCAAAAAAATCAAATAAAAAAAGAGTCAATTTTTGGGGCAAAAAACTATAAGCCACTTCCAGTTGTTTTAGAGCGAGGTCAAGGCGAATTTCTTTGGGACGTTTCGGGTAACAAGTACTTGGATATGATGTCAGCATATTCAGCAGTCAGTCATGGTCACTCTCATCCTGAATTAGTGAAAGTAGTAATTGATCAGGTCCAAAAACTATCTGTTGTATCTCGAGCATTTTACAGCAAGTCACTAGGAGACTTTCTAGAGCATCTTGTAAATGTAGCGGGCTTGGATGTTGCTTTGCCAATGAATACGGGAGCAGAAGCAGTCGAAACAGCAATTAAAGCTGCAAGAAAATGGGCATACATAAACAAAGGGGTGCCACAGAATAAGGCAGAAATAATAGTTGTGGATGGAAACTTTCATGGCAGAACAACCACCATAGTTAGTTTTTCTTCTGATGAATCGTATAAGAAAGATTTTGGACCCCTTACTCCAGGCTTTGTACAAGCAAAATATTGCAGCTCCTGTGCTTGTCCAGCTGGTGATTGTGTGGATTCAATAACATCAATACAAAATCTGATTAATGAGAATACTGCAGCAATTCTAATTGAACCAATTCAAGGTGAAGCTGGAATCATAGTGCCACGACAAGGATGGTTGAAAGCAGTAAGGGAATTATGCGATAGAACAAATATTCTTTTACTAGTTGATGAGATTCAATCAGGCTTGGGTCGCACTGGCAGCATGTTTGCATTTGAACATGAAGACATCAAACCAGATGGTCTTATCGTTGGCAAAGCTTTAGGTGGTGGTATCTTGCCAGTTTCAGCTTTTATTGCAAAGCAAGAAATCATGGATAATTTTATTCCTGGCACTCATGGCTCTACTTTTGGAGGCAACCCCTTGGCTGCAGCAGTAGGAAAGAGGGCTTTAGAACTTTTAGTAGAGGAAGAGCTTATAGAAAATAGTAAAAACCTTGGAGAGCAATTGAAGACAGGGCTTCAGTCAATTGGCTCAGATGTCATAAAAGAAGTAAGAGGGCGAGGGCTTTGGATAGGGGTTGAATTAAATCATGGTACAAAGTCAGCCAATGATCTTTGCATGATTTTGCTGAATCAAGGCATATTAACCAAGGAGACGCATGATAATGTTATAAGGTTTGCTCCGCCTCTGATGATTTCACAGGCAAATTTAGACTGGTCTTTGGAAAAGATATCTCAAGTTATAAAGAAATTTTGATGAAGTATTTGCACACCATGATAAGGGTTAAAAAGCCCGAAGATTCAATAAGTTTCTTTTGCGATGCTTTGGGTCTAAAAGAAATGTATCGAAAAGAAAACGAAGCTGGAAGATATACATTATTTTTCCTCGCAGCTCCCAAAGATATAGAAAATGGTGCTTCAAATATCCCTATGATTGAGCTTACACACAATTGGGATGATGAAGAGCTAAACAGTGGCAGAAATTTCGGACACCTAGCATTTCAAGTAGATGATATCTATCAAACATGCTCAAAGCTTATGGCAGCAGGTATTGAAATTAACAGACCACCTAGGGATGGGAGAATGGCGTTTGTAAAATCTCCTGATGGAATTTCAATAGAGCTTTTGCAGAATGGCGACCCATTAGAGATTAAAGAGCCATGGGTAGATATGCCTAATTCTGGATCATGGTAGTGACTAAAAAATTTATTTCCTTACTATCTATTATTTTGCTGGTCGTGGGATGTGGCGGTGGATCAGCTAGTGAAGAAAATGTAGATGGGACAACACCTTCACCTACTCCTGCACCAACACCAACACCAGCGGAAGAAAAATACAATATTAGAGGAGAAGTCACGTTAAATGGAAACCTCATTATTGATTCTGATGTGCCCAATAAAGCATTCTCTTTCCTAAGCAACAATCAAAGCAGTGAGGCTCAGCCAGCATTTTCACCTGTAACAATTATTGGCTATGCAGGTGAGCATATTTCCGATGAAGGGGAGTATACGTATGATCCTCTCGATGTATTTGTGCTCAATGTTGAAGATACAACTATAGATATCTCGCTCTACCAAACAAATAGCTCTGCTGATCTAGATATTTTTGTATACGATGAAGCAGATTTATCAAGCCCAATAAGTTTCAGCGCCAATTTAACTTCTTTTGAAAGCCTCAGCTTCAATGGAAGTGGTATTTATTATCTTGTGGTAGATAGTGACATGTCTGCTAGAGGATCAAAGTACGCTATGGTGGTAGCAGAAAGCGCTCAAGAAAGCACAACAAATACAACAATGGATACTGGAGAGTTTCTTATTAAAACCAAGCAAGATAGTGAGCTTACTAGCAATAATTCATTGAAATCTCAAAATCAATTAAGAGATGTCTTTAAACGCATTCCTCAAGGAGATGGCATTGTGAAAGTAAAGCCAGATTATGAGAATACTGAAAATGTTCTAGGTAAAAGCTACTTGAAAACTAAAATTTCTAATGAATTTCAGCTCGATTCTGAGTTGGTTGCTGAAATAAGGAAAGTGAAAACGTTGCAGCAGCTCAGAAGAAAATTTCCAGGCTATGTTATAGATTTAAATCATATATATTTTCCTGACGCCGACCCAGAGCCTTTTAGTCCTGATCCATTTTATGATGAATACCAATGGAATCTACGACAAATAAATACTAAAGAAGCTTTGGATCTTGTAGGACAAGATACCAAAGATATAGTCGTTGCAGTGCTTGATTCAGGCGCACCGACTAAAGATTCTTTTGCATATCAGAATTCATCCTTTGTTGATGATGGCTATGATTTTGTTTCAGATACCGATTCTTCTTTTGATGGTGATGGTATAGACGATGATCCAACAGACCCAGATTTCCAACCTGTACAAAGCGATGGAGAGATATTTGGAAGTCATGGTTCTCATGTGGCAACGACTATATCGGCTAAAAATGATGGGAATGAGATCAATGGCTTAGCAGTTAAAACTCTTCCCTTAAGAGTGTGCGGTTCTGACAGGAGTGAAAACGGTGGTGGGTGTTCAAGTTATGATCAGTTGCAAGCTTTTTATTATCTTCAAGGTAAGAATAATGACTCTGGGGAGGTCTATGATGCTGCTACATACGGAGATGTTGAGATAATCAATATGAGCCTTGGCGGAGGAGGCAACAACCAAATAATTTGTGATGAAATAGTTAATTTAAAGAACGCAGGAATTTTTGTTGTGGCATCCGCAGGGAATGAAGGAAACTCGGCAATACGGTTCCCAGCATCCTGTGAATATGCATTTTCAGTATCCTCAACTAAATATGATGAACAGCTCTCAACATTTTCATCATTCAATGATTACGTTGATATTGCTGCTCCTGGAGGGCAAGTTTCTGAAGATTTAGACGGTAATGACATTGGTGATGGCATATTGGCATATTCGTTTAAAAATTCTTCTCATGATGGCAATGATTACAAAGGACTGCAGGTATACAATGGCACTTCTATGGCTGCTCCACACGTTTCAGGCTATTTTGGTTTAATTAAGTATCTTGATTCCGATATTACATTCGATGAATTAGATCTACTACTGAAGTCTGGACAGCTTACCAAAGATATTGGGTCACCAGGAAAAGATGACTTATTTGGTTATGGATTAATGGACATGCATAAGGGGTTAAACTTACTCTCTGCTGGAGTAGATTTTACCTCACTGGCATATCCTATATTATCCCCAGGAAAAGTCTTTATGGGTTATGCATTAGAAGAGAAATCTTTTGAAATAACAAAGGTGGGAAATGGAGATCTTGAGATTACCAGCGTCGAGATACAAGATATTAACGACGTGCTGACATACGAGGCAAGCGATGTTGATATTGATGGTTTTGGAACTTACAAAGCATTGATAAACCGCACAAATTTATCGGATGGCAGTTTTATTTCTTTGATAAAGTTTAGTTTTAGCAATGAAACGTATGCTTCAATTCCAGTTCTGTATTCTTCAGGTAACTCCAAAGAAAAAGAGACAGTTGATCAACTATGGATTTGTGCAGTGAATGATGATGATGAAATAATTCCATGCGATGTAATGCAAATGGAGAGAGGGGTAGCAGCTTTTCGAATTAGAGAAGTGCCAAACGATACCTACACTCAAGTTTTTGCTTGCACAACTTTAGAGGACAATCTGTCCTTTAGTGATTCAGGTATCTGCGGTCCAGGCGATCTAAGAGGGGAATACCAGGGTGCCAACTTTACTGTTAGTGGAAGCGATGTAACAGGCATTAATTTTTCAATATCACCGGTGCTTTCAAATTAAAATGATTCCTAAAATTGTTAAATATGGAGGGACAAATAGCATAGCTTTCGCATTTGATTTTATACTCTTGTTAACTTTGGATTACCTTTTTGATTTGAATCGATCAATCCTAGCTGGTTTTTGTTATCTTTCAGGCACCATTGTTAGCTATCTTCTTGCCAAGAATTTCGTATTTAATGCTGGATGGTTAGAAAATAAACCTGCAATTGAATTTTCAGCTTATTTTCTTGGAGGTGTGCTTGGATCAATAATCACTTCTTTAATTTTTGCAATATCTTTTGCATATGGCGTAGAAAACATCGTTATCCAAAAGTTCATTGCAACATTTTTTAGTTTCTTTACCATTTATGCTTACAGAAAATATTTGGTATTTAAAAATGACTAAAGAGCTTAAAGACATTGCTGCACATTTTACCAAAGATCAATTTACTACCGATAAGGCAAAATTAGAAAAATATGGCTGCGATTGGTACAAAGGCATAACTCCAAATGCTGCAGCTATAATTTTCCCCGAAACCGAAAAGGATGTTTTAAAGTTATTTAAATTATGCAATCAGCATGGCATAAGACTTGTAATTTCCGGTGGTCGAACTGGTTTGAGTGGTGGTGCAACTGCAGCACATCAAGAAATTGTATTGAGTACTGAGAGATTAAATAAAGTACATTGGGTTGATAATTCAAATCAAATTATATGCCAAGCTGGTGTTGTTACTGATACAGCAAAGGCTCTAGCATCATCCAAAAATAGAATACTGCCAATAGAGTTTTCATCTACTTCAGCATCGACAATTGGCGGCAATATTGCTACCAATGCTGCTGGTGCAAAATTTATTAAATATGGAGCCACTAAAAAGCATGTGGTGGGTTTAAAAATTATTATGGTCGATGGGACCATACTTAATTTAACTAACCGCAATGAAAAAGATGCAACAGGCCCAGATCTTATGGAATTATTTTATGGATCAGAGGGCGTTATGGGTTTAATCTTTGAGGCAACACTTAGAACCTATGAATTGTCAGAATTTAGAGAGTCTATTCTTGTAAAGACAAATGATCTTTCTGAGATTCATTCCGTGATTAATGAAGAAAGAATTTTAATTTCAGCAGTTGAATTTATGGATCACAACTGTTTGAAATTGCTAGAGAAAGAATCTGATTACCAATACGAAGTACTTATTGAGTTTGAGTCATCAAATCAAGATGTTGTGGACCAAGCTCTTGAAAGAATTGCTGCTAAAGATTTTGATGTAAGTTTATTAAACGCAAGACAGCTCAATGAATTTTGGGCTGCGAGAGAAAATTTGCCCGTCATATTAGCAGATGAAGGTGCTAATAAATTGGATCTATGTGTGCCTATGAATAAGATTGATTTATTCCTCAAAAAAATTAGAGATTACGATACTAAAAACTCAATTTATAACTTTGGTCATTTAGGTGATGGAAATATTCATGTCAATATTTTATTGGATGAGTCTGGAGCACTTGCTGACCGAATTTATCTGCTTCTGCAAGATTTCGATGGGTCACCAAGTGCAGAGCATGGAATTGGCAAAAGAAAGACAAAACTATTAAAGAAATTTACAAACTACCGAGATAAGTTGAATTTACTAAAACAGCTTAAAAGCTCTGTTGACCCAACCAATATTCTTGGACCAAAAGTTTTTTTTGAAGACTGAAAGCCTTAAAAACGCCTAAAAATAAACATATCAAGCATTTTTTGTGAACATAAATCTTATTTATATCTACCAATTAGCTTATTTTTATGGGGTTTTCAAAGATTTAAAATAATTTGTCAAAAGTAGGGTATTGGTTACTATATTTTTGAACTATTTCATGGGGGAGATATGGATAGTATTATGAAAGCAGTTAATGACTTTGTTAAAGGTCTTACTGGTGTTCTCGTAAGTGTTATTGGATTAGGCATTGTTGCTTCAATCGTATTTGGTGGTAGCACTTATTTTGTAGGTGACGTAATCGCTACATTAATGGATTATGTTGCTATGTTAGGTGAGAATGGATTAGGTGGACTTATTGTTCTTCTAATCATTATGAGTGTTCTTGGCCTAAAATAAATATACTAGCATGAGGGCTTCGGCCCTCATGTCTCTTTTTGAATATGAAGTTTTTAAATTTTGATTTTAGTAAAATCAAAAAATTCCTTGAAAGGCTTACCGAAGTCCTTCTCTTAGTCGTATCTGCATCATTGCTATTGGGGATAATATTTGGTCCCGACACAGCTTTTGTGGGTGACGTCTACAATAATTTTTCAGCAATTTTAGCGTTAGTTGGTCAGGACGGCCTGATCGCACTAGTTTCGCTAATCATTATTTTTACAATTCTTAAGAAGTAGATAGTCCTAGATGTGGTGGCTATGGGTGGACTTGAACCACCGACCCCAGCATTATGAATGCTGTGCTCTAACCAGCTGAGCTACATAGCCTGAAAGATGATACTAACTGTAAAATATTCTGAGTCAATATCTAGGCGTTTTTTGTTAGACATTGAATTTGAAGTGAATAATATCGCCATCTTTTACAATATAATCTTTACCCTCAATCCTTAGTTTACCTTTTTCTTTTGCAGCATTTTCTCCACCACAATCGATATAGTCAGCATAAGAAATTATTTCTGCTTTAATAAAGCCCTTTTGAAAATCAGTATGTATTTTTCCAGCGGCTTCAGGAGCTGTTGACCCATTTCTAACTGCCCATGCTCTTACTTCTTTGGGGCCAGCAGTAAAGTATGAAAATAAATTTAGCATTTCATATCCTTTTCTTATGATTGTGTTCAAAGCAGGCTCATCTTGTCCTAGCAATGCGAGATATTCTTGTTTCTCTTCTTCCTCTAAATCTACAAGCTCACCTTCTGCTTTTGCATATACTCTAATTACACTGCTTTCCACTTTCTTTGCATGCTCTTCCAATTCATCAACAAAAATATTTTTTGCCTCGTCTTCATGCAGGTTAGCTATATATACAAATGGTTTTGCAGTCACAAGTTGAAGGGTTTTCATAAATTCTTGCTCTTCATTATTTATATCAACCAATTTTGCTGGCCTTGAATCACTTAAATTTTTGTAGACCTTTTCTAAAAATTTGCATTCAGCTTCAATGGACTTATCACCACTTCTAAGTTGCTTAGAGAGTCGCTCAAGTTTTCTTTCTACCATTTCTAGATCACTAAGAATCAGTTCGGTCTCAATTGTTTCCAGATCATCAATTGGCGATATTTTCCCCTCCACATGAATGATGTTGGGATCCTCAAAACAGCGAATAACATGAGCAAAGCATTGCGTTTCGCGGATATGTGATAAAAATTTGTTGCCGAGGCCTTCACCAGAATGTGCACCTTTAACCAGTCCAGCAATATCAACAAATTCCATAAATGAAGGAATTGTTTTTTCAGGTTTATTTATCTCAGATAACTTATTTAATCTTTCATCGGGAATATTCACTCTAGCAATATTTGGTTCTATCGTGCAGAAAGGAAAGTTCTCTGCGTCGATTTTTTGTGAAGTAAGTGCATTAAATAAGGTGGATTTACCTACATTTGGCAACCCAACTATTCCACATTTAATGCTCATTTTGAATGAAGTTTATTCATTGCTATCAACCAATCAAGACTCAATATATCGTCTAGAGCTAGCATGGCCTTATCAAAAGAATCTGCAATAAGTTTTTTTTCTTCTGGGGTTGGCCTCTTTATTACCCAAGTATTGGTATCAGCTTTAATTGCTGGGTGACCAATGCCAAAGCGCAACCTAATAAAATCTTTCCCAACGGTCTTGATGATATCTTTTAGTCCGTTATGGCCACCATCGCTACCACCGACTTTTAATTTAACTTCTGATGGTTGCAAGTCCATATCATCGTGGACAACCAATACTTTATCTAAGGAATTTACTTTATATTTTTTAATTAGGCCAAGCGTTTTCCCGCTAAGGTTTATAAACGCATTGGGTTTAACCAAAAGGATGCTTTTCCCCCCAAAATTAAATTCAGCTATTGAAGCATCTAGTTTCTTGCTTTTTGAGAACTGTGCATTGAATCTTTGGGCGATTAATTCAACAAAATCATATCCGAGGTTATGTCTCGTTTTAAAATGCTTATCGCCAGGGTTGCCAAGACCAACTATACAGAGGTCTGCCAAATTACTCGGATTTCTCCTCAGCAGAATCTGAACTATTTTCTTCAGAAGCTTCATTTTCCGTTGTTGAGCCATCTGATGAATCCTCAGCTTCTTCTTCAGAATCTTCATCTTCAAAGTCTAGAGCGCCGCCTCTTGCTGTCAGAACGGATACTAGTACTGGATCTTGGTTTTTAAGTGTGCTTGGAAAATCATAAGACTCATTCGCAGGTAAAGAGCTCAAACGAACTTTTTCCTTTGATTTAATATTCTCCATATCAACTTGAATAGATTCTGGAATATTATTGGGATCAGCAAGAACAGCTATTTCTTGTAAGACATGATTTATGACGCCACCCTCAATTTTTACTCCAAAACACTTTTCTTGGTTCATTAAGACCACCGGAACAATAACGTTAACTTTGCTTCCTTTAGCTACTCGCTGCAAGTCTATATGGGTGAATATATTTCTTGATGGATGTTTCTGTATTTCTTTGATGACAACTGTTTCTTTGTCGGTGCCTATTTCAAGCTCAACCAGAGAATTGAAAACACTTTCGTTTGACACGATTTTTATTAATTCATTATTTTGTACCATTATGGGTTGTGGATCTTTGCCGCCACCATAAACAATACCTGGAACTTTCTTATCTGCAATCGCTTTCTTTGCAGACAGGCCGCCTACAGCATCCCTTTTATCAACTTTTAAATTAATCATTTCTACTTAAACAGTTCACTTATTGAATCGCCCGTTTTCAATCTATGAATTGCTTCTGAAAGAATAGGGGCAACATCAAAGACGTCTATTTTAGGACATTTTTTTGATTTGTCACCAATATCTATCGAGTTTGACACTATAAGCTTATCTATCGATGAATTATTTATATTTTCTATAGCATTTCCTGACAAAACAGGGTGTGTTATAAACGCTATTACTTCCTTGGCTCCCTTCTCTTTAAGTGCATGACTTGCATTACCAAGTGTTCCTGCGGTGTCTATCAAATCATCTGGCACAATACATACTTTGCCTTCTACGTCCCCAATAAGATTAAATACTTCTGAAACATTAGCTTTCTCTCTTCGCTTATCAATTATTGCCAAGTCTTTCACGCCTAGTGTCTTTGCAACTGATCTTGCTCTAAGAACTCCGCCAGTATCTGGTGAAACTACTTGAAGTTCTTCCACATTATAAAAATCAGAAATCTTTTTACTCATAATGTTTGAGGTATAGATATTGTCTACAGGAAAAGAAAAGAAGCCTTGAATTTGTTCTGAGTGTATATCAAGTGTTATAACTCTTGAGACCCCAACACCTTCTAACATTTCAGCTATGACTCTTGCACTTATTGGAACACGAGCTGATCTAACTCTTCTGTCTTGTCTGGCATAACCAAAGTATGGCATGACAGCTGTTATGGACTTAGCAGATGCTCTTTTTAAGGCATCTGACATAAGTATTAGCTCCATTAAGTTTTTTTCAGCAGGCGAATTTGTTGACTGAATGATGAATGCATCCTTGCCTCGAACATTTTCATTTATCTGAATGGAGATTTCGCCATCACTAAATGTTCCTAGGTCGATCTCACCAAGCTTTAGATCCAAGTTATCAGCAACACTTTTGGCCAGTTGAGGATTTGAGCTGCCACTAAAAATTAATTGCTTATCCATAATAAAAATTGGCTGGGGTGGTAGGATTCGAACCTACGAATGGCGCCACCAAAAGGCGCTGCCTTACCACTTGGCCACACCCCAATCCTTTTTAAAGTCATAGTATTCTAATCCTTTAAGACAAAAAATTCTAAAATTATCTCTATTTTTGGGTTGTAAAATTTGTTTTTCCTCAAATGTTGGAGATTCTATGAATAATGATGAGCCAGAGCCACTGAGCTTTAGTCTATTTTGTAGATTGCTGGATTTATCTAAAAGTCTCACATAGAAGCGATTAAATTCATGATTTTCCATTAAAAGCGGTTCTAATAACGAATTTTTCTCACAATCTCTCAACTTATCAATTTTTAGATGCTTTGATTGGAATATTTGCGATGTAGAAACATTTATCTTTGGACTTATGAGGAGAAATTCAATGTTTTTAGAAAAAGATTCCTTTAATTTTTCTCCAAATCCAGCCACATAACAACTTTTACTATTGATAAAAAAAGGGACATCTGCACCAATTTCTTTACCCACTTCTTTGGCGTTCAGTTTTTTAGTTGATATCCCTGAAAGCATGCAAAGCAGAAGAATTGTATAGGCTGCATTTGAGCTTCCTCCACCAAGTCCACTAGCAAATGGAATATTTTTTTTTAGATTAATTTGAAAATTGAAATTAGTAGAAAAAGTTTCATTAAAGTATTCAATTGATTTAATAATTAAATTTTGTTCTTGCAGCTCACTATATTCGCAAAAAATAGCATTTGAATTAGAGGGAACGAAGCTTATTTCATCAAATAGATCTATTAACTGCATATGAGAGGATATATTGTGGTAACCATCCTCTCTAACAGAATCTATATTTAAAAAGGTATTTATCTTTGCGGGGGTTTTTATATTAAACATCATTTAACAAGATTAATATTTTTACATCATCCCTTATAAACTCTTTAAATATAGAACATTCAATCTTTTTATTGCACTCTTTGCTTGTTAAATAGAAAAGCTCTCTTGGCGTTATGCCAAGAAAATTTACAAGCCTTTTGTCGTAATTACTTTTATTCCAATTGCCACGATAGGAATTTAGTTCAGTAACAAGCTTTATACCTGTGGGGTCATAAAATTTTATATTGATATTATTTTTGGATATTTGTGTTACAACATTAAAAAAGAAATTTGCTTCGTCTGAAGTAAAGGAAACTTTTCCTCTTAGATTGTAAGTGTCATTTGAAGAATATAAACTTGCACAACTTATTTGAAATAAGAGAATAAAGTATATAAATAATTTTTTAATATGAATTTTCAATGTTGGGGCCTCAGTCACAAATCCACCTCTTTAGAGGTTAGAGAAAAATTTGCCTTTAATAAAGAGGAGATTAATGAAATTTTGGCAAACATTAAAGATTCAATGCCTTTTGAATCTGGGGTATTTTTATCAACTTGCAATAGAACAGAGTTTTATACTTTTTGCAAAAGAGCCGAGGTAAAGAATTTTGAGACAGGCCTAAAAAAAGCGGCTCGTAGAAAAATTAATATTAGAAAAAATGATCAATACCTCTATACAGACATAGATGCCTTTAAACATTTATTAAAAGTTATGACAGGGCTTGATTCCATGATTGTCGGGGAGCCCGATATTTTTGGCCAAGTCAAAAAAGCTTACCAGAACTCCAAGGAACACTCCTATCTGAATAAGCAAATGGAGAATTTGTTTATGAGTGCTATAAGGTTGTCTAAAAAAATTCGCACTTCAGCAAAGCTTTCTAGAAACCCAATCTCAATAGCTTCTGTGGTTGATAATGAGATTTGCAAGGATTGCTCAAGAGTTATGATCATTGGTGCCGGTGATATAGCACAAGCCTTGATTCCAAGGCTGATTAAAAAAAATCTTGGAATATCACTTTTTAACAGGTCTAGCGCAGAGATCAACAATATTAAGAGCAAGTCTCTGAAAAAAATTGAGAACGAGATAACAGAAGTTGATGCGATAGTAATTGCTGCGCCATCTGAAACACCATTTTTTAGTGATGAGGCTTTGAAAAGAGTATCCAAAAGATTACAGGTTTTTGATTTAGCCATTCCAAGGAATATAAATTTTAAGATGACAGGTACCAACATTAAGCTAATAAACTTAGATGAGTTAAGCGAAAAGATTTCAACTAACTTGGATTCTAGAAAAGAGGCTGTTAATGAAGCTCTGGTTTTTATTAATGCCAATGCTGAAGCAGAGTATTCAAGAACCAAAGGTTTATCAAACTTAAAGTCTCAGCAGAAAAATATTAAAGAGAAGCTTAAGTTAATAAAAGAACAGGCCTTAGAAGATGCAAAAGATAAACTCAAATCTGGAAAAGATATTGAGGACGTGCTCGAAGACCTTGCTCATGAAATTAACTCAAAAGACCTTTTTCATATTTCAAAGGCACTTGAGCAAACTTTGCAGAAAGCTACCAAGAGTTAAACATGAAGGCTAACATCAGAAAATCACTCGAAAATATTAAGCTTAAAGCAAATGAGCTTTCTGATATGCTTTCAGACCCCTCAATTACCTCTGATATAGATCAATTAACAAAACTTAATAAAGAATTTTCTGAAGTTAAAGATATCGTTAACAACTGGGATGAGTACCTTGAGCTAGAAAAAAATTTAGTTGACCTTGAAGAACTCCTCAAGGATGACGAAATGAAAGAACTTGCGAGTGAAGAGAAGAAAGATAACGAATTAAAGCTTCAAGCTTTGGAAGCTCAAATAATGATTCAATTGCTTCCAAAAGATAAAGACGATAAGCGCAATGCTTTCCTTGAGCTTAGAGCAGGTGCAGGAGGAGATGAGGCTGCTATTTTTGTTGGAGATTTATATCGAATGTACGTGAGGTTTTCTGAGAGGAGCAACTGGAAATTGGAGAAAGTAAAAGAAATTGATTCTGGTCCAGGGGGCTTTAAAGAGGTAGTAATACGAGTTATTGGTAACGAGGTTTATGGAGATCTAAAATTCGAATCTGGAGTACATAGAGTACAAAGAGTTCCACTTACAGAATCTCAGGGAAGAATTCATACCTCTACAGCAACGGTAGCTGTTTTACCTGAAATGGATGACATTGAAGAAAAAGACGTAGATATGAGTGAAATAAGAGTAGACACCTTCAGAGCATCTGGAGCAGGAGGTCAGCATGTAAATAAGACGGACTCAGCTGTTAGATTAACACACATACCTACTGGAATAGTGGTTGAGTGTCAGGATGATCGTAGTCAGCACAAAAATAAAGCAAAAGCACTAGCATTGCTTTCATCAAAAATTTACGACATAGAAAAACAAAAAGCAGAACAAGAAAAAGCTTCAGAGAGAAAATCGCTGGTTGGAACCGGGGATAGAAGTGAAAAAATAAGAACATATAATTTTCCCCAGGGTCGAATTACAGATCACAGAATAAAACTAACACAATATAATATTGAGGGGTTTTTGGATGGAGATATCAATGAAATGGTTGAATCTTTGAAAGCTCAAAATAATGCTGAAAAACTCTCAGAAATTGAAAATCAATAAAGAGCATATTAAACAAATTAAGCAATCTTGGAGCTCTCAATATGGAGACAGCTATCAGGAAGGCTTGCATTTTCTCATTGAGCATCTACCAAACATTTCCAAAAGTATAGAAGAAATAGTTGATGAAATTAGTACAAATAAGCCAGTTCAGCAGATTATTGGAGAGTGGCCTTTCTACGATGGAACTTATGTTATTAGTGAGAATGTTTTAATACCAAGGCCAGAAACCGAAGTAATGATTGACCATATCGTTAATCATATTAAATCTTGTAAAAGTGTTCTAGATTTGGGAACTGGAAGCGGTTGTATAGCAATAGAACTATCAAAGATTTATTCTAGTGCTTGCGTTCATGCTGTAGATAAAAGTATCCAAGCCCTTGAGGTAGCTAAAAAAAATAATTACCAAACGCCCAATAAGGTAAAACTTTATCATTCTGATTGGTTTTCAAATATTGAACAGAAATTTAATTTAATAGTTTCAAACCCTCCCTATGTAGCTCATGACATTTCCACGGATAAATCCTTAACGCACGAACCTAATATCGCACTCTATGCAAAGAATGAAGGCATGTCTGATATTGAACACATCATTGACAAGGCTAAATTTTTTCTAGAACAAGGAGGTTATTTATACATAGAGCATGGCCAAGACCAAAAAAATAAAGTTCAAAAGCTCATGGAGAAAAATGGATTTAGAGAAATAGAAACACATAAAGATCTCTCAGGTAAAGAAAGATTTAGCTTTGCCATGCTTTAGAAATTTTTAAATATATAAAACTAATCTATTAATTCTTGTAAAATGAAGGCATGCAAAGTTTAGGAATAGTTGAGGGGTACTATGGTGGTCTCTATAGTTTTACAGACAGACGATCTCTTATTTCTTCTTTAAGTGAATCTCAGCTTAATTCATATTTTTATGCTCCTAAAGAAGATCCATTTCTTAGAAGCAATTTTCACCTGCATCAAAGTGAAAGCTGGAGAAGTGAGTTCAAAGATTTTGTTCAGGTAGCATCAGAGAAATCTATAGAAGTTACAGTAGGGCTTACACCATGTTCTAAGCAACACATCGAGCTGATAGAGGAAAAAATTGGTTATTTTAATGAGCTGGGTTGTAACAAAATTGCTCTGCTGTTTGATGACCTTGATCAGTTTAAAGTAGATGAGCAACTTCAAGCACTAAATATAGCTAGATCTGCATTTCCAGGAGTTGCTTTCCTTTTTTGTCCAACAGTGTATGCCGAAGAATTAATTGGCAAAGATAGTCAACACACCACTTACTTTCATGAATTTCTCAAGAACTGCCCAAGTGGTATCGAAATTTTATGGACAGGTGAAAAAGTTATTTCAACTAATTTAAATTTTGAATCTGAGTCAGCTATTGTGGGATTGCCTTCAGAGAAAATAGCTATATGGGATAATTATTTCACTGTAGATTCTCGACCTAAGAGACTTAATCTTACAAATTTTAACCACTTAGATAAGAGCTATTTAAAAACAAAAACAAATTACTTTGTAAACCTTACAGGGATGGAGCGAACGGATAAATTAATTATTGACATATTTGGTAATCTCTTAAGCTCCTCTGGAACTCAGTTTACGAATATTCTGCAAAGACATGGTGTGCCTGATGCTCTGATTGAGATGATAGATTTGTTTGATCCTGAAATAAAAATTAAACTGTTAGAAAGTGACAAAGAAAAATTACATAAAATAATTTTTTCATGGTTCCATCCATTAAAGAATGAATGGTATCCTTATTTGCACAATCTAAAAAACTGGGGGTAAAAATGAATATGCAAGATTGGAATCAGAACGTTGGGAGCATTATTGACTATGCGCAAAGAATCTTTCCAGATGTTGAGATAGTAACAAGAAATCTTAATGGCGTTATTTCTAAAACAAACTATGGTGAGGTTGGCAGAAGAGCAAAAAAACTTGGATCAGCCTTAGAAAAATATGGTATTAAGCATGGGCAAAATGTTGGCTCATTGGCACTAAATACTTATAGAAATATGGAAATGTACTACGGCATTTCAGGTATGGGCGCTGTCATGCACACCATTAACTTTAGACTGCATCCTGAACAGATTGTTTACATCATTAATCACGCTGAAAATAGAATTATTTTTATTGAATCTGTATTTGCTCCACTGCTAGAGGCAATTCAGGATAATTGTCCTACCGTTGAGCAGTATGTGATTTTGTGCAGCAAAGAGGAGATGCCAGAAACAAAACTTAAAAATGCTATCTCTTACGAGGAATTTATAGAGGACGGCGATGAAGATTATCAATGGCCTGCTTTAGGTGAAGATGCTCCATGTGGATTATGTTATACCTCTGGAACAACCGGCAATCCTAAAGGAGTGTTGTATTCACACAAATCAACTCTGCTTCATGCATGGGCTGGTTCATCGGCGAACGGATTAGGTCTTGATAAAGACGATTCAATACTAATGGTTGTGCCAATGTTTCACGTTATGGGCTGGGGTTTGCCATACATCGGTGCAATGAACGGTATCAAGTTAGTCCTGCCAGGCATGGGTATGGATGGTGCAGCTTTGGTTGAATTAATCCAAAAAGAAGAAGTTACATTAGCGTTTGGGGTGCCAACTATTTGGCTTGGGCTTTTGGGATATTGTAAAGAAAACAACATTAAATTGGATACAGTGAAGCAAACTGTAATTGGTGGCTCTGCAGTTCCATATTCAATGATTAAACAATTCGATGAGGAGCATGATGTTAATGTGGTTCAAGGATGGGGAATGACCGAAACAAGCCCATTAGCAACTGCTAATATCAGGACAAAAGCAATGGAAGCTATGTCTAAAGAAGAAAGATATAAACTTCAAACAAAGCAAGGCAAACCAGTTTATGGCGTAGAGCTTAAAATAGTTGATGACGATGGCAAGCAGCTACCAGAAGATGGTGAAGCATTTGGCAAGCTTATGATTCGAGGTCCATGGGTCAATAAGCGGTACTATAAGTTCGATGAAGATGCTATAGATGGTGATGGTTGGTTCGATACAGGTGATATTTCGTCAATTGATCCTGATGGCTATATGACCATTGTTGATAGAGCAAAAGATGTCATTAAGTCTGGTGGCGAATGGATTAGTTCTGTAGATCTAGAAAATGCTGCTCAAGGACATCCTGATGTTACTCAAGCCTGTGTAATCGGTGTTGCTCATCCAAAATGGGATGAAAGACCATTGTTATTAGTTGTGCCAGCAAATGATAAAAAGGATAAAGAATCCATTTTTGCATACCTAGAAGATAAAATAGCAAAGTGGTGGAAACCAGACGATATTGTATTTGTAGATGAATTGCCAATTGGGGCAACAGGCAAGGTTCTTAAGATTGATTTAAGAGAGCAATATAAAGACCATTTAATGAAATAAGGAGTAACGAATGGAAGCTATTAAAGTAGAAGATTTAGGTAATCACGTCGGAGTTGTTAGAAGCACATCTTGGTTCACTGTTACACAAGATATGATCAATAAATTTGCAGATGTTTCCGATGATCATCAGTTCATTCATGTGGATCCTGAGCAGGCCGCACCAATATTTGGTAGCACTATTGCACATGGAGCTTTAATGCTTTCCCTGTCAATTGGTAAAGGATATGAAACTGCATTGGTTGTTGAAGGCACCAAAATGGCAATGAACTACGGTTACGATAAGGTGCGTTTTATAAACCCCGTGCCAGTAGATTCCAAGTGTCGATATAACTCAAGCCTACTTGAGGTAAACGATAAGGGAGGAGGCAGGCTGCTAATGAAGTTTAAGATTGAGCTTGAAGTTGAAGGTTCAGATAAGCCAGGCTTTATTGCAGAAAACCTCGCAATGATATTTGTATAAGAAGTACTTTTTACTAGCAATAATTCTGCTTATAACAGGGTGTTCAAATGAATATCTAGACGTAGATTCGTGTCAAAGTAAAGGCGTTTTAGATTTGATATGTGACATGCAAAATCCCGAAGATTTTGCCAAAATTCCCGAAGAGGATTCTTTAGTAGTTTCACAATTCGCTGGATTGGCCGAGCTAAATCATGGCAAAATTAACGAAGGTAAACTCTCTAGGCTAAATTTAAATACGAAAGAGGTTGTTGATTTTAATATCGTCTTTTTAGAGAACAACATCACCAATCTGGGTCAGAAAAATTGTCAGCCTTATAGCAGTTTTTATCCTCATGGCATTGATCTATACCATGAGATAAAGGTTGAAGGAGAAAACCTTAGTCCATTCTTAGAGGAAGCCTATCTTCTTGCTGTTGTAAACCATACCAGTGTTGATCGAATCGAATTTTTTCTTCTTTTTCCAGACTATGTAAATTTTTCAGATGCTGGGCCAAATACTCTCTATTGGGTCGGTTGTGTTGAAGGCCCAAATCAAAATACCTATTTCAATGATGTTGTCATTACAGATGCAGATGGCAGCTTTTATGCTACACATCAATACGATAAGGATATGGGGTTAACAGAACTTACCTTCCATAGTGTGCTGAGACTTGATACAGGTTTTGTCTATCAGTGGAGCCCAGCAGATGGTTTTATCAAATTGTTTGATTCCGGAGGGGCATGGCCCAATGGTATAGAGATAATGGACGACAGATTGTACGTTAGTTATAGAATGAATGGTTCAATAGGAGTATTTGCTAACGGCAACAGAACAGACCATAAATTAAGAAATTACCTTGGTGGCGGTGCAGATAATTTATTAGTAGTTGGAGATGAGATATGGGCTGCTGTACAAAATACTGATTTGGGGGGATTTCATTGCATTAATGAATCATTGGTCCAATGCCCAACACCATTTTCAGTACAACGATATTCAAAAGACCTAAAGCTGCTTGAAAGGCATGATTTTCAGGACGTTGCTTTTGGAGGAGCATCAGTTGCTTATGGAGATGGCAAGCAAATAATAATTGGGGCCTATAAGGCGGACCGTATTGCAGTCTTTACAACACAATGATCAGATTTTTAGTTTTATTTTGCTTTTCTCTTGCAGCAACCGCGGAAACTAAATTTTTTGTACTTGGCTCTGGTACACCAAATCCGAATCCAGATCGTTCAGGTTCTGCATATTTAGTTTTGGCAAATGATACTCCGTACTTATTTGATTTTGGTCCTGGTGTGGTTCGAAAGATGTCAGCACTATCCAAAAGTTGGGGTGGAGCATATTCTGAGCTGGAGGTTGAAAATCTAGAATACGCCTTTTTAACACACTTTCATTCTGATCACTCTCTTGGTTTGGCAGATCTAATTATCACTCCGTGGATTATGGGTCGAGAGCGACCGTTGAAAATTTTTGGCCCAGCTTCAACTGCCGATATGGCTGAGAATATTATAAAAGCCTATCAGCCCGATATTGATTACAGGATCAAAGGCACACAACCGCAAAATTCGACGGGATATAAAGTAGTTTTTACTAAACTTAATGAAGGCTTAGTCTATAAAGACCAGAATATTCAGGTACTAGCTTTTTTGAATGCACATGGTGATGTAAAGGAATCTTTTGGTTTTGTTATAGAAACTGAGGACAAAAAAATATTAATTTCTGGCGATACTGGACCTTCAGAAAATTTAATTAAGTACGGGAAAAATTTGGATATCCTCGTTCATGAAGTCTATTCGCAAGCGGGCTTTAATCAAAAAACACCTGACTGGCAAAAATATCATAAAGCTCACCATACTAGCCCCAGCGAATTGGCCGCAATAGCTAAACAAATCAAGCCAAAACAATTAGTTTTGTCCCACATTCTATTTTGGGGTGCAACTGAAGAAGAAATATTGCAAGAAATGACAACACATTATTCTGGCAAAATTGTTCTAGCCAAAGATTTGTTGTTGGTTGAATAAATTAAGTCAGTTTAGATTTTAAAATTTGATTAATTAGCCCGGGATTGGCTTTGCCTTGAGTTGCTTTCATAGCTTGACCCACAAAAAAGCCAAACAATTTGTCTTTACCAGACTTGTAAGCAGTAACTTGGGATGGATTATCCTTAATGATTTGATCAACAATTGCTTCAAGCTCACTCTCATCAGAGATTTGCTGTAGCCCCTTACCTTCTATGACTTTAGCTACATCATCACCACTTTCCCAAATTTCCTCAAGAACCTCTTTAGCAATTTTGCCAGATATGGTGTTGTCAGAAATTTTTTGAATTAACTGTGAAAAGTTTTCTGCAGTAATTTTGCTGTCAGATAAATTGAAGTCATTTTTATTTAGTAGGGCATTGAGGTCGCCAATAATCCATTTTGCTGCCAGCTCAGGGTTGGCATCTTTAACCACCGCTTCATAAAAGTCGGCCGTTAGTTTGTCAGTACAAATAACTCCAGCATCGTATTCGCTTAAGCCATAGGCCTCTACTAGGCGAGCTTGTTTTTGCTCTGGCAGTTCTCCCATATTCGCTTGGACCTCTTTTTTAAGTTCATCTGAAATACTAAATGGCACTAGGTCTGGACAGGGGAAGTAACGGTAGTCGTTAGCAAATTCTTTGGTTCTCATTGAACGTGTCTCATCTTTGATAGCATCGTAAAGTCTTGTTTCTTGTTCAACTTTACCACCTGATTCAAGAACTTTAATTTGTCGTTTAATTTCGTAATTAATAGCTTTTTCTACAAAACGAAATGAATTTATGTTCTTAATTTCAGCTCGAGTACCATATTCTTTATCGTCAGGGCGCATGATTGAAACATTGGCATCGCATCGCAAAGATCCTTGCGACATGTTGCCATCAGAAATATCTAGGTAGGTTACTATTTGGTGAATTTTCTTAAGATACCTTACTGCTTCCTCCGCCGACCTAATGTCTGGCTCTGAAACAATTTCAAGTAAAGGCACCCCTGATCGGTTGAGATCAATGACAGACTCATCATCGTAAACATCATGCATGGATTTACCAGCATCTTCTTCAAGATGAGCTTGGTGGATGCGAACTTCTTTGCCCTCAATACTAACTCGACCATTTTTTACAATAGGGTAGTGCAACTGTGTTATTTGATAGCCTTTTGGCAGATCTGGATAAAAGTAATTCTTCCTATCAAAAACCATGCTTTCAGCAATTTCAGCATTGGTAGCTAAGCCAAATTTAATTCCTTGTTTGATAGCTCCTTCGTTCAACACTGGCAGGACACCAGGAAGCCCTAGATCTATTAAATCGACCAGAGTGTTTGCTTCCTCACCAAACTGGTTACGTGAAGGAGAAAACAGCTTGGTATTCGTAGTAAGCTGCACATGGACTTCCAAACCTATAACAGGCTGCCAACCATTCACTAAGGTATTATCTTGTGCCAATCGGATACCTCCTGAATTTTGTGAGTAATGTTAAGCAGCAGATCTTCTGAAAAATAGTTACCAACAAACTGTGCCCCTATCGGCAACTCATTGGCCAGCCCATTAGGGAATGAAATAGCAGGCAATCCTGCCAAGTTTGCTGGAATGGTTAAAAGATCCTCTTTATACATTCTATTCGGATCTGAGCTTGTTCTATTCATTTCAAAAGCTTGGTCAAGTGTTGTTGGTAGAAAAACTAGATCGACAGTTTTAAAGAACTCATCAAATTTTGTCTTCATCATACGCCTTACTTTTTGCGCTTTGCGATAATAAGCATCATAGAAACCGGCAGAGAGAACATAAGTGCCAATAAGAATTCTTTTTCTTACTTCTTCACCAAAACCTTCAGATCTAGTCTGTAAGTAAAGGTCGCTTATATTGCTTGAATCTGATCTATGTCCAAATTTGACACCATCAAAACGAGAGAGGTTTGAGGAGCATTCAGCTGGAGCGATAACATAATAGGAGCAAATTCCAGCAGAGAGTTCAGAAAAATCAAGCTCAACAAATGTATGTCCCAATTTTTCAAGCACAATTTTTGAGTTTTCATAAGCTTTTAATACTTCCTCAGAAATTCCAAGTTGGTCAATGCCTTTAAGCACCCCAATTTTTAATTTGCCGAAGTCGTTTCTTAAGGCGTGTTCATATTTAACTTTATCTCTTTGGGCAGAAGTAGAATCTTTTGCATCGTATGAAGCCATGGCATCTAGCAATGCAGCACAACCAAATGCATCGCGAGCGAAAGGACCAGCTTGATCCATGCTAGAACAAAAAGCAATCATACCCCATCTAGAAACAAGACCATATGTAGGCTTCAGACCAGTTATGCCACATAATGCTGCTGGTTGTCTTATAGAACCTCCTGTATCAGTTCCTGTAGCCAATGAGGTTATATCAGCTGCCACGCACGCTGCAGAGCCACCAGAGCTACCACCGGGCACCAATGACTCACCCCAAGGGTTGATGACTGGTCCAAAAAAACTTGTTTCATTGGATGAGCCCATAGCAAATTCATCCATATTTGTTTTGCCAATCATAATTGATCCAGCTTGATGGCAATTTGAAGTGACGGTTGATTCGTAGGGCGGAGTAAAATTTTCCAACATCTTAGATGCGCAGGTTGTGCGCTTTCCTTTTGTGCAAAAGATATCTTTATGAGCTATTGGGACGCCACCCAAAGCAAGATCTTTGTAATCATTAAAATTATTATCGATGTGTTCAGCTATTTTTAGTGCATCTTCATCAAAGGTACTAATAAAAGCATTTAAATTACTGTATCTTTTTGCCTTATCAAGACTGTCTTGTGTCAGCTCTTTTGCTGAGATTTGTTTGTTTCGAAAACTCTCTCTAATATCCTTAAAATTCATTCTACTATTTTAGGCACCACAAAGAAGTTATCATCTGATTTAGGTGACTCTGCCAGAAACTCTTTTTTGCTATTTCGATTATCCTCACTATCTGAACGGCTAACATTAGTTAGTTCAAGCGGATTGTTGAGAGGCTCAAAATGGTCTAAGTCCAATTCATTCATTTGGTCAATCATGCCAAATGTAGTTTTTAGCTTTTCTAAAATTTTTGGGTAATCTTCCTCTTTAGCACCTATTCTTGCTAAAAATAATAGATTTTTTAACTCGATTTTATCCATTAAAAGCCTTATTCTAGTAAGTTCCGGTTATTATAGGGTTTAATTAAAGAAATGTTTAAATTTTTAAGAAGTCTTTTCTCAAATGACATATCAATTGATCTAGGAACTGCTAACACATTGATATATACCAAAGAAGACGGAATTGTCCTTGATGAGCCCTCAGTTGTAGCTATACAAGAAAAAAACGGGCAGAAAACAGTAGTGGCTGTTGGTCATGACGCTAAGAAAATGCTTGGTAGAACACCCGGTCAGATGGAAGCAATTAGGCCACTAAGGGATGGTGTCATTGCTGACTTCAATGTTACAGAAAAAATGCTACAGCATTTCATTAAAAAAGTATCAAATAGCTCGATACTGGCACCAAGTCCTAGAGTATTAATTTGTGTACCTTCAAAAGCAACTCAAGTTGAAAAAAGAGCTATTAGAGAATCGGCTCTTTCGGCAGGAGCCAGTGTAGTGAAGCTTATCGAAGAGCCAATTGCAGCTGCTTTAGGAGCAGGAGTTGCAATTGATAGACCAAGAGGGAGCATGGTAATTGATATTGGCGGCGGAACTTCAGAGGTTGCAATCCTTTCCTTAAACGGTATCGTCTATTCAGAATCACTTAAAGTTGGCGGCGATAAGTTTGATGAAGCCATTCAAGCTTACGTAAGACGAAAATTTGGAGTAGTTATTGGAGAATCAACTGCTGAATTAATCAAACTGCAAGTTGGATGTGCCACGTTGAACTGCAAAAAAGATTTTGAGCCATTTGAATTTAGAGGAAGAAACCTTGCTGAAGGAATCCCGGAACTAGTAGTTTTTCAGAAAGAGGATGGTTTTAGAGCTTTAGAAAATCAAACTTCTGCGATTGTTCGATCAGTAAGAACAGCTTTAGAGTTATCTCCGCCTGAATTGGCTGCTGATATATCTCAAGATGGTATTGTATTAACTGGTGGTGGGGCGTTATTGCATTGCCTTGATACCCTCATAGAACAGTCAACAGGAATACCTACTAGAGTTGCTGAAGATCCTTTAACTTGTGTAGCTCGAGGCGGCGGTATTGCCTTGGCATTGATGGATAAAGATTTTGATCTCTTTGCAGAAGAGTGATGCAAGTAAAAAAAATATCTCTTAGAGATAAAATTAAAACTCTCATCTTCTCTATTTTTCTTATTTGCTTGCTAAGTTTTTTTTCCTATTCTGTGGATTTAAATAAAAAATCCCAAAGATTTTTAGAAATACTTTTTTCTTTTCCAAGCGAACTAATAAACACAGCTTTTGAAAACGTTAGAGAGTATGAAAACAATAAAATTTTTGAGCTTGAGAATAGAATCTTGACACTTGAGTCTGATATTTATGAAAAAAATCTTGAGATATTGGCTTTAGAGAACAAGAGAAATTTTTCGAATGACACCATATCAGGGTTCAATAATGTTGAAGCCTATGTATCTGGCTTTGATCAGGGTAACTATATGTGCTGCCAAAAACATAGGATATATGTTTCAACAGAATTAAAAAATATTGAATCATCAAAAGCGATATCTCAAGGGAGTTTTGTTGTCGGTAGGTCAGGTGCAACTGTTTTTGATGAGGTGGAAGTAAGGCTAGTTAGTGATCCAGAAGAATTTATATCAATAAAAAATAGCCTTGGCTTTTTTTGCATAGCGCAAGGCACAGCTGTCCCTCAAGAAATTAGTTGCGATAATGAATCTAAAACAAGTAAATATGCCGTTGGAGATACTTTTTTCACAACTGGTTTTGATGGCATTTATCCAGAAGGCCAAATTGTAGGCAGGCTGCATAAAGTAACTGAAAATGAGGGCCCAAACTTTAAGGAATCATTGTATATAAAGTTATTTTTCAATCCTTATAATTCAATGAATAAGCAGCTGGTGATACATGAGTAATTTAAATTTTTTTATCACAACTTTCTTTTGCATTTGTGTTAACTATTTATTGCTAAGAGCAAATATCTGGTTTGCTTCCCCTGATGTATTTTTACTACATTTGCTGGTTTTGGCCTCAGCCAATACAACATACCCAAAGGTTTATTTTTTTATTTTAAATGGATTCTTCATAGATATTTTCTTTTATGAAATTATAGGCCCCTATACCATAACTTATTTTATTGCTGGCAGCTTTTTGGCGTTCTCTTTAGTAAGATGGCAGCAAAGGTCATTGCTCATTCAGTTTGTGCTGATTGCAGTCATGAGTCTGTTGCTTAATTCTTTTATTGGCATCCAAGAGGGATTTGCATTTGTGGAGAATCGAGCTGTAATTAGCACAATTCTTTTAATTATAATTTGGGTTCTAATTTTCCTATACCAAAGAGATAAATGGTTGAAAAATATTTAATTTGGCCTGCTAGGCTCTTCCTTTATTTTTCTTGTTTGGCACTGCTAGTGTTCTACTCAATTATTTTTTCCTTAAGTATTAATGCAGTTTCTAAAGCAATTATTAGTACAGCTATGGGTGAAAGCATTTCATACGATAGTCTATCGGTTAAGCCACGTTTGTTGGGTATTGAGATCGAAGGCCAAAACTTCAGTTACCAAGAAAAGGATATTGCTTTCAAAGTTGAAAGAATAAACTTGGATTTAGATTTTCTTAAAACACTGCTAAAAAATAAATTCTACCTAAACGAATCAGAGATCTACAACGGAAGTCTAGACTTCATTGGCACTTCAGAGAATGTTGCAAACCTAAACTTTCAGGTTGAAAGTGCAAACTTTAAAAATTTTAAATTTGAAACATTAGAATTTAAAAATCTAGTTTTAAATAATGTTATATCTGGGTACGACGGAGTTGGCTTTGACTTCTCAAGATTAGATTTGAAGCTTCCCGGCAATCTTCAACAGATCAATAATCTAGATGGTATTGGCTACTTAATAGATCGAGAATTAAAGCTGCTTGTAAATTCTACACTTGGCGAGCTGGATGTAATTGGTTTTGACAGATTTCTTTTCCCTGACTTAAGAGGTTTTATACATCTAGATTTCGCAGATGGCTTTAAAATTCCAAAAGGTCATTTATTTTCAGGCAGCAATCAAGAACTAGTGAATGCTTACTTTGTATTTAATCAATACTTTAATCTGGTATTAAATCAACAAGGTGACTCCAATAGAATTATTTCAGCACTTCCTGCAAATCTCGATAAGCTGGCCATTTTCTTAGATGAATCAAATTTTTACGCCAGGGATGTAAACTTGCTTTTATCTTATTCCTCAAGGGGGCAAGAAAATAGTTTTGACTCCATAGCAATTTATAAAGATTTAGACATTAACTTAAGTGGTCTAAAGCTGCGATCAGTATTAGCAAAAAGCCATATTGATTCAAAGAAGTTTTCATTATTTTCTGAAAAAATAAATACCGGAAGTTTTAGTTTAGACAAATTTAACATCTCAAAAAAGCATGCTGATGAAAGGTTTCAAGTGCATTTAAATTTACTTGGCAACTCTTTTTGGTCAAGGTACTACAATCAAAAAGGTTCAGAAATGATCTGGTTCTATTCCAATCCAGAAAGTAAGGCATCTTTTTCGATAGGTGGAAGCAAAACAATTTTTGCTCAAGGCGAGTATGTTATAGGTCTTGATTTGCCAAATGAATTGGATTTAAGAACCAATGGTATCCAAATAAACCCAACGTCTGTTTATTCGAATTTTTTTGATTTTAATGACAGCCTTCAGAATGCACTTTTCTTTAATTTTCAAAAATTAAGACTTGAAGAAATTAATACAAAAGCATCTTTCAAAAAAAATAATCTGACCCCTGATGGCCTTGATTTTAAAAATTTATCAGTAAGCCTAAAGAATGGGTTCTTTGATTTCGGTTTAGATACCTGGAGTGTTGGTGGTGAAATAAATATTGCTGGAAGCGATGTAATTTATAACGAAAATACTTTTACTCCTGGAATCTTGGGCGTACTTTCACTGATTGATGTTAGATCAAATATAGTTGATTTATTGAGTTTAGATTTTGATAAGTTAAACACTGAAAATATCCTTGTTGACAACCTTAAGGGGAATTTATTTTTAGATGGAAACAACTTTATAAATATTGATGCTATTGAGCTAAATTTTGGTTCAGCACAAGCTAATATTTCAGGGATAGTGAGCTCCAATATTGAGTATCTAGATACTTATGATTTGAATTTAGTATTTGATTCAAATATATCTCAAAACATCCCCTGGTATTTTGCTTTGTTTGGCAATATTCCAGCTGCTGCCGGAGCAGCAGTTATAAGTAACTTGCTTGAGCAAGATGGGAATAAGTTATTTTCAGCAAAGTATAAAATCTCAGGGACTACTGATGAACTTGAAGTCAGTCCTATGCAATAAGCACAGCTATGATTCCAAGAAAGCTAACAAACCCAAGAATATCTGTGACTGTAGTAATCACAACCCCACCCGATATTGCAGGATCATAACCGAATTTTCTAAGCAAACTTGGTACAAGGAAACCAAAAATTGCTGCAGCTAATAAATTAATTATCATTGCACCAGATATTGCTAATGAAAGTTGGAAGCTGTCAAACCAAAAGTTGGTAATCAAAAATATTGCTAGTGAAAAAAATACAGCATTTGCTATTGCTACTATAAACTCACGCCTAAGGAGATAAGCTTTGCTTTTGCGATTTAACTTTCTTAACGCCTCAGCGCGTATATATATTCCCAATGTTTGTGTTGCAGCAATACCACCCATACTTGCAACAATTGGCATTAAAACAGCTGCGTAAATTATTTGATCTAAAATTTCTGTAAAAAAACTTATGGCATAAGAAGCCATTATTGCAGTACCTAAATTGATTGAAAGCCAAACTAATCTGCTCGAGATTGTTTTTTTAGGCGATGCAAAAATATCGTCCTCAATTTGAGTAAGACCTATGAAGTCTTGTTCGACTTCATCGACAGCAATGTCAATAATATCATCTACGGTGATTCTACCAAGTAATTTATTTTGCTCATCGATAACTGGAGCAGAAAAAAGATCCTTATTTTTAAAGAGATTATAAACATCGATTTGGTTTAATGAGGATAATATCGGTTGAAATTCTGTGTCCATTACTTCTCTTACTGTCATATTTTGCTCAGATGTTAAAATCTTTGTAATCGGAAGGATGCCTAAGTATTCATCATTCTTTGTTACAACATAAATATCATCTGTGTTTTGGGGAATATTTTTTAAGAAACGCAAATACCTTGAAACAAGCTCAATTGTATTGTCTGCTCTTACAGTAATGATGTCTGTATTCATTAAACCCCCAGCTGTTTCCTCTGAGAAATCTAAAACATTTTCAACTCTTCCTCTGTCTCTAGAGTTCATCAAGGAAAGCACCTCATTGGTAATTTTTTCAGGTAATGATTGCAAAATATCGGCAAGATCATCTGCTTCCAAATCACTTATTGCCAAGGAAATTTCTTCTGGATTCATATCAATCAAAAGTTGTTCTCTTAAAGATTCATCAAGCTCACCTAGAACCTTGCCTTCGGCATCAAGTTGAATTAAATCCCATATTATTTTTCTCTCTTGAGGTGGAGAATTTTCCATAACGAACGCTAACTCACTTGCTGACATTTCAGAGAGTATTCTTGTAAGTTTGGCCTTGTATTCAGGATTATTTATTGTGGACTGAATAAGTTCGTATTTGGATTCTGGGATTTGATAAGCCATGCGGCTATTTTACTAGATTATTTAGAAAATTATTATTCACCAAAATAAAACTTCTTTGCAAGAGGATCTTTGGAAATCTCTTGTGGACTTCCGGTTGATAGAATCTCGCCTTGATTCATCAAGATAATGCTATCACAGACATTTATTACATCTCTGAAGTTATGATCACTTATAAAAATGCTTATTTCTTTGCTAAGATCCTTGAGTATTTTGTTTATCTCATCAACTGATATTGGGTCTACGCCAGCAAATGGCTCATCCAAAAGGATAACCTTAGCATCAAGCAAAATTGATCTTATGATTTCTGCTTTACGTTTTTCACCACCCGATAGGAATTTCGCTTTGGTCTTAGTCTTTGCTGTTAACCCCATTTTCATAAAAAGCTTATCAATATCTTTTTCCTTGCTTTCTGCAATTTTTTTAAATTTTAATTCCATTACAAGCCTAATATTTTCTATCAGACTTAATTCTTCAAATAGAGAGTTTTCTTGAGGCACGTAACTTAGACCGAGCTTTGATCTTTCTTCAAGGCTTAAATCTGTTACATCTTGACCAAAAAATATTAATTTTCCAGTATTTATTTTTGATAATCCTGCTATAGCTCTAAAAAGGCTTGTTTTCCCAGCACCATTTGCTCCCAACAGACCTGTGATTGATCTATTTTCAATGGTGATGCTAATGTTATTGAAAAGCTTTTTGTTGTTAACTGTCTTGGTTATGTTTAAAGCTTCAATCATTTTTTAGTTTTATAACTATTGAGTCAGAAGCAATCTTATTATTATTGGTCAGAAGTTGAACATTGCCTGAAAGTGAGAGCAAATTCTCAGCAAGTTCTAATTTTATTGAGGTGCCAAAAACCTCTTTCCCATCAGCAATATAACTGATTTTAATTGGGTTTCCTTCTGCAATGAATTTTTCCTGTTCTTGGTCTACTAAAAGCTTGGATGATGAAAAGTTTACTTGCTTTGATATAAACTGCACATCCCCTTCGTATACTACTTGATTACTCTCAGTGTCAATTTCAACATACTTAGATTTTATCTCGTACTCTTGGCTCCAAGAATAAAAGGACAGAACTAAGAAAAAAGCTAGAAAGGTTTTATAGTACATCTGATTCTATTATTTGATGCATCGTTAAAAAACCAACAACCTTGGTATTCTCTTTAACAACAAGATTGTAAATTTTATTTTTCTGCATAAATTTTGCTGCATCCGCTACAAGTAAATTACATTCAATAGTTTTAAAAGATTTAGTCATAACCTGACCAATATTGGCATCATCAATATCAATCCTTTTCTCTAAATTCCTTCTTAGGTCGCCATCTGAAAAGATCCCAAGAATTCTAGAATCTTTATCTTTTGTCGATGTTATCAAGGCAAATCCCTGCTTCTTCTTAGAAATTTCAATGAGAACTTTCCTTATGCTCAAGTTTTTGGGAACCAAAGGTGCATCTTTGACCTCTGTCATAACATCAGATATTTTTAGAGTTAACTTTCTGCCAAGCTTTCCACCTGGATGAGACTTAGCAAAATCTTTTTCACTAAACTCTCTTGCCTTAAGAAGTGCTACAGCAATAGAGTCACCCAAGGCGAGAGTTACTGTTGTGCTAGAAGTTGGAGCCAATCCGTTTGGGCATGCTTCCTTGGCTACTTTCACCTCTATATGACTGTCTGAAGCCGAACCAATAGAGGACCTGCTATTTTCAGTAATTGATAATAATTTGACCTTTAAATTTTTAATTGCTGGTAGAAGTTCAACGATTTCTTTACTTTCTCCAGATTTTGAAATTGCAATTAATAGATCTTTCTTTTGTATCATGCCCACATCACCATGAAGTGCTTCTGCAGGATGTATATAAAAAGATGGAGTTCCTGTGCTTGAAAGTGTTGCCGCGATTTTATTTGCAATATGGCCTGATTTGCCAACCCCTGTGAGAAATATTTTGCCCTTACATTTAAAAATGTATTCACAAAATTGATTTACTTTGAAGGATTTAGACTCAATAAAGCTTTTTAACTCATCTAATTCAATTAAAAGTGCTTTTTTTGCTTCTTTTTGGAAATTTATTTTTTTCATTTCTACTATAATTACAATATGTTACGACTTTTTCTCTATAAATTTATATTTCTTGCAATATTCTCACTAAATTTAAAAGCAGATCAAATACCAGAAATACACTCGTTTATTGATAAAAATGCTCAATACTTTTTGACGATAATTAAAACAGAAGGTTCAGATTATGAAGCAAATCCAGAGCAGTTTAAAAATAAATTAAAGAATATTTGGGAGCCAATGGTTGATGTCAGGCTGGTCTCCCGGCTAATTCTAAGCAAAGCATTTTCCTCAGCTAGTGAAGACCAAGTATTGCGTTTCCAAGAACGAACAAAAAAACTTTTATTGGATACTTACGTCACAACTTTGCTTGAATTCAAAGATTACGATATTTCGACAAATCAGGAAATAAAGGTGAATAAAAATAAAACATATGAGGTTGATGTAAGGTTTTCCTCTAACACTTCCTATTCATTCTCAACAAAGTTTACTGTTTATAAAAATAAAGCAGGAGAATATAAGATTGTAAATATAATTATTGACGGAATAAATTTAGGGCTTACATTTAGAAATCAATTTCAAGGAGTTTTAAAAAAATCTGACTTCGATCTTGATGAGGCCATAAATTCTTGGCAACCACTATCAAGCGAAGAGCTATTTAGTACTTAAAATGGAAAGATTAATTATAAAAGGCGGCAATCAGCTGCATGGCGAAGTAGAATGTTCTGGTGCAAAAAATGCAGGTCTTCCAATTTTAGCTTCTACAATACTTTTTGATAATCCTGTTTCAATCTTTAATCTTCCACATCTAAAAGATATATCTACTATGCTTGAGCTTTTAAACTCAATGGGTTCAGTGATTCGATTTGAGGAAGATGACGGGATTGAGATTGACTCTTCATCTATAGATAATCCTGAAGCAAGATATGAATTAGTTAAAACTATGAGAGCATCTGTTCTGGTAATGGGGCCTCTTCTTGCAAAGTATGGAAAAGCAAAAATATCTCAACCGGGTGGATGCAATATAGGAACTAGGCCAATTGATTTTCATCTTGCTGGACTGCAGCAAATGGGCGCCAATATAACCACTGACTCAAAGTTTATTTATTTAGAAGCAGAAAACTTAAAGGCAACTCACTTTAAGTTTCCAAAAATTTCTGTCACTGGCACTGAAAATTTAATCATGGCCTCGATTTTTTGTGATGGAACAACGACTCTTGAAAACTGTGCGAGAGAGCCAGAAGTTGATGATTTAATTAATTTTCTTAATTCATCAGGTGCAAAAATATCAAGAACTGATAACGCTACAGTAATTATTGAGGGCGTAGCCGCTTTAACTCGAAATAACTGGAGCATTCTTCCAGATAGGATAGAGGCAGGCACTTATCTTGTGGCAGGAGCTATCACCAATGGTCATGTAAAGGTAAATGGTATTCAGCCTAGCTTGCTAGAGCCAATAATAGAAAAATTTAAAGAAATGGGCGCTGTTATTAATACTGGTAAGGATTTTGTTGAGATAGATGCCACATTGACAGATTTAAAAGCTTGCAATATTAGTACGGAACCATTCCCAGGCTTTCCAACGGACATGCAGGCACAATTCATGGCTTTAAACACAATTTCAAAAGGTGAAAGCACAATTGTTGAAAATGTTTTTGAAAATAGGTTTCAACATGTAGTTGAGCTAAAAAAGATGGGTGCAGACATATCGCTCAATGGAAGCACAGCATACATAAGCGGCGTAGCAAATTTGGTTGGATCTTCTGTAATTGCTTCAGATCTAAGAGCATCAGCAAGTTTGGTATTGGCTGGTTTGGTTGGAAAGAATAGAACTGAAATAGAGAATATCTTCCATATCGATCGAGGCTATGAATGCATTGAAGAAAAACTTAATAAGCTTGGTGCAGAAATAATTAGAGAACCAGTAGTCTAATCGTCAGGTTTTAAGACGGTAACTATTTTCAATTCTATTAACTTATCTTTTCTTACAACTTCCAATTCAATTTCTTCTCCAGGTTTAATACTATTAATTGACGCAATGAAAGTGCTCCAGATAGCACTTGCTCCTTTGATTTTTAAAATGATATCGCCATCTTCTAGTCCACCACTTATAGTTTTATCATTTCCAATTACTAGTAGTCCTGGCATGATCTGATTTTCATTGTCTCTGTATGAAATCCCTCTAAACCTTAAATCACCAATCCACGCGCGCTTTATTGATCCATATTTAATTATCTCTTGAGCTATTGAAATAACTTTATCTGAGGGAAGAGCAAAACCAACACCCTCTGACCCTCCAGATATTGATGCTATTGAAATATTCATTCCAATAAACTCGCCCCTTTGATTTATTAAAGCACCTCCTGAGTTACCTCGGTTTATTGAAGCGTCTGTCTGAAAGATATTTAGATAAGGGTTACCAAAGTTTCTTCCTGTTGCACTTAAAATGCCCGAGGAAACTGAAATGCCAAGGTTAAATGGATTGCCGAGAGCATACACTTTGTCACCAATAGAAACATCGAGATTGTTAGGCATTTTAATGGGCCTAAGATCATTCATTTCACTTTTTAAAACTGCTACATCAGAGAATTGATCGTAGCCTATAAGCTTTGCTGGGAAGTCACCACTTTGGTTAACTAATGTAATGGTGGCAGCATTATTAACTAAATGTGATGCAGTAATGATATAACCATCATCAGATATTATTATTCCAGAGCCAAAGTTTGATTGCCCACGAAAATTTGTGGATTTAACTTCAATTATTGATTCCATTAGCTCTTCAAATTTTAATTGATTATCGGATGACTGATTCTCCTTAAAAAATACAATCTGAGAGCCAATTACAAGCCCAAAAAATAATATTACTAAAAACAGGTTTTTCATGTTTCAAATCTATTCCCTTTATATTAATATATAGCACGTCAACTTTGAGCACTACATGAAAACAACAGCACTAAGAACTCAAGACATTGAGCAAAAATGGTACCTAATCGATTGTTCTGGCCAGACATTGGGCAGACTTTCAGTAAAGGTAGCAAATATTCTGAGGGGTAAAAATAAACCTGAATATACCCCAAATTCAGATGTTGGTGATTTTGTGGTGCTTATAAATGCAAAAAACCTTAAAGTTACTGGTTCAAAAAATGAAGATAAAATATATTACAGGCATACAGGGTATCCTGGTGGAATTAAACAAATTGCCTTCAAAGACTTGTTGAGCAAAGACCCTGAAAAAGTTTTAAGATTAGCAGTGAAAGGTATGCTGCCCAAAAATAAACTAAATAGACAAGTGATTAAGAAATTAAAAGTTTATGCGGGAGAAAAGCACCCCCATGAAGCACAAAGTCCTGAGGTAATAAATTAATGTCAGTCATCTCAGGTAGAAGAAAAGAAGCCACAGCAGTTGTGAGGTTAAAAAAAGGCAGTGGTGTAATCACTGTCAACAAAAAAAGTCTAGATGATTATTTTGGTAGGGACGTTGCCAAAATGATAGTACGACAACCCTTAGTTCTCACAAAAAATGAAAATGCTTATGATGCAGATGTAAAAGTTGAGGGTGGTGGTTCATTTGGTCAAGCTGGAGCAATTAGGCTTGCTATTTCAAAAGCACTAATTGCTGAGACTCCTGATTTAAGAGGGGAGTTAAAAAAAGCAGGGTATCTTACAAGAGATTCAAGAGTTAAAGAGAGAAAGAAAGTCGGCTTGAAAAAAGCAAGAAAGAGCCCACAATTTTCAAAGAGATAATTTTAAATTAATGTCAAAAAAAATTGACCAAAATAGAAGAAGAGCTCTTCACATTACTTCTGGTGTAGTTGGAGCAGTGACGGTTGCGGGTTTTGCAGTACCATTTTTAAGTGCATGGAATCCAAGTGAAAAAGCAAAAGCGCTTGGAGCATCTGTTAAGTTTGATCTTTCAAAATTAGAGGCTGGAGCAATGGTAGTTTTGGAGTGGAGAAGAACTCCAATTTTTGTAGTACACCAAACGTCAGCGGCGATTGAAAATCTTCCAAAACTTGATGCAAAGGTAACAAATCCTGCTAAAGAAGAAGGTATTACCCGTTCAGTAAATAGTAGATACACTGTCCTTAAAGGTGTTTGTACTCATCTGTCTTGTGCACCAAAATATCATCCTGAAATTGAACCAAAAGCTTGGGATCAGGAATGGTTGGGAGGTTTTTTCTGTCCGTGTCATGGTTCAAAATTTGATTTAGCAGGAAGAGTTTATAAGGGGGTTCCAGCCCCAACTAACTTAGAAGTTCCTCCTCATTCGTTCGATGGAGATATGCTTACAGTCGGAGAAGCAGTATAAAATGAGTAAACAAAATAATTCCTTGATGAGTTGGCTTGATAAACGTTTTCCAGTTACTGAAAACCTGGAAAGGCATTTAACAAAACACCCAGTGCCAAAAAAGGTTAACTTCTTCTACATATTTGGTGCCTTGCTTATGGTCATTTTCATGGTTCAAGTTATAACTGGAATATGGTTAATGATGTTTTACACAAATACAGAAGAAGGGGCATTTGCATCAGTCGAATACATCATGAGAGACGTGGAGTATGGTTGGTTAATGCGTTATATGCACAGTACGGGAGCAAGCGCCTTCTTTTTCTTAATGTATTTTCATATGTTCAGAGGGCTGCTTTATGGCTCTTATCAAAAACCAAAAGAATTGGTTTGGTTATTTGGATGTTTCCTCTTGTTTTTATTGATGGCTGAAGGCTTTCTTGGCTATGTGCTGCCTTGGGGTCAGATGTCATATTGGGCAGCAAATGTAATTCTATCTCTTTTTGGTGCAATCCCAGTTATTGGGCCAGATCTACAGGTGTGGATACAAGGCGATTATGTGCTTTCTGGAGCAACATTATCTCGTTTCTTTGCTTTGCATGTTGTGGTAGTGCCATTACTAATGATTGCATTGGTTGTATTTCACATATTTGCGTTACACGAAGTTGGAGCTGGCAATCCAGAGGGAGTTGATATTGAAAAGCATAGAGATGAAAAAGGTATGCCTTTAGATGGAGCACCCTTTCATCCATACAAAACATTTAGCGCCTTACCTGCCATTGGAATTTTCTTTGTAATATTTTTTGCAATAGTATTTTTTGCACCTGAAGGCGGAGGCTATTTCCTAGAAAAACCAAATTTTGAAGAGGCAGATTTTCTTAAGACACCAGAACACATAGCACCGGTATGGTATTACGCTCCATTCTATTCAATTCTTAGAGCGATAACATTTGGAATTCCTTTCTTAGGCATAACCAGCAAATTTCTTGGTTTTATAATTTTTGCTGCCAGCATAGCAATTCTTTTTGTTGTGCCATGGCTCGATAGGTCAAAAGTACAAAGCATTAGATACAAAGGCATTTACAGTAAGATTGGGATGATATTATTCGCCGCCTCATTTATTACACTTGGATATTTAGGAACAAAACCAGTAAATGAGCTAAGAACATTGATAGCTCAGATATGTACTTTATTTTACTTCTTACCGCTTATATTGATGCCAATATATACAAAATATGAAAAAACCTTGGAGGTTCCAGAGAGGTTATGATTAGATATTTTGCATTACTGCTTTTAATTGCATTTTGCGGAAAGCTTTTTCCTGCAGGCGAAAGTAAATGTGGAGCTCTTGAAAGTTGCACAGAATATAAAGCAGATGTGCATGATTTATTCTCGCTTCAGAGAGGCTTAGGCCTGTATATGAATTATTGTTCGAGCTGCCATAGTCTGCAGTACTTAAGATGGAATAGATTGCAAAAAGATTTAGATATTCCTGAAAATATTCTTAAAGAGGACCTTATCCTAAACCCTAACGTAAAAAATAGTGATTATATGACTTTTGGACTCAACAGTGATGATTCGACTGCTTGGCTAGGAGCATATGCTCCTGATCTAACACTGAGAACAAGGGTCAGAGGCGAGAGTTGGGTATATACCTACTTACAATCATTTTATGAGGATGCATCTAGACCTTTAGGCTCAAATAACCTAGTGTTGCAAGGAAGCTCAATGCCACATGTGCTTTCTAGCTTGCAAGGTAGACAGCAATTAAATAACAAAGGTGAGTTAGTAAAAGTCTCGGAGGGGATGCTCTCCGAACAAGAGTTTGATAACGCTATGCAGGATTTGGTAAATTTTTTGGCTTATGCTGCAGAACCTATCAGGAGCGAAAGAGAGAAAAATGGAATTTTTGTGATATTATTTTTCGTTATTTTTACTGCAGTTATGTGGCTGCTAAATAGAGAGTATTCTAAGGATATTAAATGATTTTTTACTCAGAGGAAAAGGGACACTATAGTCATATGGTAAGGCTTGTATTGGCTGAAAAAGATATTTCATGTGAAATAAAAGAATTTGATCCAGAGGGCAAAATGCCAGATGAGCTGCCTGCAATTAACCCTTACAATAAGCTTCCAGTGCTTGTTGATAGAGAGGTAACTATATATGAACCAAGAATTATTTTAGAATACCTTGATGAGAGATTTCCTCACCCGCCCCTACTGCCTATTTACCCAAATGAAAAAGCAGAATGCAGGCTTTTAATCTATAGGATCGAAAAAGAGTGGCTTCCATTAATTGATAAAATGATGGAACCAAAGATTTCACAAAAAGAGTTTGATAAACTTAAAAAAGACCTTGTGGCATTAGTATCTGGTATTGTGCTGGTGTTAAAAGAAAAACCTTACTTTATGAGCGATGAGTTTACTTTGGTTGACTGTTATATGTCAGCTATTCTATATCGATTACCATACTTAGGCGTCACAATCCCAAATACAAAATCTTTTTCAACTTTGAAAAAGTACCAAGAAAAACTTTTCTCTAGGCCTAGCTTTGATCTTTCTCTAACGGATTCCGAAAGAGACCTAAGATACTCTTTTAGTTAATATAAGATTTAGAATTAATTGCAGTTGAATTAAGGTTGTAAATGGCATTATAGCCTCGAACCTCTCCAAGAAAACTATTAGATTTTGCATACGCTAAAAGCATAGCATCGTACCCAAGGGCATAGCTCCTTGCTTTTCTTAAGTCATAACCAAAATTATTTTGATCTGCAAGCCCAAAAACTAAAATATTATGTAATGCAATTTCATTTGTATCTAAGGAGTCTGCAAGCCCGTACGTTAATGTTGAGATCTCATATCCAAGACCATAGTTGAATCTAATATTTGAAGCAATTTCATAGATTTCATCTACTTCTTGGGGAAATAATACTATGTGTTTAATGTCATCTCTTGGTCTTGGGATTGACTTTAATTCAGAAAAGCTTGCTTGATCAATTTGTTTTATTCTATTAGTGCTGTCTGATACTCCAAGAATTTCTTTAATCTGATTTGAATCTGTGTTTGATTTTAGAGAAATATATTCCAAGTCTAAATTTAGCTTCTTAATGTTATTTAAAGCATCTTTACCTGCTACCATTATTTTTTTATTCTTGGTTTGCATTAGATAGTACTTTAAAGCATTGATTTGAGAGATTGAGTTAGATGGCAAAAAAACATTTTTCTGGGCTAGCCCCATAAGAATTAAGTTTTCATTTTTCCCTTTGTTATCAAATTGTTCAACTAAGCTTGGTTTAAATGGACCTACTATAAAACTATCTGTTTTTAGATTGTTGATATTCAGCTCACTTAAAAAAAATATCTCAGTTGCATTTTTTAGGTCTCTGGATGCATGCAGGATGCCAAGTTGAAAATAGGTATTAAAGTACTCAAATTCACTTGGATCCGGAATTAAAAAAGTAAAATCCTGTTGAATGGGGTTAAAATTAGCTTGAGAAAATTGCGTAACGCCAATGAAACCCAAAGCATCTTTTGACTCTAAAAACTTTTGATTTTCATTTCCTTTCTGCGCACTGGAACAAGCAGAGATAAAGATAATATGGAATACTATAATTAAAACTTTCTTCAACATGATTTTGTATATTATACCCACACCCATCGGCAATCTTGATGATTTGTCTAATAGGGCATTAAAAATATTATCTAAACTAGACTTTTTGGTTGTAGAAAATTTTTCAATTACCAGAAAACTTCTAAATCATTACTCAATAAATATTCAAAACGTTATAACTTATAACGACCACTCCAATGACCATGTTAGAAATAAAATTTTAAATAATTTAAAAAAAGGGTTAGTTGGTGGTCTAGTATCTGATTCTGGCACTCCATTAATATCTGATCCTGGGTTTAAATTAATTCAAACACTCGCAGAGAATAATATCGAGATTGTCAGCATTCCAGGACCTAGTTCAGTTACATCTGCTTTGGCAGGGAGTGCTTTGCCCACAGATAGTTTCCAATTTCTGGGATTCTTCCCAAGAAAAGATAAAGATAAAAAAATGATTGTGAAAACTATTGAAAGATTCGCTGGTACAAGTATTTTTTTTGACTCTCCAAAAAGGTTATTAAAGAATTTAGTTTGGCTTCAAAATAATTCAGATTTTAATGAATCAGACATCTCAATAGCAAAAGAAATTTCAAAACTTAATGAAAAATTTATAAGAGGAAAAGGCAGTCAAGTAGTTGAAAAGATTTCTAAAATTAATGACTTTTTTAAAGGAGAATTTGTTGTATTGATTAAGCCAATTAAAAAAGAAGAGCAAGAATTAAAGTTAGAACAATTCTATTCATATTTTTCTGAATTTATGCCCAAAAAAGATTTAATAAATGCTGTGCACCTAATCACAGGAGAACCAAAAAATAAGATATATAAGTTATTTTTAGCACTTGCATCAAAAGATTGATAAGATATTCACCGAGTTGGTCGAGCTATCGCTTAATTTTTAAGAGGAAAGTCCGGACTTCAAAGAGCAAGGTGCCAGCTAACAGCTGGGGAGCGTGAGCTTACGGATAGTGCAGCAGAAAATATACCGCCATTTTGGTAAGGGTGAAAAGGTAAGGTAAGAGCTTACCGCTCAAACGAAAGTTTGAGGCAGTGCAAACCCCACTTGAAGCAATGCCAAGTAGAGATTAAATTGTGTTGCTCGCACATAATCAGGGTAGGCAGCATGAATGTTTTGGTGACAAAACATCAAGATAAATGATAGCTGAAAACAGAATCCGGCTTATAGACCAACTCAATTCTCTCATCTAGAATTTATATATGACATGGCAAATCCTTGATTCTAATTACGAGCAAGCAAAAATCGCAGTTATAGGGATTGGAGGCGGAGGTGGTAATGCTATCCAGCACATGATAAGTTCAGGGATAAAAGGCGTTGAGTTTATATGTGCAAATACTGATTCTCAAGCTTTAAGTATGATACATAATGCTAAAACCATTAAGCTTGGCAATGACTTAACCAAAGGGCTTGGAGCAGGCAATAACCCCGAAGTAGGTAAGCAAGCTACAGAACTTAGCCGCCAAGAGATTATTGAAAACCTTGCTAATACTGAAATGTTATTTATTGCAGCTGGAATGGGGGGTGGTACTGGCACTGGAGGGGCACCAGTAATTGCAAAGATCGCCAAGGAATTAAATATCCTTACAGTTGCGGTAGTAACAACTCCATTTAAAACAGAAGGTCAGAAACGAGCCAGTCAGGCAAAAAATGGAATTTCAAGTTTAATAGAAAATGTAGATTCTCTTATTGAAGTTGACAATGAAAAAGTTTTTGAAATCTTTCCTCCAGAAACTCCTATAGAAAAAGCATTTACAAAAGTAAATGATGTCTTAATGAATGCGGTTAAAGGCGTTGCAAATATAGTTTTGAAGCCTTCAAAAATAAATGTGGATTTTGCAGATGTTTTAGCTGTGATGTCACAAAAAGGAATGGCATTAATGGGGTATGGCTCTGCAGAGGGAGAAGATAGAGCACCTAGGGCTATTCATGAAGCATTGAATAATCCTTTTTTTGACAGAAACGAAGTTAAAAATGCAAAAGGGTTGCTGGTAAATGTGTGTGCCTCATCTAGCATTACACAGAAAGAACTTAAAGATATTCTTGAGGAAGCTTCATCTATTGGGCAAGATGGTGTAGAGGCAATTCCTGGATTAACCATTGACGAATCCTTCGGAAATACTATTAGTGTAATAATTATAGCTACTGGCTTAAGGAGATTTAATTTAGGTGACTTTCAAAGACCTAAAGTTTTTACAACAAGAGCAAACAATGAAAATTTAAGTGATGACTTCCTAGATCTTGATCAGTTAAAAAGGGCAAACCTTAGTGAAGTTTTAGGGAGATTAAAAAATTAAACATGTTCCAGTTTTATTCAATAAGGCTGTAGAAAGTCTGGTTCAAAATGTTGATGGCAATTATGTTGACTGTACATTTGGACAAGGAGGCCATTCAAAAGAAATACTTCGTACACTTAGCTCTAAAGGAAATTTAAATGCATTTGATTTAGATGAGCTTGCTGAAGTTGAGGCTAAGAAAATTAAAAACCCAAATTTCTCCTTCCATAAAACTAACTTTAAAAACATAGGTGATTACTTTAATGATGATGAGCTAGATGGGATTCTTATTGATTGTGGTGTTTCATCTCCACAAATTGACGAATCTTCTCGAGGCTTTAGCTTTATGAGGGATGGGCCACTAGATATGAGATTTGGAAACCAGGTGAAGTTAACCTGCGAAAGCATCATAAATAATTATGCTTACGAAGACCTTGTAAGGATTTTTAAAGAGTATGGGGAAGAGACTGAATCTAAGAGAATAGCTAGAGAAATTATAGCCAAAAGAGAACAAGATAGAATTATCTCAACCAAACAGTTATCAAGCCTTATAGAAAATATAAAAAAAATTAAAACTAAAAAAAATCCGGCCACTAAGGTATTTCAAGCTTTAAGGATGGAGGTTAATCAGGAACTTGAGAACTTAAAAATATGCCTTAGCACGGCAAAGAGACTTTTAAAGAAGAATGGGAGGTTGGTTGTTATATCGTTCCATTCTCTTGAAGATCGGATTGTAAAGAATTATTTTAAAACGGAAGAACGGTTACACGAAAAGGACATACCATTATTAAGTAAACAGGTGCAGAAAAAGAAATTTTTAGTAAGCAGTGTGATCACACCGGAGGAGTCTGAAATAGCTTCAAATGTAAGAGCAAGAAGTGCAAAAATGAGAGTAGTGACAAAATTATGAAACATACTAGAGTGTCTTTTTTTGTATTGATGGTTTTCCTGGGAGGGGTTGCTTTTATAAAAGCCAAACTTGTATTTGAATATAAAAGACAATTTCTATATCTAGCTCAAATCCAAAATGAAATCGATAGGCTTGAAAATGAAAATACTAAGCTAAACCTTGAACTTTCTTTGCTTAAGTCATCCCCCTATGTTTTACAATCTGCAGCAAGCCTGGGCATGAAGAGAATCGAGCAGGTTAATGAATAAAATAAGATTTATTTTTGCAGTCGTTTTATTTCTCTTAGCAACTCCGTTTTATAAATTTTTTGAGCTTGATCAAGATAAAGATAGATATTTAGTGGCAGGAAAATCAAGATCCCAATTCAATGAAACAATAAATTTTCCACGAAAAAAAATCCTAGATAGAAATGGTAATGAGCTTGCTGTTAGCATCCTTAGATCAACTTTACTTTTTCGATCAACAGAAGAAAAAGATCTTGGTCTAGCATATGCTGAAAGAGTTAATGAGCCCATTTTTTTATTTAACTCGAAAAGAATTTATTTTGAGAATCAGCTAAACCCGGTTTTTATCAAAGAGGTTAGAGAGTTTTGTGATTGCTCTGTTATATCGGAGCCTGTATATAGAAGATACTACCCTTATGGCAGTATTATCAGTCCTTTAGTTGGTTTTTCTGGAGTAAGCGGAGGACTTGAAGGTATAGAGAGATCTTTTGATGCATCACTTAAGTCTGATCAAAGAAGTTTAAATTTTTTTCGAGATGCTAAAGGGCGAAGAGTTAAAGGCGATCTTAAGAATTTTATCGAGAGATCGAGTCAGAGTGATCTAAGTCTAACTATTGATATAAATTTACAATTCAAACTTTTCGAAGAATTAAAGAAATCAATTTCTGCTGCATCAGCAAAAGGGGGGTTTGCAGTTATTATGGATGCTCGCAGCGGTGACCTTCTAGCTCTTGCAAATTATCCTACATTTAATCCCAATAGATCTGATAGAGTTATCCAAAGAAACTTATCGTTTGATGAGTACTTAGAACCAGGCTCACTTATTAAACCAATCACAATTGCTGGTGCTTTCAATAACGGAATAATAAATGAAGACTCTTTGGTTGATACAAATCCTGGATATATAAATTTGTCTGGATTCAAAAGAAGTGAGGCTGGAGGAAAAAATTATGGGGTTTTAAGTCCTTCTGAAATTATTTCAAACTCCTCTCAAGTAGGTATAGCAAAAATTTCCATCATGTTGTCAGGCGACCAAATAAACGCAAATCTTAGAAGCTTTGGTATCGGCAAAGAGTTAGATTTAAATTGGGATGGAATTGATTCCAGTTTTTTATACGATAGCTCAATTCTATATGATATTGATAAAGCCTCTTTAGGATATGGTTATTTATTGCGGGCAAATATTGTTCAAATAGCAAGAGCATATTCTGCATTTGCTAACCAAGGGGAGATAATTGAGCCGAGAATTACCATTAACCAACTGGTTAGAAAATCAAAAGCAATAGATAGCAAAACAGCAGATTATATCTTAGATTCTTTAAGATCAGCTGTCGTTGAAGGAACAGCAGAAAATATTTCAGATTCAACCGTAAGTATCGCTGGAAAGACAGGGACTACTGAAAAATATATTGTCGGAAGTGGCTATGCTCCTGGCAAATATATTTCTAGTTTTGCTTCTATTTTTCCTTATGAGAGCCCAAAATATATAATGGTTGTTTCTATTGATGAGCCTGACCCAAATAATTATTTTGGGGGCGACATTTCAGCTCCAATTGTGGCTAATTTAGCAGAACATATGTTGATTAATGGCTATATAGAATAAGTTTCAAGTAATTATGATTTATGTAGATCATTCTAATGACATAGAGCCAGACTCTATTTTTGTTTCAATAAATAATGGCTACAAACATCTTTCGGCTAAAGAAATTGAATTGGTATCTGAAATATGGTCTTCAGAATCGACAACAAGCAATTTGGATAAAGTAAAAGTAATTCCAGATCTGGATTCTAAAGTGCTACAAATTATAGAAAGTGATTATGGGCTTGTATTGGAGGATTTTGAAAATTTTTTTATAACGGGCACAAATGGCAAAACAACATCTGCTCAATTTGTATCCCAAATACTAAACATTAACAACATAAACAACGGTGCAATGGGAACACTGGGATGCTTTATAAATGGCAAAAATATTGCCTCTCAAAGGCTAACCACAGAAACCCCTATTTATATCAGAAATTTCCTTAAGAAATGCCTAGATAGAAATACAACGAAAATTATTTATGAGGCCTCATCAATTGGTATTGAAAGCAATAGACTCGAGGGACTTAGCATCGATCATTCTGGCTTTACCAACTTTACCAGGGATCATTTGGATCACCATAAAAATATGCCTAATTATCTAAAAGCCAAATTGGAGCTAGTAAAAAATACGAAGAATTCTTTCACATACAATCTTGATGATGATAGTTCAAGTAGTTGGATCAAAGCTTTTTCTGGTGACAGTAAATTTTCTATTTCTTGCATTAAGCCAAGTGCTGACATCTTCTTTTCAGTTAGAAAAATATATAGTGATGGAAAAATTGCATTTGATATATATAGTCCATGGGGCTCCTCGGAGGGCTGTGCCTCAGTTTTCACAGATTTTAATTTAGTTAATATTTTTATTGGATTGCCATTTCTAATGTATCAAGGACTAGCATTTGATTCATTTATTTCTTCATTAGCTTTAATAAGCTTACCCACTGGTAGGCAGAAGCTAATTAAATATAAATCTAATAAAATTTTTATTGACTATGCTCATACCCCTGATGCAATAGAAAAACTTTTATCTGGGCTATCTAGATTAGAGTCTGTAAAGACAACATTAATTATTGGAGCAGGCGGGAATAGAGACCATGGTAAACGCTCGTTAATGGGAAGTATCTCGTCTAAATATGCAAATCATATTATTATCACTTCCGATAACCCTAGAGGAGAAGATCCACAATTAATTGCAGATATGATTGCAGAGGGAATAGAAGAAACAGCTTCTTATGAAATAATATTAGACCGAGCAAAAGCAATCACAACAGCAATAAAAAAGTTAAGTTGCGATGAGACTTTGATAATAATTGGGAAAGGGCATGAAGATTATCAAATAATTGGAAATAAAAGGTTTCATTTCTCAGATGAAGAGGAAGTAAATAAATGTATTACGTAGCAGGATTAAAATCAAAAAATGAGTATGCAGAGTTTCTTCAAGGCAAGACGACAGGAAAAGATATCGTCATTGATGGCATATCTTTCGATTCAAGAACTGTAAAAAAAAATCAATTATTTGTACCTTTAGAAGGAAAAAATTTTTCTGGTTTTTCATTTATTGATGAAGCAATAAAGAAAGGCGCTGTTGTTTTATCAAATAAATGCCATTCAAATAATTGCATTCAGGTAGAAGACGTTTACTCTTCATTAATTTTGTTGTGTCAGAAACACATTGAGGAGCTTGGAGTCAAATTGATTTTAATAACCGGCAGTTATGGTAAGACAACAATAAAGGATATGTTGAGGCATTCCATTGGTTCTGCATGCCACACAAATAAATTAAACGAAAATAATGAATTTGGCATTCCTTTTACGATTTTGAGTTGTGATGCACATTCTGATTATTTAGTTGTTGAATGTGGCGCAAGAAATGTTGGTGATTTTGACCTTCTTGCAGAACATCTTAAATCTGATGTCTTTATTTTGACAGATGTTGCGGCAGTGCATCTTGAGACCTTTAAAACAATTGAGAATATTGAAAAAACAAAGCTGATACTTAAGAAAACACTTAAGGAAAAGAGTATTTTTATTGATGGAAGGCAGCTTAATTATTTAAATTATCAAGAAAAAAATAATCATATCGTCGAGAGTGTGATTGACAAGTTAAACATCTCTAAAGAGAGAGATATAAATAGCTATCAACCTTCACAAGGTAGAGGAAAAATCATTAATGCTATGGGAGGAAGCATAATTGATCAAACATATAACTCCAGTCCTAGTACATTGATTGCTACAGTGGCTCCCTATAGCAATAAAAACACTTCTTTGATTTTAGGAGATATGGCTGAGCTTGGAGAATCTGAGCTAGATCAGCATGTAAAGATTCTCGATCATTTTCATGAGTACAAAGTCTGGGTTACAGGACCAATATTTAAGCAAGCCATTTCTGAAACAAAGTCAAAAAATGTAAATTATTTTGAAAATGAGCATGAGTTTCCCTCAGCTGCATTTCGATTATTATTACAAAATAATGAAAATTTATATTTTAAAGGCTCGCGATCATCTAAAATGGAAAGATTCATTGAACTATTGCTAAATGATTGAATATTTTTTGGACCTTTTCCCTGCAAGAGATGGCATTTTCAATGTTTTAGCTTACCTGTCTTCACGAACCATAATTTCAACTCTTACAGGATTATTTGTTGTGCTTTTTTTTGGAGATAGGTTTATTTCTTTAATAAAAAATATTCAGTTTAATCAAAACTTTGATGGAAGAGCTCCAGAAACACATCGGCAAAAAAGTGGTACACCGACAATGGGCGGGTTATTGATAGTTGGAAGCGTTATTCTATCTGGTTTGCTTTGGGGTGACCTCTCAAATAAATATGTGTTATTGGGATTATTCTGCCTTATTTCTTTCGCAGGCATTGGAATTGTGGATGATTATAAAAAGATTAAAGACCCAGGCTCAAAAGGTCTTTCTTCATCAACCAAGATATTTTATCAAATAGTTTTTGCTTCAATAATTGCTCTTGCGCTTTTTATGAGCGCTAAGGTTCCAAATGAAACAATGTATATCGTTCCTTTTTTTAAGGACATAATTTTCGATTTTGGGATTATATTTGTGCTTATTTCAATCTTTATTATTGTCGGTAGCTCTAATGCTGTAAATCTTACTGATGGTTTAGATGGCCTTGCAATACTCCCGGTAATAATAATTACTATTGCACTTGGAATAATTGCTTGGGCAGCAGGCAATGTCATAGCAGCTGATTATCTGTACATACCTTATTTAGAAACTACTGGCGAGTTATTAGTTCTTTGTGGGGCATTGGCAGGAGCAGGCATTGGTTTTCTGTGGTTTAACTCTTACCCTGCTCAAATCTTTATGGGAGATGTTGGGTCTCTGTCTATGGGTGCTTTTATTGCTTTTGTGGCAATAGTTGTGCGTCATGAAATAGTTTTTGCGGTTATGTCTGCTGTTTTTATCATGGAAGCAATGAGTGTGATTCTTCAAGTGAGCTCGTTTAAGCTCAGAAAAAAAAGAATCTTTAAAATGGCTCCTATCCATCATCATTTTGAATTAAGCGGATGGAAAGAGCCAAAAATTATTGTGCGTTTTTGGATCTTAACAATTATTTTTGTGTTGATAGGACTGTCATTGTTGAAAATACGATGAATGAAAGACGGGTAATATTAGGCTATGGTCTTACAGGGAAATCATTCGAAAAGTTTTTAATTAAAAAAAAATTAGAATATTTTTTATATGATGATAAGCACCCCAATGGCGGCAAATCCAATAATGTAGGAAATAAATTTTTATCAAAATCTGAATTAGTTAAATTTGATACATTTTATGTTTCTCCAGGCTTCAGTAAAAAAAAGCTTAATGAGCTTGGAGTGCTAGATAAAAATTTACTCACGGACATAGATATTTTTTTTAGTCTTAACCAATCATTTAAAATAGGAATAACTGGGACTAATGCAAAGAGCAGTCTTACAAACTATCTTACGCAGTTTTTGAATAGCAGATCTACAGCTATAAGTCTGGGCAATATTGGAAAACCCTTACTAGAGAACCTTGACCATAAGCAAAAATATAGTGTTATTGAACTATCCAGTTTCCAGCTTGAAAAGATGCAAGGAAATGAACTTAATTTGTCTGTAATAACAAACATTTCAAAAGATCATATTGATTATCATGGAGATTTTGAGTCATATAAGCTCTGCAAGTTTAAGATTATGAAATCAAAAACATTTTTTTATAATGATGAATATCAGCTTAAAGACTTTGCATTTTCAATCGCAAAATCATTGGAACCACATACTGATGAAAAATTAAAATTGAATGAGCTACCTTTTCGACTGCAACAACTTTCTAAAAATATAATTAATGACTCAAAATCTACGAACTCTTCATCTTTGTATTATGCTATTGAAAAGCTTAATTTTTCTGGTGTTTTGATTATGTGCGGAAATCCCAATAAAGAAAATTATCAAAATCTGATCATTAATGGCCCAGCTAAAGTTTTAATTTTTGGAAAACACAGGGAAGATATAAAAAAAAGAATCATCCACAAAAACATCAAGCTTTATAGCTCATTAGAATCATTAGTCTCTTCTTTGAATACCAATGATCAGATCTTATTTTCCCCTGGCAATCCAAGTGGTGATGATTTTTCAAATTTTATGGAAAGGGGTGAGCATTTTTCCAAGATCATTGAGGTTCACTTTGATAAAAAGTAACAATGAATTATTTGATAGATACTTGGTCTTGCCATTCTTGGCCCTAACTTGTTTAAGTTTAGTTTTTATATACTCATCCTCGAATGTAATGGCAAATGAAATTTATTCTGATCCATACTTTTTTTTTAAAAGACAGCTTTTCGCAATAAGTATTGCTTTGATTACTTCAGTAATATTTTTATTTATTCCAACTTCTTTTTACCGAGAAAATGGAGCTATTTTAGTTGTCATATCAATATTGCTATTATTTCTTGTGGCATTGCCTTTTATTGGGACAGAGGTAAATGGAAGTAGACGATGGCTCAATCTTAGGATATTCAATCTTCAGCCTTCAGAAGTGGCAAAGATATTTATTCCCATATACCTATGTGGCTATTGTTTACGCAGAAAAGAGCAACTAGAGACAAAATGGAGAGGTTTCTTGAAGCCACTTATTTTAGTAGCAATATGCTGCCTTCTTTTACTGCTTGAGCCAGATGTGGGAGCTACAGCGGTGCTTTTTGCAGTATCAATAACTATTCTATTTCTTGGGGGAGCGAAAACTTCACAGCTTGCGATGCTGGCATTTATATTTTTTGCTCTTATTTCTACTTTTGTTTACTTTGATGAAGAAAGATTTTCAAGAGTTCTTAGTTTTTCCGATCCATTTGATGATCCTTTTGGCACCGATTATCAGCTCCTTAACGCCCTAATTGCTTCAGTTCAGGGTGGCATATTTGGTATGGGTGTGGGGGAGAGTACACAGAAATATTTCTTTTTACCAGAAGCGCATACAGATTTCATCTTCTCTATTTATATTGAAGAATCAGGAATTTTAGGTCTAATTGCATTGACTGTAATTTACGGTGTAATTTTATTCAGATTATTTTCATTAGTAAAAGAATCTGCAAAAAAGAATTTTTTCTTTATACATCTACTTATCAGTAGCTTTTTCTTAATATTTTTTATACAAACTTTGCTAAATATTTTTGTGAATTTAGGCATTTTACCTACAAAAGGTTTGGCATTACCATTTATGAGTTATGGAAGATCAAGCGTTATTATGAACTTTATAGCACTTGCCATAACCTTAAGAGCAAGTTGGGAGCTGAGAAATAATATAAGATGAAAGTAGCAATTTTTGCAGGAGGTACAGGCGGCCACATTTTCCCAGGTATTTCAATAGCAGAAAAATTTAGCAAAGAAGAAGTAATCTTCTTTTGCTCTTCAAGAAAGCTAGAAAAAGAGATCTTTTCAAATATAGGGTATCGGGCAATACATCTGAATATTGATGGTTTTAGAGGAAAATCATTAACTCAAAAAATTCTTTGGCCATTAAAACTTGCTAATTGTTGTTTGAAAGCATTTGCTCTCGCAAAGAAATATAAAGTTGATCGCGTATTATTGATGGGAGGCTATGTTTCAATAATTGGTTGGATCCTTTCTAAAGTAAAAAAACTGAAGCTTTATATTCATGAGCAGAACTCAATTCTTGGAAGTGCAAATAAGCTGGCTTACAAATCTTCAATTACCATATTTACAAGCCATTTGCTAAATCTACCTAATGAGAAATTAACAGGCAATCCAATAAGAAACAATTTTTTGAATAAAAATTACGATGCAAATGAAAATCGTAATAAAGTTTTAATTTTTGGAGGCAGCCAAGGATCAAGATATTTTGTTGAGAATTTAGCTAGTACATTAGATTCAATAATTAAAGAAAGCCAAATTATTTTTCAAACTGGAGGGAATCAGCCAAAATTTAAAAGCGATAATATTGTTTATAAAGAATTTATCGATGATCTTCCTAGCCTTTTTGATGAAGTAAAGTTTGTTATATGTCGATCAGGAGCAACAACCGTTGCTGAGATTCAGTCATATGGTATGCCTGCAATCTTTATTCCTTTGAAGAACTCAATTGACAATCATCAACTTCTCAACGCTAAAGCTGCATGCCTCAAGGGAGGTGGAATGGTAGTTGAAGAAGGCGAGAGTGCTACAGAAGATCTAATTGCTGCAATTGGCGAACTCCAATCAAGTGATTTGACCCAAATGAGCAAAAAGATGAAGAAAGATATACACTTTGAAGCTGCGGAAATAATAGCAAATGAAATTAAGCAGAATTAAACGTATTCATTTTATTGGAATTGGTGGAGTAGGAATGGTAGGGATTGCAGAAATCCTTATCCATCAGGGTTATAAAGTCACAGGAAGTGATTTGGTGGAAAATAAAAACACTGAGAGACTAAAAACACTTAAAGCAAAAATTTCAATTGGACATCAAGCAAGCAATGTTGGCAATGCAGATGTAGTGGTTTATTCATCTGCTGTAAATCCCAAAAACCCTGAGATGTTAGAAGCAAAGTTAAAAGGCAAAATTATTATTCCAAGAGCAGAAATGCTTTCAAGCCTAATGAAAGGGTATCAAAGCATCGCAGTTGCTGGCTCGCATGGAAAAACTACAACTACCAGCTTAATTGCTAACATTTTTTCAGATGCAGAATTTGATCCAACATATATTATTGGAGGGAAAATTCTTGGGAAAGAGGAAAGAAGTATTTTAGGAAGCAGTGATTTTATTATTGTCGAAGCAGATGAAAGCGATGGGTCTTTTTTGCACCTAAATCCTGAAATAAGTGTTCTGACAAATATAGATAACGACCATTTAGATTTTTATGACAACAAAACAAGCAAATTAGAAAGAACATTTTTAAATTTTATGGAGAAACTTCCTTTTTTTGGAACTGCAGTAATTTGCACCGACTGTTTAAAAGCAAAGAAATTATTCAAAAAGATATCTAGACCAAAAATCTCATATGGGTTTAATAAAACAGCAGATTATCAGATAGTAAAAAGGGATCAGCATGAGCAATATCAAGCCTTTACTTTGCTAGAAAAAAAATTGAACAAAGAAATTAAATTTAAGTTGAAGATTCCGGGCCAGCATAATGCATTAAATTCTGTTGCTGCATTTATTGTTTCAAATCTTTCAGGCATAAAATCAAGTATTGCTAAGGAATCACTTGAAAAATTTACTGGTGTTTCAAGAAGATTGGAGCCAAAAGGTCTGTTAAGCATTGCAGAAAAAAATACTTATCTTTTAGATGATTATGGCCATCACCCCACCGAAATTAAAGCAACAATATCAGCGGTAAGGCAGAGCCATAAAGGGAAAAAGATTAATATGATTTTTCAACCACATAGGTACAGCAGATCTACATTGTTGTTTAATGATTTCATTGATGCCTTGTCTAACGTAGATAAGCTTATAGTTATGGATATTTACTCTGCAGGAGAGGAAAACCCTAACAACATATCATCCTATGATTTTGTTAATAGTTTGCTTAAAAAAAATATAAAAGTTTTTCATGGCAAAAACCTTACAGAGATTTCAAAGATACTGGAGGAAAATATTTCAGATAATGAAATACTTATAACTCAAGGAGCTGGGAATGTTGCAGACATTTCTAACTCCCTTGTGGCGATGTATAAATGAGAAAAATAATTATTGTTTATGGTGGTGAATCCAATGAAAGTGACATCTCCAAAAAAACCGCTCAGTCAATCTTTGAAAATATAGATAGATCAAAATTTGTTCCACATTTAATAAATTATTCAGATATTAATTTTGATGATTATGATCAAGATTGTTTCTTCTTTGTTGCTATTCATGGCAAAGGTGGAGAGGACGGTGAAATTCAGGAAATTCTTGAAAGTAGAAAATTTGATTTTTCAGGATCTGGTTCTGCTGCAACAAAAAAATGTTGGAATAAAAGTATTTCAAAAAAGCTAATGGAAGAAAATCAAATACCAACACCAAAATTTATAGTATGCTCAAACGAAATCGACCTTCAAAACGAGTTTATTTTCTCAGAAAAAAAATTCTTTATAAAACCTGCTACCAATGGCTCAAGCTTTGGAGTAACAAAGGTTGAGGATAAGGCAAATATCAATAAGGCCATAAGTGAAGCGTTATCCTATTCAGAGGAGGCGATTATTGAAAAGGCTTTTTCTGGTCCTGAGTATACTGTCTCTGTATTAGGGTCAGATATTCTCCCTCCATTGGAAATAATTCCAAATGGAAATGAATTCTATAATTTTTCTGCTAAATATAGCTCTAATAAAACAAAAAAAATCATGGTAACCGATCCAAAAATAAGAGAAGAGCTTAGCGAAATTGCCTATAAAGCCTTTCATGCTCATGGCTGCTCATCATGGGCTAGAATTGATATTGTTTCAGAGGATAATAATTTTAGTGTTCTTGAAATAAATACCGTACCAGGATTTACAGAAAAAAGCCTATTTCCCTTCTCAGCAAAACTTGCTGGCATAGGCTATAGAGAATTAATAACTAGGATAATTGAAAATTAAATTTCATAGTTTCATTTTCTTGTTGGTGGTCGTTCTTCAATCTTATCAGTTGAACGCGAAAGATAAATTTTCAACTATGCTTTATGTGCAAAATGAAAGTATTTGTTCAGATTGTATATTTCAGTTAAAAAATCACTTTTACAAATACCCAAAAAATTTTGAAAAATTTTTATCGACAAAGAGCTGGGTGGAAAGCTACTTTATTAGTTCAACTAATAATCTGCAAACCTACCACGTTATTATCAAAGAGCCCTTTGTAAAAAAATCTGAGGGAATGTACTTTGATACTAATTTAAATTTATTTCATCTTCCCTTTAATGGAAAACTGCCATCTTTTGATTTTGAAGATACATTAGCTAAAGAAGATATTGCGGAGCTAAACCAAATTCTGAATCTGGAATTAACTCAACACCTTTTGCATATCGAATGGACAAAAATGTTTGGATGGGAGCTTACTTATAATTTCGGGGTAGTTTTAATTGGGAAGAAAAATTTTATTAAAAAAATAAGCAAGCTAGAAAAAATACTTGAAGAAAAATGTTGCGATGAGTTGAACAGGGTAATTCTGGATTTAAGATATGACAAAGGCTATGTAATAAAGAAGCTTGATGTTTAATATAATTGATCTTGGCACCTCAAAAATAACAGGTATCACTGTAAAAGAATCTAATGGAATGCAAAAAGTGGTTGGCTTTTCATCAAAATCTACTGCCGGATTAAAAAAAGGCTCCATCATTAATATTACTGAGACTTCAAAGACGATTGCAGAAGTTGTAGAGGACCTTCAGAGTCAATCTGGAGAAAATATTCGAGCTGTAGATGTTTCTTTTTCTGGTGAACTTATATCGAGCACAAACTCTACAGGTTTGGCAACGATAAGTGACAAGGAGGTTTCTGTTAAAGATCAGCAATCTGCACTGCAAACATCAATTGCAATGAATGTTCCAGGAGATAAAGAATTGCTGAATGTTGTTCCATCTCAATACATTATTGATGGCCAGCCGGGAATTAAGGAACCAAAGGGTATGACTGGAGTAAGATTAGAAGTTAGAACTCATCTGGTGTACTGCTCAAAGAACTCAATAAGCAACATTAGTAAATGCATAGAGGAGATCAATGGGCTGCAAATTAATAAATTCTATTTTAATCAATTAGGCGCAGCAAAATGCACTCTTTCTGATGATCAAATAGATTTAGGGGTTTGTCTATTAGATATTGGTGCGGGAACAACTGATTTGACTGTCTTTAAAAATGGCTCATTGATATTTTCTAAAGTCCTGCCATATGCTGGAGATTACATAACAGAATCAATTGCCATAGCATTAAAAATTCCATCATCTCAGGCAGAGGAGCTTAAGAAGAAATATGGTTCATCTATCTCAGATAGAGTTGCTGATGAATCGCTAAAGATTAATGGCATAGGTGGAGAAACTGATTTCAAGATTTCTAAAAGGATGCTGTGTGAAGTAATTGAGCAATCTATCTCTAATATCTTTCGTTCCTGCATAGGGTGCATTGAAGAAAATGGTCTTCAAGACTCTATTCCAGCAGGGTTTATTTTGAGTGGAGGTACTGCAAACCTTGAGAACATCGAGGAATTAGGTTCGGCTATAACGCAAAATTCCTTCAAAATAGGTTATCCAGAGAATGAGCCACCATTAAACAGTGAAAAATTAATTAAGCCTCAATATGGAGCTCCATTAGGCATGGTTAAATTTTGTGCTGAAGAACAGAATAAAGAGTTTACCTTTAATCAAAGCAAGGGTATTATAGCCCGAGTGCTTGATTGGCTTAAATCGGAAATGTAATGCAAAACTACGAATTAATGTTACTTATGAATCCAAATATCAGCGATGAAGTTGATGAAATTTTGGATAATATTAAAAAAACCATTTCCGATAATAAAGGTGAGCTAGAAGAAGTAAAATTACTTGGAAAAAGACAACTTGCATACCCTATAAATAATATGAATTATGCAAATTATGTTCACCTTAATGCAAAAATTAATGCAGAAACTCTAGTGGTTTTAGAGGAAATGTTTAAATTTGAGCAGAATATATTCAGACACCTAACCGTAAAAATTGGCAAATAATATGAGCGACGACAAGAAAATAAATTTTGATTATAAGGATGCTGATTCATTAAAGCCTTTTATCTCTGAGAATGGAAAAATTCTATCAACAAGATATACCAGGCTAAATGCCAAGCAACAAAGAAAACTCAATACTGCTATTAAAAGAGCTAGAGTGCTCGGTATCATCCCATTTACAGATAAACATAAGATAGAAGAAAGCTAATGAAAGTCGTTTTAGTGACTAAGATTAAAAACCTTGGTGATATAGGTGAAATTGTCGACGTAAAATCAGGCTTTGCCAGAAATTTTTTACTTCCCTACCACAAAGCATTACCAGCCACAGAAAAATACATAAAAGACTTTGAAGACAAAAAAGAAGATTATTTGAAGAAAGCGCAAGATGAACTTTCTTTAGCAGAAGCCAATGCACTCAATCTTGAAAAAATTGAACTATCATTAAAAGCTAATGCTCAAGAAAGTGGAGCACTATATGGCTCTGTTGGTATAACTGAAGTTCATGAAGCACTTCTTGCTGAAGGCGCTGATTATGTGGAAAGATCTTCAATTAATTTACCAGATGGTCCGATAAAAGAGGTCGGAGAATTTACTATAAACGTTGAACTTCATCCTGAAATAGTTAAATCTATAGCTATAGAAGTTTTACCAGCGTAATGCCAAATAGCAATATTGAAGCTGAGCAAGCCGTATTAGGTTCTTTGCTCTTATCCAAAGAAAAGTATCCAGAAGTTGATGCTCTACTTAGCTCTGCTGATTTTGAATCTGAGGTTCATAAAGAGATCTATGAATGCATTAAAGTGCTAGCAGATCAGGGTAAAGGCATCGACCATATTACTGTTTCAAAGCAGCTTGATAGAAACAATGCATTAAAAAGAGTAGGTGGAATTGATTATTTAAAAGAGCTGCAAACCATTCCAGTTTCTGCTCTTGCAGCTGATAGCTATGCAAATTTAGTTAAAGATCAATCAATTGATAGAAATCTAAGAAAAGTTTTGCAGGAGCTAATAAATCTTTCACAAGATCCAAAAGGAAAATCAAGTGATGAAGTTCTTAACGAAGCAGAATCAAAAATCTTTGAATTATCCGAAAACAGGTCAAAAGAGGATTCCTTAAAAAAAATTGACATCTACGTAAAAGAAACACTGGATAAGCTTGATGATTTGTCAAAGAAAACAGGAGACTTAATTGGCATCTCTTCTGGTTTTAAAGCAATTGATGGCGTAACCCAAGGCCTAAAACCCGAGGAGTTAATTGTTATTGCTGGAAGACCAAGTATGGGAAAAACTTCACTTGCAATGAACATAGCCGAGAACGTTGCAAAGGAAGAAGATGGGTGCGTTCTGGTGTTTAGTCTCGAGATGTCTTCACAATCACTAACCTCAAGGATGATTGGGTCAATGGCTGGCATTTCTCAGCAAAGTATCATGCTTGGTAGAAATCTAACAGACAGGCAATGGGAAAAAATCGTTGAGAAAAGTAAGAGACTTGGTGATATGAATATCTTTATTGATGACACTGCAAATATTAATCCAATGGAAATCAGAGCTAAAAGTAGAAGATTGGCTAAACAATTCAGGAAAGAGGGTGGAGTAAAATTAATTGTTATTGACTACATCCAGCTAATGCAAATGCCTGGCAGAAATGATAACAGAGTCAATGAATTATCAGATATTTCAAGAGCTCTGAAACACCTAGCAAAAGAGGTAAAGGCACCAGTAATAGTATTATCACAATTGAACCGTAGCGTTGAGCAAAGACCCAATAAAAGACCTCAGATGTCAGACCTTAGAGACTCGGGAGCCATCGAACAAGATGCAGATCTAATATTTATGTTGTATAGAGATTATGTTTACAAAAAAGAAGAGGAGTGGAAAAGTGTTGCAGAAGTTCGGTTGGTTAAACATAGAAATGGTCCAACCAAAGATCTTTTACTTTCCTTCAGAGAAGAATTAACAAAATTTGGAGATCTTGCACCTGAGATTATGAATAGCTATGCGCAAGACAGAACTTCAGATTAGTCTCAGAAATCTAGATCACAATATTTCGGTAATTAAGTCAAAAACTACTTCCGACATACAGGCAGTAGTTAAAGCAAATCTTTATGGTCTCCAATTAGAAAAGATAATTGAAATCTTGGATCCACAGGTTGAATCATATGCAGTAATTACCCTAGATGAGGCAAGAGCTCTCAGAAAACTAACAAAGTTACCAATACTTTTATTGCAAGGAGTTCATGAAAATGAAGATTATGAGGACATAAAACAACTTGAGCTAGATTTTGTTTTACACTCCTCCTGGCAAATTAAAGGCATTGATAAACACAATTTAGCAAACAACAGATTATGGTTAAAGTTAAACACTGGCATGAACAGACTTGGATTTGACGAACAAGAGTTTGCAGAACATTACAACCTAATGACCAAAAAAAATTTTAAAGACTTAGTTGTAATGTCACATTTAGCTTCATCCTCTGATATTTCTAATAAGCAGAATCAATCTCAGATAAACAAATTTAATAAAATCACCAATGATATAAGCAATAAAAAAAGCTTAGCTAACTCAGGAGCATTATTTAATTACCCTGAATCTCATTATGACATCGTAAGAACAGGCATGGCATTGTATGGTGGCAAATATCAAGAGTTTGGGATCAAATCAATTTCTTGCTTGCGTTCAAAAATTATATCAATAAAAAAAGTTTCTAAAGGTGAAACGGTTGGATACGATGGCGCATGGAGAGCAGAACAAGATACTTATATTGCAGCAATTGGTATTGGATATGGGGACGGATTTCCCTATTTTTCTCGGCCATATAACGTAAATATTAATGGAAATACCTATGAAACAGTTGGTAAAATCAACATGGATTTAATTACAATCAATATTGGTAATGAGCATGGAATAAATGTTGGAGATTGGGTGCAATTGTGGGGATATGAGACAAACTTATCTGAACTTTCCAAAAGCTTTCATTCAATTTCATACCAGTTATTAACAAATATATCGAGAAGAGTTGCTAAAAATTATTTAGAATAGCTATTTACCAAGAAAGTTTTGTTAAAAGATACACGATTTATTTTCGTAACAGGTGGAGTTGTTTCTTCTCTAGGGAAAGGCATCACTTCAGCATCTATAGGTGCAATTCTTGAATCCAAAGGTTATTCAGTAACAGTCATAAAATTAGATCCTTACTTTAACGTCGATCCAGGCACTATGAGCCCATTTCAGCATGGGGAAGTATTTGTCACAGAAGATGGCACAGAGACCGACCTAGATCTAGGACACTACGAACGTTTCATAGATTATAAATGTACGAGAGAAAATAATTTTACTGCTGGAAAAATATATTATTCGGTACTAACAAAAGAGCGCAAAGGGGAATATTTGGGTAAGACTGTTCAAGTTATTCCACACATTACGGACGAAATTAAAAACAGAGTTTTAGATGCTTCAAGTGGCTTTGATATAGCAATTGTAGAAATTGGTGGGACTGTTGGTGATATAGAAAGTCAGCCATTTATTGAAGCAATAAGGCAACTTGGGTTAGAGCTAAAGCCATATCAAACATCATTTCTTCACTTAACGCTGGTCCCATTTTTAGAAAATGCTGGAGAATTGAAAACAAAACCAACTCAGCATTCTGTTAAGGATTATCGATCTTTAGGTGTTCAGCCTGATGTTTTGATATGTAGATCTGATTTCCAAATACCCGATGAAAGTAAGAAAAAAATTGCCTTGTTTTGCTCTATGCCAGCTGAAGCTGTTATCTCTTTACCCAACCTTGAAACTATTTATGAGGTTCCATTAAAACTTTCAAATGAAGGTATAGATAAAATTCTTACAAAAAAACTTAACTTGGATAAGGTTAAGCCTAATTTATCGGTTTGGAAGAGGGTCATCAAAAGAAAAACGATGCCATCAAAGGAAGTGAAAATTTCTTTTGTTGGGAAATATGTTGATCTAAAAGATGCTTATTTCTCTTTGATTGAGGCATTGGATCATGCGGGCATTTGTAATGACACTAGAGTCAACATAAAGTACATCAACTCTGAAGAGCTAAATAGCAAAAATTATAAAAGCTCCTTGAAAGGTTCTGATGGAATATTGGTGCCGGGTGGTTTTGGCGATAGAGGTATTGAGGGAATGATACTTGCTGCAAGATATGCTAGAGAAACAAAGGTGCCTTACTTTGGCATCTGTCTTGGTATGCAAATTGCAATTATTGAAATGGCGAGAAACTTATTAGGTTTAAAAGATGCTAATAGTACAGAATTTGCCCCAAAGGCTAGACATAAAGTTATCTCTCTTGTTACTGAATGGAAAAATGATGATGGAACAATTGAAAAGCGTACCGAAGATTCTGATATGGGAGGCACAATGAGGCTTGGAAGCCAAAAAGCATTCTTAGTAAAAGGAACCAAAGCTGAAAAACTTTATAAAAGAAAACAGATTTTTGAAAGACATAGGCATAGATACGAGGTTAACCCACACTACATTGAAGAACTTATCTCAAAAGGATTGGTTATCTCTGCAAGATCAGATATTCATGATCTTGTTGAGATGATTGAGCTTAAAGGCCATCCTTGGTTTGTGGCGTGTCAGTTCCATCCTGAATTTACATCTAACCCGAAAAAAGGACACCCGCTTTTTAATGACTTTGTAAAAAAAGCAGTGGAGTTATAATTTAACCATGATGATAAAGCTAGGTACTTCCGAAATTTCAAATGACAGTAAGCTAACAATCTTTGGTGGAGTAAATGTCATTGAATCTGAAGATTTATTATTTAAAGTAGCCGAAAAATTTTGCACTCTTTCGGAAAAAATTGGGTTTAACTATATTTTTAAAGCATCTTTCGACAAAGCAAATAGATCTTCATTAGATTCATTTAGAGGTCCAGGCATTGAAGAAGGGCTAAAGGTTTTAGATAAGGTTAAAAGTACGTTTAATGTGCCTGTTATTTCAGATATTCATGAACCTGAACAAGCCAAAATGGCTGCCGAAGTTTGTGATGTAATTCAAATTCCAGCCTTCCTTTGTAGGCAAACTGATTTAGTTGTGGCTGCAGCACAAACAAAAAAAATAATTAACTTAAAAAAACCACAATTTTCTTCTGCGTCAGAACTTTCTCATGCCATAAAAAAATGTGAGGTTTCTGGCAATCCCAACATAATTTTATGTGAAAGAGGTAATAGTTTCGGGTACAACAATCTAGTTGTAGATATGTTAAATTTCCAGTTGCTTAAAGAATTAGCAAAGCCTGTTTTCTTTGATGTTACACATTCTTTACAGCAGCCGGGTGCTCTTGAAAAAAGCACTGGAGGAAGGGGCCAATATGTTTTCGAGCTTGCAAAAGCTGGAATTTCTCAAAAGATAGCAGGACTATTTTTGGAAACACATCCTGACCCTAGTATTGCAAAATGCGATGGTCCGTGTGCTCTTAAACTTTCCGATCTAGAAAAATTCCTTAGTGACCTTTTCGAGCTTGATGCATTAGTTAAAAATTTTTAAAAAAGGAAAATATGAAAATAAAGTCGATAAAAGCGATAGAGGTTTTGGATTCACGTGGCAGGCCTACGGTTTATGCATCAGTAAATCTTGAAGATGGTTCAAAAGGTGAGGCATACGTTCCTAGTGGAGCATCAACAGGAAGTTTAGAGGCGCATGAATTAAGGGATTCAGATAATAGATTTTGTGGATTGGGAGTGATGCAGTCTGTAGAAAATATCAATAACATTATCCAACCATCTTTAATCAATAAGGATGCATCAGATCAAGAAGAAATAGATAAATTAATGTGTGAGCTTGATGCCACCAAAAATAAAAGCAAGCTTGGAGCAAATTCAATTCTCGCAGTATCACTTGCAGTATCAAGGTCTGCTGCAAATAGCCTTAATATTCCACTATATGAGTACCTAAATATTCTCTATAAAAAAAGATTCAATCGAGAGGTGCAAATGTCATTGCCAAGACCAATGCTGAATATCTTTAATGGTGGTGGGCATGCTAATAACACCATTGATATCCAAGAATTTATGATTCTTCCTGATGTTAAATTCGAATTCTCAGAGGGCTTGCGTCTATCAACAGAAGTTTATATGAATCTAAAGAAAATTCTTTCAGAAAAAGGGTTAAGCACAACTGTTGGAGATGAAGGGGGCTTTGCTCCAAATCTGAGAACCAATGAAGAGGTAATAGAACACATTATTCAGGCAGTAGAAGTAAGTGGTATGAGATATGGTGAAGATATTCATTTAGGCTTGGACTGCGCAGCAACAGAATTTTTTCAGGATGGAACCTATGTCTTGAAAGGAGAAAATAAACAACTCAGCTCGCTTGAAATGATAGATTATTTAAAAGATTTGATTAATAAATTCCAGATTATTTCTGTTGAAGATCCTTTAGATGAAAATGATTGGGATAGTTGGGCTAAAATTACCGCAGAGTGCCCGAACACACAGATAGTTGGAGATGATATTTTTGTGACACAAAGCAAATTGCTTGATAGAGGCATCAAAGAAAATGCTGGAAATGCAATTTTAGTTAAACTCAATCAGGTTGGATCCCTATCAGAAACTATGGAGGCAATTAATCTTGCTCAAAACAATAATTTTTCAACTGTTATTTCCCACCGTTCAGGAGAGACTGAAGATAGCTTTATCTCTGATTTATCAGTTGCAGTGAATGCAAAACAAATTAAAACAGGGGCTCCTGCTAGATCTGATCGAACCGCAAAGTACAACCGATTGCTGATAATAAATTCTGAACTCTATCCATGAAAATAAAGCGGGTAGCAAATATTTTCCTTAACTCTTTTTTGTTTGGTTTATTGATTTATCTGCTTTACGACATTTTCTTTGGTGATTATAGCTTCTCTCAACAGGCGGAGTTGAAAGAAGTTGTAAACATTAAAGAAGAGGAGCTATCACAAATTTCAAATGAAAATCAGAATATAAAAACGGAAATACAATTCATCAAAGACAATGATGATTATCTTGAACTTATTGCCAGAGAGGAGCTGGGGTTAGTTAGAGAAGGCGAAGAGTATATTGATGATGAGCCAGAATAAATATAAGGTTGCCATTATTCCTGCCGCAGGTTTTGGTACGAGGTTTTCATCAGATACTCCCAAACAGCTATTCAAGTTAAACGATGTATCGATAATTGAAAAAACAATTTCAGCCTTTGAATTATGCGATCAAATAGATGAAATAATCATTCCAGCTAACGAAGCTGTAAGAGAACAAGTAAATTTATCTAAGCACAACAGCAAAAAAATTAAGCTTATATCAGGCGGTGATACTAGAGCTGAGTCAGTCTATCAAGCCTTAAAAGAGGTTGCTGATGAAGAAGCTTTAGTAATTGTTCATGATGCAGTAAGGCCATTCATCTCGACTGCAGAGATAGCAAAACTAATTGATGAATATGAAAAGAGAAATGCTGACATTTTAGTGTACGGCATTCCTGTTTACGAATCATTGAAACTAATAGATAGTGAAACACTCGAAATCAAAAAGAGCGTGGATAGAAATGAATACTATTTAGCACAAACACCACAAATTACCTCAGCAAAAATTTTATCTGAGGCATATGAACAGAGTTTAAGCGATAATTTTTTTCCATCTGATGAGTGTGAAGCTGTTGAAAGATATGGTGGAAGAGGTGAGTTTGTTCCCGGAAGTAGAAAAAATGTAAAAATTACTGTGCCAGAGGATTTGGCTGCAGAGAAAGAAGAACTTATTGGCAATGGTTTTGATAGCCATAGATTTTGTGAAGGTGATGGATTGCTGATTGGCGGCTTTAAGGTTCCGTATAAATTTTCCTTTGAAGCTCATTCAGATGGAGATATTGTGTTGCATGCCTTAATTGATTCAATGCTAGGGGCCTTAAATCTAGGTGATATTGGAACAAATTTTCCTTCAACTGAAGAATGGAGAGATGCTCCAGGAAGAAAGCTATTTTCATTAGCATACGAAAAAGTTAGGAACGAAGGATATAAGCTATTACAATTTGATGTCATTGTCATTGCAGAACAACCAAAAATGAGTGGGTATAGGGAAGAAATTCTAAGAAGTCTTTCAGAAATTACCTCAGTCTCTGAAAAAAACATAGGCTTTAAGGCTAAAACTGCAGAAAATATGGGATTTATTGGTAATAATGAGGGAGCAGCAGCAATGGTAATCTCTAGACTAAGCAGATGAAAATATTATTTACAAACGATGACGGTATTGATTCTCACATAACAAGAGAGTTGTATGAAACCTTATCTGCTGAGCATGAAGCTTATTTGATTGCACCTGCGAAAGATAAAAGTGGACAAGGCGCTGCCATAACTCTTAGAACTGCCGTTGATGTAGTAAAGCTTGAAGACAAAATTTATTCGGTTGATGGTACACCAGCGGATTGTGTTTTTATGGGTTTGATGGCAATTATGGATGGCTTACCAGATATTATCATCTCAGGCATTAATAAGGGAGCAAATATGGGTGATGATGTAATACACTCTGGCACTCTTGGCGCAGCATTTACAGCTAGAAAAATGAAGCTGCCGCCTTTAGCAGTATCTATTGCTGGCAGATCATTTGAAAATTACCAGTCCTCTATACTAGCAACCAAGTTAATGCTGGAATATATAGAGCAAAATTACTCCGATGCCCCACATGGTGGGTTGGTATTCAACGTTAATGTTCCCAATTTGCCTTTTGAGGAAATCGAAGGGTTTCAGCTAACAAAGCTTGGCAATAGAGGTATACCACTAGCACCTGAGCTCGAGGAAAGTGAAGGGAAAATAAGTTATAAGATTGGAAAATCGGGCAGTCCAGATGGAGATTTGTCGGGGACTGATTTTGAGGCAATTAGATCAAATAAGATTTCAGTAACACCGCTTTATTGGGATATGACAAATAAAGATATGGTTATTGGAGATCTCCCGAGTGTATAAAGTTTTTTACAATCTTTTAGCAGGTTTTTGCATGGGTCTTGCTGAGATTACTCCTGGCATATCTGGTGCCACTATTGCAGGAATCTTTAATGTCTATAAAGACTTCTTGGCTTCATTAAGCTCATTTAACCCACAATTACTTAAGAAAGGCTTTAGGCAATTCATTGCTAATTTAAATTTATCATTTATGGCGCCACTGCTGATTGGTATGTCGGTAGCTATTGTTTTAGCAGCAAATGTAATTAATTATCTGATTGTTGGCTTTCTTTACGAATTGAAAGTATTCCTTTCTTTGCTAATGGTTTTTGCAGTGGTAAAAAATTTATTTTTTGACCATGAATTTAAAAAAATTAAAAACTTCTTTTTAAGTTTCTTAATCGGGGTTTTGGTTGCTTCATTCGTTGCTTTTACTTTAGTCACTCTCGATTTCAGTAATTCTTTCTTACTTATTGTTGCCGGCTTTTTAGGGTTTAGTGCATTTATATTACCAGGGATATCTGGATCCTTAGTTTTTTTGATGTTAGGTGCTTACCAGCTGATAATTTCAGCTATAGTTGCACTAGATGTTCTTGCTTTGCTGCCTGTTCTACTAGGAATGTTGTTTTCATTCTTGCTATTGCCCAAGGCAATAGTAGAGAGATTTGAAGAGAACTCTGAAAGAACGATTATGTTTTTCTCAGGGTTAATATTTGGGTCAATTCCAGCAGTTTGGCTGCACTTACATCCCTAATCTCTAAGAAGATCAATTTTATCTCTTATGGTTTTATATTTTTCTGCTTCTGGTAGTGCTTCTTTTTGTTGTGTGATATTCGGCCATACTTTTGAATATTTTTCATTTAATTCAATGAAAGGAATTTGATCTGGAGGAAGCTCATCCTCTGCATAAATTGCATCTACGGGACATTCTGGTTCGCATAGACCACAATCAATGCATTCATCTGGATTGATTGCCAGGAAATTTGGTCCCTCATAAAAGCAATCAACAGGACAGACTTCAACACAGTCGGTGTGTTTACATTCAATGCATGAGTCTGTAACTATGAAAGCCATTGTGGGTATTTTACTTGTGAAAGGAAATATTGAAAAACATTCAAGACAATAAATAGAAGTATTTACTTGTTAGAAAAAAAAATATAGAGTACTGTATAAATATACACTTATTTAAAAATGGCTGATAACAAAAAACAAACTCTCGAAAATGCCCTTAAGCAAATTGAAAGCCAATTTGGCAAGGGAACAATAATGAAACTCGGTGCTAGAGAGGCGGTAGAAGTTCCGTCAATATCAACAGGCTCTTTTGGTCTTGATAAAGCTCTAGGGATTGGAGGGCTTCCTAAAGGAAGAGTGGTTGAAATCTATGGACCAGAATCTTCAGGTAAAACAACTCTAACATTGCAGATCATAGCTGAGTGCCAGAAAGCTGGTGGAAGTGCAGCATTTATCGATGCAGAGCATGCACTGGATCCAGAGTATGCCAAAGCACTTGGAGTTGATATTGATGAATTGCTACTTTCTCAACCTGATACTGGAGAACAAGCTCTAGAAGTTACGGATATGTTGGTAAAAAGTGGAAGTTTAGATGTGATTGTTGTTGATAGCGTTGCTGCTTTGGTGCCAAGAGCAGAACTCGAAGGTGACATGGGTGATTCTCATGTAGGTTTACAAGCTCGACTTATGTCTCAAGCTCTAAGAAAAATTACAGGAAGCATTCAGAAATCAAATACTCTTGTGATTTTTATCAATCAAATAAGAATGAAAATAGGAGTTATGTTTGGAAGTCCTGAGACTACTACAGGTGGTAATGCTTTGAAGTTCTATTCAAGCGTTCGATTAGATATAAGAAGAGTTGGAGCTATAAAAGATGGTGATGAAATTGTTGGTAATGAGACAAGAGTTAAAGTAGTCAAAAATAAAATGGCGCCACCATTTAAGGTTGTAGATTTTCAGATTTTATATGGGAAAGGCATCAATAGGATGGCAGAAATCATAGAGTATGCTGTTAAAAAAGGCACTATAGAAAAAGCTGGATCTTGGTATAGTTTTGAGGGCGATAAAATTGGTCAAGGCATAGGAAATGCTTCACAGTTTTTAGTTGATAACCCCAAAGTTCTTGAGAAAGTTGAACAGTCTATCGTTGAAGTTTAGTTAGCTTTAACTTCCTGAATATACTTGTCGATTATTGCCTCTAGCACTGTTAGAGGCAATGATCCATTCATAAGTACATGATGATGAAAATCTTTAATATCGTATAGGTTGCCAAGTTCATTTTCAGCCCTTTCTCTTAGCTCTAGAATTTTAATCCGACCAATCATATAGGCGCAGGCTTGTCCCGGCCAAACAATATATCTTTCTATCTCCGATGTAGCCTCACTTTCTTCAGACCCAACATTTTCCATCATGTATTTAATTGCCTCTTCTCTTGTCCACTTCTTATAGTGAATTCCAGTATCAACAACCAGTCTTACTGCTCTAAAAAGTTCTGATTGCAGAGAGCCTATCATTTCATATGGATCATTAATTAGATCTGCTTCAATGGCTAGTCTTTCGGCATATAATGCCCAACCTTCACCAAAGGCTGAAGTTCTATAACCTAGTTTTTTCCAAATTGTTTGATTTTGATTTTCTTGATTTAAGGCATTTTGAAAGTGATGCCCCGGTATAGCTTCATGAAAAGATAGAGCTGGCATTCCAAATGTTTTGGTTGCTTTTATATCATAGAGGTTTGCATAAAAGACTCCTGGTCTAGAGCCGTCCAAAGCAGGTGATTGATAGTATCCTCCTGCAGCGCTCGCTTCAGCATATTCAGGTATTCTTTTAACTATAACCTCAGCTTTTGGTAATTGACGAAAATAGTTGTCCATCTGTGTTAAAGCATTTACTTGTATTTCTGTATACTTCTCTATAATTTGTCTTCTGCCATTATCTGAATCTTCAAAAAGAAATCTTGGGTCGTTATTCAACTGATCATATAAAATTGGTAATGGTTGTGTTACGTCGTAACCCTCCTTTTCAAAAATTCTAATGATCTCAGCTTGAATTTCACTAACAAGTTTTAAGCCGATGTTATGTATTTCTTCAGGAGAGTAGTTTGTGGTTGTATAGATCTTTAATCGATGTTTATAAAAATCATCACCATTGGGCAATCCCCATACGCCATCCATAGTACGAGCATTCAACAGCTGCTCATTCATAACTGAAGCTAGATTTTGATAGCTTTTAATAAATGAATTTGAAAGTTCATTCTTTAGTTCATTAAGATAGAGCTCCCTCAGCTCATTATCTATTTCCACTGTTAAAATTTTTTCATTAAGATTCTTATAGATTGGATTATCGATTATCTCAAAAGATGCAAGTGCCTCTATTTGGTTTTTAGCTTTTTCGTAAACAAATTTTGGCGAATAAATTCCTTTTTCCCCTCTTTCTCTTAAGAAAAGAATAGATTCATCAATTACATCATCTATTGTGGATACTCTATGAATATAGTCTTTAATAGATTTTTCATCTGTAATTTTATGAGTATCTGTCAGAAACTCTACGAGATTCAAATGTAAACCAAAAAATTGTGAAAGAGGATTGAAGTGATGTTGAAAAGATTCAAAGCTTACTTTTTGGTTTTTGAGACTGAATTTTGCTATCTGCAGATTATATTTTTCATCTTGCATCTTGTTTTCATCGAATTTTTCTAGAGTGCTGAGGCGTGAGGTAGTTTCCTCATAGCTGCTTTGGGCACTTTGCTGACTGTAATCGTCCCATTTGGAATTATGTCCAGTGAATGCATCTAGCTCATCAAGCCCCATATAGCTTAGTCTTTCTGGGCTCGATAGTATGTCTTCAATGAGTATACGGTCAAGATATCTATCAAGCTGATTTGTTGGACTTGCTCCCCATTCACCTAGTTTGTTTTCGAGCATTTTTGTTGCAAAAAAATTGGGGTTAAACGAAAGTATGACTAACAAAGCAATCAGCAATGATCCTAGTAAAAAGCCACCAATAGTTGTAAAAAATTTAATCATTTAAATGTTTGATTCAATAATTTTTTTAATTTCATCTGCTGTGCACTCATTCTTCTGACCCAAAACTCGATCGTTAAACTCATATTTATTGCTATTAAAATTATTAGGACTTATAACAACTGAGTAAGGAATTCCCAATAATTCATTTTCGGAGAACTTGATTCCTGCTCTTATCTCACGATCATCAAGCACAACATCAATTTTATATTTCTTCATTAGTTTATATAAGCTTAAAGAAGCATCGATAACCTCAGGTTTCTTAGGATCTAAGCAAATAATATTAAGCTGGAAGGGTGTAATTTTTTTGGGCCACAACATTCCCATTTCTTGATAGTTTTGTTCAATTGCAGCAGCAACAATCCTTGAGATGCCTATCCCATAACACCCCATTGAAAGTGTTACCTCATCCCCCTGTTCATTCTTTAATTTTACGTCCATTTTTTCCGAGTATTTTTGTCCAAGTTGGAAAATATGGCCTACTTCGATTCCTCTTTTTAGTTGTAATTTTCCTTGTCCATCTGGTGAGGGCTTTCCTTCAAGCTCTGATGGATCCTTATCGAAATCTAAAATCTCAACATTTGCTGCAAAATCACTTTCATCGCTTATTGCTAGTAGATCTTCTCCAGAGTCTGCCAAAATATGAAATTCTTCACTTATATCTCCTCCAATATTGCCAGCATCAGCTTTAACAACTCTGTAATTTAACCCTAATTCATTAAAGATATTTACATAAGCTTCTTTCATAATGTCATAACTTTTTTGTAGACCCTCTGCACTCATATCGAAACTATAAGCATCTTTCATAGTAAATTCTCGTGCTCTCATCACCCCAAATCGTGGCCTTATTTCATCTCTAAATTTTGTTTGAATTTGGTATAAATTGATTGGAAGATCTTTATAACTTATCGGGTAAGATCTAAAAATATCACAAACAACTTCCTCATGAGTAGGCCCTAAAACGAATTCTCTATCCGATCTATCGTTAAATTTAAGCAATTCTTTCCCATATTCATCAAACCTTTTGGATTCTTTCCATAAATCTGAAGGCTGTACCATTGGCATTAATATTTCCTGAGCACCAGCTTTATTCATATTTTCTCTTACAACACCTTCAACTTTTCTTAATATTTTTAGTCCAAAAGGAAGCCAGTTATAAATGCCGGCGGCTGTTTTCTTAATCATCCCAGCCCTAAGCATCAACTTATGACTTATAAGCTCAGCATCAGAGGGATCTTCTCTGCTTGTAGGGACGAATATTTTTGAGAAATACACTATAATCTCCTCTTTTAATTATATGGTAGTTTAATTAGGAATATGCCCATTTACGAGTATTACTGCGAAGTATGTCAATCAAAGTTTGAAGTAATTCAAAAAATTTCAGACCAACCATTGGGAAAATGCTTAAAGTGTAAGAAGTCGAAAAAATTAGTAAAATTAGTCTCTGCACCGGGATTTAGGTTAAAAGGCTCAGGTTGGTACGAAACTGATTTTAAAGTTGGGGCTAAAAAAAATATTCACGGAGAAGAAAAAAAAGCTAAGAGTAAAAAAGATGAGAACTAATTATTGTGGAGAAATAACAAAAAAACTTCTTGGGGAAGAAGTCACTGTTTGCGGTTGGGTGCACAGAAGAAGAGACCATGGTGGTGTGATTTTTTTAGACCTCAGAGATACAACTGGGATTGTTCAGCTAGTTATTAATCCAGATGCTGGAGAGAGTTTTAAAATTGCAGAAGATGTGAGAGGAGAGTATGTCTTGAAGGCAACTGCAAAAGTAGATCCAAGACCAGAAGACAGTACCAATAAAGATTTAAATACAGGAGAAATAGAGCTTAATGTCAAAGACTTAAAAATTTTAAATGTAGCAGAGACCCCAGCTTTTCCTCTTGATCAGTCATCCGAGGTTGGAGAGGATGTGCGTCTGAAGAATAGGACGCTAGACCTTAGAAGGCCTGAAATGCAAAAAAATATCCGAACAAAAGCTTTGCTCACTAAAGCAATTCGTGACTATTTAGAAAACAATAGGTTTCTTGATATTGAAACCCCAATTTTAACTAAAGCTACTCCAGAGGGTGCTAGAGATTATCTAGTGCCAAGCAGAACCAATGTTGGGAAATTCTTTGCTCTTCCGCAATCACCACAATTGTTTAAGCAAATGCTAATGATCTCAGGCTTTGACAGATATTATCAGATTGCTAGATGCTTCCGAGATGAAGACCTGCGCGCAGATAGACAGCCTGAATTCTCTCAGGTTGATATCGAAGCATCATTTGTTGAGGAGAATGATGTAATGAGTTTTTCTGAGGAAATGATAAAGAAATGTTTTAAAGATGTTCTGGGTTTGGATTTAGGTGAAATAAATAAGATTACATGGGAAGAAGCCATGGAAACTTATGGAAGCGATAAGCCAGATCTTAGGAATCCCCTCAAATTAATAGAAGTCAGTGAATTATTTACCAAAGAGGAATTTAAAGTATTTTCCGATCCAGCAAATGACTCTAACTCTCGTATTGCTGCTCTTGTCATTAAAAATGGCGGCTCAATTGGCCGAGGGCAAATTGATAGATACACAGATTTTGTAAAAGATTTTGGTGCAAAGGGCCTAGCTTACATTAGAGTAGAGGAAGATAAGGTGGATGGGCTTTCATCACCGATACTAAAATACCTTTCTGAAGAATGCTTAGAATCGGTATTCTCAACTCTTAATTTATCTAAAGATGATTTAGTTTTCTTTGGTGCAGGAAAGAAAAAAACCGTAAATGATTACATGAGTAGACTAATGGCCAAGATAGGTGATGACGCAAAACTTCTGGATGACGGCTTCAAAGCATGCTGGGTAACAGATTTTCCAATGTTTGAAGAAGATAGCGATAAAAATTTGACTTCATTGCACCACCCTTTTACCAGCCCTAGTATAGATAATGTCGGTGAGTTGGATAATATTAATCCACTAAACCTTAATTCCAGGGCATATGATTTAGTAATTAATGGAATTGAGATTGGTGGAGGGTCTATTCGTATCCACGATCAAAGCATCCAAGACAAAGTATTTAAATTGCTAGGTCTAGATGAAAAAGAAGTTGAGGAAAAATTTGGATTCTTTTTAAAAACGCTCTCAACTGGATGCCCCCCTCACGGAGGTATCGCATTTGGACTTGATAGGCTTGCAATGATTATGGTGGGAGCTGGTTCGATAAGAGATGTAATTGCTTTCCCCAAAACACAATCTGCTCTTTGTCTTCTTACTGAGGCGCCTGGCAATGTTTCTGGTGAAAATTTAGATGAATTAAATATATCTTTAAAGGAGGAATAGTGGCAGGTCATTCCAAGTGGGCAAATATAAAACACAGAAAAGCACGACAAGATGCAAAAAGAGGGGCTGTCTTTACCAAGATCATTAGGGAATTAACTGTCGCAGCTAAAGATGGAGGAGGAATCATTGAGGACAATCCAAGGTTGAGGCTGGCTTACGATAAAGCTCTTTCTGCAAACATGACAAAAGATACAATCAACAGAGCAATACAAAGAGGTGCAGGCGGGCAAGAAGGCCAAAATCTTGAGGAAGTTTTATATGAGGGCTATGCTCCGGGAGGGGTTGCAGTTTTAGTAAAAACACTAACTGATAATAAAAACAGAACTGTTTCAGAAGTCAGGCATGCATTTTCAAAATATGGAGGCAATTTAGGAACTTCAGGATCAGTAGCATATTTATTTGAGGCTAAAGGCAAGTTGTTAGTAAATGCAACTTTAGATAATGAGTCATTGTATGAACTCGTGATTGAAAATGGTGCTGACGACCTTGATCAAGTTACCGATGAACAGATTGAGATTGTGTGTCAGCCCAAAGATGTATCAAATTTAAAAAGAGTGCTGGAAGAATCTGAATTTAAAGTTGAAGCATCTGAAATTGTCATGGAGGCTGATAATTCAATAAGTCTTGATCAAGAACAATCCGAAAAAAACATGAAACTTACCGATGCTCTAGAAGATCTCGATGATGTTCAAGAAGTCTTTACAAATGCAGATTTAGATGCTTCAGTATTTGAATAATGACAATTAATCAGCGAAAAAAAGGGCATGACTTCGAAAGAAAGATTTCTAGAATGCTCCAAGATGATCTAGGTTTGAAAAAACCAGTTCGTAGAATTCTCTCGCAATATCAAGAAAAAGATCATCCTGATTTAAAAATTGGAAGATGGAATTTAGAATGCAAAGCCTATAAGAAGGGTTTTGAACCTGCTGCTGCATGGTGGGCACAAGTAGTTGGTGTGACCAAAGAGCATGAATTTCCAGCTTTGATTTATAAATTTGATAACAAACCAATCAGGGTAAGAGTAAGGGTCTCAGAATTAAATCCAAACCTTATAGATTCACTTAAAGTTGTTGATCTTAATTGGGAAAGCTTCTGCTATCTTTTGAAAACAATGTATGAAGAAGATCTTAGGAGCCATCTTTAATGAACTTAGAGATTTTTGATTTATTGAGCAATGCCTCTTTGCCCGTACAAATTATACTTTTGATATTAGTTGTAGCTTCAGTATTGTCCTGGATTTTAATTTTTGAAAAGTTTTTTACTTTAAGCAAAGCTACAAAAAATTCTCATGAGATAGAGGATCAATTCTGGGAAGGAGAGAGCGTAGAGAAACTATATATCGATTTAAAAGAAAAAGATTTAATTGAGCTTGAAACTTCAGAGCTTGTTTTGCTAACTGTGCATGAAGAACTTAAAGGCAAGAGTACAAAAAAAACAGAGGAATTAGAATCGGTGGAGCGTCTTGTGCGTGTTGTGATTAATAGGGAAGAGGAAAGGTTATCAAAAAACTTATCGCTTCTGGCTACTATTAGCTCTAGCGCCCCGTACATTGGTTTGCTTGGCACGGTCATTGGAATAATCAATGCCTTTGCCGGTCTATCCACAACAGCTCAGTTAACATTAAGTTCAGTAGCACCAGGTATCTCAGAAGCCCTAGTGGCAACCGCAGTGGGTTTACTAGCTGCGATACCTGCCTTAATTGGTTACAATCAGCTAACCAGAAAGTTAGAAAATATTCTCAATGGATCTTTGGCTTTTGCGGAAGAGCTAATAGCTAAATCACTCAGAAATTAAACATGCTTCTTGGAAATAGACTTCAAGGCAAAAAGAAAATTATTAATGAGATCAACGTTGTTCCATATGTTGATGTTATGTTGGTGCTTTTGGTGATATTTATGGTTGTGACGCCTTTAGCAGTTCAAGGACTTGATATAAATTTACCCAAAACTGAAGCAAAAGAAATTGAGCTAGAAAACACTTTACCTTTTGTAATTGATGTAAGTGAAGATGGTTATTATTTCATTGAAGAGGATAATGAGGTTGTTCAAGTTTCTCTAGGTTTCCTTGAGGATAGATTTAGTCGTGTCATAGCACTAAACCCTGAAGTAGAGGTGATAATCAGGGGAGATGGAGCTGCCGATTATCAATCAATTGCTGAATTACTTGCTGTACTACAATCAAATGGAGCAAATAATTTCTCTTTAGCAACACAACCATGATTAGATGGCTTACCGCAATTATTTTCTCACTACTAATCCATGCATTAATCATTTTTTTTTATAACTTTTTTCAGAATTACGACCTAAATATCAAAGAAAGAAAAGTTACTGGCGTAAAATTTTTACCAGCTGAAATAAAACAAGAGATTAAGGAGATCCAAAGAAAATCTATCGAACCAAAGATTGTTGAATCTAAAGCAACACAACCGGCAATTGTTGAGCAAAAAAATGATTTTTCAAGCTACATTAATGAGGAGCTGCTTATGGAGCTAGATCAAGAAAATATGGATTTGGTCGAAGAAATAAGTTTCAAAGTCATTAATGATCTTCAAAACATATGGATTGAGCCAAAAAATTTACCCTTAGGTGTTTATGCAGATTTCAGTTTGGAAGTGGACCGGCTCGGCAATATTATTTCATTTAAACTCATAAGGTCCAGTGGCATAGGCGCTTTTGATAGAGCTGCGCAAAATGCAATCCGAAAATACAACAAAATCAAATACATTACTGAAATTGATGAATCATTGTATTCAACATACTTTGAGAAATTTACAATAAGATTTATACCTAAATGAAAAAACTATTTTTACTACTGATTGGTGTTGGCAATCTCTATGCCGACTTAGTTTTAGAGATTACGCAGGGTTCAGAACAGCCAGTTAGACTCGCGCTCATTGAAATTGGAGGACCTACCTATGAGGGAAATGAGGTCATAGAAATTGTAAGAAATGATCTTTTAAGAACTGGTGAATTTGATGTGCTAACAAACGATCAGTTGCTTTCCATTCCTGCTTCAGAGGAAGATGTCATTCAAAGAGACTGGCTATTACTTGAAGCTGATGCAATTATTTTTATGAACATTCAGCAAGAACAAGGAGCATTGGATGTTGAATATTCTTTTTTTGATATTGGCTATAAAGAGTCAGTTGAGAAAAGAAAGGTTTTAGGTTTGCCTGATAGCGTTAGGCAAACGAGTCACTATGTCTCAGATGGAATATATGAATTTTTCTATGGGATTGAAGGAGTGTCTTCTACAAAATTAATGTATGTCGCCAAGAATTCAGATATTTATAGATTAATTGTAAGCGATGCAGATGGCTTTAATGAGCAAGTATTGCTGAAATCAAATAGTTCCATTATTTCACCGGCTTGGTCAGCTGATGCAAAAGATATTGCTTATGTTTCATTTGAAAATAATAGAGCACAGGTGTTTACTCAAAATCTAGAAACTGGATTAAGGGAATTGGTCTTAAGTTCTAATGCTTCAGTAAGCTCACCTGCATGGTCACCAGACAAGAAGTTTCTTGCGTTTTCAACGACCAAAGACGGCAATTCCGAAATCTATTTAATCAACCTTAAAAACAAAGAGCTAACAAGACTTACAGATAACACTGCCATAGATACAGAGCCTGCTTGGTCTAAAGATGGAAAGAATCTGTTATTTACATCAGACCGTGCTGGGTCCCCACAAATCTATCAAGTTAATATCAGGAACAAATTAAAAAGAAGGATTACCACCATTGGAAGCTACAATGCTAGAGCATCCTATCTAAATCAAGATGAAATAGTATTTGTCCATAGAGGAGAGTCTGATTTTAATATCGCCAAGATGAACCTTAATACAAGATCACTGGATATTTTAACCAGCACTAAGTTCGATGAAAGTCCCTGTATTGCACCAAATGGAAATGTTGTTATCTATTCAACTAAAGACGGAAATTTATCTTACTTGGCTGGTGTAAATATAAGTAGCAGGGTAAAATTTAAACTTCCAGCATTGTATGGAGAATTAAAGGAGCCAGCATGGTCTCCGTATTTAAGATAACTATGAAAAAAATAATTTATTCTTTAATCGCTCTAGCGCTACTATTTTCTTGTTCATCAACTCAAGTTGAAAAAGTTTCACAACAAAAAACTACAACTGTAGATTTAACAGGCAACCAGGCTGCTCCTGGAGCAGTATCACGAGATAGTGTTGACCTTGGTGAGCCATACGTTCGAATTTATTTTGATTATGACGAAGATAATTTGAGAGAAGATATGCTTTCAAATTTATTGGCTATTTCAAAGTTAATGAAAGAAAACTCATCCTATACACTTTTAGTTGAGGGTCATGCAGATGAAAGAGGAACAAGAGAATACAACCTAGCACTTGAGTGAGAGAAGAGCAAAATCAGTTGAAGATTTTCTGACAGCTTCTGGAGTGTCTCCGTTCAATATAGAAGTAGTTGGGTACGGTGAAGAAAAACCAGTTGACAATGCTTCCAATGAGAGTGCATGGTCAAAAAATAGAAGAGCTGAATTATTCTTTATTAGATAGTGCTTAGAAATTTATTCCTTTTTTCATTAATTTTTAACCTTCAGGGTATTGCACAAGAAACCGATAGCGATAAAGATTTTCTTTCCCTTTTTATAAAAATACAGAATTTAGAGAAAGAAATCGCGCAATTAAGAAACGAGATCGAGGTACTGGAAGCCGAGGTTAAATATTACGAATCACAAAATAAAAATTCTATTGATGGGCTTGAGCTTAAAGTCCTGTCACTCATGAGTTTGGATAATCTGCAAAATGCTGAAAGCACATTGGTTGAGAAATCTGATCAACTGCTAAATTCTTATGAAGAAGCAATAATACTGATTCAAAAAGGCAATTTGGTCGAGGCTGTGAATGCCTTAAATAATTTTGTAACCAATAATCAAGACGATGAGCAAACTCCTTTGGCATACTTTTGGTTGGGCGAACTAAATTTAACTCAAAACAACTTGGCTCTTTCAATTCAAAATTTTAATACGCTCATTGGGCTTTACCCATCTCACTGGAGAGTACCTCTTGCCAAGTATAAGCTTGGGGCAATTTATCTTGAGCAAGGCAATACCAATAGAGCCAAAACTCAGTTTGAGTTTGTGATTGCAGAATATCCCGATAGTTCTGCAGCAAAAGCTTCCAGAGAGTCTTTAGATAGTCTAGAATAGCAAAATCATTTTGTGGGTCGCTAGCTCAGCTGGTAGAGCACCGGGCTTTTAACCCGTTGGTCATAGGTTCGAATCCTATGCGACCCACCATTACCTTTTTAATAAACACATATTTACCCATTGATATATCGGTAAAGGTTGTTAGATTAAATATTAAGAAATTTCTGAAACTTTTTAATCGGGTATAAGTAATAACTTAAAGAATGAAAAAAACTAATTTAAGTTTATTTTTTGCAGTAGTAGCTACTGTTTTGTTGTCAGGATGTGGCGGTGGAGGCTCAGGTGGAGCTCCTGCACCAGTACCTGTCCCAACACCAGCTCCAACACCAGCTCCAACACCAGCTCCAACACCAGCTCCAACACCAGCTCCAACGCCTGCCCCATTGGAAATTTCATCACGCAATGAATGTTTCGAAGGCAGTTGCTATGACATCATCCAAGTATCTGGAGCAGATGAAACTGCAACACCAGGAGGAAATGCCTTAGCTGATAAAAGAACAGTGTATGCGTACACACCCGATGGTAGTGATAACGGGGTAGGAACCTATGAAGGCTCTAATTGGCCATATGTTATTACCAGTGAAGATGTTACTACTATTGAAGTACCAGAGAATATAACAGCAAGTTTTTCCACCAATTCTGAAAACCAGTTGCTTATTAACAACCAACCAGCTTATCAATATACACAGGATGAGAGTGAAGACGATGTAAATGGTAATGGTGTTTCTGATGTTTGGTATGTTTTTAAAGTTGATGGGGTGAGCTTGGCACCAGAACCAACACCAGAACCAACTCCTGAACCAACACCAGAGCCAACACCAGAACCAACACCAGAGCCAACACCTGAACCAACACCAGAACCAACACCAGAACCAACACCTGAACCAACTCCTGAACCAACACCGGAGCCAACTCCTGAACCAACACCGGAGCCAACTCCTGAACCAACACCAGCTCCTGCATCCGCTGTTCAAGGATCAGTTAAAATTGAAGGTCCTTTTGCACTCGATTCAGATGTTAATAATGAAAACATAGAAAATATCGATAATGGTTTCACCAATAGAGCTCAATTCCTTGAACAGTATTCAACCGTATTAGGTTGGATGGGCGATGATGATGACTTGGAAATTTTCCAACTCATAGCCGCAGAAAGTGAAACAGCGGTTCAGTTGGAAATAATCAATCACAACGGTGATCCTGATAATAGAGCTGAAAATACCGACCTAGACATGTACATTGTCAATACTGATATTGAGACCGTATCATCTGGGGCTGGCCTAGAAAAAATTGAATTTGCAGAAATTCCAGCTGGAGAAGGTGATATTTATTATTTGATAATTGATCATTATAGGGGTGACAACTCAAATCCTAGTGCATACATAATAAATCAAGAGCCAACAGCAGCTTCGAGTTCTGAGAATCAAACTAAGTACCAAAAATCAAACGCTGAAATTAATATTGGTAAATTATTAATCGTCAACAAAGAGTTTAATTCTGCAAACAGTCAGGATGCCCTGTACAAAGATCTCTCTCCAAAACTAGAAACCAGACCGGGCGCTTTAATTGAAATTTCAGAGGAAAAATTAAAAGAGTTGGTTAATCTTTCTGGAGTTGAAACATCCAGCCTTAAAAACAATTCCCGGCAGTCGCTAAGCTCGGTGAATGGAGAAAAGCAACGCATCTTTTAAGACAGAGATTGCCAAGCGCAAAGATTGATTTTGACTACAAAAGGGAGCTTCATGATGTATTTGTTAAAGACCCTCTTTACGATAGTTATCAATGGTGGAACTTTGATATCGTTAACCTGCCAGAAGCACTTGATATTTTAGGTCAAGAAACTAAGCCTATAAATGTTGCTGTTCTAGATTCTGGTTCACCAGATGTTGATAATGTTGGCTATTTGCGTTCAATTTTTGATAACGATCGTGGCTGGGACATGGAGGATAACGATTCAGTGCCAATAGATATTCCATCAGAGAATGCATCAACAACAAGTCATGGCTCTCATGTTGGTAGCACTATTTCAATGCTGAATGATGGAGTAGATGGTAATGGTTTTGGAGCTAGAGTTACGCCTGTTAGAGTCTGCTACGATCGAGGTTGTGGTCCTACCTATGAAGCCTACCTTTTTATCAATGGTGATGAAAATGATTCAGAGACAACTTGGGCACAGAGGACGGCGGAATCCAAAGGAGTGCCTCTAGAAGAATTAGATGAAAAGCTTTACTCCATGAATATGAGTTATGGCGGAGGCGGCGGAAGCGCAGATTCAAGTTCCTGTGAAAAGCTAGCTGAAATTTCAGAAAGTGGCATTTTAGTTGCTTCATCATCCGGAAATGGCGGAATCAATTCGACAAGTTGGCCAGCGGCATGCCCCACAGTATTTTCAGTTGCAGCCACCAATGGAACTCATAGAAGATCGTCCTACTCATCAACCAATCAGTACGTTGATTTTGCAGCACCAGGAGGAGAATACTCTGATTGGAATGACGATGGTATAGACGATCTGGTCTATGCTTATGCATTATTTGATAACTCTAATCCAGATGTTGAGATGCCTTTGTCTGGGCTGCAGGGCACTTCAATGGCATCACCACATGGCGCTGGGTTTTTAGCTTTACTTAAGCACTACTATGAAGACGTTGCCAAACCATTTGAAATTAATACAGATTTACCAGAAATTCTTAAATACAACCATGTTGAACAACTTCTAACAGCAAATCTAATTACTAACGATGTAAATAAAGAATCAAGAGAATTTGATACAACTGCAAGGCCTGGTAGAGATGATCATCTTGGGTATGGAATTATAGATTTACACAAAGCAATTAAATCAATAGATGCTTTTAAATCCGGTTATTTCACTTCTTTTGATGCTTTACCTTCTTATGAAGGTCCCTCACTAATCAAACTTAATGCCGGTGAGGCACAAGAATTTACTCTGACACCAAAAGGCGTTGCAGGAGATGGCTTCAACAGCCTAGAGTACACGTTCCAATCAGAGTTTTTAGAAGTTAAGGATTTAGGTAATCTTAATTACTCTGTTGTTAATGCACCAGATTATACTTGGGCAGGTTGGGTCGATACACCAATTACTTTTACATTTCCTATGGAAGAGGGAGCTGATTTGCCTTTCGAAGGATATGAGTTATTGGCTGTTGGGGTAAATGTACTTTTTCACATTAAAGGAGAAGCCTCTACAGTTGATATTCCAGACTTAAAAGCATATTTATTAGATGAAGAAGACCAAGTTTTACAGGAAAGCAGAACAGACTTGATTGCTGGTGAAGGTACGCTTGGTTTTAATGAGGTAGAACCAGGCAACTACAAACTAAAAGTTTGTTCAGATATCAACGGTGATAATGCATGGTGTGGCAGTGGAGAGCTTGTTGCAGAAAGTGAGGTATTTGAGGTTACTGGAGTTTCTTCAACAGAAGTAGGTTTAGAGTTATCTGCCTTTAGTGAAGGCGTTCCAAATAATGCTCCTGTCATAACATCCGATCCTGAAACAACAGACTCAACTTTTGCAACTGTCGGAGAAGAGTATTTATATAGAGTCCTAGCAACTGATGAAGACTATGAAAATGAAAATGGAACCTCAGCGCCAAGAAGTTGGTTTGATTATTCCATTGAGCTAATAAATGAAGAAGATGGTTCAACTGGAAATTTCTTAAGCATTGATATTATCGGAGAAGTAACTGGGGTCCCTAAAGAAAAGCATATTGGTTCGTGGAAGGTTAAAATTGGCGTTAGTGATCGAATCGATACAACTTATCAGGAATTTATACTTACAGTCGATGAGTAATATTAGTAATATTTAAAGTCGATTATAAGTATCAAAATGGAAGATTTTTTTACCAGCATTACACCTGAAAGTAATTTTAATGCTTCTTCCACTCCACCAAGCCCAAATTACAATAGTTTAAATTTTTGGTCAGCCCATCCCGATAAGTCAAGTTATGCCACATTGCAGCCAGATACAAAAACAAAAAATAGTCATGAAGTTGATTGTTTTTATGTGCACCCAACCGGTTTTTACTTAAAAGAATGGAATGCGCCACTTGATTTAGAGAACTCAGCATACGACAGGGTTGACCTAACGCTTGCAACCCAAGCCTCGGCATACAGTTCTGTTTGTAATATTTATGCCCCTCACTACAGACAAGCAACTTATGCTGCAATTGCAACCAACCAAGCTGATAATAGCTTAAAGGCACTCAATTTAGCTTACGAAGACATTAAAAATGCATTTGACTACTACTTAAAAAACTTTAACCAAGACAAGCCATTTATTTTGGCATCTCACAGTCAAGGATCATTGCACTGTCAAAGACTTATCACTGAGAAAGCTTTCAAGAATGTTTTTAAATCAAGGATGATTGCAGCCTACCTTATAGGTTATCCATTAGAAAAGAAATTATTAATTGATAACCACTACAAGGTTTCAGACTCTCCTATTGAAACTGGATGTATTATTCAATTCTGTACTGTCGGAGTCGGGGCATCTAGTCTTTCGTTGGGCGGAATAAAAAAGAGATTGAAATATTGGAAGTTTAATGGCGAAAGCTATGCGTTAGATGAAATAAATGATCTTGCTAGCACTAATCCAGTTTCTTGGGATGGAGGTCAAGACTGGTCTGTAGTGCCAAAAGAGAGCTTTATTATGCCGAGAGTTACTGGGAAGAGCGTGTATTTTAATTTTAGCGCTGTAAATAAAACTTCACCCAAGATTACAGAAATTAAATTTGCTGCCGATCAAAATATGGATATTAGATTGAGAGATGATGGCCTGCTAGAAAGCAAAGGATCAACGATTGAAAGAATCCTTAAGCGAGATATAACTGGCAATAGAGATCTTCATATTTGGGACTACCAACTTTTCTGGGGGCAGTTAAGAGAAAATAGCCAAAAAAGGGTAAAGGAATTTTTAAAGAATAATGGCTAAGCTTTCTTTTTTTCAAAAATGTTTTTATGGCCTCGGAGGCGGTGTAAATGCAGTTAAAACTGATTTTTTTGTTTTTTATTTAGGTTTTTTTTATTTAACTGTTGTTGGTTTGAGTCCTATATATACTGGACTTGCGCTCTTTTTAGCTTTAGTTCTTGATGCCTTTACAGACCCTTTGATAGGCAGCATATCCGATAGATTAAAAACAAAATATGGCAGAAGACATTATTTGATGATGATCTCTCTGTTGCCTATTCTTGTTTCATATTTAATGTTGTTTTTCCCTATTAATGCATGGGTGGACAATGAAATCCTAATTTTTCTTTGGCTATTATTCTTTTCTTCTCTTACAAGATTTTGTGTCACCTTATTTGATATTCCTCATAGAGCTTTGGCAATTGAATTACCAAATAGTTACGAAGAAAAAAGCGATATCATGTCATTGCGTGAGGGGTTCCAAGCAATTATTGCTTTAAGCCACTCATTTTTAATTCTTCCAATGATGTCACCATTATTAAGATCTAACAATGACCCTCTTGAGTGGCTTAATGTAGGGATTATTGGGGGCATTATGATGTTACTAATGGGGCTTTTTTCAATTCTTGGAACTCTGAAGATTATCCCTAATCTCAAGACAGTTGCCGAGGAGAACAAATTTCAGTTCAAAAAGTTAAATCAAATATTTCTAGACCTGAAAAAAGTTCTTGCAAACAAAAGCCTGTTAATCTTTCTTGTAGGCTCTATTCTTATTCAGGCGGGCTGGGGGCTGGCTAATAGTTTAACTTTTTTGACTCAAATTGAATTTTGGGAGCTGACCCCTAACCAGATTCAACGCTTTATATTCATATATTTTCTTGCAGCATTAGCTGGTTGGTATTTAACTCCAAGAATAATTAGAAAAATTGAGAAGCACGTATTGGTTGTTGTAAGTCTTTTTGTTATTGGTTTATTTTTATCTTTACCTTATTTAGGATATCTCTTTAGCCTTGCCCCAGCAAAGGGTTCAGATTACCTGATAATTTATATAGGCGTATGCGTCTTTTTTACTAGCACTTTCTCCTATGTCAGCCTTATGGCCAGGGAGAGCATGGTGCCAGATATTGTTGATCAGATATCTCAAAATACTGATGTAAGAAATGATGGTTCTGTTAGCGCAGTCACATCCTTTTGTGCAAAGTGCATGTCAGGCCTAGGGCAATTTATTTCCATGTTTATTTTATGGCTTATAGCATTCCCCAGTGGCAATAGTGGTGAACCAACAACATTACAGCTTGAACAATTAGCATTCTTTCAGGGCCCTTTTATATTTTTGTTATTTTTGGTCCCAGCATTGATATTCCTTCGATATCCTCTTACAAGAGCTATCCACAGAAATATCAAAACGTAATTCTTTAATTATTTATATAAATAGACTAATCTGGAAAGTCGGAGTTAATAATATGAAACAAATAATCACATTTTTTACATTAATCTTCTCATTAGAGTTTGCAGCAAAAAACCTTGTTCCAGAAAGTTATTGGGATATTCAAAATATCTCAAATCCAAGAGTTAGCCCAAGTGGCGATGATATTTTATTTTCAAAAAGATACATAGATAAGGTTAACGACTCATTCGTAACAGAAACCTGGGTCATGAACTCAAAAGGAGAAAATAAGAGATATTTTACCGATGGCTCAAATGCAAAATGGTCTCCTGATGGAACAAAAGTAGCATTTATCAAGAGTGACAAGAATGATAACTCTCAAATTTTTATAAAGTACCTAGCCAGTGAAGCTGAAACACAAGTAACAAATTTTGATCAGGATATTTCCGATTTTGCTTGGTCAAAAGATGGCAAGCATTTTGTTTTTGCATCTTTCAATGAGTACGATGATGATTGGCAAGTTGAGATTCCAGGAGAAAAGGAAGGTGAATCATACAATTGGACTGAAAAGCCCAAAGTTGTCACTACTATGCACTGGCGTGCCGATGGTCAAGGAGAGCTTGAAAGTGGTGAGGATCATCTTTACTTAGTAAGTTCAGATGGTGGTTCAGCAGCCAAGCTCAGCGATTGGGGCATGGATTATCAAGGAAGTTTAAGCTGGTATGACGAATCAACTGTGCTTTTTCAAGGCAATGGCTCTCTTAATGATTTGCAAACACCATGGAAACAGTCCTCAGTCTTTTTACTCGATATTAATTCTAAAAAACTTGAAAAAATTTCTCCTGACAATGGTGTATTCACTGCTCCAAAATCGTCTGAAAATGGAAAGATTGTCTTTTTAGGCCATCCTTCCACCGATTATTCTTCAGTTGCATTTGATGTTTACCTATCAGATGGAAGATCTCAAGCTAGGTCTTTGACTTCAAACTTAAGCGCAACACCAAGAGAGTTATTCTGGCTAAATGAAAATGAGGTCGCCTTTTCAATTGATGACAGAGGAGCATCAAAAGCTTTAAAACTCAACGTTTTAACTAAAAAAATATCAGAAGTTGTTCCTAATTTTAAAGAACAATTTAATTTATCTTCTGTTAGTGGAAATATTCTTTATGGGTCATATGCTAATGATAAAAGACCATCAGAGGTGGCTGTTATTTCAGGCTCTAAATTAGATAAGCTTACAGGTTTCAATGAGGTTGTTCTTGGACAATATGATTTAGGAGAAACAGTTGAAATAAACTATAAAGCTCCTGATGGCACACCTGTACAAGGTTGGTACATCTTACCTCCAGGATTTGATAAAAGTAAAAAATACCCATTGATTCTAATCATTCATGGTGGACCACACGCAATGTATAGATATCAGTTTAATTATTTATGGCATCAATTTGCTAGCGATGGTTATGTAGTTCTTTACACCAACCCAAGAGGAAGTACTGGTTATGGATCTGAGTTTGCTAACGTCATCGATAATGATTATCCAGGTATGGGTGATCTATCAGATTTACTATCTGGTGTAGATTATGTCACCAATTTAGGGTTTATTGATGAAAGTAAAATGTATGTCCAAGGTTGTAGTGGAGGCGGAGTGCTAACGGCTTGGGTTGTTGGTCACGATGATAGATTTGCAGCAGCAGCTTCTTTGTGTCCTGTAACAAACTGGATCTCAATGGTTGGTACAACTGATATTCCAGCCTGGACCTTTGAATGGTTTGATGTTCCTTTCTGGGAAGATCCAACAAATTGGCTTGAGAGATCTCCAATAATGAGGACAGGATACATAAAAACTCCTACTTTATTTATGACTGGTGTATTGGATATAAGAACACCAATGCCACAAACAGAAGAAATGTATGTTGCACTTAAAGAGGCTGGAGTAGATACGGTTCTTATTCGAATGAATGGGGAGTGGCATGGTACAGGAAGAAGGAAGCCAACCAATTGGTTTAGAACCTATGGTTACTTATCTGAGTGGTATCAAAAGTACCAAAAATAACTCTTTTTAATTATGGATGTCATTGAGGCAATAAAAACACGTCATTCTGTAAGAGCTTATCTTGATAAGCCCGTGGAGGAAGCTCTTGTAAGAGAGATTATTGAAATTTCTAAACAATCTCCCTCTGGAGTTAACTCACAACCTTGGAAGGTATATGTGGTTATGGGTCAGGCCAAAGACGCTTTAGTCAAAGATGTGCTCGAAAAGTTTGATGCTGGTACACCTGAAAAAGAGGAATACCAAGTGTATCCAAACAAAGCAGATATTCCAGACTGGTATAAGGCTAGACAAAGGGCTTGTGGCTTCGGTATGTATGGTGTTTTAGGTATTGAGAGAGAAGATATGGATAAAAGGGTAGCTCAGGGCCGAAAGAACTATGAGTTCTTTGGAGCTCCAGTAGGGATGTTTGTTACAGTGCCAAAAGCCATAGGTTCAAATGGATGGGGACACGTAGGACATTTTATTCAAAGCGTATGTTTAGCTGCAAAAGGCAAAGGTTTGGATACTTGTCTACAGGAAGCTTGGGCTGGATTTCCTGTGACACTAAAAAATCATCTTAATTACGGTGATGATGAAATTTTATGGTGTGGAATCTCAATGGGCTACAAAGATAAGGAGCATATTATCAATACCTTTGTCCCTGAAAGAGAGAGTTTCGAAAACTTCGCCAAAATAATTAAGTAATGAAGGAAATATCTTTTGATACTTCTTCGGGAACGATTAAAGCTGCATGTTGGGATGAGGTTAATAATCCAATAGGGACCGTTCAGGTTGCCCATGGTTTAGGTGAATATCATGGCAGGTATCATGAACTCGCTGAGCGTTTAAACCGCAAAGGCTATATAGTTTTTTGTAACGATCATCTTGGTCATGGATTAAATGTTTCCGAACAGAATCCTAAAGGATACTTTGGAGATGAAGAGAGCTTTAGCGATGTAGTGAATCATTTGGCTGAAATGAATTCATACATAAGAAAAAAATATCCTGCTAAAAAACATTTTCTTGTTGCCCATAGTCTTGGTACTGCTATTTCATTATCTTTATTGCAAAGAGGATTAACTTTTGATGGTGTGGTGCTTAGTGCAACATTTTCAGTAAACCCATTACTGCTTTTCATAAATGGGTTGCTTGTAGGTTTAGAAATGAGGACTCTGGGCCCTAAAGGGATAAGCAAACAGATGGAGGACCTGACAACTGTTAAACATAATTCTGCATTTAAACCTAACAGGACCACACATGACTGGCTTTCAACCAACGAAGAGAGTGTTGATGCTTATGTTGCAGATCCTTTGTGTGGTTTTCCAAATACAGTAAAGCTTTGGCAAGACTTAAAAATTGGGTTTAGTGGCTTATGGTCGAAAAAAAGCCTCAAAGAAATAGATGAAAACAACCGATTCCTATGTCTAACTGGGAGCCAAGATTCTGTAAATGCTAATGGAAAGCAATCTGAGAAAATTCACAATCTATTGATTGATTTAGGCCTTGAGTCGGAATTTATTTCGTTCGAAGGAATGCGGCACGAGATTTTTAATGAACTAGGTAGAGAGAAAGTGTTTGCTCAGGTTTTAGACTTTTTTGAGCATTCAGCCTGATCTATTTCTGCTATTCCTAACATAGGATTGAAGGATTAGTATTCTTTCGGTAATTATCTCTCTAATTTTAAAATTGTTAGTAGCTATACTTCGTGCTCTTTGCAAATCTCTTAACGCCTCCTCATATCTTCCAGAGTAAAAGAGGTACTCACTATTTGTCAGATGATAGCCTAGTAAATTATTGCTCTTAAGCTGTACTTCGCTTAGGTCTTTCAAAAGATTAATATCAACTGGCCTATAAAATTTTATATCCTCTAAAATTTGCTCTGCAGCTAAGAAGTTATCTTCCATTATATGGGCATTGGCAAGATTGTAGCTTAGTGGATAGTTACCAAGAGAAATTTCGAGCAAGTCTTGACTATAGCTTTTACTTTTTCCAATATTGCCTGATTCTGTATAAGTCTCAGCGATAGTTGTCTTTATTATTAAATTGTCAGGATATTTTTTTTCAAGCTCCTCCAGAATCTCAATTGATTTAGAAAAATTAAGCTTCTTCCTTTCAAGTAATGCGGAAAAATACTTGCCATCATCGCTATCGTATTTTTCATTTTCAAGAGCCCTTATGGAAAGATTGTCAGTCATTAAAAATCTAACTCTTTGTTTTATCAGTTTAAAGTTAAGCGTATCAATGATTCCTGATTCATCGCTTTGTCTTGCTCTCTCGCGTGATTCGGTGATTCTTCTTGTTGTAATTGGGTGAGTAAGTAGAAATTCTGGAACATTATCTCCTGAAAGTCTTCTAACCTCTTGCATATTCCTAAACATCTGTGACATTTCTTGTGTTCTGTAGCCAGCCTTATCTAGCGTTACGAAACCTTCTCTATCTGCTTCGGTTTCGTAAAGCCTTGAATATCTTAAGCTCTGAGTTGCAATTATTCCTTGCCCTCCAATAACAGCAGCAGGGCTTCTAGTTGCAACTGCAACAACTATTGAGGCTAGCAGAGTTGCCATGTTTGCATTACTTCTATCGCTATTTTCCAGAACTTGTCTTGCGAAATGTCTTTGACTTAGATGAGCAAGTTCATGTGCAATTACAGAAGCAAACTGAGCTTCGTTATCAGAATACTTGTAGAGACCCGCATTAACGCCAATAATCCCACCAGGAGCAGCGAATGCATTGAGATTATTATCTTCGATTATTAATAATTCAAATGCTTTTTTATTAACTTTGCTGGATTCGCCTATCTTGTAGATAAATAGCTCTGTCCATTCTTGAACAATGGGATCATACAAAATCTTTGTTTCTCTTTTTAAATCTCTGAGAAATTGTCTTCCAAGAATCTCTTCTTCGGTTTGTGACACTGCACCACTTAGCCTATCCCCAATCAGTGGAAGCTCGACCGAGTTATCTTGAGCATGAGCTTGGTATAGACACAGCAAGATTGATAGTGATGCAATTGTTTTTTTAATCATTAGTATTAACTATAATTGTTTGATAGGAATTTTATATAAAGATTCAATAAAAAAATGAAAATTAATTCTATGTTCAAAAACCAGCAATTTATTTTTTTGATTGCGGTGGTGGCAGCAGGTCTTGGCACACTCTGGATACTTGGTGATCTTGCATCACCAATACTTCTTAGCATTGTGTTAGCTTTTTTATTTAGGCCTTTACTTATATATTTAGTACAAATTGGAGTCCCAAGAAGTGTGAGTGTAGTTGTTACATTTCTTGTTTCGATGCTCGTAGGGATTGGTTTTTTTCTTATTTTTGTTCCTATGTTTATAAATGAAGCACAGAGGTATTTACAGGAAATCCCAAGCCTTCAATTTCTTATTGAGCCAATCAATAATTTTCTTAGCAATATTAATGTGCCTATTGATTCATTGGACAGTGCGCAGAGTCTATTTTCAAATGTTGCAGGTTTCATAACAGATACTATTTCATTTGGCTTCTCTAGGGTCCAAGACACTGCAAATCTATTAATAGGAGCAATGATGGTTCCAATCTTTCTATTTTTTTGGCTATGGGATACAGAAACCCTATCGTCTGGTTTTTCAAAACTTGTGCCTAAGAAAAAGAAGTTTTTGTCAAAAGTATGGACGGAAACAAATGGTTACTTTCAAGATTATTTCAAAGGTAAATTTATCGAAGTGCTAGCCGTTTCTGCTGCAGGAAGTTTAATGTTTTATTTGCTTGGTTTAAATAGCCCAATGCTGATTGGTATAACTTTAGGACTAAGCCAATTAATTCCATTTTTTGGACCAATATTTATGACAATACCTATCCTGGTTGTATCTTTAGCTCAATTTGGTCTAGATCCTTGGGTGATAGTTATTCTGGCAGCTTTTGCTGTTCTTCAGTTTGTTGACGGTAATATTTTTCTGCCATTTCTTTTATCAGGAGTAGTAAAGCTGCCTGCAGTTATAGTCTTAATGTCTGTATTCTTTTTTGGCGCTTTGTTTGGAATCTGGGGAGTATTCTTCTCAGTGCCTTTGGCAAGTTTTATAAAATCCTTGATGGATAACTGGAAATTTATTGACTCTTAAATTACAGACTGTAGATGCTCAAAAACTTCCTGAGCATGACCTGGCACTTTAACATTTCTCCATTCTTTGATTAGCTTTCCATCTGGACCAATCAGAAACGTGCTTCTTTCAATACCCATATACTTTCTGCCATACATGGACTTCTCTTTCATAACACCGTATGCATTACACATCTCTTCTTCTGGATCAGAAATGAGTGGAAAATTCAGAGATTCTTTCTCGATAAAGCTTTTGTGAGATTTAAGGGAATCTCTTGACACACCAATAATATCGCAATTTAGTTTTTGGAAGTCTTTAAAAAGGTCTCTGAAATTTTGACTCTCAACTGTGCATCCAGAGGTTTTATCTTTAGGGTAGAAATATATAACTAAATACTTACCTCGAAAATCTTCCAGACTAATTTGCTCGTTTTCTTCTATATTTCCTAAAAAGTTAGGTGCTTTTGCTTTATCATTCATTTCTAAGATTATAGTAGATAAAAAAATGAAAGGAAGTTTAGTAGCTATCGTTACCCCAATGCATGACGATGGAGCAGTGGATTACGAAAGTTTTAATAAACTAATTCAATTCCATGAAGAACAGGGAACTGATGGGATTGTTTTAGTTGGAACCACTGGGGAATCTGCAACCTTATCTTCTATCGAAAGAGGTCAAATTTTCTCATTTGCAAGAAAAGCAACAAGTCTACCCTTAATGGCTGGAGTGGGTAGTTCATCTACTAAAGATGCTACAAGTTTGATTGATATTGCTCTCAAAAATGGCATTGATGATTGTTTGGCTGTTACACCTTATTACAACAGGCCATCGCAAAAAGGTCTCTTTCTCCACTATAAAGAATTAGCAAAGACTGGTGCGCAAATATTTCTATACAATGTACCCGGGCGAACTGGAGTAGATTTGCTGCCGTCAACAGTTAACCAACTAATGGATATTGAGAACATAGTTGGGCTCAAGGAAGCTGTAGCAACAAATGAAAGGTTTGATGAATTAAACAATTTGCTCAATAAAAATCCTGATTTTTTAATGTTTTCTGGAGATGATCCAACTTTCGTTCAATTAATGGAATTGGGTGGTGTTGGCGTTATATCGGTTGCAGCGAATGTAATGCCAAAGCAGATTAAGGATTTGTGTGACATGTGTTTATCTGGAGATTTTAGTAATGCAAATCAAACAGTTGAGAGATATTTAAAGATCTTTGAACTCTTATTCATTGAAGCAAGCCCTAGTCCATGCAAATATCTGCTTGAAAAAAAAGGATTAGTAAAGAATAATCTTAGACTACCTCTTCACCCATTATCTGAGGAGTATAAAGAAACAATTGATTTAGCTTATGAAGTTATCGCTTAAAATACTTATTCTCTTATTTCTTGCATCTTGTGCATCGAATAATTTTGCCACTTTAGAGTGTGAGAATTCAAATTGCACCCTTGAGAGAATCAATGAAAATGAAAGATTGGTAAACGAAGGGGACGATCTGATTGTTCTTGATGATATATCGTATGAGCCATCAAATGATTTTCCTTATCCAGAGAGAGGTGAAAGTCTTCTCAAAGAGGGTGAAGTGCCAAGGCCAAAAAAGATTTTTTCATCAGAGGGATCTGAACAGGTTGAAATACGCAGATTGGGAGAAATATACTGGATTTACGCCGAAGCCTTGCCGTCAAAAGCATGGCCGCTTGTTAAAGATTTTCTTGGCAATGGATACAACCTTATTGAGGAAGTTCCAGAAAGTGGAGTTATTAGATCTCAATCAGTTGCTGATAACAATGAGCTAGTTGTAAGAGTTGAGCATGGTATCAAAAATAATAGCTCTGAGATTTATCTTTACGACAACCTTAATCAAGTAAAAGAGATTTCATTTTATGAAGATATGGCTAAGTATATCTCCGATAACCTTCCTGGCTATCAGGGCAATTCAATAGCAGCTCAATCTTTGAATTTAAATAAGAAAGCTAGAATTGTGTACATCAGAAAAGAAATTGGTATTGAATTTAAATTAAGTTATGAAAGAGCATGGTCCGCTATTTCAAGAGCACTGGAAAGAACAAAGTATACTGTTTCCGATAGGAATAGAGAGCTTAAATACATACAAATTGATCTAGAGGAGAGCAACTCAGGTTTCTTTAATTTCTTTGGATCCGATGATTCTGAATCAGAGGTCGACTATGAGCTAGTCTTTACTCAATCAGGTGAGAACACATTACTAGAATTTAAAAAATTGTCGAATACTCAAGTAAGCGTTAACGAGCTTGTTGATAAAATTAACGAGAATTTATCATGATAAAGAAAGAGCTTGTTTCTCAGGGAAAAGCAAAATCATTGTATTTAACTGATGATGATGGTTTGCTTTTAATGGAATATCGCGATGATACTTCAGCATTCGATGGAAAGAAAACAGAAGCTCTAAAAGGCAAGGGAGAGATAAATAATAAATTTAATGGATTTATTATGAAGCACCTACAACAAAATGGTGTTGAAACACACTTTATTGAAGAAATAAGCTCAAATGAAAGTCTCGTTACCAAGCTTGAAATGCTGCCGGTAGAGTGCGTTGTGAGAAACATTGCTACTGGATCTTTATGCCGTAGACTTGGAGTTGAAGAAGGCATTAAATTCAATGATCCATTATTTGAGTTTTTTCTAAAGGACGATGAGCTTGGAGATCCATTAATCAATGACAACCACATCATTGCTTTTGGTTGGGGCACACAAGAAGAGATAGACTTCATGAAGAAACAAACTTTTTTAATCAATAAAGTCTTATGCAGACTTTTTGATGAAGCAAACCTCATACTGGTTGACTATAAAGTTGAATATGGAAGATCTTCTGAAGGATTGCTTCTAGGAGATGAGTTCACTCCTGACGGCTGCAGAATCTGGGATAAAGATACAGGTGAGAGCCTTGATAAAGATAGATTCAGGAAAGACCTTGGTGATGTTGTTGAATCCTATCAGATCGTAGCCCATAAATTAGGCATGGAAATCTAAAATTTTCCTTGAGAATACAACTTTAGATTATAATTAATACTTCATGGATAAAACTGACAAAGCTATTTATTTTGACTATGCCTCTACAACCCCGGTAGACCCTAGGGTGGCCAACAAAATGATGGAGTATCTAACTGCAGATGGTCACTTTGGCAATGCTGCTTCAAGATCACATATTTTTGGTTGGAAAGCTGAAGAGGGAATTGAAAAGGCAAGACACCAAGTTGCTTCGTTGATAAATGCAGATTCAAGAGAAATTGTTTGGACTTCTGGAGCAACGGAATCTGACAATCTCGCCATTAAAGGAGCTGCTAGGTTCTATAAAGCAAAAGGCAATCACATAATCACATCTAAAATTGAACACAAAGCTGTACTTGACCCATGTCGACAACTTGAAAGAGAGGGGTTTGAAGTTACATATTTGGATCCTGATGAAAATGGGATAGTGAGCCTAGAGTCGATAAAGAATGCCGTGAAGGATACAACTATCCTGATTTCAATAATGCATATTAATAATGAGCTTGGGTCTGTGAATGATATTAAGTCAATTGGTGAATATGCTAGATCCAAAGGCATAATTTTTCATGTCGATGCTGCACAAAGCACAGGAAAATTAAAAATTGATGTCAAAGAAATGAATGTCGATTTAATGTCACTAACTGCTGGGAAGACTTATGGTCCCAAAGGTGTTGGAGCATTGTATGTTTCTAGAAAACCTAGAGTCAGGCTAGAAGCGTTAATCCATGGCGGAGGACATGAAAGAGGATTTAGATCAGGCACACTTCCAACTCACCAGATAGTGGGAATGGGTGAAGCATACAAGTTAGCTGCAGAAGAAATGGATCAAGACAATGAAAGAATAGCCAAGCTGGCCAAGTATTTTTGGAAAGAGCTAAGTGAAATCGAAGAAATATTCCTCAATGGTTCACATGAGAACAAGGTTCCTAATATCACCAATATAAGTTTTGCTTATATAGAGGGAGAATCACTAATAATGGCATTAAAAGACGTTGCAGTCTCTTCAGGTTCTGCATGCACATCAGCTAGTCTTGAGCCCTCATATGTTTTACGGGCCTTGGGAAGACCAGATGAATTAGCACACAGCTCTATTAGGTTTTCATTTGGCAGATTCACAACTGAAGAAGAGGTTAAAACTGTAGCCGAGATAGCAAAAAAAGCTGTTGAGCAATTAAGAGAGTTATCACCTCTTTGGGACATGTACAAGGATGGAGTGGACCTTGAAAAAGTAGAGTGGGCACCCCATTAATTAGATATGGCATATTCAAGAAAAGTAATAAAAAAATTTGAAGATACATTAAATAATCCAGCTGCGCACAGTGTAGGCAGACTAGATGCAAGCTCAAAGAATGTTGGTACTGGTATGGTGGGCGCACCTGCCTGTGGAGATGTAATGCGTCTTCAAATAGAAGTAAGTGAGGATGGGCTAATTACTGACTGTAAATTCAAAACCTATGGATGTGGTTCGGCGATTGCATCAAGCCAACAAATGATTGAGATGCTAAAAGGAAAGACCTTAGCAGAAGCCAAACAAATCAAAGATAAAGATATCGCAAAGGTTCTTGAGTTGCCGCCCATCAAGATTCATTGCAGTGTTTTAGCAGAAGATAGTATCAAAAAAGCCATTGAGGATTATGAATCCAAAAAAACACCTGCCTAAGATCTTAAATTTTACGACGAAAGCGATCGCTCACTTTAAACATAAAGTGGCTTGCCAAGGTAAAGAGAATAAAATCAGACTGGGCGTAAAGAAAACGGGCTGTAATGGGTTTTCCTACTACTTTAACTTTGTCAGTAAAGGCAATAAGTCAGACCATCATCTTAAAGTTGATGAATTAGATTTTTTTATTCCGTCCGATTCGCTAGATATATTAGAAGGCTGCCAAGTTGACTACACTATTGAAGGCCTTAACCAAGGAGTAAAATTTTTAAATCCTAATGCAAGTGCGGTGTGTGGATGTGGCGAAAGTTTTACAGTCTCCAATGAAAAAGATCAAAATACTTCCTCATGAGGTGATATGTCCTGAGGGCTTAACAATTGAAGCCCAGGATGAAGAAACAGTTTTGGATGCTTGTTTAAGAAATGGTATTAAAATCGAACATGCTTGTGAAAAATCCTGTGCTTGCACTACTTGTCATGTAGTTGTGAGGGAGGGGTTTAGCTCATTGGATTCTGCAAGCGATACAGAGGAAGATTTATTGGATAAAGCATGGGGACTTGAAGCAACATCAAGGCTAAGTTGTCAGGTTGTCCCTAAAGCTAAAGTAACAGTAATAGAGCTTCCTAAATATACAATTAACCAAGTTTCTGAGTTAACATAGCATGCTTAAATGGATTGATACTCTTGATATTGCGATTGAGCTTGTTGAGCTTCATCCAGATATTGATCCACAGTGGATTAACTTTGTTGATTTAAGAGCACTAGTTTTACAATTGGATGGTTTCGAGGATGATCCCGAAAAATGCAATGAAAAAATTTTAGAATCCATACAACAAAACTGGATTAACGAAAAGGAGTAAGAATGGAAAAAACATTATCAATAATCAAACCCGATGCAACCGAAAAAAATGTCATTGGGAAAATCATCGATCGATTTGAGTCAGCAGGACTAAAAGTTATTGCAGCTAAACTAGTTCAGCTCGATAAGGCAAAAGCTGGCGGTTTTTATGCAGAGCATGAGGGCAAGCCTTTCTATGACAATTTAGTTGAATACATGACTTCTGGCCCAGTGGTTGTGCAAGTATTATACGGACCGAATGCAATTGCAAAAAACAGAGAATTAATGGGAGCAACAAACCCCCAAGAAGCAGAACCAGGAACAATTAGAGCAGACTTTGCAGAATCCATTGATGCAAATGCCGTTCATGGATCAGATTCACCTGAAAGTGCTACTAGAGAAATTTCTTATTTCTTTAATGAAGATGAAATCTTTGTAAACTAGTAAGTGATTTGTTAGAAAATAAAGCAATCAGAAAAAAGACCAAAAAAATTTGGATTGGCGATGTGCCTGTAGGCGGAGATGCCCCTATCACTGTCCAATCAATGACAAATACCAATACCGAAGATACCAGCCAAACTATAAACCAAATTAATCAATTACAGGAAGCAGGAGCAGATATTGTCCGAGTGTCATTGCCCACTGAAGCAGCTGCAGATTCATTTAAAACAATAAAAGAGAATACATCAATTCCTCTTGTAACCGATATACATTTTGACTACAAGATTGCATTGAAAGCCCTAGAACTTGGAGCAGACTGCGTAAGAATCAATCCGGGCAATATTGGTACCGAAAAAAAGATAAGAGAGGTCATACTTTCTGCAAAAGATAAAAATATTCCAATTAGAATTGGAGTGAATGCTGGCTCTTTAGAGAAAGATCTTCAGGTAAAATATGGAGAACCAAATTCTGATGCTCTTGTTGAGTCTGCAATGAGACATGTCGAAATCTTAAACAAGCATAACTTCGATAACTTTAAATTGAGCATTAAATCATCGGATATTTATATGACAGTTGATAGTTACAGGAAGATTTCTGCCTTAATTGATCAACCGCTTCACCTTGGGATTACAGAATCAGGCTCTCTAAAATCAGGCACTGTAAGATCATCCATTGGTTTAGGAGCTTTGCTTATGGATGGAATTGGGGACACCATTAGAGTCTCTCTGGCTTCAGACCCTGTAGACGAAGTAGGAGTAGGGTGGGAAATGCTAAAATCATTAAACCTTAGATCCAGAGGTGTAAAAATTATTGCTTGTCCAAGCTGCTCAAGACAAAACTTTCAGGTAATTAATACCGTAAATAATCTGGAGCACAAGTTGTCAGAAATTAAACAAGAAGTGACTTTGGCAGTGATTGGTTGTTATGTTAATGGTCCAGGAGAATCAAAGGTGGCAGATGTTGGAGTAACTGGTGCCTCTCCAAAACACTTAATTTATATCAAGGGAAAGCCTGCCTATAAGGTCAACACAGTTGATTTAGAAAAATCATTAATTGCAGAAGTTTTAAAAATTGCAGAAGAAAAAAGTAATACAATAGTAGCGCAATGAAAGAGTTAAAGACAATAAGAGGTATGCCAGATTTATATGGACTAGAGGTTCAGGCAATTTCATTTGTTGAGAAAACTTGCGAAAAAGTTTTTAGAAGCTTTAACTTTAAAGAATTTCGTACTCCAATTCTTGAAAACAAGTCACTATTTGAGAGATCGGTAGGAGATACATCAGACATTATTCAAAAGGAGATGTATGAACTTCAAGACAGAAAAGGAGAAAATCTGTGCCTGAGACCTGAAGGAACAGCAGGTTTAGTAAGGGCGCTAATTACCAATGGCCTTGACGATTTAGAGATAAAAAAATATTTCTATATTGGCCCTATGTTTCGGTATGAGCGACCTCAGAAAGGAAGAAAAAGACAATTCGTTCAAGCTGGAATTGAGTTAATTGGCGACGATAGCATCAATGCTGACGTTGAAATTTTACAGGTCGCAAAAATTGTTTTAGAGCAGCTTAGCATTCCATCAGAACTTGAGATTAATTTTATCGGAGACATAGAATGCATCGAAAACTTTAGAGACTATCTAAGAGACTATCTTCAACAGTATAAGGATCAAATAGAAGAGAAGCTTTACTTTAGGCTTTTAAGAAATCCAATAAGAGCTTTAGATTCAAAGGACGAGAAGATAAAAGATATTATAAAAGATGCTAGACCAATATCCGATTTTTTTACTGAAGAGCAAAAAACAAGATTTGAGGATATTAAGTCACTTTTAGATTCTTTGGAAATTAATTACAAAGTAAACCCGAATCTTGTTAGAGGCTTAGACTACTACACGGGATTAGTATTTGAATTTACCAATAACAATCTGGGTGCACAAAATGCTATTTTGGGTGGCGGTAGATACGACAATTTAATTGCAGATTTGGGTGGAAATAAAATTCCAGCTACTGGTTTTGCGTTGGGAGTAGATAGGCTTGCTGAGATTGTAGTAACCAATTCAGATAATTCTGGCATATTTTTAGGAAGCTTAGACAGTAAGTCCAAAGCATATGCCCAAAAACTGGGTTTCAAACTAAGATCTAACAATCCACAATTAAATGTTGAAACCTATCTAGGTAACGCAAATTTAAATAAGCAACTTAAAAAAGCTGATTCTTTCGGCTTTAAATTTGTTATTATAATCGGCCAAGAAGAACTTAACTCAGGTGTATTCAAGTTAAAGTCCTTAAGCAATACAGCTGAGGATCAAGATATGACCGAGAAAGAATTATTGGAGAAATTTAGTTGATAGAAAATCTTATAAATTTTGTTAAAAGCAGAACCTTTATCTACTCTGTGTCAGGTGTAGTTTTGCTGTTTGGGGTTTTATCCTTATTAAATTACTTGAGTGATCAAAAAAACCAAGAGGAGTTCCTTCAGTTTGTTAAGATAAATGAAGAATTCAGCAATGAGACTGAAACAGCTGAGGACTTATTTAAAAGACTTGATCTTGAATACCAAAATTTTGGCTATGAATTAATCACCAAATCCGTGTTAGCAAAAAAAGCCTTGGACGAAGAAAGCTTTGAACTTGCTTTAAAAATTTATCTTGATATAAGTCAGCAATTAAAATCCAGCGGTATTGCTAATGCAACAAAAAATGTGCTCAAAGAGCAGTATGCTGAAAATATAGTAAGACTTCAAATTGAGCTTGATAGATACGATGATGGAAAGTTATTTTTGGAACAATCTGATTTAAAATCGCCACGTTTTTATGAATTGGGCGGAGATTTTTACAAATCATTTGGTGAAAACGAGCTTGCTAATGAATGGTACGATAAAGCATTAGATTCAGATTTGAATGAAACTCAAAAAAATTTAATTGAGCTTAAGAAGCCTTTCGATGAATAAGTTACTATCAATACTTTCTGCTTTCGTTTTGTTGGGTTGTCAAACGCTTGGCTTTGTTGAAGTGGATCCAAGAGCTCCAACAAAACTAGATTTAAGTTACCCCAACTTTTTAAATGAAGTTTGGAGCAAATCCAATTCACGCCCATTAATCAACTTTGGTAGCTCAGGCAATAAATATGCTAAAAATCACCAATTTCAAGTTTCTGCTGGCAGTATTTATAAAATTAAAAACAATGCAGCAGAAGAATACGATATTGAAAACGGCACCCTTTTAAATTCTATAGCTCTGGAAGGCACTGAAATTGTATCGGGTGTAACTATTGGTTATAACACATTAGTTTACTCAGATTCCGATGGAACTATCTATGCCTATGACTTGAATACAAATGCACTACGTTGGCAACAAGACCTTAAAGATTTGGTTATCTCAAAAGTTCTAATAACATCAAGATTCATATTTGCTCAAACTTCTTCAGATGTTTTATATGCTTTTAATTTAAGAGATGGCGAAATTATTTGGACAAAATCAGCACAAGCACCATTGCTTTCAATTAGAGGTACCGCAGTGCCATATTTTTACGAAGGTTTAGTCTTTGCAAGTTTTTCCAACGGAAGGCTTGCAGCTATTAGATCAATAGATGGTATCCAATTATGGGAAAAGCCTATTTCTGTCCTTAGGGGAACAACAGAGCTTGAAAAGCTAATGGATTCAGATACGTCAGCAGTAGCATTTCAAGAAAGTATTTATGTTGCGAACTTCAATGGTTCACTAACAAGATTTGACATTAGAACGGGAGATAAGCTTTTCTCTGTCGACTTTTCAACCTCGGAGCCATTGGTATTATTTCGAGACCTAGTTATTGGCATATCAAGCGATGATGAAATTATCGCTTACGATGCAATAAACGGTACCGAGAGATGGATCAATGATCAATATAAATTTAGAGACCTCTCATCTTTAGTGCTTTACAACAACAAACTTTACTTTGGCGATCTCGACGGATTCCTTCATTCAGTCAGTGCTGAGTCTGGAGAAACCTTGGGAGTAAAACGAACTAATCTTGATCAAGTTAAGCAAATAGAGGTAGTTTCAAATACATTAGCAGTCCAAGACCAAGCTGGTAAACTTAAAGTTTACAAAATCTTTTAATGAGGAAAACAATTACTCTTGTCGGCAGAACCAACGTCGGCAAATCGTCAATATTTAATAGACTTATTGGTTCTAATAAGGCAATCGTATCTGATTATGAGGGTCTTACTAGGGATAGAAAAATATCAACTATCGATAAGAATGGAATAAGCTTAGACCTAATAGATACTGGTGGTTTTTTCTCCTCTGAGGAAGATCAATTTGAAGACTTTATCCTTTACCAAGCTCATGAAGCAATTAATAGCTCTGATTTAATTATCTTTGTTGTTGATAATAAATTTGGTTTATCGCCATATGACAATGAAATTGCATCAATCTTAAGGAAAAGTGGCAAAGACATAATATTGGTTATTAATAAAATCGATGTTAAAAAAAATGATGCCACCGATGACTTTACCAAGCTTGGCTTCAAAGATATTTATTCGGTAAGTGCTGCACATAACAAATTTATTACCGAACTTAGAAATGAAATTTTTAAGAGGTTTACACAAAACACTGATAAGAAATTTGAGGCAGAAGCGAAAATTACTATCATTGGTAAACCAAATGTTGGCAAATCTTCGACCATTAATTCTCTAATTAATTCTGATAGGTTGATTGTTTCTGACACTCCGGGAACAACTGTTGATTCTATCGATGTTGAAGTTAACTTTAGGGGAAAGAATTATCTATTTTATGATACTGCTGGAGTTAGAAGAAAAAGCAAAGTCATTGAAAAGGAAGAGAAATATTCTGTAATTAAATCTTTTGATGCATTGGAAAAATCTGATTTATGCTTATTCCTTCTCGACCCCAATGATATGCTGAGTGATCAGGACTTTACCTTGCTTTCAAAGGCAAAAGATATTGGTAAAGCAATAATTATCGCAGTGAATAAAGCTGATCTTCTTAAACCAGACCAAAAAAAATCAATCCTTAATCAGCTTACTGAAGACCCGGCGACTAAAGAATTTCCTATTGTGTTTATTTCAGCAAAAGAGAAAACAGGTATGCGAAATCTATTTGATCAGATTTTCAGAACTATCCAAAATATTCATGAAAGAGTTTCTACGAATAAGTTAAACAAAATTCTACGACAAGCGATTGAAGATAAATCTGTTCCATTCAAAGGAAAATTTAAACCAAAACTCAGATACATCCACCAGGGTGGTAAAAACCCTCACACCTTTATTATTCATGGCAATTCATTGGATCGTTTGGAAGGTTCATACAAAAAATATATTTTGAACAAACTTACCAAAGAGCTAGCTTTGCCAGGTCTTATTCTAAGACTAAAGTTTCTTAGCTCAAAAAACCCATTCAAATAATGCAACAGAAAATTATTAGTAATAATGAAGTTAATATTTTTACTAATATTTACGGTGAAGGTCCTCTTATTGTACTTATCCATGGTTGGCCAGAAAGTTGGTACAGTTGGAGGCATCAGATTCCATTCCTTGAAAAGTTGGGGTACCAAGTAGCTGCAATAAGCGTAAGAGGATATGGTAAATCCTCTAAACCATATGCAATCGAAGAATACTCAATCTGCAAGCTAGCATCAGATATTGAGGCGGTAATCAGAGGTTTGGGACATCAAAGTGCAATACTAATTGGTCATGATTGGGGTGGACCGATTGCTTGGACCACTGCAATCAAGTACCCGAATATGGTTGATGCGGTTGTTGGTTTATCGGTTCCTTATTTACCAGTAGGAGCACAATCCTCCCTGGATCTATGGAAACAAATTTATAAAGATAAATACTTCTATCAGCTTTATTTTCTGAATGAAGGTTTGGCTGAGAAAGAACTTGAGAAAGATTTACTTAAAACATTTGAGCTTTGCTATTTTTCAAATGACTCCAGAGGCATGTTATTTTTAAACAAGAACAAGGACAATCCAAAATATCAAAAAAATAAAAATTCAGGATACCTAGAAGGTTTACCTGAATTTTCTAAATACCCAAGTTGGCTCAGTCGTAATGATATTGATGTGCTAATAGATGAGTTCACAATTAGTGGAATGAGAGGACCATTAAATCGCTATAGAGCCCAAGATATTGACTTTAAAGAGTTGCAAGAGCTTGGTCCAAAAAAAATCACTCAGCCAGCAGCTTTCATAACAGGAGAGCATGACCCAGTGAATTTTTTCCTTTCAGGCGCTGCAAGTAAAGGAAGTTTTGGGTCACTCGCAAGCATTAACGTCAAAGAACTTTTTAATCAGGTCTTGAGTCAAAACTACGAAGACCTAAGAATGTTAGAGGTGCTTGAGAATGTGGGGCACTGGACCCAGGAAGAGGCCCCAGAAGAAGTGAACCAAATCTTAAAAAAATTTCTAGCTAAGCTTGCCTAAAAACACACATATTTGGTTGTAAAATAAAGATAATTATCTTGATCTTATTTATAATACCAAGCAAGAAATGAGCAGGCGGCCTACATTCATCAACCTTTTTTTAATTAGACTACCTATCCCCGCTATATCATCTATTTCTCATAGAATTTCTGGCATAATCAATTTTTTTGTAGGAGTGCCAACTTTTGTGTTCTTATTTTTGAGTGGCTACCTTATTGAGAACGGCAGCTGGAATGTATCTTTATTTAACATCGAAGTTAAATTTTTAATTTCTATTTCTTTAATAGCTCTGATTTACCATATTTTTGCAGGGTTAAGACATATGTTAATTGATTTTTCAGAATATGGGCATGAGCTAGCTGAAGCAAGATTTTCTGCACTAATAGTATTTCTGCTCACAGCAATATTTTCTTTTTTTGCAGTGATGGAGGTTTGGTAAGTGGGCACACTTTTTTGGTACCTTCAAAGATTAAGCGCAGTGGTAATTTTATCTTATGTGCTTTATGTGGCCATAAGCTTTTTCGTAAAACCGTATAATATTTCGGCAGCTATTTGGTCAAGCGACATTAATGGCATAAGTTTTAAGATCTTTTCTACTTTGTTTTTATTTTCTATGTTTTTTCATGGCATTATAGGTCTAAAAGCTGTTGAAGATGACTATCTGTCAAAAAGGACAATTGGTTTTGTTTCAAGCACATTATCAGAATTTTCCTTAATTTTTAGAATTATTTTTAGAGTGTTTGTTGCAATGGTGGTTTTAGTTACTACCTATGTATTTGTATTTAATTATTTGGTGTAAAGATGGATTTAAATGGACAAAATATTTCAGAGAAAAACTATGATGTTGTCATTGTTGGTGGCGGAGGTTCAGGCTTACGTGCGTCCCTCGAAATTTCTAAATCAGGACTGAGTGTAGCCGTAGTTTCAAAGGTATTTCCTACAAGATCTCATACTGTTGCTGCTCAAGGGGGGATTACCTGTGCAATAGCAAGTGCAGATCCTGATGACGACTGGAGATGGCATATGTTTGATACTGTTAAAGGTTCGGATTATATCGGTGACCAGAATGCAATTGAGTACATGTGTTCAGAGGGTCCAGATGCAGTTTTTGAGTTGGAGCATATGGGTCTTCCATTCTCAAGATTCGAAAATGGCAGAATATATCAAAGGCCCTTTGGAGGCCAGTCCAAGGAATTTGGTGAAGGTGGACAGGCAGCAAGAACCTGCGCAGCAGCTGATAGAACAGGCCATGCACTACTTCATACGCTATACCAAGCAAACTTAAAGGCAGGAACGGAATTTTTTAACGAATGGTTTGCAGTAAATTTAATTAAAAATACAGAAGGATCAATTGGTGGTGTAAGTTGCTTCGATATGGAGACTGGGGAATTGTCAATAATAAAATGTAACGCAGTTGTGTTAGCGACTGGAGGAGCTGGCCAAGTTTATGAGCAAAATACCACCTCTCTTATTTGTACAGGAGATGGTCTTGGTATGGTTTTAAGAAATGACTTACCTCTCCAAGATATGGAAATGTGGCAGTTTCACCCTACAGGGCTGTATGGAAATGGATCATTAATGACCGAAGGCTGTAGAGGTGAAGGGGGATATTTAATTAATTCAGAAGGTGAAAGGTTTATGCCTACATATGCACCAAAAGCAAAAGATCTTGCCTCCAGGGATGTTGTTTCAAGGTGTATAGTGCAAGAAATTTTAGCTGGAAGAGGTTGTGGTCCTAAAAAAGATCATGTCTTATTGAAAATTGATCATCTTGGTGAAGAAGCTATTAAACGTAAACTGCCAGAAATTAGAGAAATATCAATGACTTTTGCTAACGTAGACCCGATTAATGAGGCAATTCCAGTTGTTCCAACCTGTCACTATATGATGGGAGGCATACCAACAAATGTTCATGGACAAGTTCTTACTCAGGATCAAAATGGTGCTGATAAGGTCATAGATGGCTTATATTCTATTGGAGAGGCTGCAAACGTTTCAGTCCATGGAGCCAATCGCCTTGGTGGAAATTCCTTACTTGATTTAGTTGTCTTTGGTCGAGCTGCTGGGAGGCATATCAATGAGAAATATAAAGATGCAGGCCGTCAAAACTTACCAAAGAGCGAAGTGGAAAACTCTCTTGAAGTAATATCCAAATTAAATGAAACCAAAGATGGTGAAAATGTTTTTGATTTAAAAGCAGAAATGCAGAACATAATGCAAAGTTACTTTGGAGTTTATCGAAATAAAGAACTCATGGAAAAAGGTATCAATAAACTTAACGAAGTAACTGAGAAAACTAAAAAACTCCATCTGAGAGATAAATCAAATCAGTTTAATTCTGAAAGGGTTGAAGCATTAGAGTACCTTAATATGCTTGATATTGCTAAAGCTACTGCTTTTTCAGCATTAGCTCGAGAGGAAAGCAGAGGTGCTCATGCAAGGGAAGATTTTCCTGAGAGGGACGATCAAAATTGGTTGTGCCATTCATTATTCTTTTCAAATAATAATGAAGTTAAGAAAAGAGAAGTAAATTTTAAACCTCAACAAGTGGAAAGTTTTAAGCCAAAAGCAAGAGTATATTGATGAAAGAGTTACATTTAAGTTTATATAGATTTGATCCAGAAAAAGATCATAGGCCTTATATGTCTGATTACATTATTGAAATGAATGATTCTGGAAACATGATGGTGATTGATGCTATCAGAAAAGCCCAAGAGCAAGATTCAACAGTGACTTTTAGGAGGTCATGTGCTCAGGGAGTATGTGGTTCTGATGGTGTAAATATGAACGGACAAAATGGTTTGGCATGCATAACAGCTGTTAGCGATGTTGCTATAGGGAACAAGCTTGAAGTGCGACCATTGCCAGGGCTTCCAGTCATTAAGGATCTTATTGTTGATATGAAACCCTTCTATGATCAGTATGAAAAGGTAAAGCCGTTTTTAGATAATGATGAAGAGGTTACAACTGGCCATGAAAGACTACAAAGCCCACAAGAGAGAGATAGGCTAGATGGGTTATATGAATGTGTGCTGTGCGCATGTTGCTCAACAAGCTGTCCATCTTTTTGGTGGAACCCTGAAAAATTCGTAGGTCCTGCAGCTTTACTGCAAGCTTATAGATTTATTGCTGATACTAGAGATAAGCAAAAAGCACAAAGACTTAAAAAGTTAAATGATGCCTTTAGTGTTTATAGATGCCATGGAATTATGAATTGCACATCTGTTTGTCCAAAAGGGCTAAATCCATCCAAAGCGATCAATGAGATTAAGAAGGAGCTAAGAAAAATAGGATAGTGTCAAAATCAATTGAGGAGAAAATCCTAGACAGCTTTAAATATGGAGGTAACTCAAACTACCTCGAAGATCTCTACCAAAAATACCTTTTAGACCCTAATGAAATAGATAGTGATTGGAAAAATTACTTTGATTCCATCCACACAAATGTAGAAGAGAGAAATCACCAAGCCATTCAAGACCGATTCAAGAATATCCAACTCAGCAGAAAAAGCAGCAATGAAGAGAAAACTGTTCTTGAGTCACCAAAAAGTTCGGAAGTACAAAATTTAATCAATGCATTTAGAAGGAGAGGTCATCAGGTAGCAAAAATTGACCCTCTGCACCTAAGAAAAGAAAAAAATATCTCAGACCTAGATCTTTCATTTCATAACTTATCTGAAGTTGATTTAGAAACATCATTTGCTCTTTCAAATTTCCAAGACGGAAAAACAATGACACTAAGTGAAATCAAGACCTCAATCGAGCAAACCTATACTTCAAATATTGGTTATGAATTCATGCATATTGTCGATAGCAAGATTCGTAGATGGTTCTTAGATAAAATTGAAGGAAAAGCAAACCCATACGCTTTTACTAGCGATGAAAAAAAACAAATTCTCAAGCGTGTTGTTGATTCAGAAGGTCTTGAAAAATTTCTAGCTTCTAAATACCCAGGTGCCAAAAGGTTTGGTTTAGAGGGGGGAGAGTCCTTAATACCACTCTTAGATACGCTTATTGAAGATTTTGGTTCTAAGGGGGTAAAAGAAGTTTGTTTAGGCATGTCTCACAGAGGCCGTCTGAACGTTTTAATAAATGTAATGGGCAAGAAGCCTAGCGAGCTATTTTCAGAGTTCGCCGAGGAACTAGAGGCACATGATGCTAGAACAGGAGATGTAAAATATCACTTAGGATTTTCCTCGAATGTGCTAACAAGTGGTGGCGAAGTGCACCTCTCACTTGGTTCAAACCCATCTCATTTAGAGATTGTAAATCCTGTAATTCTTGGCTCAGTTAAAGCTCGACAAGACAGAAGACAAGATGAGAAGAAGAAAAAAGTTGTTCCAATCTTAATGCATGGTGATGCATCTTTTGCTGGGCAGGGTGTAGTAATGGAGATTCTTCAACTGTCGCAAACTAGAGCTTTTGGAGTTGGAGGAACAGTACACATTGTTGTGAATAATCAAATTGGTTTTACCACTAGTTTGAAAAAGGATGCAAGGTCAACTGAATATTGCACCGACGTAGGTAAAATGATTGAAGCTCCAATATTGCATGTCAACGGCGATGATCCAGAAGCTTGTGTTACTGCAGCAAAACTGGCTGTTGAATTTAGAGATACTTTTAAACGAGATATTATTATTGATTTTGTTTGTTATAGAAGGAGAGGTCACAATGAAAGCGATGAACCTTTTGCTACTCAACCTTTAATGTATAGCAAAATAAAATCAAAAAAGACGGTTACTGAACTTTATTCTGATAAGTTAATTTCAAATAACACAATAGATATTAAACAATTTGAAAACTTCAAATCAAACTACAGAGCAAATATGGAAAAAGGAGAACTGGTGGCATTATCGATGGCTTCAGACCCTGACCGATCTATGTATTTTGATTGGACCCCATACCTGAAAACTGATAAGAAAAAAACCTACCCAACAGCTGTTAATATGGCGCAGCTTAAAAAGTCATTTAAATATTGTTTAGAGATCCCTGAAAATTTACAAATGCAAAAACAAGTTGAAAAGCTCTATCAAGATAGAACTTTGATGGCAAAAGGAGAGATGAGAATAAATTGGGGTTTTGCAGAAATGGTTGCGTACGCCACTTTGCTACAGGATGGTTACCCAGTAAGAATAACTGGTCAAGATTCTAGAAGAGGAACATTTTCCCATAGGCACTTAGTTGTTAAGGATCAAGTCTCTGGTGAAGGTTATGTTCCTATATCACAACTAAATAAGGGCAATAAAAAATTTGAAATATTCGACTCTTTATTGTCTGAGGAGGCTGTTCTTGGATTTGAGTATGGCTACTCCTCAACATGGCCAGAAGGCCTAGTAATTTGGGAAGCTCAGTTTGGGGATTTTGCTAATGTTGCTCAGGTAGTCATTGATCAGTTCATTGTCAGTGCTGAAACAAAATGGGGAAGACTTTCAGGGTTGACTATGTTTTTACCTCATGGGTATGAGGGCCAGGGTCCTGAACACAGTAGCTGTCGATTGGAAAGGTTTTTACAGCAATGCGCGTATGATAATATTCAAGTCTGCGTCCCAACATTGCCATCACAAATATTTCATTTGCTAAGACGTCAAACTGTAAACCCACAAAGAAAACCACTGGTTGTCTTGACTCCAAAAAGTTTACTGAGAAATCCTCAAGCAACTTCAGAATTAGTTGATTTAACTAACGGCACATTCAAAAATATAATTGTCGATGAAACAAACAAGCAACCAAGAAAGGTTATTTTGTGCTCAGGCAAGGTTTATTTTGATATCTTAACTGAAATAAATGAGAAAAAAATTGAAGATATCCAGCTAATAAGAGTTGAGCAACTTTATCCTTTTCCTGAATCTGAGCTTATCGCATGTACCAAAAAAATAAAATGTAAAGATTTTTACTGGGTTCAAGAGGAGCCAGAGAATATGGGGGCTTGGTTGATGATACGACATAGGATAGAAAAAGTTCTTAATGAAACGAAAAAAGGATACAAGCTGAGCTGCATTGCAAGAAATCCATCGGCAGCTCCAGCAGGTGGTTATCAAAAATACCATCAAAAACGACAAAAAGAGATAGTTAGGAAAGCTTTACAGTAATAGAATATAGACCATGGCCGAAGATATTAAATCTCCAATCTTTCCAGAGTCAGTTTTCGAAGGAACTTTATCAAACTGGGTCAAAAAAGAAGGTGAAACATTTAAACAAGACGATGTTCTTGCGGAGATTGAAACTGATAAGGTTGTAATTGAAGTAACTGCTCCATCTGACGGAACTATTGAGAAGATTTTAATCCCTGAAGGAACAACAATTAAAAGCTCAGAGGTAATAGGGAACTTTACCAAAGGAACTAAGACTTCAGCTCCAAAACCAGCTCCAAAAGAAAATATTAAAATAAGCAAACCATCCAATAAAAAAGATCAGGCAAAATCAAAATCTATTTCAGAGGAACCTTTATCTAAGGGCTTTAGAATGGGACCAGCGGCAAAAAAACTACTTAATGAAAAAGATTTATCAATTGAGAACATTGAAACTACATCTAAAAAAGGTGTAGTTACAAAGGCAGATATTCTAAAGGCACCAGATAAAAAACCTCAAAAAGCTGTTGCTCAAGAAGATTCTATCAGCACAACAAGGTCAGAAAGAGTTCCAATGACAAGATTAAGATCAGTAGTTGCTAATAGGTTGCTTGAATCACAGGCTCAGACAGCATCTTTAACTACTTTCAATGAGGTTGATTTATTTGAAGTTAAGAGCTTAAGAGCAAAATATAAAGATGTATTTGAACAGAAATTCGGAGTAAAGCTTGGATTTATGGGCATGTTTCTGAAAGCATCCTCAATTGCACTACAAGAAATGCCAATAGTTAACGCTTCTATCGACGGCGAGGATATTCTCTACCATGGATACCAAGACATAGGCGTAGCAGTTTCAACAGAAAGAGGTCTTGTTGTACCAGTAATTAGAGATGTTCAGGATCTCTCAATTGCTGAAATTGAATTATCTCTCGTTGAGTACTCTACTAAAGCTAGAGAGGGGAAGCTTTCAATTGAGGAAATGACAGGTGGAACTTTTACAATATCAAATGGTGGCGTTTTTGGATCTCTTCTTTCAACCCCAATTCTTAATCCACCTCAATCTGCAATTTTGGGCATGCACAAAATTCAGGATAGGCCGGTTGTAGTAAATGGCGAGATTCAGATTAGACCTATGATGTATTTGGCACTAACTTACGATCATAGGTTGCTAGATGGGAAAGATGCAGTATCATTCCTTGTAAAAATTAAAGAATCTCTGGAATCTCCAGAGTCTATGATGTTAGGAGTATAAATGGATTTTGATGTATTGGTTATTGGAGGTGGTCCCGGAGGCTATGTAGCTGCAATTAAATCCTCTCAATTAGGATTAAATACAGCATGTATAGAATTTGATTCTACCGAAGATGAAAAGGTAAAACTTGGAGGTACTTGCTTAAACGTTGGATGCATTCCATCAAAATCACTTCTTGATTCATCATATAAGTTTCATCAATTAAAAGATGGCTTAGCTGAGCACGGCATTTCAGCAGGTAAACCTAAACTAGATATTTCAAAAATGATGGATAGAAAAAATGCTATCGTAAAAAAACTTACTGGTGGGGTTTCACATCTTTTTTCACACAATAAAGTTACTTCCATTCATGGGAAAGGAAAGCTGGTAAATCCAACAACTGTAGAGGTCACTGACATTAAAGGCAAAAAAAACACTTATACTGCTAAGAATATAATTCTTGCTGCTGGCTCTCGTCCAATAAATATACCAAGTGTGCCTTGGAACGGGACAAGTGTAATTGGAAGTTCTGGTGCTCTTGAGCTCGAGGAAGTGCCCAAGAGCCTTGCAATCATAGGTGCAGGAGTAATTGGCCTTGAATTAGGAAGTGTTTGGTCAAGACTTGGTTCTAAAGTTGAAATATTTGAAGCTGAAAACAACCTGCTTCCGATGCTTGATCGAGACGTGGTGAAGGTAATCGAAAGAGAATTTAAGAATCAAAATCTTAATATCAGCCTAGGTTGTTTTGTAAAAGGTTCAAAAACATCAAGGAGTGGGGTCTCTTTGGAAGTTGAAATTGAAGGCAAATTACAGAAAAAGTCCTTCGATAAAGTCATAGTTGCTGTTGGCAGAAGACCATTCACAGAAGACTTATTAGCCAAAGATTGCGGCCTGGAATTAGATGACAGAGGATTCATAACTGTTGATGATTATTGTCAAACATCATTACCGAATGTCTATGCAGTTGGTGACATTGTAAGAGGACCAATGTTGGCCCATAAAGCTATGGAAGAGGGTGTCATGGCGGCTGAAAGAATTGCAGGGAAAAAAATGGAAGTCAATTACAACTTAGTGCCTTCAGTAATTTATACGCACCCTGAGATTGCATGGGTAGGTAGAACAGAGGAAGATTTAAAAAGTGATGGCGTAGAATTCAAGAAAGGGAATTTTCCATTTGCAGCTAGTGGTAGGGCATTAGCAGCTGGCGATTCAGCAGGATTAGTAAAAGTGCTTGCAGATAAAGATACGGATGAAGTTTTAGGAATTCAAATTTTTGGGAACGGTGCTGCGGAAATATTGCAACAAGGTTTAATCGGTATGGAGTTTTCTGCTAGTTCAGAAGATTTTGGTTTAACTATGTTCAGTCATCCAACTGTTTCTGAGGCTTTGCATGAGGCTGCACTCGCAGTAAACAAGCAAGCAATTCATATAGGCAATTAATGAATTTACACGAATATCAAGCTAAAGAGCTATTTGAAAGATATGGCATGCCTGTATCTAAAAGAAGTTTGATAACTAACAAAGAAAACATTGAGGATGCACTCAATCAAATAAACTTCTCTGATGGTTGTGTTGCGAAAGTTCAAGCTCATACCGGTGGCAGAGGCAAGGTCGGGGGGGTTAAATTATGCAGCACAATTGAAGACGTAAAAGTTTTTGTCGATCAATGGCTTGGGAAAAATATTGTGACCATTCAAACTGACAATGATGGTCTTCCTGTTAACGTAATTTCACTCGAAGAATTAACAAATATAAATAAAGAGCTTTATATGAGTCTTGTCATCGATAGAGGGTCAAAATCCATTTCGATGATAGTGTCTGAAGCAGGTGGAATGAATATTGAAGAGGTAGCTGAGACAAATCCTGAGAAAATATTAAAAGCTCAGTTAAATACAGATTTTAAAATTTCAGAAGATGAAGTTGCTGATATTGCAAAACAGCTCTCATTAAATGAATCTCAAAGCAAAGAATTTAATGAAATAATTGATAGCTGTTGTCGGCTGTTTAAAGACAAAGATCTTAGTTTGCTGGAAATAAACCCCCTTGTTATTACAGACAAAGGACATTTACATTGCTTGGATGCAAAAATAAATATTGATGAGAATGCACTTTACCGTCAAGAGGACTTAACAGTCTTAAGGGATGCCTCCCAAGAAGATCAAAGAGAATACGAAGCTAAGCAAAGTGATTTAAGTTACGTTGCCCTTGATGGAAATATTGGATGCATGGTAAATGGGGCAGGATTGGCGATGGGAACAATGGATACCATAAAATTATACAATGGTGAGCCTGCAAATTTTCTTGATGTTGGCGGCACAGCAACAAAAGAAAGAGTTTCAACAGCTTTTCAGCTGATTCTTTCAGACAAGAATGTTAAAGGTATTTTAGTTAACATCTTTGGAGGAATTGTGCGCTGTGATCTGATTGCTCAAGGTATTATTGATGCAATAAAAGAAAGGAGCGTGGATGTACCAATAGTTGTTAGGTTGCAAGGCAACCAATCCGACTATGGCAAAGAATTGTTAAATCAATCTGGCTTAAATGTTATTGGGGAAGACTCTCTTCAACTAGCCGCTCAGAAAATAGTGGAGCTAGTTAGATGAGTGTTTTAATCAATAAAGAAACTAAAGCAATTTTTCAAGGGTTTACTGGGTCGCAAGCAACCATGCATGCCGAGCAATGCATTGAATATGGCACCAATGTTGTAGGAGGAGTTACTCCAGGTAAAGGTGGCATGACTCATCTTGAAAAACCGGTATTCAATTCAGTCAAAGAGGCATGCACACAAACAAACGCCGATACAAGTGTAATTTTTGTTCCAGCTAAGTTCACTAAAGCAGCAATTATTGAGGCTGCAGAAGCTGGGATTAGTTTGATAATTTGTATCACAGAGGGTGTTCCAGTAATTGACATGATTGAAGTTACAAATGTGCTCAAACAGTACCCTGAAGTCAGACTAGTTGGCCCAAATTGTCCAGGAGTAATTACCCCAGGTGAAGCAAAACTTGGAATTATGCCAGCATCTATACATCAAAGAGGTTCTGTAGGAATTGTTTCAAGATCTGGGACTTTAACTTATGAGGCTGTTAAGCAAACGACCGATACAGGCCTTGGTCAAAGCACTTGTATAGGCATAGGAGGCGATCCTATTAATGGAACTTCATTTATTGACTGCTTGAGAATGTTTGAAGAAGATCAGCAAACAGATTCAATAGTCATGGTAGGAGAGATTGGTGGTACTGCAGAAGAAGAGGCAGCTGAATATATTAAGAGCGATGTCACTAAACCAGTTGTATCTTATATTGCAGGAGTGACCGCTCCTAAAGGTAAGCGAATGGGCCATGCTGGAGCAATAATTTCAGGTGGTAAAGGAACAGCTCAAGACAAATTTAAAGCATTGGAGTCAGCAGGCGTAGGTGTTGTAACAGATTTAAACCTTATTGGCTCAAAGCTAAAAGAGCTCCTTTAGTTTATTTTTCTTTGTTTTTAATCTTCTTAGATTCAGAATCATACTAACGACGATACCAATAATCATCCCTATCCACATTCCTTCAGCTTGGTTTGGCACATATTTTTCATCCCCAAAAGCAAAATAAACACCCAATGGCAAAGCAAAAACCCAGTATGAGATTACTAGGTTAACCATTGGACCAAATGTGTCTTTGTGGCCCCGCAAGGAACCTACTGCAGAGAAACCTACTGCATCTGGAATTTGAAAAATTATTGCATAATACAAAAGAACTAAAGCCATCATTGCAACTTCAGGATTGTCTGTATAAATCGATATGAGAAATGAGCCAAAAACCAAAATTATTAACATATTTAGAGAAGCAACTAGAAGAGATATTTTTAATGAAAAATTTGTAGCATAGTTGGCCTGTGTATAATTCTTTTCGCCAAGGAGGTTGCCAACTCTAATAGCAGAAGCTAGACCGAGTGACAAAGGAAGCATAAAAAGCAAACCCACTAAATTCAAGGCTATGGTATGTCCAGCCAAAGCAGTTGCACCAAAAAAAGAAATTATCAAAGCTGCTCCACTAAACATGCTTAGTTCTACAAAAACCCCAAAGCTTATAGGGATACCAATCTTAAATAACTCTATTGAACTACTTATTTCAGGATTGATAAATTTGCCGTAAAGTCGTGTCTCCTTATACCTATCTGAGAACAGAGTAATTAACCAAAAACATATTAATCCTATGACTACAAGCACTGTAGTTGCATAACCACAACCTACTCCACCTAAGTCAAAGTAAAAAATAAAGAGATAATTAAAAGGAATATTTAAGAGAAAAATTGCCAAACTTATCAAAAAAACAGTTTTTGTTTCAGTGATGCCTTCACTATAACCCCGCAATGCTTGATAGATTGTCATGGGTATAGCGCCGAAGGAAATAATCTTTAGATAATCAATTGCAATTTGCTTTATGTGCTCTTCAGCTTCAATGAAGTTGAAAATTAAATAAGCATTCCTTAACGCTAAAAAAAATAAAAACCCTATAAAAAAGGCAACCCAAATAAACCTTCTTGTTTTTAGCTTAATTTCTTCAAAACTTTTTTGGCCATAAAGCTGGGCAATAATGGGGTTAATGCCAAACATGACTCCAGCTGTAAGGAAATAAAGAGGGTTAAAAATTGATGCAGCTAAACCCAAGCCAGCTAAATCATCTGAACTGTAGTAGCCAGCCATGATATAGTCTGTTGTTGTTAATCCATACATGACTATTTGTGTCCCCAAAATAGGGACACCAATAGCTAAAAATCTTTTAGCTTCTCGATAAAAATTTGCTACATTAAGGTCAATCACGCTAGATGTATTCTAGCTTATAATTTATTTAGGAGTAGATCATTAATAAAGAGCAAAGACCTTTCTGGCTGAAACAATTGTTCAATTCATTTAGTGCTTTTTATATCCACCATTTTTTAAAACCTAAGTTCACAAACTTTGGTAAGAGTGTGATGATTTTAAAGCCACAGCACCTACGTATTTTTGGATCTAATATTCATTTAGAAGATTTTGTAACTATTATTTGCGCGTCGGATAAGAAGATTGATCTATCAACCTGGCAAACCGATAAATTAAATGGAGAGCTACATATAGGAAGTTATGTTTTGATGTCACCAGGTATAAATATTAGATGTGCAAAGAAGATCACTATAGGCAAGTCAACCATGATAGCCAGTGATGTTACTATCACAGACTCCGATTGGCACGGTATATACGATAGGACTGATTATGTTGCGAGCCCCAAAGAGATAAGTATTGGGGAAAATGTTTGGATTGGGGAGAGATCATTAATTTTGAAAGGATCAAAAATAGGAAACAACTCGATTATTGGTGCAGGTTCAGTTGTTACTGGAGAAATTCCACCAAACTCAGTTTATGCAGGCAATCCAGCTAAGTTCATTAAAGAACTCAATGAGCAGGAATTTATCACCAGAGAAAGCCTATTTGAGGAATCCTCAACGTATTTAGAAGATTTGCTAACAATTGAAAAAGGCATGACAAATGAAAATTCTTTATTAAGCTGGTTAAAATCATTGCTATGGCCAAAGAGGTAACACTATATATTGATCAGAACATTCCATACAGTGATGTTTTTTTTGAATCTCTAGGTCTTCCAATCTCTTACTTTAAAGACCAAGATTTTGATATTTCTTCCATCAATGAAGATGCCATAGTAATCATTAGATCAACCTATAAAACACACAACAGAGATATTCCAGCTAACGTGAAGTTAATTTGCTCAGTATCAACAGGCGAAGACCATGTAGATAAAGATCATCTACAGCAAAAAGGAATAGAGTACGCTTTTTCAACTGGTGCCAATGCTCCTGCTGTTGCTGAGTATGTTCTTTCTAGCCTTGCTCTATTACTAAAAGATAAGCTTATAGCCTCAGAAGATAAATTTTTGATCATAGGACATGGAAATATTGGCTCTAGAGTTTATTCGTTCCTAAAGAATTTTGGCTATTCTGTTGATGCATATGATCCCTTTAGTTTTTCGACAATAGATAACCTAGATCTCTTGGATCAATACAAATTAATTTCCCTTCATGTTCCTCTAATCCACGATGGAGAGCACCCAACCTACAATTTGGTAGATTCCAAGTTTTTAGAAAGAATGGGCAACAGTACTTTTATTATTAATTCCTCTAGAGGGGGAGTGGTAAAAGAAAAAGATTTTATCAGGCAAAACAAGGTGCGTATAATTTCCGATGTATTTGAAAATGAACCTAATATAAATAAAAATTTTCACAATTCTGCTTATCTCTGCACTCCACATATCGCAGGACACTCTCAATCAGCGAGGTTTGAAATGACCCATATGGCATATCAGAACGTATTAAGATTTTTAAATATAAAAGAAAAGGAACAAAAAACTCTTTCTTTAACAAGAGGTTTGGATTTTTCTAAGCAATTAGTAGAAGATGATATTACTAAGTATGGGTTGCCAATCTCTTTATTTCTAAATATTTATAATCCAAAAAAGGACTGCTTTTCTCCAGAGGATTTTAAAATAAAAAGAGACAGCTACAATAATAGAATTGGTTACAACCAAGTAGATCTTAGTAAAAACTTCGATAGAAAATTTGAAAAATTCTTGAGACAACTCAACATTAAAACAAGTTACAATTAATAAGATGAAAAAAATTAATGAGAACCTCACACCAGAGGAACTATTTGTGCTTAAGGACAAAGGTACTGAGCGTCCATTTACTGGTAAATTTGATAGTTTTTTTGAAGATGGAATCTATAAATGCAAAAACTGTGATGCAGAGCTATTTAGATCAGACTCCAAATATGATGCTGGGTGTGGATGGCCAAGTTTTTTTGAAGCAGCCAATGAAAAAGCCATAAAGTATGAGGAAGATAATTCAATTTTTGGTCGACCAAGAACTGAAATCTTATGCGCATCTTGTGACGGTCATCTAGGACATGTTTTTGAAGATGGTCCAAAAGAAAAAACAGGTTTGAGGTATTGTGTTAATTCTATATCGATCGACTTTGATAAAGAGAAAAACAATTGAATATACCTAAGTTCTGGAAATCCTCATTAGGTTTTTCTTTTTTTACATTTGTTTCAAGAATATTTGGATATCTTCGTGATTTAGTTCTTTCTTCCAATCTGGGAGCAAGCACTATCCACGATATTTTTGTTGTAATTTTTCGAATACCAAATGTTTTTAGGAGTTTTTTTGGTGAGGGAGCAATGTCTCAATCATTGGTTCCAAGTATCATTGAGGCAAATCAACACCAAACCAGATTTTTGAATCAGGTTTTTACTTTATTGTTGTGCATTCTTGCTCTCTTTGTTTTATGTGTAGAGCTATTTCCCGCTTTCTTTGTAACTTTATTTGCACCAGGCTATCTTGCAGATTTAGATACACTAAATAACTCAACTAATTTCTTACGACTAATTTTCCCATATATCCTGCTTATCTCATTAGTAGCTTTTTTTGGTGCGATTCAAAATTCAAAGAAATACTTTCAGGTTGTGGCAGCAACCCCAATTATATTCAACATTACACTTATATTATTTGCCTTATCTTTTTCAAATCTAACTTTAGGAGTTATTGGTGCTTCTATTTTGATTGCTGGTGCTCTGCAATTGATACTGAATGTTTTATATACCGCTAAGCTTGGTTATCTGCCTGCCTTTGATTTTAGTTTTGATGCCAGCTTGCTACAGACTTTTTTTAATAGACTCTTGCCCGCTATCTTTGCAGCAGGCATATATCAAATAAATATATTGGTAGATACAATTTTCGCATCATTTCTAGTGACGGGAAGCCCAACTTGGTTATACCTTTCAGAGAGAATAATTCAACTCCCTCTTGGTATGTTTGGTGTAGCAATAGCTTTGGTTTCACTGCCAAATATCACAGAGCTATTTAAGGATAAGAAATCACAAGAGCTTTTGAAAAGCACCATGACAGGTTTTGCATCGGTCTCGCTTATTGGTTTTGGTGCATTTTTAGGACTTTATTTTCTTTCAGAACCTATAATTCAAATGTTGTTTCAGAGAGGAGAGTTTTTATATTCTGATACTCTCCAAACGTCTTCAAGCCTCCTGGCTTATGCATTTGGTCTGCCCTTTCTGATGTCAAATAAGTTTTTTAACAGCATTTATTTTGCTGTTGCAAAGACAAAACTTGTGCTTTGGCTTGGCGTTTTTTCATTGCTATTAAATATCATTTTCAATTACGTTTTTGTTTATATGTTTGAGTTAGAACACGTTGGAATAGCACTTGCAACCAGCATAGCAAGTATTTTTGTGTTTACTGTTTCTGTTGCATGGCTAAGCTTGAATAAGTTTTTTAATAAGGGCGCAGTGCTGTTGGCAATTGCATTTATTATTTTTATTGCAATATTAATTTCAAATACATATTAAATATGGCTAGATACATAACAACAATTGGAAACTTTGATGGCATCCATTTGGGACATCAAAAACTGCTTAATGATTTAAAAAGTATCGCAAAAGTGAAAGGATTTAAAACAAGGCTGGTTACTTTTAGTCCCTACCCATTTGAATTTTTTAAGCACGGCAAGAAGCGAATTCTATCAACTAAAGACAAAATAGATTTTCTTAACAGCATCGGGATTGAGAAGGTTGTAGAGATTCGCTTTGATGAAAGATTTAGGAAACTCTCTCCAGAAGATTTTTTTAATGAATATCTTTTAAATGAAACAAGAATCTTGATGGTTGGCGAGGATTTTAGGTTTGGCAAAGATAGGGAAGGTGATACAGAGCTTCTTCAAAAACTTTGTCAAAAACACAGTATTGAATTTATTGCTTTGAACGATGTTAGCTTGAACAATAAAAGAATAAGCAGCTCTTGGGTTAGAGAAGAGTTGCATAAGGGAGCTTTTGCTAGTGCAGGTAATTTGTTGGGCAGAGATTACACAATCACAGGAAAAGTATTGCCTGGCAATCAGATTGGAAGAAGAATTCAAACACCAACAGCAAACATAGAAATCGATAATTATGATTTTTGCTTTAGTGGGGTTTTTCTCTGCAAGGTAGGTTTTAACGGAAAAGATTACTTTGCAATAGCTAACTTCGGTCCAAAACCGACATTCAATGATTATCGGCAATCATTGGAGGTAAACATATTTGATTTCGAAGGAAATCTTTATGATGAAGTACTTAGAGTAGTTTTTTTATGTAAAATTAGAGATCAAATCAAATTTGAATCAGTTAATGATCTAAAACGACAAATTGCAAAAGATATTGAGGATGCTAAAAATCTAATTTCTAATAATGAGTGATAAACCTGACCTTAAGTTAAATCTACCTTATACCAATATCCCTATGAAAGCTGGTTTGAATCAGAGAGAACCAGAGATTTTAAAAACATGGGAATCAAGAGATTTATATAAAAAAATTAGAGTTTCAAGAAAGGGAAGAAAGACTTTCCACTTACATGATGGACCTCCATATGCTAATGGACAAATTCATCTAGGTCATGCTGTAAATAAAGTGCTCAAGGATATTGTCATTAAATCTAAAACTTTATCTGGGTTTGATGCACCTTACATTCCTGGCTGGGATTGTCATGGATTGCCCATTGAGCTACAGGTTGAAAAAAAAATTGGAAGCAAAAAGAAAACAATCTCTCAGGAGGAATTTAGATCCTTGTGTCGAGAATATGCTGGCCAACAAATTGAATTACAAAAATTAGATTTCATAAGATTGGGCGTGCTGGGAGAATGGAACGATAGGTATGCAAGTTTAGATAAAAGCTTTGAGGCAGATGCAATCGATGCATTTTCAAGAATTTATCACAACGGCCATGTTGAAAAAGGTTTTAAGCCTGTGCATTGGTGCTTGGAATGTTCATCTGCTTTAGCAGAGGCAGAAGTTGAGTACATTGATAAAACCTCAAATTCAATTGATGTAAAATTTAGTTTCTCACAATCAAGTATTGAGAGAATTCAGGAAAACGTATCAAAAGATCTTGGTGAAAGGTTAAGTTTGGTCATATGGACTACAACGCCCTGGACAATTCCTGGAAATCAAGCAGTCTGCCTTAATGAGAAAATTAGTTACACCATACTTGAGGTAGATGATGAAAAATTAGTGGTAGCAAGCGAACTTGTAGATCAATGTAGTGAGCGCTGGTCAGAGAAAAAAATAAAAATTCTAGTGCCTGATTTAGTTGGATCAGTATTTAGCGGCACGACCGTAGTTCATCCAATATTCAAGAAAGAGGTTGCAGTTTTGAGTGGTGAACATGTAACTACCGAAACAGGAACTGGTTTTGTGCATACTGCTCCGGCTCATGGTGTTGATGATTTTAATGTGTGCCAAGCAAATAATATTGAGCCTTTTAATCCCATATCAATGAATGGTTGTTTCAAAGAAGAAATAGAATTTTTTGCAGGAGTTCATGTAAGAAAAGTTGAAAATCTTGTGATTGATAAGCTGAAAGAGCTTGGTTCTTTAGTGAATTTAGAGGATTACAATCACAGTTATCCGCATTGCTGGAGACATAAAACTCCGCTTATATTTATGGCAACACCTCAATGGTTTATTTCAATGACAAAATCAGGCCTTCTTGATGGCACAATGAAAGCAGTATCTGAAATAGATTTCATACCATCATGGGGCAAAGAAAGAATGGAGATTATGCTAAAAGACAGGCCAGACTGGTGCATTTCAAGACAAAGAGATTGGGGAATTCCAATAACATTAGTTTATGAAAAAGATTCTGGAGAACTGCATAGTAATCAGAGTGAGATATTTAACTTAGCTGCATCTGCAATTAGAGATAAGGGGATAGATTCATGGAGCAATCTAGAGGTAGAGGGTGTTTCAAATGATTATAAAAAATCCAAAGATATTTTTGATGTATGGTTTGATTCTGGTGTAACCCATTTTTGTGTAATGGATAAAAGTTTTGGCCCAAATGTTCAGTCTGACTTATATCTTGAAGGCAGTGATCAGCATAGAGGTTGGTTCCAATCATCGTTACTAACTTCAATCGCCATGAAGGGAATGGCACCATACAAATCAGTACTTACTCATGGGTTTGTAGTAGATGAAGATGGTAGAAAGATGTCGAAGTCTCTTGGGAACGTGGTTTCACCACAAGAGATAATAGCTGAATCAGGAGCTGATATTCTAAGGTTCTGGATAGCTTCCACTGATTTTCGAGGAGAGATGAGTTTTTCCAAAGATATTTTCAACAGATCTATTGATGGCTTTAGAAGAATTAGAAATACATTGCGTTTTATGGTTTCTAACCTCTATGACTTTGGTAAAGAATTTAATTCAGAAGACCTTTTATTTTTAGATAAAGCTATGATCGTTAAAGCCAATCATTTACAAAAAGATGTAGCGCAGCACTATGAAGAGTATAACTTTCATTTAGTTATATCTAAGGTTCTAAATTTTTGTGTCAACGATCTTGGAGGACTTTACTTGGATGTAATCAAAGATAGGCTTTATACAATGAAAGCAGACTCTATTGGCAGAAAGTCTGCACAGTATGCCTTAGATAAAATTCTAACTGTATTAGTAAAAAGCATTAGCCCAATACTTTGCTTTACGGCATATGAGTTTTCAGAGGAAATGAATCCAAAGAAAGGGCATGAAATCTTTTTTTCTGAGTGGGATGAGAGTATTTTACATCTGAATGATTCTGAGGAGAAAAAGTTAACCAAGCTGCTTGCACTTAGAACTAGAGTTTATCAAGCCATTGAGAGTGAAAGACAAAAAGGCGATCTAAAGAATGCTCTTGATGCCAATATCGAAATCACATTAAGAAAAGATGATTTTGAGGACTTAAAAGAATTTAAAGAAGAAATTCATAAGCTTTTCATTGCGTCATCATGCGAATTAAACATAGGAAAAGAGGAAGAAATTAAGATAACCAAATCCAATGGTCAGAAGTGTGCAAGATGTTGGCACAAAGTTGATGAACTTAGTGATAAAAATATTTGCTCTAGATGCGACAACAATATAAATGGCGATGGAGAAGATAGAGGCTTCTTTTAAATTGAAATACGTTTACTTATTTAGTTTTGTATTGTTCTTTGATTTGGGCTCAAAATACTACATTTCAAACAACCTTAATGACTCAATGACACTGTTACCAATTCTTGATTTACTGCTTGTGAAAAATACTGGAATAGCCCTAAGCTTTTTGAGTGATCTTGAAGGGATAGGAAAGATTGTCCTTTCATTATTTATTGCCGCGGCATTGGTATTTATTTTTTTTGAAATAAAAAAATCTCAAAACAACTTACAAAAATCTTCACTTACATTAATCTTGGCTGGAGGAGTTGGAAATTATATTGAAAGGCTATTTTTTGGGGCAGTGACAGATTTCCTTCATCTTAGAGTGGGTGATTTTTCCTTCTTTATATTTAACTTTGCAGACCTATTCATTACTTTGGGAGCGATATTGTTTGCTTATACAATGTTTAGCAAACAAAAAAAAATATGAACAAAGAGATTATTTTAGCCAACCCGAGAGGCTTTTGTGCTGGTGTTGATAGAGCTATTGAGATAGTTGAAAAATCACTGGAGAAATTTAATGAGCCTGTATTTGTTCGGCATCACGTAGTACATAACAAGAATGTTGTTAAGCATTTAGAATCAAAGGGAGTGACGTTTGTAAAAGAAGTCCATGAAATTCCTGATAACTCAATTGCAATATTTAGTGCTCATGGTGTTTCGTCAGAAGTAGAGGATTCTGCAAAATTACGAAAGTTTAAATATTTTGACGCGACTTGTCCTTTGGTTACTAAGGTGCATCTGGAAGTACAAAAACATGCAAAAAAAGGTCGCGATATTGTATTAATTGGACACAAAGGGCATCCCGAAGTTATAGGTACGCTTGGTAGACATCCAAAAGATTCCCAGACTAATATCTTTCTTGTTGAGACACTGGAGGATATTGAAAAACTAGAAGTAAATAGAGATAACCTTGCCTACGTTACACAAACGACTTTATCGGTAGATGAAACAAAAGAAATTATTGCAAAATTGAAGAAAGTATACCCAAATATAATTGGTCCTAGTGCTGATGATATTTGTTATGCAACCCAAAATAGACAGGATGCAGTAAAGCAACTGGCTCTAGAATCAGACTTTGTAATTGTTATAGGTTCAAAAAGTAGTTCAAATTCTAATAGGTTGATGGAATTAGCAGAAAACTGTGGCACTAGATCGTGTCTCATTGATAACCCAGAGGATCTCGATATAAGCTCGCTTGATAATGTGAAAAGTATTGGTATTACAGCAGGTGCTTCTGCACCAGAATATATTGTTCAAGATTTAATAAAATTTCTAAAAAATTTAAACTTTTCTTCAGTAAGGAACATAGCTGGAAGTGAAGAGGATATTACCTTTAAACTTCCAAGGGAGTTAATTGATTGAGCGAAATAGCGGTAATTGGAGCAGGCGTAACCGGGATAAATGCCGCATATTTTCTTGCAAAAAAAGGTCATAAAGTAACTGTTTTTGAAAATGAAAAATATGCAGGGATGGCAACAAGTTTTTCTAACGGTGCTCAAATAAGTGCTTGCAATTCTGAGACATGGAATAATTTAGAAATTGTTTCTAGAGGTTTAAAATCAATGTTTAAATCTGATGCACCTCTGTATATCAGACCATTTCCTGATTTTTCAGACTTGTCAGGAACATTTTCGAAATATATGTGGCTTAGTGAATTCTTTTTTGCCAGCTTAAGCGGTGATTACAAAAAAAATTCAGAAAAAATATTTTCCATGGCCTTAAAGTCTAGAGAACTTTATTTAAAAATAATAGAAGAGGAAAATCTTGAATTCGATTTCTTGCAGAAAGGGATTCTGCAATACTTTGAATCAGAAACTGATTTAGAAAAAACGCATACAAAGAAAGAGTGGATTGAATCTATGGGGGTTGAGTGGGACAGACTTTCATTTGAAGAAATTGTTGAGCTTGAACCAGCACTAGCAAACAATAAATCAATAGTTGGTGGTATTTATACAAAATCTGATGCCACTGGAGATATTCATAAATATTGTGTGGAGCTAGGCAAAGTGTTGAAGAATAAATACAGTGTCATCTTTAAATATGGCCAGCCAGTTCAAGATATTTCAGGACAAGATAAACCCATTTTAGTTACAGAAAATTATGAACATACATTCGATAAGATAGTCATAAGTGCTGGGGTGACAACAGAGCAATTCAAAAAAAAATTTGGTGACAGCTTTAGAATCTATCCAGCAAAAGGATACTCCATCACAATAGATTTGGATGAGGAATCACAGAAAGCTGCCCCTTTTGTTTCGCTTAAAGACGAATCAAATAAGCTTGTATGTTCAAGGCTTGGAAATCGTCTGAGAGTCGCTGGTACAGTAGAGCTTGATGGATACAACAAAGATATAAGAGAGAATAGAGTCAAGCCACTTCTGAAGTGGGTCAATAATGTTTTCCCAAAAATAAGCACAGAAAACTATTTACCATGGACCGGACTAAGGCCTATGACACCAAATATGATGCCTATTGTGCAAGCATCAAAAAGAAAAAATATCTACTACAACTCAGGCCATGGAATACTGGGATGGACTTTAGGCACAGCGACAGCAAAGTCTTTATCTGATCTAATTTCTGATTAACTGAATTATAGGCCTCCATAAGTTAAAATTATTTAGATGAAGATCATTAACCATTATTTAGATAAGGCCACACAGTTGCCTTCACCCAATTTTTCCGAGAGGAAAAATAGTATCGATTTAGTGGTGATTCATTGCATTAGTCTGCCTGAAGGGGAGTATGGCAGCTCAAACATTGAAGACTTATTCTTAAATAAAATTGATTGCTTCAAACATGATTCCTTCAAATCTCTTGAAAATCTAAAAGTTTCATCGCATCTGCTGGTTAAAAGAGATGGTGCTGTAACTCAATTTGTTGCGTTTGATAAGTGTGCTTGGCATGCGGGCGAATCATCCTATGCTGGCAGAAAAAATTGCAATGATTTTTCAATTGGGATCGAGCTTGAAGGCTGCATTGATGATATTTTTACAGAAAAACAATACACAGAATTAAACAAAATCTTGAAAGAGCTCAAAAGTGTCTACAGCATTACTAATATAGTTGGCCATTCAGATATAGCGCCAGGGAGAAAATTTGATCCTGGAGAAAATTTCGATTGGGAGAGGGTTGCTGATGTTTAAAAAGCTTCCACTTAATTTTGTTTTTTTTGGAATATCAGCCTCATTACCATACTTTGTTACTGGTGCTGCTTTATCAAGATGGCTTCGGGTCGAGGGACTTGATTTATCTGACATTGGGCTGCTATCTTTGGGTGGCTTAGTTGTAGCATTTAATTTTTTGTGGTCACCCTTTATAAACAAAATAAAAATTCCCGTTTTATTTGATTTTCTAGGGTTACGAAGATCTTGGCTTTTGATTTCACAACTTCTTCTAGCTATTGCTGTATTTTGTTTATCTAATATTGATCCTATTTCAAATTACCTGGGTATCTTAATTTTAATTTTGCTCATAACTTTTCTTGGGTCAATCCAAGATATTGCACTGGATGCATATCGAGTAGAGTACGATTCTTTTTATCCTGCTGCCAATTTAGCGAGCACATATGTAATTGGTTGGCGTATGGGTTCATATCTATTGGGAGGGTTGATTTTTTCACAAGAAACCTCATTGCAGTGGCCAACAATTTATAAATTTATTGCCCTACTTTTTTTAGTTTTGTCATTAACTACAGTTTTCTCAAAGCGAGTTAATGAAAATAATCTAAAATCAGCCAGCTTCAACCAGCTTTTTGAAGCTATAAAGAATCTATTTCTAAAAAAAGATCTGTTATTAATACTTTTATTCATAGCTTTCTATAGAGTCTCTGATCAAGTGCTTGGTTTTATGGCTTATCCTCTCTACACAGATTTAGGTTTTTCTGGAGAAGATTTAGCCGCAAAAAATTTGGGGAACTTTATTGCAACTTTCTTTGGAGCATTTCTTGCAGCCTCTATTATTAATAGGTTCTCATTGCAAATTGGTCTTTTTCTTGGAGCTATATTTATTCTAGTAACAAATTTATTGTTTTCGGCACTTTATCTGTATCCAAATCTTAGCAATTTATTATTAATAAATTTTTTAGATACTATCGCCCAAGCTTTTGCAACTGCTAGCTTTCTTGCATATCTAGTTACATTAATTAACAGGAATTTTACCGCGATTCAGCATGCAATATTTACTTCATTAATGTTAGTTCCTGGGATGATTCTGAGAGGTTACTCTGGTTATTTTGTTGAATCATTTGATTATTATAATTTCTTCATTTTTTGTGGCTTTATGGGAATACCAGCAGTACTTATCTCATACTTCTTTGTAAGAGGATCACAGGTGAACTATGAAAATGGGTTAAAAATATTTACTGTCTTGTTACTGATAGTATTATTATTGCTCTCTTTGTTAAGTCTTGATCAAGGGCCTGGCATTAATGATAAATTCATACATTTTTCGGCATATGGGTTTATTGCATTTATTGGGTTATTAGCAAGCAAGAAAAGTACTAAATCTCTTCTAATTGTCATGTTGATAGCATTTGGTGTAATTATTGAATGTCTTCAAGGTTTTTCTGGATTGAGGAATTTTGAGTATATGGATATAATAGCCAATTCTTTAGGAGTTTTTGGGGGACTTTTCTTATATTTTTTAAGTAGAAATTACTTGAAAAAAAATACCTAAATCCTAAATAATTGCTAGTTATTTGGAGGATAACAAAAAATGAAAATAAGACCTTTACAAGATAGAGTCGTAGTAAAAAGACAAGATGAAGAAACAACTTCATCCGGCGGAATTGTTTTACCAGGCTCAGCAACTGAGAAACCACAACAAGGTGAAGTGGTAGCAGTTGGACCAGGTAAAAAAACAGAAGATGGGAAAGTAGTTCCCGTGGACCTAAAAGTTGGTGATCAAGTAATTTTTGGTCAGTATGGTGGAAACACAGTTAAAGTAGACGGCGATGAACTACTAATTTTAAATGAAAGTGAAATATTTGGAGTCGTTAAGTAGGAGGAAATATGGCAGCAAAAGATGTTAAATTCGGAGAAAGCGCAAGGGTGCAACTACTTAAGGGAGTAAACACCTTAGCAGATGCAGTAAAAGTTACTCTTGGACCTAAAGGTAGAAACGTAATTCTTGATAAATCGTTTGGAGCTCCAACGGTTACCAAAGATGGTGTTTCTGTTGCAAAAGAAATAGAGCTTGAAGATAAATTCGAGAATATGGGGGCGCAGATGGTCAAAGAGGTCGCCTCTCAGACAAGTGATCAAGCAGGAGATGGTACAACAACAGCTACTGTATTAGCTCAAGCTATAGTAAACGAGGGTTTAAAATCAGTGGCAGCTGGGATGAATCCTATGGATTTGAAAAGAGGAATAGATAAAGCTATTCAAGCAGCAGTCGGTGAAGTTAAAAAACTATCATCTCCATGCAAAGATAGTTCTGCAATAGCACAGGTGGGTTCTATTTCAGCTAATGGTGATACTAATGTTGGCGAAATTATCGCTGAAGCCATGGATAAAGTCGGTAAAGAAGGAGTCATCACTGTTGAAGAAGGAAGTGGTTTAGAGAATGAACTTGATGTAGTTGAAGGTATGCAGTTTGATAGAGGTTATCTATCACCATATTTCATCAATAACCAAGACAAAATGAATGTTGCTTTAGAGGATCCATTTATTCTATTGTTTGATAAAAAGATTTCTAATATTAAAGATTTAATACCATTGCTTGAATCAGTTGCAAAAGCTGGAAAAGCGCTTTTAATTATTGCAGAAGATGTCGAAGGTGAAGCTCTGGCAACTCTAGTTGTTAACAACATGAGAGGCATAGTCAAAGTTGCTGCATGTAAGGCTCCTGGATTTGGTGATAGAAGAAAAGCTATGCTCGAGGATATCGCAATTTTAACCGGCGGTAGAGTGATTTCAGAGGAGGTTGGTCTATCACTAGAAACAACATCCATTGAAGATTTAGGTTCGGCAAAAAAAGTAGTTCTTGATAAAGAGAATACTACTATTGTTGATGGATCTGGAACACAACAAATGATTTCTGGAAGAGTACAGCAAATTAGAACTCAGATCGAAGAAACTACTTCTGATTATGATAGAGAAAAACTACAGGAAAGAGTTGCAAAACTTGCTGGCGGCGTTGCAGTTATTAAAGTTGGAGCTGGTTCTGAAGTCGAGATGAAAGAAAAGAAAGCTAGAGTTGAAGATGCACTTCATTCAACAAGAGCTGCAGTCGAAGAAGGTGTTGTTCCTGGTGGAGGTGTTGCATTAGTTCGTGCACTCCAAAAAATTGGATCGCTTAAAGGTGATAATGAAGACCAGCAAGCTGGAATTAACATTGCTTTAAGGGCTTTTGAATATCCATTAAAAACGATTGCAAGCAATGCCGGAGAAGAAGCATCTGTGATTGCTGAGAATGTTAAAAATTCAAAAGGCAATGAAGGTTTCAATGCGGCAACAGGTGAATACGGTGATATGCTGAAAATGGGAATCATTGATCCAGCCAAAGTAACAAGAACTGCTTTGCAAGCAGCTGGTTCAGTTGGCGGCATGATGATTACCACTGAATGTATGGTATCTGAACTGCCAGCAAAAGATGCACCTGCTGCACCAGGCGGCATGCCAGGTGGAATGCCAGACATGGGCGGAATGATGTAAATCATTTTAAAACTTTAATAAAAGGGAGCTTAAGCTCCCTTTTTTTTATTCTTGAATTAGAATATTAGTGGGAGAAAAATTATGTATGAGTTTTTATCACAAATAGATCGTTTTCTTCATGTTTTATTCGGAATAACATGGATAGGTCTACTTTATTATTTTAATTTTGTAGGATCAGGTTATCTTAAAGAAGCTTCACCTGAGGGGAAAAAAGATGCACTTCAAAAGTTGGTTCCTAATGCTTTGTGGTATTTTAGATGGGCAGCACTTTTCACTTTCATAACTGGACTTTATCTGCTTTATTACGTTTCTGAGATTCCTGGTGCATATAATGTTGGAATCTCGTTAGGCGCAACCATGGCAACCATTATGTTCTTGAATGTGTGGCTAATAATATGGCCAAACCAAAAGAAAGTGATCGCAGGCACTGCAGATGCAGCAGATGCAGGTGCAAAAGCAGCACTGGCTTCTAGGACTAATACATTGTTTTCATTCCCAATGCTTTATTTTATGATTTATTCAGCGCACATAAATTATGGCAATGATGCATTAGTTCTATCAGGGGATTATGGCCCAGGGTGGAGTTCTTATTCATTGTGGGTAGGAGCGCTAGTTATTTTATTGATTGAATTAAACGCCATCTTTGGAAAAATGAGAAAATGGTTTGAATCAGTAAAAGCAGTAATTCATTCTGGAATACTTCTAACAGTATTCTTTGGGGCTTTAGTTTATTATTTTTAGATAATATCAGCGGAGTCTTCAGAGACTCTGCTGACTTTTACCTCTTTAATTAGGTTGTCCTCTATTCCTAATGTCTCAAGCTTATAGCTCCCTAGAGTAATACATATGTTCGCAGTTGGAATCATATCCAACTCATCTGTAATCAAACCACTGATTGTTTTTTGACCATCTTCAGGCAAATCCCACGACATATACGTATTAAGCTCCCTAATTGTTGTTGATCCATCAGCAGTAACTGACAAATCATCATTAATTAGCATGCTAGGATCTTTTTCTTCTTGGTTGAGTCTGCCAATAATCTGTTCAATAAGATCTTCCAGTGTAACTATTCCAGTAAAGTTGCCATATTCATCAACAACCATACCTATTTCGTTGCCTGTTTTTTGAAACTGTTTTAGTTGTGCAAAAAGCGATGTTGATTCAGGCACATAGTAAGGGCTGATTAAGATATCTCTTGCCGAACTGCCTAATGCTTGCAATTGGTCGGCCTCCTTAGAGTGTATGAAGCCAAGAATATCCTGAGAAGTTTCATCAAATACAGGGAAAAAGATATCTTTTTCAGGGATGCTTTTAATATTTTCGTCATTGATATTTATAGATATCACTTCTTGTATAGGTATTAGTATGTCTTCAACGGTAAGTTCATTAAGTTCTAGTAGTGACTTTAAAGCTATCATTTCATCTTCATCGACCTGTTCAGTATCTTTCTGTAAAACTGATTTAAGCTCATCTCTATTTAGGTTTTGTGAAAAATAATTTTCATCACTGTTCGTTCCTGTAATTAAATTTCCAATTGAAGTTAGAATCTTTGCAAACCAACCAATTATATTTGTCAAAATTTCTAAAGGTTTACTTGCGGGATAGGCTATAGACTCCGGTTGCTTAGTGGCATAATTTTTAGGAGCAATTTCAGCAAAAATAATTACTACTATTGTTAAAATTAACGTGCCTGCCCAAACATACTGGTCCCCAAATTTACTAATAATGTAGTAGGTTAGTAATGCCGATGCAGATATATTAACCAGGTTATTTCCAATAAGAATAACGCCCAAAACCTCTGTAATTTTTGCTCTTAATGAATTTACTCTTTTAGCAGATACACTTCCTTTTTCTTCAGCATTATCAAGCTTAATTTGATTAATTGCCATTAGAGATGTTTCTGAACTAGAAAAAAATGCAGACAATAAAACAAGAATAAGCAAAATGATTGCTACAAGCAGATCAAAATTATCGAATGTAGAAATATCCAAAATTAATTAAGAAAATAAGTGAATATTCTGTGAATCTTCTTCAGAAAAGGTGTAAAATGCCATTTTCAAATATTATACATTAAAAAATGGTTGTAATTAGACTTTCTAGAGGGGGCACAAAGAAGAGGCCTTTTTACCACATATCAGTTTCAGACAGAAGAAACAAGAGAGATGGTAGCTTTATTGAAAAAATTGGTTTTTATAATCCAATAGCCAAAGATGGAGAAGAAAAAATAAAAGTCAATCTTGAGAGATATGAGTACTGGCTATCAGTTGGTGCGCAACCAAGTGACACAGTTGAAATGCTAGTCAAAAGATCTGGCATGTCTGCAGAAGAGATCGAAAAAATTGAAAACAAAAAGAAAGAACAACAACGTCTTAAAAAAGAAAAAGAAATATTAGCAGCTCAAGAAAAAGCTGCTGCCGAAGAAGCACCAGCCGAAGAAGCACCTGCCGAAGAAGCACCTGCTGAAGAAGCCGAAGAAGCACCTGCTGAAGAAGCACCTGCCGAAGAAGCTGCCGAAGAAGCACCGGCCGAAGAAGCACCTGCCGAAGAAGCACCTGCCGAAGAAGCACCGGCTGAAGAAGCACCAGCTGAAGAAGCACCTGCCGAAGAAGCACCTGCCGAAGAAGCACCTGCCGAAGAAGCACCTGCTGAAGAAGCACCTGCCGAAGAAGCACCTGCTGAAGAAGCACCTGCTGAAGAAGCACCTGCCGAAGAAGCACCTGCCGAAGAAGCACCTGCCGAAGAAGCACCTGCCGAAGAAGCACCTGCCGAAGAAGCACCTGCCGAAGAAGCACCTGCTGAAGAAGCACCAGCTGAAGAAGCACCTGCTGAAGAAGCACCAGCTGAAGAAGCACCTGCTGAAGAAGAAAAGAAAGATCAATAATATCAATATTGTTTCTGTTGCAAAATTTGGGAAAACCCATGGATTAAAAGGGGAAATAAGGGTTAATTCATTTTGCAATCCAGTAGAAAATATCCTGAACTACAAAAAATTTTATTTAAAAGATGGATCAGGAATTCAGATTGATTTTTTGAATTCATCTCATCCCTACATTGCTAAAGTAAAAAATATAGATTCAATTGAAGAAGTAAAAAACCTTATTAACCAAGAGATTTTTATTTCTGAAAGAGAGATGCGAAAAGATGATGATGCTATTTACTGGAATGATTTGCTTGGGTGTAAGGTAATCAATGATTCAGAAATTTTGCTTGGAACAGTATATAAAGTTGATAATCACGGCGCATCAGATTTAATTTTTATTAAGACAGACAGCGAAGACATTATTATCCCACTAGAAGATATTTTTCTTAGAGATTTTGATAGACACAATAAAATCCTCAGGGTTGATTGGGATATATAAGATATATACTTTCTTTATATGATTAAAGCTATTGACCATGTAATTGTTGCAGTTAGTGACTTAAGAATTGCTGAGAAAGATTATATTCAATTACTTGGAAGCAAACCTGTCTGGAAAGGCTCTCACCCAAATCTTGGAACCTCAAATGTGCTTTTTAATTTTGAAAATACGTATTTAGAGCTATTGGCAGCAGATGGTCAGGGGATTGGAGCAGATTTTGTAAATAATAAAATAGAGAATGAAGGCGAAGGCTTAATTGGTCTTGTTTTAGGAGCTGATAGCATTGATTTATTCAGAGATAAACTAATTGAATTTGACTATCAATTGGGAGAGAAGCTTTATGGAGAGGGCAGGAACGAAACAAATTTAATACGTAAGTGGTCATATCAATTTCTTCCACCAGAATTAACTAGAAATTTATTTTTATTTATCATAGAACACGAGGGAGAAGAATTACCACTAAGCTTTTCTAATGAAACTAATTTAGTTAAGCGCCTTGAACAAGTTGTTATAAAGACTAATGATGCTGATGGCTTTATTAGCATCTATAAAGATACTTACGGGATAAGGCTTGCTTTGGATAGTGTAATAAAGGAGTGGAATAGAAGAATGTTATTTTTTCGCCTGAATCACACAACTCTCGAAGTGATAGAGGAAAAAGATAAGAACATGTCTGCATCTGATAAATTATGGGGGCTTTCTTGGGGTGTGGATGATATCGTCGCTACAAGAAAAAGACTAATAGAAAATGGAATAGAGATTTCAGAAATTAAAGAGGGTATTAAAGAAAATACTTTGGTTGCAACCATCAAATCACATACCCATAATATTCCAACTTTACTTATCCAACACACTAGGTAATGTTTAACTTATGAATATAAATATAATTGCTCTATTTCCTGAAGTGATTAAATCATCATTAATAGGCGTCACTGGGAAAGCACTTGAAAATGAAAAAGCAAAATTAAACCTTATTGATTTAAAAGACTTTTCTACGAACTCATATGGAAGTGTTGATGATTCCCCTTACGGTGGTGGAGAGGGTATGGTTATGTGTATAGAGCCTCTTGAAAAAGCACTAAGAAGCATAAGTAGTCCAGGAAAGATTATTAATTTAAGTCCACAAGGGAAAATTTTCAATCATAAAAAAGCCATAGAACTATCTCTATTGGATAACATAACTTTTATATGTGGGAGATATGAAGGCATTGATCAAAGATTTATTGATAGCCATGTAGATGAAGAAATATCTATTGGTGACTTTGTTTTAAGTGGAGGAGAGATTGCTGCATCTGTGATTATTGATTCAATGCTAAGAAATCTTCCAGGAGTGATAGGAAATCAAGATTCTGTAAATAAGGATAGCCATAGCCATGGCAAACTGAAAGGATATTCCTTCACAAAACCTGCAATATATAACAATCAAGAAGTGCCTAAAGTTCTAACATCTGGTGACCATGAAAAAATAGCTAATTGGAAGTTAGCAAATAGTCTGTGGGTAACTAAACAAAAAAGGCCAGATTTATTTGAACAATTACAACTTTCTGAAAAAGAAATGATATTATTACGGGATTACGAATCTGGTAAACTTAGCTGACAAAGGGAAATGACCAAAAATTTAGTAGAAAAAGTTGAAAAAAAACAACTTAAAGAAATACCTGAATTTAGAACAGGTGATACCGTTGTTGTTCAAGTAAGAGTTACTGAAGGTGAAAGGTCAAGACTACAAGCATTTGAAGGGCTTGTAATATCAAAAAAGAAAAGAGGTCTTAATTCATCTTTTATTGTTAGAAAAATATCAAATGGAGTTGGTGTTGAAAGAACTTTTCAAACGCATAGTCCATTAATAGAGTCTATTAAAGTTAAAAGAAGAGGACTCGTAAGACAATCTAAACTTTACTATATTCGCGAAAGATCTGGAAAATCTGCTAGGATTAAAGAAAAAATTAGTTAGTGCAGATCCAATCCAAATTATTAATTGAAAGCTTCTTAGACAACCTCTGGTTAGAAAAAAACCTCTCAGAGAACACTCTGGCTTCCTATAAGAACGATCTATTTAAGTTCAACCAATTTTTAGAAAACAATAGAAAATCAGTATTAGATGCAGATCACTTTCTGTTAATTTCCTATTTAAGTAGTTTGCTAGATAACAATCTTTCATCTAAAACAATCTCAAGAAATTTATCTGCTCTAAAGAGCTTCTTCAAATATTTGGTGAGTATTGATCAGATCGATTTTAACCCCACTGAAAATATTGACCCACCAAAATCAGGCTTGTATTTACCAACAACATTAACTACTGATGAAACAGATAAATTATTGAATTCTCCAGATGAAGATAATTTTATTGAATTAAGAGACAAAGCGATGTTGTATGTTCTATATTCATGTGGATTACGAGTTTCAGAATTAATAGGTCTTACCATCAATAATATTGACTTAAATAGAGGTTCTGTAAAGGTTCTCGGAAAAGGGTCCAAAGAGAGACTTGTACCAATGTCTGAGCAGTCTATTGAGATGGTAAAAAAATATTTATCTTCATCAAGAGAAAAACTGGCAAAGAATAATGATTTTCATTATGTTTTCCTTTCAACGCATGGAAGGAAAATCACAAGACAAAGTTTTTGGCATAGAGTGAAGATATACATGAGAAAAGAAAATATAGAAAAAGAAATTCACCCACACACTCTAAGACATGCATTTGCAACACACATGCTCAATAATGGAGCTGACTTAAGATCTGTGCAACTATTGCTTGGCCATACAGATTTATCAACAACACAAATCTATACTCATGTAGCACAATCTGAAATGAAGAACTTGCATAAAAAACATCACCCAAGAGGTTAAAGATGAAATTAAGATTACTACTATTTCTAACATATGCCTTTATAGCTCAGCCTTCAGAGGAGGTAAAATTAAAGCTTGAATCGATGCTTCCTCCAGGGGTAAATTTAAATTTTTATGAAGATGCACAAATAGATAATTTCTATGCCCTTAATGTAGCAAACAATCAAGTTATTTATATTTCTAAAGATTTTCAGTTTATTTTTGCTGGGGAGGTTATTAAATCGTCCCCTTCGGGTCTGGAAAGTGTGAACGAACAGTACCAACGCAAACTTATTTTAAATTTGTTATCTGAAGTGCCAGAATCAGAGGCGATTCAATTTATATCTGAAAATGAAAAGCATTCAATTCATGTTTTTACAGATGTGACCTGCGCTTATTGTCGAATATTCCATTCAAACATACGCGAATATCTTGATAGAGGAATATCAGTATCCTACCTTGCATTCCCTAGAGATGGTATGGGTGGAAGTAGCTCAGAAAATATGAAAAGTGCTTGGTGCAGTAGTGATAGAGCCTCAGCAGTCACACAACTCAAGTTAGGCAAAGATATTGTAAAAGCTAGTTGCAAAGACCCTATTGCAAAACATTTTGAGATAGGAAGGATGATTGGTATAACGGGAACTCCATCAATCGTTCTTGGTGATGGCCAAATGTTATCAGGCTATATTCCTGCAGAAGATTTAATTAAAATACTAGATAATGGATAATTCAGAACTGCTCTTAAGAATATCAAAAACCAGTGAGCGTATTGGAGAGCTTAGGGGGTTCCTTTGACCCCGATAAACTAAAACAAGAACTAGAACACCTAGATAAATCTCTACAAGATCCAGAGAATTGGAAAAACCATTCAAAACTTAATGCATTAAACAAAGAAAAAACAACACTAGAACAAAAATTAGATGAATTTAAAAGAATTGAAGATGGTTTCAATGAGATTTCTGATTTAGTAGATATCTCTATTGAGCTTGAAGACGAAAGTGAATTGTCTAACCAGGAAGATGCTATAAATATTCTTGAAGAAGAGATAGACTCACTTGAGACTAAACGCTACTTTTCCCGCGAAAATGACCTCAATAATGCCTTTTTAGATGTTCAATCTGGCTCTGGTGGCACAGAAGCTCAAGATTGGGCAGAAATGCTATTCAGAATGTACTCCAGGTGGGCTGAGGATATGGGTTTTACTGTAAAGATAGAGGAATTTTCCCCTGGAGATGTGGCGGGCATTAAAAGTGCAAGCTTAAATATAAATGGACCCTATGCTTATGGTTGGCTTAGAACAGAAACTGGAATACACCGCCTCGTAAGAAAATCACCATTTGATTCTGGCAATAGAAGACATACATCGTTTGCAGCTGTATTTGTTTCCCCCGAGATTGATGATGATATAGAAATCGATTTAGATATGTCGCAAGTTAGAATAGATACTTATCGTGCTTCTGGAGCAGGAGGTCAACACGTTAATAAAACCGATTCTGCTGTAAGGCTAACACATATTCAAAGTGGATTAGTTGTCCAATGTCAGTCACAAAGGTCACAGCACCAAAACAAAGACAGAGCAATCAAGCAACTAAAATCAAAATTATATGAGCTTGAATTGCAAAAGAGGGAAGAGGAGATAAAGAAAGTAGAAGATTCAAAAACAGATATTGGATGGGGCAATCAAATCAGATCTTACGTCTTAGATCAGTCTAGAATAAAAGATATAAGAACAAAGTATGAGGAAACAAATACTCAGTCAGTATTAGATGGTAAAATTAACAACTTCATTAAAGCTAGCTTAAAAAATGGATACTAAAGAACTAAATAAAATTCAAAGAGATAGAGAAGAAAAGCTTAAACTTTTGAGACAAGAGGGTTTTAACTTTCCAAATAATTTTGAAAAAGTAGACAAGCTTGGCGATACGCACTTAAAGTTTGGCACCAAAAGTAAGGAAGAATTAGAAAATCTTAGCCCATCAATTCAGACAGCAGGAAGAGTTGTTTTGAAACGAGTAATGGGAAAAGCTGCTTTTATGACCCTAGAGGACGAATCTGGTAGATTGCAGGTTTATTTTTCATTGAATAATTTAGGTGAAGCTTTTTCACAAATAAGTGATTGGGATTTAGGCGATATTGTTGGCGTAAGTGGAAAACTATTTAGAACTAAAACAGACGAACTGACTATTGATGCAGCTACAAGCATTCTTTTGACAAAATCACTCAATCCAATGCCAGAAAAGCATAAGGGCTTATCAAATATTGAAACTATTTATAGACAAAGATACCTAGACCTCATGAGCAGTTCAGACTCAAGAGAATTATTTAAAAAACGAAATAAAATAATTGCTTCATTAAGAAAAAATCTTGAAAGTGAAGGGTATCTTGAGGTTGAAACTCCAATGATGCATCCAATACCAGGTGGAGCAAATGCAAGACCATTTGAGACACACCATAATGCACTAGATAAAAAGCTTTATTTAAGAATTGCCCCTGAGCTTTATCTTAAAAGACTACTTGTTGGTGGTTTTGATAAGGTGTTTGAAATTAATAGAAACTTTAGAAATGAAGGCATTTCGACAGTGCATAATCCTGAGTTTACAATGTTGGAGTTCTACGAATCATATGGCAGCCTTGAGAAAACTACAAAGTTTGTCCAAAAATTAGTTCAAGATAGTATCTCAGAGGTAAATGAATCTTTAAAGATTGAATACGATGGAAAGCCTTTGGATATGTCAGGAGATTTTAAAGTTGCTTCAATAAAAGAGTTGCTCGAGGAGAAGTTAGGGTGTGATTTAAGTTCCCCGGAAGCCATAATGACTGCCGCGAAAAAAATGAAACTTGCTGTCAAAGAAAATTGGGGTTGGGGCAAAGTTTTGTTAGAGCTTTTTGAAACGCATATTGAAGAAGATCTTTGGGAACCAACCTTTGTTAAAGATTACCCTTATGAGGTTTCTCCTTTATCAAGAAAGAAAGATGACAACCCAGAGTTTACTGACAGAATCGAGCTGTTTATTGCTGGTAGGGAGTTTGCCAATTTCTTTTGTGAACTAAATGATCCAATTGATCAGGAAGAGAGATTTGATGATCAACTAAAACAAAAAGATTTAGGCGATATAGAAGCTATGTTCTTTGATGAAGATTATATCAATGCACTCAAGCATGGGATGCCGCCTGCTGTTGGTGTTGGTATAGGAATTGATAGATTGGTTATGCTTGCTACTAATAAAACTTCGATCAGGGACGTTGTTTTATTTCCAACTTTAAAATAGATATTTTTTAGTTAAATAAGATCCTGCACTAAATCCCTTTCTTCAAGCAATTCATTTGCAGTAATTTCAAGCTTATTTTTTGCAAAGTCACTTAAACTATAATCTCTTACAATCTCAACACCGCCATTTCCATCAGAAATTAGAGGAAAACCTGAAAATATACCCTCAGGCATGCCATATGCTCCATCGCTTAGTATTGCTGCATTAAAAACATCACCAGATCTTGTTGGATGTTCAACTGCTTTGACAGTATCGCATGCAGCTCTAGCTGCAGAGGATGCTGAAGATGCACCTCTGGCTTTAATTATTTCTGCACCCCTTTGTTGAATGCGTGGTAGGTACTCATTTTCAACCCAGGAATGATTGTTAATTAAGTCATAAGCATTTTGACCATTAATATTTGTATTCTCTAAGTCTGGAAACATGGTAGGACTATGATTGCCAAATACCGCCAACCTGTAGATATCATCAACATGACAATTTAATTTTATTGATAGTTGAGCTTTTGCTCTTAAGGCATCCAGCATTGTCATCGCCATCCATAACTGATTTTTGTTTGGTGAATTGCTGTAACCAATGAGAGCATTTGTATTTGCAGGGTTTCCAACAACGAGAATTTTGCAGGATTGTTTTGCTTTTTCACCAATAGCTTTACCTTGTTCAGTGAAAATGCCGCCATTTATTTGTAACAAGTCTGATCTTTCTTTAATTTCTTTGCCATTTAGTACAATGCCCCTTGGGATAGAGCCAACTAAAAGACACCAGTCTGCATCTATAACCGCATCTTGAATGTTATCAAAGGTACTAATTGAATTTACTGTGCTGTATGCTGAATCTTCTAGCTCTTTGACAAAACCATCCAATCTTTCCATAGCTGAAGGGATTTCAACTAAAGCTAAATCTATTTTCTCGTTTGATTTGAATACGCCCTGTTGGCATAAAAATGGAACTAGTGAGTAAGATATTTGGCCAGCAGCCCCTGTTATTACAACTTTCATAGCTTTGATTAATTCCTATTCTATGTTTACTTGTTATTTAATTCCATTAGAATCAACATTTCGTACATAAATTATTAAGGAGTCAGACAATGTCACTAGATTTTAATGGAAAAGTTGCAGTAGTAACAGGCTCAGGAGGAGGCATAGGAAAAGGTTATGCACTTGAGCTGGCTAGAAGAGGAGCAAAAGTTGTTGTCAATGATTTGGGCGGATCTGTCGATGGTACAGGAGGTTCAGTATCAGCAGCTGAAGCTGTAGTTCAAGAAATTGAAGCAAATGGAGGCGAAGCGTTAGCAAATGGAGCAAACGTCAGCAATCAATCTGATGTGAAGGATATGGTTGAATCAACACTTAGCAAATGGGGAAGGGTTGATATTTTAATAAATAATGCCGGAATTCTTCGAGATAAGTCTTTTGGAAAAATGGAGTGGGAGGATTTTGTCGCGGTCATTAATGTTCATTTACTCGGTTCAGCTCTGTGTGCTCATAGTGTTTTTCCTGTTATGAAAGAACAAGAATATGGAAGAATAATTATGACATCGTCATCATCAGGACTTTTTGGTAATTTTGGGCAAACAAATTATGCTGCAGCAAAAATGGGAGTAGTGGGATTAATGAACACCCTTAAGCTTGAAGGAGCAAAATATAATGTTCATACCAACTCTATCGCACCTACAGCAACAACAAGAATGACTGAGCATCTATTTCCTGCTGAGTTTGGTGAGCAGTTAGATCCAAAATACATTATTCCAGCTGTTGTATACCTTGCGAGTGAAAAAGCACCTAATGGTGAAATTCTAGAAGCAGGTGGGGGTGTGGTTGCCAACACATATGTTATGGAAACAATGGGTAAGTTTTTTGGTACAGATGAAAGTTTTACAGCCGAAGCTGTTGCAGAAAGCTGGGCAGAGATAGCTGATACCAATGATGCTAGAAGGCCTTTCCAAGGTGGAGATGTCGCTTTGAAGCACTTTGAGGCTATTCAAAAAACACAGAAATAAACCTTATTACAAAGCATAAAAAAAGGCTCTTTATGAGCCTTTTTTTTATTTAAAGCACCACCATAGTTGCAGACCTACAGCAGCGCAACTTTTAATCGAATTGCAAAGAACCACCAACTTGGTATTCGATGACTCTGGTTTCAAAGAAGTTCTTCTCCTTCCTAAGATCCATAATTTCAGACATCCAAGGAAATGGATTCTTAACACCTGGGAATTCTTCACTTAAACCAATCTGTACTAGTCTTCTATTACAGATAAATTTTAGGTACTCTTCCATCATTACCGCATTCATTCCTAGAACTCCGCGTGGCATTGAATCTCTTGCGTATTCTATTTCGTATTGAGTTCCTTCGAGTATTAAGTTTCTAGCTCTTGTCTTCATGTCTTCATCCCAAATATTTGGATTTTCATTGATAATCGTATTGATAACATCTATTCCAAAGTTTACGTGCATGGATTCATCACGAAGGATGTACTGGAATTGTTCTGAGACCCCAGTCATTTTGTTTAACCTTCCCATTGATAGTACTTGGGTAAAACCGCAATAGAAGAACATGCCTTCAAGCACACAATAATAAGCTATTAGGTTTCCAAGAAACTCTTTATCGTTTTCAGGTGTGCCAGTACTAAAACTAGGATCAGAAAGAGATCTCGTATGTTTTAGGCCCCAAGCAGCCTTTTTCTCGACTGAAGGCACTTCTCGGTACATATTAAATATCTCACCTTCATCCATACCTAATGATTCGACGCAGTATTGATATGCGTGAGTATGAATGGCCTCTTCAAAAGCTTGTCGTAGAAGATACTGTCTGCATTCAGGGTTTGTTATCTGTCTGTAAACAGAGAGAACAAGGTTGTTTGCAACTAATGAATCTGCAGTAGAAAAGAAGCCCAAACTTCTTTTAACTATTCTTCTTTCATCTTCTGAGAGCCCATCATTACTTTTCCACAAAGCAATATCTGCAGTCATGTTAATTTCTTGTGGCATCCAGTGGTTGGCGCAACCATCAAGATATTTTTTCCAAGCCCATTCATACTTAAAGGGTACAAGTTGATTGAGATCTGCCCTTGAATTAATCATGGCTTTTTGATCAACCTGCACCCTGCCTTCTAATGTATCTAAATCTTCTTTTGCCAGTTTCATATCTTCTTCAGTTAATGTAGAAACACTTACTGCTTCCTGGTTGGCTGTATTTGCAACTGGCTCGCTTTGTTGGAGCTGAACTTGGGGCTCGGCTTTTTCTTGAGCTTTCTCTTGTTTGTTTTCAGTTATTTCTTCTTTATGATAATCGTCCCAATTTAACATTTTTCCTCCTATTGGCATGCCTCACAATCTGGATCTAATATACTGCAAGCTTTTGGTGCAGAAGCAGCTACTGCTGAGCTTGTTGCTGCAGTTTCAACTGCATTCAAGTTGCTTCTTTCAACCGTTGATTTTTCTGTTGAAGTAGCGCCCATAGCTCTCAAGTAGTATGTTGTTTTTAGGCCTTTATACCAAGCCATTCTATAAGTGATATCAAGTTTTTTCCCATCAACATTTGCAATGTATAAGTTCAAAGATTGAGCTTGATCAATCCATTTTTGTCTTCTGCTTGCCGATTCAACTATGTAGCGTGGCTCAACTTCAAAAGCTGTCATAAATCTATTTTTAATATCTTCAGGGATTCTATTTATCTGTGATAGAGATCCCTCAAAATATTTAAGATCACTCAACATCACATCATCCCAAAGATCTGCCTGTTTTAATTCTTCAATCAAATAAGGATTAACTATTGTAAATTCACCTGATAGATTGGATTTAACGAATAGGTTTTGATAAGTTGGCTCAATAGATTGTGATACTCCTGTAATGTTGGCTATAGTTGCAGTAGGGGCAATAGCCATAACGTTTGAGTTTCTCATTCCAGTTGTTTTGACCTTCTCTCTTAATTTATCCCAATCAAGGGTTTTGTCTGTGTTTTGGTCAATAAAGTCTTCACCTCTTTGTTCTTTAAGAAGTTGGATTGAATCTATTGGTAGTATGCCTTGATCCCAAAGAGAGTTTTTATAAGTCTCATAGGTTCCTCTTTCCTTTGCCAAGTCTGATGATGCATCTATTGCAAAGTAGCTTATCAGTTCCATTGATTTATCGGCAAAGTCTACAGCTTCTTGTGAGTTGTATGATATTCCAAGTTTGTACAATGCATCCTGGAAACCCATCAAGCCCAAACCAACAGGTCTGTGTTTTTTATTGGAGTTTTCAGCTTGTGGAACAGGGTAGTAATTTATATCAATAACGTTATCTAGCATTCTTACAGCTGTAGTTACAGTTTGTTTTAGTTGCTCTACATTTATTTTTCCATCTTGAATATGTTGAGGAAGATTTATGCTACCTAAGTTACATACTGCTATTTCTTCTTCATTAGTGTTAAGGGTAATCTCTGTACATAAGTTTGATGAATGCACTGTTCCTACATGCCCTTGAGGTGATCTTATATTACATGGATCTTTGAATGTTATCCAAGGATGGCCTGTTTCAAAAAGCATAGATAGCATTTTTCTCCAGAGATTTTTTGCAGGAATTTTCTTAAAGTGAGTGAGGGTTCCATTCTCTGCCATTTTTTCGTATTCCTCATATCTTTTTTCGAATTCTGAACCATAAATATCATGCAGATCTGGCACATCTGATGGGGAGAAGAGAGTCCATTCCTTATCTTCTTCTAAACGCTTCATAAACAAATCTGGTATCCAGTTTGCTGTATTCATATCATGGGTTCTTCTTCTATCATCTCCAGTATTTTTTCTTAGATCTAAAAATTCCTCTACATCCATATGCCAGCACTCAAGATAGGCACAAAAAGCACCTTTTCTTTTGCCACCTTGATTAACAGCAACAGCCGTGTCGTTAGACACTTTGAGGAATGGAACTATTCCTTGGCTCTTTCCGTTTGTTCCTTTGATTCTTGATCCAAGAGCACGTACATTTGTCCAATCATTTCCGAGCCCTCCTGCCCACTTTGAAAGTAGAGCATTATCTCTTATGGCCCCATATATGCCTGAAAGATCATCTGGGACTGTTGTTAAATAGCATGAGGATAATTGTGGTCTATGTGTGCCTGAATTAAACAAAGTCGGTGTTGAACTCATATAATCAAAGCTTGAAAGCAACTTATAGAATTCTATAGCTCTATCTGTCTTATTTTCTTCATTTACTGCAAGCCCCATTGCCACTCTCATTAAGAAGACTTGAGGTAATTCATACCTAGTATCTTCTGATGTTATAAAGTATCGATCGTAAAGTGTTTGCAGGCCGAGGTATGTAAAGTTGAAATCTCTTTTTTCATCAATAGCATCTTGAAGTTTTTCTAGATCAAAGCTTAATAACTCTTTGTTAAGAAAATCCAGCTCAATACCTTTTTCAAAGGTCTTTACTAATGCTTCGTTGTACATTTCCTTTCTGTCTGATTTTTTGGCTAAGTCAATACCAAGGAAACCTAAGACCTCATTTTCAATGTTATTCAATAGTATTCTGGCGGTGACGTATGAGTAGTTTGGTTCTTTTTCTACCATTGTTCTGGCAGCAATTACCATACAGTCAGCAAGGTCTTTTTCAGACATACCTTCGTAAGAAGAAGCGTTTATTTCCTTAATGAGAGCTTCCGGATCCACATCAGTTAAATTTGCACAAGCATTATTGACTATTGCACTAACAGGATCATCTTGATTATTTTTTGTTGCAACTACAGGCTCTTCTTCTTTCCTTTCTTGTTTTCGTGCCTCTCTGTACAATACATAGCTTCTCGCAACTTTATGATGCTCGCTTCTCATTAATTGGAGTTCTACTTGATCTTGTATCTCTTCTATATGAATCGTTCCACCGGATGGCATTCTGCGCTCAAAGACTTCGATGACTGCTTTTGTTAAAACATCAACGTTCTCATGAATCCTCGATGAGCCAGCAGCTGTTCCTCCCTCTACTGCAAGAAAGGCTTTCATTATCGCGACCTTAATTTTTTCTTCTTCAAACGATACAACTTTTCCATTGCGTTTAATAACTCGCATTTTCCCTGGAGTTAGAACCACATTTGGTTGTTGAATTTCTTCTGTTTTTTTTGTTGTGCTTTCTGTTACCTGTTGTTCCATGACTAAAGGTATTTTTATGCATCTAAAACTTACATTCAAGCTTTTTAGCACAATATGTTGTGTTATTTTTTTTTGATAACACAATATGCAGTGTTTTACCTGTGGATAAACATTGGATAAATTGGGTACTTTTTTTTAATTTTTATTTCCAAAAAAGCTTAAAATCTGTATTATCAAAAGCTTTCCACATGAAAGTAAAAATTCTTAATAACATTGCAAAGACAGGTTTAGATATTCTTGAAAAAGAAGGTTTTTCCCTGCATCAGAATGACGATTTGGATGGTTGCAGTGGTATTGTGCTGAGGAGTCAAAATTTAACTCAAGAAAAACTACCCGAATCAATTTTTGGTATAGCCCGAGCAGGAGCAGGAACTAACAACATTAATGTAGAGGATTGCTCACAAAATGGCGTCGTTGTTTTTAATACCCCAGGAGCAAATGCAAACGCTGTAAAAGAAATGGTTCTGTGTTCTTTGATTCTAGGTAAAAGAGATCTTGTTTCAGGCAATAAATCAATTGATGCCATCGATATAGACAACATGGATGATGAAGCAGTTATGAAAGAAATAGAGGGCATGAAGAAAAAATATGTTGGGAATGAAATTAAAAATAAAAACCTTACTGTAATTGGGCTTGGTGCGATTGGTTCTTTGGTGGCAGAGCATGCAATACAGTTGGGGATGAATGTAACAGGTTATGATCCTGGATTGACAGTAGAGACAGCACTGAGATTGCCAAGTTCCATCAGAATGGCAAAATCTCTCGAAGATTCTTTTAAGGATGCAGAATACATTTCCTTACATATACCTCTTGTTCCAGATACTAAGGATATTATTAATAGTAAGCTGATAGCCAAACTGAACAATTGTGTGCTGATTAATTTCTCAAGAGGTGGAATTGTTTGTGAAGAAAGTTTGCTTGAAGGATTAGATCAGAAGTTTTTGTACAAATATGTTACTGACTTCCCTACAAAGAAATTAATCAATAGAGTTAGATCAAAAAAAGATGTTGTAATCTTTCCCCACTTAGGAGCAAGCACAACAGAAAGTGAAATTAACTGTGCAGAAATGGCATGCTCACAGCTTGCTGATTTTTTAAAGAAAGGAAAAATAGTTAACAGTGTAAACTTTCCTAATATATCGTCTGAAAAAGTAAGCAAACACAGAATATATTTTTCAAACATGAATGAACCTGGAATTATTAGCAAAGTGGCAGATGTGCTTGCTCAAGAAAATATAAATATTGATGAATTTGTTAACAAAAGCCGCAACAATCTAGCAAGCAATATTATTGATTCAGATGATGACATAACACCTCAAATTCTTGATAAGCTAATGAAAATAAAGGGTGTAACAAATGCAAGACTTTGCTATTAAAAAAACAGACTTTTTTTTAGTAAAAAACCTTGCTTTTCACACAGACCACTAAAATTAATTTGTTCAGCTGAGTTGCAAACTTTTTTTTTGGAGAATTTAACCTTCATCCACTGAAACTCGCTCTATTAAAGTGTTTGAAGTTGTTGTTCATTTTTTAACCAATTCATTGAGAATGTTTATGTTTGCGGCATTTGATAAATTTTTTATATTTTTCCCCAAAGTTATCCACAGTTTCTGTGGATAAAAAAATATGTTATTTTTTTAAATTATTTTAGAGCCTATGAATTGGGATGAGCTAATAGAATCAGAAACAAAAAAAGATTATTTTAAGGCAATAAAAAAAGTAATCTTGAGCGATAGTCGAAGTGGTAAATCAATTTTCCCATATCCAAAAAATTATTTCAGAGCCCTTGATTTTTGCTCTTTCGAAGATTTAAAAGTTGTGATATTGGGACAAGATCCATACCACACTTCAGGTGTTGCCGATGGTCTTGCTTTTTCATCTGGTATTTACACCTATATGCCTCCATCTTTAAGAAATATTTTTTTGGAAATTGAAGATGATGTAGGCATAAAAAACCAAAACGTATCATTGGAGGGCTGGGCAAAGCAAGGTGTACTTTTACTTAATTCATATTTATCAGTACAAGAGGGTCAACCACTATCTCACGCAAAAATAGGTTGGGAGATTTTTACAAACAGGGTTTTGATTGAGGCAAGCAGAAAGTGCAATGTTGTCTTTATGCTATGGGGCAACTATGCACGTTCAAAAAAAGATATCATTGAAGGTCAGAATTTAATTTTAGAGGCTGCTCACCCATCACCTCTTTCAGCTCATAAAGGATTTTTTGGGTGCAAGCATTTTTCAAAAGCAAATGCATATCTTGGCCGCCATGGCATTAAACAGATTGACTGGCAATTAGCTTAGATTTAAATAATTTATCGGGATGTTCAAAGTTCTTAAAGATATATTGTCCATAAAGTATATTGTCTATCTCAATTTCAAAAACCTCTTTGCCAATCTTTAGCAATTCATTCTTTTCATCTGCCGTAAGATCTTTGAAGATAGCCAAGGTATTTTTGTTCGACCCTAAGTATTTTAGCCTTGCAATTATTTCCTGCCCTCTGTAGCACCCTTTGGTGAATGAAACATATTTTTCCAAATTGTATCCAAATTCATTAGGTCTATTTTTTAAAGACATAGCATTACTAATATCTACATCGAAGTGTAAGAGTTTAAGAAGATCCCAATTTTTATTACTATTGTTGGAAGCTCTTGGCATAGCAGTGGTTTTTGTAAAACCAACGCCATCATAAATTCCTGAAATAATTTTTTCTTTGATTCCGATTTCACACTTATAGAACTGCGCATATTTTTCAAGCTCCCTCTTTAGAATTTCTGCAACATCAGCCTTGATAATAAGTTCTAAAGTTTCACTGATTATTGCTGTTGCATTAGTAATAACAAAACCTTTCTCATCACAGAAAAGCACATCTTTGTTCTGTGTTTTCTCTGAAATATCACCTGATGCTTGACCCTGGATAAATTCTAAAGACCTCTTGCCTGTAATTTCCAAGGTACAATAATTATTTAAAGTAAAATAACTTATGTCTAAATTGCTGCTCATAAAAAAACTTAATTTTAAAGCAAGAAGAGGAATGAAAGAAACTTCTGAAATCTTAGGCAAGCTTCTTAATTCCATCAATGCATTTACTGATAACGAATTAAATCAACTTGAATGCCTTCTAAGCTTAGATGACCAATATCTGTTTGATTTATTTTTCAAGCAAAAAGATAAATTTGATGAGGAGTTTCACGATTTAAAAAAATATTTAAAATGAATGAACTTAACTTAATTTTTGAGGTCAAAAGGTAACATGAAAGGACAAAATATCTCAGAACTTGTAGAGCTATCTCAATCTGGAGATGAATCAGCTTTTGAAATTTTGTTTAAAACTTTTCAAACAAGATTGCATCATTCTTTATTCAAAGTGTTAAGAAACTATCATGAAACCGAAGATATTGTGCAACAGGCTTTTATGAGAGCATGGGAGAAGATTGGCACTTTTAAGGGGGAAGCAAATTTCTATACTTGGCTATATAGGATTGGCTTTAATTTAGCTATCACAAAAATAAATAAATCAAGGGAGAATCAAATAGATGAAGATTTTGAGCTAACTCTAAAATCAGATGACAATGTTGTTCAAAATCTCACGGATAGACGCCTAGAAAATAAAATTATTGACTTACTCAATCAGATATCAGAAGAACAAAGAACAGCATACATCCTTTGTGAAATTGACTCTAAGAATTATGAGGAAATTGCAAATATAACCGATGTACCAATTGGCACTGTCAGGTCAAGAATCTTTAGAGCAAGACAATTTTTAATGGAGAACCTAAAAAACGAATTATGAAAAATATAACAGATTTTGATTTACAAAGACTATCATCATTTATTGATGGTGAAATGAGCAGAGAAGACATCAGAGAGCTTGTCTTGGATATGGGGAAAAACTCAGAATTAAAGGAATGTTACCTTAAGATGGTAGAACTGAGCCATGCATCTTCTCACATTAAAACATTAAGCTTTACAAAAAAATTAAGTAACCTTTCATTGAATTCTCTACTTAAGGCTTTTTTTGAAAAGCTTGTTGCTCCTGTAGGTGTTTTTGCAGCAGGTGTCGTTATGAGCTATACAGTAGTGAATTCTATTGTTTCAGAGAATTACGAAAATAATGAAACTGCTGCTGTTATCGCTCAAGCTATTTCTTCAGCAGAAGCAAAGCAAACTCTGCTAAACATTCAAAATGAAGAAATAATACAATTTGCATCCAGACACTTTTCAAACACTCCAGACGCAAATATCCTTCCTGTTGGTTATGCTCCTAATTGGGTGCCATCTGGTTTTAAATCTGATTCTGCTAGATCAAGTAAATTCATTAATAACTCTAAAAGAAAACAATTTTCTATTTTCGTGACTAGTCCAGAATCTTTTTCTTTACCTGATGGCTCATATAGAAAGGAAAATTTTATTCTTATTAAAGAAACACATAACCACAACGGCGTTGCTCATACTCTTGCAGTTTTTGGGGATATAGATATTGAATCTGGTAAAAAAATCCTTAACTCTATAGAAGTTAAATAAACCTCAATGAAAAAACTAATTTCTTTCTTTCTATTGCTTTCTTCTGCACTGTTTTCGGAGAGCCTTGATTTTTCTGAGCTTGTTAAAGAGCAAAGAAATTCAGTAGTAAACATAGAATCAACCAGACGAATTGAAACACAAATGAGCAGATCTTATGGCGGTTTTCCCGAGGAATTATTTAGAGAATTCGGTTTTCCAATGCCAGATCAAAGAGAGCAAAGACCTCAACAGCGCGAGGCCGTTAGTACAGGATCAGGCTTTGTTATATCCAGTGACGGTTATGTAATAACGAATTTCCATGTAGTGCAGGATGCCGACGAAGTAGTAGTCAAATTTTACGATAGAAAAGAGTTTAAAGCAGAAATAATTGGTACAGATGAATTAAGTGATATTGCATTGTTGAAAATTACAGACGATGAATTTATCCCAGTTGAGCTTGGCAACTCCGACATAGTAGAACAGGGAGATGGTGTTATAGCGATTGGATCACCTTACAACTATGACTTTAGTGTTACTTTTGGAATTATAAGTGCTAAGGGGCGTGGCATCACATCAGGCAGAGGAATAGGTGACTATGTGCCCTACTTACAAACTGATGCTGCTGTTAATAGAGGAAATTCAGGAGGCCCATTATTTAATCTGGATGGAGAGGTTATAGGTATAAATTCCCAGATTTACTCAAGGTCTGGTGGAAATGAGGGCCTAGCATTTGCTATACCAATAAATGTTGCCTTGGAGGTTATAGAACAACTTAAAGAAAGTGGAAAAGTATCTCGAGGCTACCTTGGAGTTCAAGGTGGTGAAGTTTCTAGTGATCTTGCCATAGCTCTTGGTATGGATAAGCCTTATGGTGCATTGGTCAGGTCTGTCGTTGAAGGCGAGGCTGCAGAGTCAAGTGGGATCCTGCCTGGTGATGTTATTGTTGAAATTGGTGGCAAGGAAATAATTTATTTTAAAGATTTGCAACACAACATTGGAAGAACAAGACCAGAAACCGAAGTGGTTGCTAAAATCTTCAGAGAAGGAAAGTACATAAACCTTGATATTATTGTTGGTGAACTACCTGTAGTGCAAGAAGTAAATGAAACGAAAGAGGAACCAAAAGATCCAGATTATCCGCTGGGCATGAATCTTAGAGAGGTTGACCCAAACAACAGAGCACCAAATGATCCAGAATATGGTTTAAGAGTATTAAGAGTTTTCTCCAATTCTCCAGCGTTTGGTCAAATTTTTGAAGGTGACGTAATAACCAAAATCACCTTTAAAAATAAATCTTTTGAAATTACAACTTTAGATAGTTTTGTTAAAACACTTGAATCGTTTGATACAGGCGACATAATTCTTATAATTGGTACCCGCAATGGTGCCAACTTATTTGAGCCTGTAGAAATTGAGTAATACTAGAAACTTTTCAATTATCGCCCATATCGATCATGGGAAATCAACTTTATCCGATAGAATAATCGAGCATTGTGGAGGGTTGAGTAAAAGAGAGATGAAATCTCAGGTCCTAGATACACTTGAGCTTGAGCGAGAAAGAGGTATCACAATTAAGGCTCAATCGGTCTCATTACAATATAAAAATAATTCTGGAGAATACAACCTCAATCTAATTGATACTCCAGGACATGTAGATTTTTCTTATGAGGTTTCACGTTCTCTTGCTGCTTGTGAAGGCGCTTTATTAGTTGTTGACGGCTCTCAGGGGGTAGAGGCACAAACTCTTTCAACTTGCTACAAGGCCATTGATTTAGGGCTGGAAGTTATCCCTGTTATAAACAAGATTGATCTACCACAAGCAGACCCCGATAGAGTAAAGAAAGAGATAGAAGAAATTATAGGCATAGATGCATCTGATGCCATCTGCGTTAGTGCAAAAGACGGCACGGGTTTAACCGAACTTTTAGACTTGGTTGTTAGAGAAATTCCTCCACCCAAGGATAAAAGTGATGATCCATTGCAGGCGTTGATAATTGATTCATGGTACGACAATTTTCTTGGAGTAATTTCACTGATCAGAGTTTTTAGTGGCAGCATAAAAAGAGGAGAAAAATTTATTGTTAAATCCAATGGTCAAACTTTCACAGCCGATACCCTAGGTGTATTTACTCCAAAAAAGAACGATAAAGATAGCCTTAGCTCAGGCCAAGTAGGTTTTTTGGTTGCAAATGTTAAAGAATTAAAATCAGTTCCAGTTGGCGATACAATTATTTCTGCAAAGCTCCCGGAAACAAATGCCCTTGATGGTTTTGAAAAAGTGCAGCCCCAAGTTTTTGCTTCATTTTATCCGATTGACTCAAATGAGTATCAGTCATTTAGAGAAGCACTTCAAAAACTCAGTCTGAATGATTCGTCTGTTGTATTTGAACCTGAGAATTCAGAGATTCTTGGTAGTGGTTTTAGGTGTGGTTTTTTAGGAACACTTCATATGGAGGTAATTAAAGAGAGACTGGAAAGAGAGTATGGATTAAGCCTCATCACTACAGCTCCAAGCGTGGCCTATGAAATATTAAAAACAAACGGAGAGGAGATAATGATATCTTCACCATCTCAGCTGCCGACAACCAATGAAATAAATGAAATAAGAGAACCCATGATCAAATCAACTGTATTGTGTCCTGATAAGTATGTTGGAGACGTTATTGAATTAGCAATGTCAAAAAGAGGAATCCAGAAGGATCTTCAATATTTGGGAGGACAGGTATCATTAACTTTTGATATGCCACTTTCAGAAATAGTTATGGATTTCTTTGACACATTAAAATCAAAAAGCCAAGGATATGCATCAGTTGATTTTGTATTTGATCGATATCAGCACTCAGATCTTGTAAAAGTTGATGTTGCCATAAATGGTCTTGTTGTAGATTCTCTTTCGGCCATCATGCATAGAGGCGACGCTCAAAGAAGAGGTAGAGAAATCGCTAAGAGATTAAAGGACGTTATTCCTAGACAAATGTTTGAGATTCCAATACAAATAATGTTAGGCAGTAAAATTATTGCCAGGGAGAGTGTTAAAGCTTTTAGAAAAAATGTTACTGCAAAACTATATGGTGGAGATGTTACTAGAAAGAAGAAACTGCTTGAAAAGCAAAAGGCAGGAAAGAAGAAAATGAAGCAGATAGGAAAAGTTGCGCTACCACAAGAAGCTTTTTTAAGCTTTTTATCTAACGAGAAAAAGTAATTATGTTAGAGGTATTTTTTTCACTGATTACACCCTTGGCAAATATCTTTTGGTTTAGCCTTTTAAATCTAGGGATATGTCTCATTTCAATTCATTGGATTTATGTTCGAAACCAAACAGGGGATAATCCAACACAGCACAGAGCCCTACAATCTATTGGGCTTGTGCTGGCTCTACTTGCTATTGGAATTCTTTGGATAAAGCAATGGAACATTGGTGATTTACTTGCGTTTTATACAGTCTTTTCGGGTGTAGTTTATTTATCCACGTTAAATCTAGACAAAAACGTTTTAAAAGAAGCAAGAGGTTGGTTTTTATCAATATTGTTTGTATTTGTCATACGCGGTTATATTTATGAGCCATGGCAGATACCATCTAGCTCAATGAAACCGAACCTTGAGATTGGTGATTTTGTTTTAGTAAATAGAAATGCTTATGGTTTGGAAATCCCATTTACAGGCAGAGCAAAAATTTTATCCCGATCACCAGAAATTGGAGAAGTTGTGGTTTTCTTCCCACCGCATAAACCAACAACACCATTTGTAAAAAGAGTGATTGCAAAAGGTGGCGACAAAGTTACTTATGCAAATAAAAAGTACTTTGTTAATGGCAATGAGCTTGAGGCAAGTTTCTTTTCTGAGGATATTTCAGGCGGCAATCTTTTTTATGAACAAAATAACAACCTTAGCTACGTCATAAGAAAAATACCCTCTAGACTTGCAGTAAACGGATCTTGGGAGATACCTGAAGGCAGTTTTTTTGTTTCGGGGGACAATAGGGATAATTCAAGCGATAGTCGTGAATGGGGATATATCACTGAAGATGTCATATGGGGCAGAGCAGACTTTATCTGGATGTCTTGGCCTCAAGGCAATTTCCCTAATTTTTCCAGAGTGGGCAAGGTTGAGTAAGCTTTAATGATGAAATGTGGTTTTGTGACAATTATTGGTAAAACCAATGTCGGCAAATCTACATTTTTAAATGCATTCATAGGCAAGAAAGTCTCAATTACTTCAAAAAAATCACAAACAACTAGATCAAATATTTATGCTGTAAAAACTACCAAAAGTCTTCAAGCAATATTCATTGATACTCCTGGAATTCACCTAAGAACTGAAAAAGCCCTCAATAAAGTGCTAAGAAAAAAACCTCTGGAAGCTATTAATGATATTGATGTGATTTTGTATATGGTATCTGGAACAAAATTTGATCAAGTAGATCAAGACGCCCTGAATTTAATAAAAAACTCTACTGCAAAAAAGATTTTATTAATAAACAAAATTGATTTAGTTGCCGACAAATCCGCTTTATTTGAATTTGTTAAAAATCTCGAAGAAAAAAATCTTTTTGAATCTATCATTCCAATTTCTTCAGAAAAAGAATTAGGATTCGACATTGTACTAGATGAGCTTGAGAAAGCATTACCTGAAAATGATCTATTTTATCCACCGGAGGGGTTTGATTTTCAGAGCATTAATTTTGAAATCAGTGAATTAATTAGAGAAAAGGTTATTCGGTTTCTTGGTGATGAGCTGCCCTATGAAACTGCCATCTTCCTTGAAAATGTAAGTGACTTAAAATCGCACTTTGAAATTAATGCATTAATTTATGTAGCAAAACAAAGTCAGAAAAAGATAGTCATTGGAGCAGAGGGGTCAAAGATTAAACAAATTGGTACCAATGCAAGAAAAGAATTAGAAAACCATTTGGGTAGAAAAGTAAACCTAAACTTATGGTGTAAAGTTAAGAAAAACTGGCTGGATAACCCCATCACACTTGAGAGCCTGGGCATAAAGAACTAATGATTACCAACCTACAAGAGGCTTATGTTATACATGCTAAAGCCTATAAAGAAACAAGCATATTGGTAACCTTCTTTACTAAAAATGACGGAAAGGTAAGCGCAATTGCCAAAGGAGCAAAAAGGCCAAAATCCAAATTTTCAGGAACACTTGAACCATTCCAGAAGATTGCTATTGACTACAGCGGCAGAACATCCTTGAAAACACTTAAAAGCAGCGAATGCATTGAGCCATTCAAGGAATTTTGCACTAGAAAAAACTTATATTCGGCCTTTTATGTAAATGAGCTTATTAATTGCATGGTAAAGTCAAATGAAGATCCAATAGAATTATTTAATCTTTATGAGCAATGCATACTTCAATTATATGATGATAGTGATACAAATAAGGTCTTACGCAATTTTGAGTTCAATATGATGAAAGTTTTGGGGTACGAAATAAATTTTCAATCGGACTATAGAAGTGGAGATCCATTGGATGCTAATTCATTTTATACTTATGCCCCTCAAATGGGCTTTACTATTTCAGATAGTGGGTATGGCGGAGAACAATTAATTGAAATTAGAGAAAAAAAATTCAGTAAAGAAAATTTGGAATTAGCGAAACAAATAATTAAACAAACTTTAGACTTTTATTTTGAAGAATTGAATATTAATAGCAGAAGTTTTTTTAGATGATCAAAGGAATAGGCACTGATTTAGTTGAACAATCAAGAGTTGCAGCTTTACTATCAAAATATGGCCAGAAGTTTCTAAACAAAATCTTATCAAAAAATGAAATTTTCCATATCGAGAAATACAGTAGTGAGAGTAAGTTAAATTTTATTTGTTCTTCCTTTGCAGCTAAGGAAGCTTTTGTAAAGGCATTAGGCACTGGCTTTAGAGGCATTTACCCAAACCAAATGACCTATCTTAAAAACAATGAGGGTAAACCCTCTCTTAATATTGAAAAACCAATTAATTATTCTATTCATCTATCAATATCTAATGTCGCTGGATATACTTTGTCTTTTATAGTTCTTGAGGAATGAGAATAATACTATTAGGAATGCCAGGTGCTGGAAAGGGCACACAAGCTCAAATAATTGAGGAGGAGCTTGCTATCGCGAACGTTTCAACCGGCGCGATTCTTAGAGAGGTTAGTAAATCCGAATCTGATCTTGCCCAAAAAGTCCAAATATATTTAAACTCTGGGCAACTTGTCCCAGATGAAATAATTATTGAAATGTTAGTGGAAAGAATATCCAAAGATGATTGCAATAATGGCTTTATTCTTGATGGCTTCCCAAGGAATATTGAACAGGCAAAGTCATTGGACCAGGCCGGTGTCAGTATAGATTTAGTAATTTACTTAAAGATTCTTGAAGAACAAATTATTGAGCGCATGTCTGGAAGAAGAATACACTTGGCATCAGGACGTTCTTACCATACTACTTTTAACCCACCTAAAGTTGATGGGAAAGATGATCTAACCGGAGAGGATTTGGTTCAAAGATCTGACGACAAGCCTGATGTCATTAAAAAGAGGTTAGAGGTATATTTTAATGAGACAGAACCAATGTTAGATTTCTATAAAAATAAGGATATACAATTTTATGAGATTGACGCATCAGAGCCTGTAAAAGCAGTTACAGAAAAAATACTCAAGATCATAAATTGAACCTTCTAGCATTAGACCTCACAAATGAAATTCATTACATTGCAGTTAGATTCTTTGGAAAAGAATATTCACTTGAGTTCTCAGAGAACAATAGATCCCAAAGGAACGATTGGAACAAAAAAATTGACGAAATTTATAACAAAATTCCAAATTTTGACCTAAAAGAAATTGATGCAAACATTTATGCAGCAGGCCCTGGTTCATATACAGGCGCTAGACTAGCATATACCTTTTTCAGCACTCTAGAGTACATCAACAATACTCCTTTTTACGCAGTATCAAATCTAGAGGCAATGAACATTGAGTGCCCTGATGCCGTACCTTTCTTTGCAAACAATAATAAAGATTTTTTCTTTAGAATAAATGGACAAGACAAACACACCAATGATATTAAGGAGATACAAGTGTTGGGGAAAAAGCTTGTCGGCTTTGAACACAATAAGGATTTGGTTGATCTAGTTATCCCCAAAAATGTAGTTGTAAAAAATGTTCTTGAGGTTATTGAGAGACAAAATTTAGCAAGTGGAGATAATTACCCCAACTATATTAAAGAATTAGCTTATAAGAAATTGTGATGGAAGATTTGTCATTAATCCAAATTTTAATTTTGTCAATAATTCAAGCTCTTACAGAGTTTTTGCCAATATCAAGTTCTGCACATTTACTCTTGCCTAGCAAATTATTAGGGTGGCCAGATCAGGGTCTTTTCTTTGATATTGCAGTTCATTTTGGCAGTCTTTTTGCTGTAATAATTTATTTTTGGAAAGAACTCACAAATATTAAGTTTTACACCTCAAAGTTATTCCTTTTAGTTGTGATAGCTACTGTTCCCCTTGTATTAGCAACATTGTTTATTGATGAACTTGGCAGCTACAGATGGTCAATTCAAACAATTGCTATATCTAACTTGATTTTTGCTGCACTTTTGTATTTAAGCACCATTGTTGGCAATAATACAAAATCTAATAAAGATATGACTATCCTACACGCAGTAGGTATTGGTATTTGGCAAATTTTTAGCGCTATTTCAGGAGCATCAAGGTCTGGAACAGCTATTACAGGAGCGTTATTTTTTGGTTTTAGAAGAGAGGATGCAGCTAAATTTTCAATTTTACTTTCCATTCCCACAATAATGGGTGCCCTTGTTTTCATCATATCAAAAAATAGTATTTTAAACGAAGATAGTTATATTTTAGATGCATTTATACCATTTTTAACGACATTTATAGTATCTTATTTCTGTATAAAATGGTTTATTTCATTCGTTAAACGAGTTGGCTATCTGCCATTTATAATTTACAGGGTTGTTTTGGGAGTATTGCTTTTGTGGCTGATATAAGCTTTATCTGTTATCAGGAGAACTTTAAAGATAAAGCACTAACTCTTGCAGAAAAGTACTCTTTGAAGTTGAGCTCTCTCGCTGCAAAACAGCCTTATTTGTATATCAGTGAAAATCCATTTATTAAGTTTAAAGATAAAGAGATCATAAACTCCTTTAGGTCTGGCTCTTTCAGTAACAGAATTAAAAATTTCCAACGCGAATCACTTTTAAAAAAAGCCATCGGTTATGGTGGTGAAAGTTCACAAAAGATTTTGGACTGCACTGCAGGATTGGGTCATGATGCATTCATCCTTGCTCTTTTGGGACAATATGTAACCTTTGTCGAGAAAAATAAAGGTTTGTGCATATTATTTGAGCTTGCTTTAGAAAGCTTGCCACAAACTTCTTATTTTCAAGAAGCAAAAAAGAGAATCACAATTATTAACGATGATTCTGCATCTTTTGTAGACAAATTGTTCGATTACGATGTTGTATACATCGACCCAATGTTTAAGGATAGGGGGACTGCTGGTAGATCAGGTGTTATGAGTTTAATTTCAGATTACTTAGATGACTTCACCGATGTTTCAGATGTTCTTATTGGGTCGAAATTCAATAGAATGGTAATTAAAAGGCAAAAACAGTTTAAGCAAACTGGTAATGTGTCGCCAAGTTTCATTCTTAGCGGTAAATCAATCAATTTTCATGTATTTATTTAAATCTAGTTATTTTGATTTTTTTTTGATGGTAATATGTTGAAATGAATTTCGGACAAGCTTTAGACTCCGCCCTGATCAAAAACTATAAGACATTTAAAGGCAGGGCATGCCGTGCAGAATGGTTTTATTTTTTGCTTTTTAGTGTTGGTCTTACTATTTTAATATCAATTATAGGAGGCATTGTCTCTGTTGCTGGATTGGATGTTGAATACCTTGCAACTTTAAGTGAAGAACAGGCCGCAGAGTATTTACTTAAAAGCCCTCAGTTTGAGTACATCAAATGGATAAGTATTTTTGTAAGTCTTTTGCTTTTCCTTCCATCTCTTTCAGTTACTGTCAGAAGACTTCAAGATTTGGATTATTCATTTTATTGGGCAATCCCATATTTTCTAACTAGTGCCGTTGCATTAGTAATTAGTTTTGACCCATTAGCTGAGCTTGCTCAAAGGCTTGGTGGAGCAGTTAATCTAGTAGGTATTGTGTATATACTAGTGTTTTTAAGAAAGGGCTCTTACGGTCCAAATAGGTTTGGAGAAAACCCTTTAGAAGAAAACCCTAAAGATACTTACTAATCTTCTACAACCACACCAGTTCCGTAAGCGACAACTTCCGATGCTCCTTGAGCTATAGTGCTTGATTGAAGACGAAAGACAACTATTGCATTGGCCCCTTTTGCCATTGCATCCTGTTTCATGCGTTCCACGGCCTGATCTCTCGTTTGCTGAAGCAGTCTAGAATATTCTTCAACTTCACCTCCAATGATATTTTTTAAGGAAGCAAAAACATCAGCTGCCGCATTTCTTGCTCTTGCAGAACTGCCTTTTACGTAACCAATGGTTTTTATTATTTTTTTATCTTCTATCTTCTCAGACGTAGTAATTATCATTCAGATATTATTTATTAAATTCCTTCCAATTCCAAATTAAAAAATATAGAATTCAAATCTTTATGGCAGTACAAAAAAGCAAAAAGACAAGAAGTAGAGTTGGCATGAGAAGATCTCATGATGCCTTATCTTCAAACTCTCTTTCTACAGATCAAGTAAGTGGTGAAAAGCACTTAAGACACAACATGTCATCAGATGGGTTCTACAAAGGAAGGTTAATAAAAGACCTTAAGAAGAAAGAAAAAGAGCCTGAAGAAGAGATTCAGCAGTAATTCCTATGAGTTTTTCATTTCTTTTCCCTGGTCAAGGGTCTCAATACAATGGCATGTTCAAGGATCATTTTGAAGAATTCCCTGAATTTTCAGAAATATTAGGACAAGGCGAAGAGTTTTATAAAGAGGACCTAAAGGACATTATCTTTAAGGACGACCCAAGATTATCTGATACTTACTATACCCAACCAATCTTATTGCTTATGAGTTATGCGCTTTATAAGGTTTGGGATAAACACGGTTGCCCAAATCCCAAGGTAAGTGCTGGACACAGTTTGGGAGAGGTATCTTCATTATTATGTGCAGGTGCTTTCTCGTTATCCGATGCACTTAAGCTTATAAAATACCGAGCAAGTTTTATGATTGAAAGTAAAGGCGAAATGAAGACAAAAATGTCGGCTGTTTTAGGCATAGAGGGAAGCAAGATAGTGGATATCTTAAAAAACAGAAGAGCAAATTTTCTTGAAGCAGTAAATCTAAATGCACCACAACAGACCGTCATTGCTGGTAATGCAGATGAGGTTGAAGCAGTAAAAGAGCTGCTTAAGACTGAGGGAGCAAAAAGAATCATAGACTTGTCTGTCTCTGTTCCTTCACATTCATCCTTAATGGATATAGCCTCGTCAAAACTAAAATTAGTTTTGGACGACATAAATATAGATGAACCAAAATTTTCAACAATTCAAAATTACGATTCCAAAGTTTCTATTTCAGGGACAGAAGTTAGACACAGGCTGGCTGAACAAATTTCTAATCCTGTTCAATGGGTGGAATCGATGAAAAAATTAAAAAAATATTCTTTGAATGAGCATCTTGAAATGGGTCCTGGTAAAGTTTTATGCAGCTTAGCGAAACAAAATAGGCTGGCTGGCTCCTTTTCAGCCCTAGATAATATTGATACATTTAAAGAGAAAATTTCAGAATATGGACAAAAATAGAGTTTTAATCACTGGCGGTAGCAGAGGAATAGGACAAGGGCTGTGCGATGCATTTCTCTCTGATGGTTATGAGGTTTTGGCCACTTGTCGAGATGCATCACAAATGACCTCAAAGGACAAGAATCTGATTTATGAAAGCCTGGATATCTCTAACCCAGTTTCTTTAGAGCAGTTTAAGTCTGTTGTTGATGATTTTAAGCCCTGCGTGTTAATCAATAATGCAGGCATTACAAAGGATAATTTATTTCTGCGAATGTCTGATGAGGAATGGACAGATGTTCTAAACACAAACCTCACCGGTACTTTTAGAGTCACCAAGCTCGTTGCAAAGTTAATGTTAAAAGCTAAGTGGGGCAGAATCATAAATATAAGCTCTATTTCTGGAATTATGGGCAATCCAGGTCAAACAAACTATTCTGCCTCTAAAGCAGGGATGGATGGTTTCACAAGATCGCTTGCTAAAGAATTGGGCGCTAGAAATATAACAGTTAATTCTATTTCTCCTGGTTTTATTGAAACTGACATGACCAAGGGACTTATTGACGAAGATTTGATAGAAAAAATTCCTTTAGGAAGAGCAGGTCAAGTCAGTGATATTGCTTCTGTTGCTTTATTTTTAGCATCGGAGAATGCTAATTACATTACGGGTCAAACATTAGTAGTTGATGGCGGACTATTTATGAAGTAAAGTACGCCTTTACAAAAACTTATTTTTGGAGAAATTATGAGCGAAGTTCTAAACAAGGTTGTAGACATTGTCTGTGATCAACTTTCTGTAAACAAAGATGACGTTAACCCTGAGTCCTCATTCGTAGAAGATCTAGGAGCAGATTCACTGGATACGGTAGAGCTAGTTATGGCTTTCGAAGAAGAATTTGAGTTAGAAATTCCTGATGACGAAGCCGAAAAAATCACCACAATTCAAAGTGCAGTTGAGTGGATCGAAGGCAATAGCTAAGAAAACACTTGTTGTAACAGTTGTAATTGGAGTTTTGCTTTTCATAGCAAAGCTTAGTTATTCGGTAAATCAAAAAATACCTCTCATAGAAGAAAATGCCTCTTTTGTTATCAAAAAAGGGGAGACCTTCAATTCTGTTATTGAAAGAATAAGTGTAGAGTTCGGTACATCGGATCTATTTTGGACAAAGTTGGTCTACAAAATTCATGGCACACCTATTGTGAAAGCTGGCCGATATAATATTTATCCTGAAACAAGACTAAAAAAACTAATCGATCGATTCTCTGAAGGAGATATTGAAAGGTTCAGATTCACAGTAATAGAAGGGACCATTGCATCTAGAGCCGCTTTTAAGCTAAAGGATATTATTGAAATTAATAATTTAGATATAGTTTTAGATGAAGAGATAAAAGCATTCTTTTCTAAGGAAGCAGTAATTTTTCCTGATACTTATTTTTTCTCTGACAGTGATGATTTAAAAAGAGTTCTGCAATCCTCGCAAGAGTCATTGAATCAATATTTGCAGGATTTATGGCAACAGAAACCTGCCAGTAATCCCTTAAAAACACCTGAAGAAGCTTTGGTGCTTGCATCAATGATTGAAAGGGAGGCCATGCTTACCTCTGAACAAGAAACCATAGCGTCTGTCTTCCTTTTCAGGCTAGTTAAAGGAATGAGGTTGCAGTCCGACCCAACATCTTCTTATGGGTATTACCAAGATTATGGTGAAAAGATTGGTAGAAAAGTTCTCGTAGACCAAAATGAATTTAATACTTATAGGATCGATGGTCTTCCACCAAGCCCTATATGCTACCCTTCAAAATCTGCAATTGAAGCTGCAATACTGTCTGTTCCTGGTGAGTATCTTTTTTTTGTTGCAAAAGGGGATGGGTCCCATGTGTTTTCAAAAAACTACGAAGATCACAATAAAGCTGTAAAAAAATATATTTACAGTAAATAATATATCGATGTTTATCTCTTTTGAAGGAATCGAAGGTTCCGGTAAGTCAACTCAAATAGAATTACTCAAGGATTTTTTAAACCAAAAAGGTTTGAACCCTGTTGTCATACGTGAACCTGGTGGCACACAAATTGGGGAGAAAGTAAGAGATATTTTCCTTACAAAAACTAATGAGTATTTTGATCCTTTAACGGAAGTTTTATTGCTCTATTCATCACGCAAACAGCTGGATACCAATGTAATTAAACCAGCACTCAGAGCTGGTAAAATTGTGATTGCAGACAGGTTTGCAGATGCAACTATAGCTTACCAAGCTTATGGAAAGAGTGTCTCCAAAGACTTTATTGCTCAACTGCATAGTGACTTAGAAATATCTAACCCCGATCTAACTTTTTTTATTGATATCTCACCAGAATTATCAAAAGCAAGAATTTCAGATCGTGAATCAGATAGAATGGAAAGTGAATCTATTGAATTTTTTTCTAAAGTTAGATCAGGCTATCAAGCTTGTGCCAAGGATAGTGACAGGGTTATTACCATTGAAGGAACAGATTCAATTGAAGATGTTTTTGTGGAAATTAAAGAGGCAGTAGCAAAAAAATTAAATGTATCAGTGGAATAAAGATTTTTTAGCGAATCCACCAAAAATTCAGCCTAAAACAATTTTTTATGGCAGCACTGGAGATGATATTCATAAAATTGTTTCAACTCTTGTCCTTAAACACTTAGACGAAAAATTCAAAAAAGAAATTAAACAAACTCAAAACTTGGATGACTTAGCGCTACCAAATTTCTTTTTTTTAAAAAAAGAAGAAGGGAAATCAAATATCCCGATTGAGGAAATAAGAAAACCAAAGGAATTTCTGAATTTAAAAAGTACTTTAGGCAAAATGCTTTATATTCAAGGCGGACAAGATATCCGAATTGATGGTTACAATGCTTTGTTAAAAGCAGTTGAGGATTCAGATTCATCAACTTTTATTTGGATCTCCACTGAGAGCTTAAAATCAATCCCAGCCACCATTTTAAGTAGATTTGATCAGATAAAAATACCTTCTCCTAAAAGTAGCTGCATTAAAGAATACTTTGAGGAAAATAAAATTAAATTTGATGATGAGATGCTGACTTTTGTGGCTCAAAACCCAAATGTTATGATGATGGATGATTTTCACTTATTGCTTAAAAGATTTGATCAGGTCTTGCAATCAAAAGATATAGCTTCAATTGAAAAATCTGAATTTAAGCTATTTCTTGACTACCTTATATTCAATAACAAACACAGAATAGGCTCAGATCATAAGCAAGCAATAAAGAGGCTTAACGTTCTAACAGAAGCAAAAAAATCACTACTCTCGGCCCACAATCTAAGTCTTGATGTAATTCGGCTGAGAGTTAATTCTTGTCTCGATTAGGTCTAGGAAAGAAAGAGTTTTCCTGCTCAAATGCATAAGCAAAATTAATAATTTTTGCTTCCTCCCAAGCAGAGGCAAAAAATGATACTCCAACCGGTAAGCCTTCTACGTAATCAAGAGGTATAGTTATGTGCGGATAGCCTGCAACAGCTGATAAGCCACCATTACCCCAGGAAAGCCCATTAAAGCCTCTAGAGTCACCATTTTCATGATCAGTTTTCCATGCCGGATTTCTGGTAAGTCCTACCAGGCCATCAAGGCTATTTCTTTGTAATAGACCGTCAATTTGGTTTTGAGCTCTTGATACAATTAGCTCAACGCCTTTTTCATACTTCTCTTCATCTGTTGCTGAAGCGCTATCAAGAAAGATTTCATGACCAAAATGTTTTAAGACACTTTCAGAATTCTCTTCATTAAAAGCGATTAAGTCAGACAAACTATTCATGCTAGATGCACTTGATTCTAGGTATTTATTGACTCCTTCTCTAAATTCATAAAGCAATACATAGTATTCATTATCCCACTTATAGTTGCTTTGAATATCAAAGTTAACTCTAAGCACTTCTGCTCCTAATTTGGTAAGGATTGCTTCAGATTTTTCTAGTAACACTTTTTCATATTCAGAAACTTCTTCCGGAAAGATGAGACCAACTCTTTTCCCAAGAAGCGATTGCTTGCTCATACTTAGCAAGGCTTTGAAATCATAATCTTTTGGAATATTTTTTGTTGCCGGGTCTTTAGGGTCTGCACCAGATATGGCGTGAAGAACTGCAGCTGCATCACTAACACTTCTCGCCATTGGTCCGGCTGTATCTTGCGTTTCAGAGATAGGAATAATTCCATCTCTGCTTACTAAACCAACTGTAGGCTTAATTCCAACAACACCATTAATTGAGGCAGGACAGCTAATTGAACCGTTTGTTTCTGTGCCTATTGCAACTGGAACAAGGCCTTCAGCAACAACTGCTGCACTACCTGAACTTGATCCGCATGGGTTGTAGCTTAAATCGTAAGGATTATTAGTTTGCCCTCCATAGCTTGACCACCCGCTAGTTGAAGGATTACCTCTGAAGTTAGCCCATTCCGATAAGTTTGCCTTACCAGCCAAGACAAAGCCGGAATCTTTTAGTAGTTTTACTATGTGTGCGTCATCTTTGGGGAAGTTATCAAGCATTGCCAATGATCCTGCAGTATTTGCAAGACCAACCGAATCTATATTATCTTTAATGATTATTGGCACGCCTCGCCATTCTGTTCTTCTGCTATAAACAAAATTTTTATAAAGGTCTTGATCAGAATAAAGGGCAATTACAGCATTTACATCACCATCTGCTTCTTCCAGGTAGCTTAGGTACTCTTTATAAAAGGCTCTTTTATTGTTTGAGCTATCAAGCAACTGTTTAAATTCATCCAGCGATAAGTCTTTAAAATTATTTTCGCTGTATGCAAGGAAAGATATGAGGCAAAAAAAGATGGTTCTATTTAACATAGAACCATCTTATAAAATTTATGGTAATTTTCTAGTACAATGAATTAGAGAGAGCGCTTAAATTAAAATACAAAGGGCTATAGGATTAAATCTAAACTCTCTCTCCAAACTCAATGACTAAAACTCTGGGTACGCTTCAATACCTATTTCTTCAGCATCCAACCCTTTCTTTTGAATTTCGTCAGAAGCTCTAACTGGAGCCACCAGATTGAGTAAAAATAGGAATGCATAGGTCAATACAAACCCCCAAAGGACAATTGAAACAACGCCATACAGTTGAGAACCAAATGTAGCTTCTGCATTAGTAAATGGCACAACCATGACACCAAATATTCCAGCAGCTCCATGGGCGGAAATAGCGCCTACAGGATCATCAACCTTAAAGAATTGTTCAAATGCAACCAATGCACCATAACAAATTAGACCGCCAACTGCTCCAATTAAAGTAGCTTCATAACCACTTGGAGATAATGGGTCTGCTGTTATTGAAACTAGTCCTGATATGGCACCATTTAATGCATAAATGATGTTGGTTTTTTTGAAAAACACTCTGGCAACCACTAAACATGAAATAACACCTCCTGCAGCAGCCATATTGGTATTTAGGAATACTTGAGCTACAGCATTAGCGTTTTCAACGTCTTGTATTGCAAGCTGTGAACCTCCATTAAAACCAAACCAACCCAACCACAGAACAAAAGTTCCCAATGCAGCAATAGGAATATTTGCACCGTAAAGTTTCTTTGTTTCTGCTACAGGGAAGAGTCCATAACGCTTACCTGATACCTTGCCATATTTACCAAGTCTTGGGCCAATGAATATTGCTGCAGCTAAGGCACATGCAGCTCCAATTAAATGGACTGTTCCTGAACCAGCAAAATCTGAATAGCCAGCCTGTTTTAAGAATCCGCCACCCCAATTCCAGAAGCCTTGTACAGGGTAGATGAAAGCTGCTATAAAGACGACCAAAGCAAAAAATGGCCATTGGTTCATTCTCTCAGCAACAGCACCAGATACAATTGAGCAAGCGGTGGCAACAAAAACTACTTGAAAGAAAAAATCAGCAGATTCTGAGTAGCCATAACCATCAACGACTGTATCAGCAGTAGTGCTTCCAAAACTAAAGTCGTAAGCTGGCACGATTGTTCCAGCAGGCACATCACCTGGGTACATCACCATGTAGCCACATAGCAAATACATAAAGCATGCTATTGAATAAAGGCCGATATTTTTTGTAACTATTTCAGCCGTATTTTTTCTTCTGACAAGACCTGCTTCAAGCATGGTAAAGCCCGCTGCCATCCACATGACTAAAGCAGCAGTTAACAGCATATATAACGTATTTAAAGCGTATCCTAGTTCCATATTAGCCCCTTAAAATGATGCTCCGACAGTAAAAAATAGCCCGTCTTCATCTTCTAACCCTGATGCACCATCGGCCGTAAATGAGCTATAACCCAAAGACGCGTCATACTCACCTAAAGAAAATCCGTAACCTACTAAAAAGTTTGATCCTGTGTCTTCGTAATCTCCATAAGAAAATGAGAAATCACCAAAACCATATGATATGTCATAGTAGTCTCCAAACTCATCGCCAAGGTAGTACGAGAAACCCACACCGGCATATGACAATGCAACGTAGATTTCTGAAAAGTCGGCATCTGTTACTTCAGGGTAAGCATAATTGATGTAACCAACATCCCATCCAAGACCACCATCGGTTTCACCCGCGTAGCCGAGATAGGTATCAAGTTCTAGACCTGCACCACCAAAAGCAACATTAGAACCCCAAGTACCAGCATAAAAGCCACCTTCAGAGCTATAATCAAATCCACCACTGTATGCGGGAGCATCCATTGTTTGGGACATCCCACGCCAGAAGTAATTTGATGAAAATGAAAAGTTCGAGGACACACCTGCAAACACATTCAACGTTAGAAATATGGCTAAAGCCATCATTCCTTTTTTCATAAAAACATCTCCTTATTAAAAATAAGTGTGTTAAGAATTGAAAAAGGGCTAAACCTTCATAGTTTAGTAGCCGCGTTCCTTCAGCTTTCGCTTACTTCCGTCCTCGAAGAGGATGAACGATTAGACGCTGCTCCTTTTTTACCATGGAGTATGGTTTAACTTTTAACCCATGTTATATGGGCTCCTTTTAACCCATGGAGTATGGGGATAAAAAATATCTTCTTTATAAACACTATTTATAAATTAACATAAACTAAATTAATGTTGTAGAATGTAAATGTCAATAAAAAATTTACATAAAGTCGAAAAAGCAACAAAATGAATGAGCATTTAGATCACAAAGACAATTGCGGCACTGGATCTATCTTTAATATTTCAAATCAACCTGATCACACAATAATTACAAGAGCTCTAAAATCTCTTATCAGCATGAAGCATCGTGGAGCCGTTTCTCATGACGGTTTAACGCCAGATGGCTGTGGGCTCCTTTTAGATCTAGACAAGAATTTTTTTCAAAAGGTGATGTTGGATGAACAAAATAAAATCCTACCTTCTGATTTTGCAATTGGAGTTTTTTTCGTCAATAAAAATTACGACTTTGAGTCAGAAATGCTAAAAATATGTGCTCAGCATTCCCTTGAAATACTGGGCACAAGAATACTTAAAACAGACTCAAAAATTCTTGGCAAAGAAGCAGCCAATTCCATGCCAAATATTTTGCAGCTATTTGTTAAAAGTAAAAATCAAAAAGTTGAGCTTGAAGCTGCTCTCTTTAAAGCAAAGAAATATTGTGATACGCATCTCGATGCAGAAAGACAAAGTTATTGTGTTAGTTTTTCAAGTGAAACAATAGTCTACAAAGGTCTTGTGCAGCCTGAGGTTTTTGCCAATTTTTACTCTGATTTGACAGACAACAGTTTTAAAACTGCATCTGCAGTTTTTCATGTTAGATTCTCTACAAATACCTCACCTAAATGGCATCTTGCGCAACCTTATAGAGTGCTGGCTCACAATGGTGAAATTAATACCATTAGTGGTAACAGAAATTGGGCTCTAGCAAGGACTAAAGCATTTAATTCTGCAAGATTAGGAGATATGAAAGACTATCAACCTCTTATCGGACAAAGTGGCTCAGACTCATCTTCTTTGGATCATATTCTTGATTTATTTCGCGTTGGAGAAATTAAAATTGCCCGTGCAGCTAGAATGTTGATTCCACCATCTTGGCAAAATACAGATTTAATGGATCCAGATGAAAAAGCTTTTCATGAATTTAATTCCATGCATATGGAAGCTTGGGATGGCCCAGCATTGATTTGTTTTCAGTCTAAAGATTACACCTGTTGTTTTCTAGATAGAAATGGGTTGAGACCAGCAAGAATAGAGCACTTTTCCGATGGTAGTGTGAGTATTGCTTCTGAAGTGGGCACCAACCTAGAGTCAAATATTAAGGTTAGAAAAACCGATAGGTTGGGGCCTGGTGGGTTAATTTTATTTGATCGAGCGCAGAAAAAAGTTCTTACAAACGATGAAGTAGACAAAGAACTTTCAAGAGCTATGCCCTACAGATTGTGGCTAAAAGACCACTCTAGACATTTAGAAGCAAATCTACATGAATATTCAGGGCCACAAATGAAGGAAATTTCCGATGCATATTTCGCTGAAGCCTCAAAAAACTTTCAACTAACAAGGGAAGAATCATTGAATATCTTTCATACAGCTGAAGAGGGTAATGAGCCTACAGGATCTATGGGAGATGATACACCTTTAGCACCTATCAGTAGCAAGGTAAGATCAATTTATGATTATTGTCGTCAAAAATTTGCTCAGGTAACCAATCCTCCTATCGACTCTTTGCGCGAAAAATCAGCGATGTCTCTGGAAACATGCATTGGTCCTGAACGCAATATCTTTGAAGAGACCAAAGAACATGCTTCTAGAATAGTAGTAAATTCGCCAATTCTTTCCCATAAGAAATACAATCTTTTACTCAAAAGCAAAAAGTTTAAGCTAAAGAAATACCCTCTAGAGTATTCGCGAAGTATGGGGCTAGAAGAATCTATGAGCTTTCTTTTGGAGGAGATACTATCTGACGTTAAAAATGGTACTGGAATAGTTGTTTTGGATGAAAGGCAAATATCGAGCAATAATCCTGTCATTCCTGCACTTTTAATTACATCAGCCCTACACAGTGCTCTTATCAGACAAAATTTAAGAGTTGCATGCAATATCGTGGTGAATTCCGCTTCTGCACGAGATAATCATCAAATTTCTTGCCTAATAGCATTCGGAGCAACTTGCGTTCATCCATGGCTAGGCCTGCAAGCTGTATTAAAAAATGCAAAAAAAACTCAAACCGATCTAAGCAAAACAGAGCTATGTGTATCTTACAGACGTGCACTGAATAAAGGGTTGCTTAAAATTATGTCAAAAATGGGTATATCCAATGTATCCAGCTACCGAGGTTCAAGGCTGTACGATGTGGTTGGCTTTTCAAAAAAACTGAGAAAGATATGTTTTTCAGAAATGCATTCGAGTATTGATGGTGATTGCTTTAACGATATTCATCAGAAAATGCTTGCTGTTTTAGACTCCGACCTTGATACAAGTCCGGTAGCTACAGGATTACACAAATACACATCCAATGGTGAGCAGCATGCATTTAACCCGGATGTAGTATTGCAGTTGCAAAATGCACTATCGTCTGGATCCTTTAGTGGGTTCAAAAATTTCTCTAGTTTGGTAGAAAATAGATCCCCACTTGCTGTGAGAGATTTTTTTAATGTTAAGTCAAACAAAGACCCAATTGCTATTTCTGAGGTTGAGTCGATCGAATCAATTCTTCAAAGGTTTGATTCTGCAGGAATGAGTTTGGGTTCCTTGTCGCCTAAGGCCCACGAAACATTGGCAGCAGCAATGAATAGTCTTGGTTGTAGATCCAATTCAGGAGAGGGTGGGGAGGATCCAGCAAGATACAATACACAGTTATCCTCTAAGATAAAACAAATAGCATCAGGCAGGTTTGGAGTTACCCCAAGTTATCTTGTAAATGCAGAAGTTTTACAAATAAAAATTGCTCAAGGTGCAAAACCAGGAGAAGGTGGTCAGTTGCCTGGTACAAAAGTTGACCCTTATATTGCTAAACTTCGATACTCAAAACCGGGAGTAACACTTATATCGCCACCACCTCACCACGATATTTATTCCATTGAGGACCTGGCCCAACTTATACATGATTTAAAACAGATTAACGATCAGGCAATGGTGTCTGTAAAGCTAGTATCAGAGCCTGGTGTTGGGATTGTTGCTGCAGGAGTTGTAAAGGCCAATGCAGATTTTATAACTATTTCTGGTCACGACGGCGGGACAGGAGCAAGCCCAATATCATCGATAAGGCACGCTGGATCCCCTTGGGAAATTGGTATGCATGAAGTGCAAAATATATTACTGGAAAGCAATTTAAGATCCATGGTAAAACTGCAAACAGATGGAGGCTTGAAAGTAGGTTTAGATGTTATCAAAGCGGCAATCTTTGGAGCTGATTCTTTTGGTTTTGGCACAGCACCAATGATTGCTATGGGCTGTAAATACCTAAGAATCTGCCATCTCAATAACTGTGCGACTGGAGTAGCTACTCAACACATCAAAATCATTGATAAACAATTTGATGGAGAAGTTGAGAAGGTGCGGAATTACTTTTTATTTGTGGCACAAGAAGTCCGTGAATATCTCGCTCAGCTAGGCTATAAGTCTCTTGATGAGATTATTGGAAAGACAAATTTATTGCATTTGAAACCAGAAACAAAGTCAAAGGCAGAAAAACTTGGACTTGCCACCTTAAAAGAAAGATTCAGGCCCAACAAGAAACAGTACTGTACAGAAACAAACAAATTAAACCTATCTCTCAACGACCATTCCTTATCAAAACTAATTCAACAAAAAACCACTCAACACATCAAAAAAGGGAAGGGTGGCTCTTTCACATTCAAGATTAGCAATACTCATAGATCTATTGGTGGCAGATTATCTGGTGATATTGCTAGAAAATACGGAGTTGAGGGCTTTCCAGAAACGCTGATTTTAAATTTTTCAGGCATAGCAGGGCAATCGTTCGGGTGCTGGAACTCCAAAGGCGTTGAGATGAAGCTCAAGGGTTTTGCAAATGATTACGTTGGCAAAGGCATGAATGGTGGAAAAATCACTCTTATACGACCCAGAGGTATGCAAGAGGACCGTTCTGTAGTTATGGGTAACACTTGCTTATTTGGTGCGACTGGAGGTGAGTTCTATGGCAACGGAATTGCTGGTGAACGATTTGCAGTACGAAATTCTGGCTGCAAAGCTGTAGTTGAGGGTGCAGGAGATCATTGCTGCGAATATATGACTGGTGGAGAAGTTATTGTGTTGGGCAATGTAGGGCATAATTTTGGAGCTGGGATGACAGGTGGTTTTGCATATGTTCTTGATGAAGACAGAAGTTTTGTTGATAAATGCAACAAAGAATCTGTAACCTTTAATCGCATCACTAATCAAGAGATGGAAGCCCATAAATCTTATCTTAAAGATAGAATTTATTGTCATCTTAAAGAGACTGGCAGTGAAGTTGCACAAAAAATTCTGGCTGACTTTGATAAATATCAAAGCAAATTTTGGATCGTTACTCCAAATGCAGAAAATTTAGCCAGAATCATAAAAAATACTAGAGAGGAAGCAGCTTAATGTCTGAGAAAAATTTTGAATTTTTGAATTTAGAAAGACAAGAGCCAAAACTTAAATCGGTTGAGGTTAGAAAAGTTGATTTTAGAGAAATTTATGAAGACCAAACAATGGAAAATGCAGTTTCACAATCCAGCAGATGTCTTGATTGTGGTAATCCTTACTGTCAGTGGAAGTGTCCACTACACAATAAAATACCGGAATGGTTAAAACTGCTTGAACAATCATCAATAGAGGAAGCTGCAGATTTATGTCACGAAACCAATGCCTTTCCAGAAATATGTGGACGCATATGTCCACAAGACAAACTATGTGAAGGTGCATGCACCCTTAACACCGGCTATGAAGCAGTGACTATTGGACAGCTAGAAAAGTACATCACCGATACCGCTCTAAGCAAAGGCTGGAAACCAAAAAAGTATGCGTCTAAAAATACCAAACACCATGTTTCAATAATTGGTGCTGGGCCAGCTGGATTAGCGTGCGCGGAAAGCCTTATTCGACGAGGAATAGCTTGCACTGTTTATGACAAGCACAAACAGATTGGGGGACTGCTAACTTATGGAATTCCAGAATTTAAATTGGAAAAAAAGATTGTTCTCAAGCGAAGGCAATTACTTGAAGAGTTGGGAGTAAAGTTCGTTTTAAATACCGAAGTTGATACAAAGAAACTTGCTCAGATTGAGAACAACAGTGATGCTGTGTTTTTAGGATTGGGCACCTATGAGTCCATTAAGGGTGATATCGAAGGCATTCATAAAAATGGCGTTGTTGAAGCACTACCTTACTTAATAAAAAATACCGAGTATTTGATGGACCCAGAAGATGCAGAAAAAATTGATTTTGCTAATCAAAGGGTAGCTGTGCTGGGTGGTGGAGATACGGCTATGGACTGCGTTCGGACAGCATTGCGTCAACAAGCAAAGAGCGTTACCTGCATCTATCGTAGAGATCAAGAAAATATGCCGGGATCTACTAAAGAAATCAAACATGCGATGGAGGAGGGCGTTAAATTTCTTTTCAACACACAACCTCTAGAAGTAGGTGGCAATGGTTCGGTTACCAGCTTGAAGGTATGTGAAACCAAGCTAGGAGAGCCCGACGAGAGTGGGAGGCAGCGACCAGAAGTCATCCCAGGATCCAATCAAGATATAGAAGTAGATAAGCTCGTCATTGCCTTTGGTTACCAAGCAGATCTACCGGATTTTATTCTTGAGAAGAATGTAAGCACAACAAGCACAGGCTTAATTAAGCTAGAAGGCAATGAATTTAGATATCAAACTTCAAATCCTAAGTACTTTGCAGGTGGAGATATGGTTATAGGATCCAGTCTGGCAGTGCATGCAATAGCGCATGGCCGAGATGCTGCCAAAGAAATAATAAAATTCTTAAATTAATTGGGTGGTCAGAATCAACCACCCATTTTTATTCAATTAAAGATCTATTTTGTTTGAAGCTCCTAAGCCTGCTCCATAGACCACAGCGTTAAGCCACAACCTATTCGTTCCTTGAGCAGCGCCCCTGAAGTTAGGTTCTCCAGAAAACAGTATCACTTGACCTCGTCCAACTCTTTCGCGAGTTAAATATGCTGAGTTAGCAATTCTTTGGGATGCTTCAGGCCAGACAAGACCACTCATTCTGACATTTAAATTTTTCCCCGGAGGCAAGTCGGACCAATTGATTGAGCGATACTCCTCAGCTTCAGGATCATCGACCAGCTCTCCAATGCGCACTACAGCCTCTGAGGACCTATTTGTCATCAGTATAGGGTAGTTGCTGTAGAGCAAGGGCAGGGTGCTAGTCGTGCCAAATGTAAGCCAGTGTTCGTTATCAGCTCTGCCGGCAACGATTGCTCCTGATGGCATAAATCGAGACTGCCATGCATCACGCTTTTCCAATTCCTGTTTACTGTACTGAGATTTATTGTTTTCCCATGGGTAAGCTAGATCAAAATCAACTTTGTTGTCGTTTGTTTTCTCAACATCAATCACAACATTTAAGGCTTCAAACTCCCTTTGGAGGTTAATATTGTAGTCAGAGCTATTTTCAAAGGTGCTAGCTAACTGTTTAACGGAGCCAATCCCATTATCAGAGGCTAAGCTTCTGGAACTTGAATTATTGGCGATTAAAGTACCTCCTTGTCTAACCCAATCTCTTAAAGCACTGAGTTGAGAACTGGAAAACCCTCTACCACTTGGCATAATTATGGTGTTGTAGCGTCTTAAATCTGTGTAATTAAGCGCTGAACCATTAATTTGACTGTGGCGTATACCTAGATAATGATCCATTGACCACCAGCTAACACCGACATCATAGGAGCTAAAATCATCGTAACTAAGGATGGCAACTTGAGGTCTTTCTAAAAGTCGGAAATGTCTTCCACCCCAGTCAGGCAGCTCCTCGGCACCAAAACCTGAAGCCACTGAAGCAACATCAAGATTCAGTTCGGCAGCAACTTTTTGCACAGTGCTTGATAGATTTTGAAAGTTTGGATTATCCATAGCTATGACAGCTACGCTTCCTCTTGGAAACTCTTGACCAGAGAGGTTAGATTCTTTATCGATTATCCTTACTTCAACACCTAATTCCATTAGCCGAGCAGCGAAAGGCACCGATCTGTCGTCAACACCATTTGCCACCCAAATTAAGGCATCTTTATTAATTTCAACTGCTTTTTGGTCGATACTCCAAGGCTCAAGATCTCTTTGTAAGTTTTGGTTGACTGTGACTGCTTCAAGACCATACATCATGGTGAGGTTGAAAGCAGTTGTATCGTACATTATTGAAGAACCATTTTTTAGAGTTTTTCTTCTTTCTTCTTTTAAAACTGGCTCAATAATTTCAGCATCGAATTCTAAAATAGCTGATATTAAAGGGGCTTCAGGCTGAAGGTTTGGAATGACTAAACTACCAGCTGGTATCAGGTAATTATCCGTAGTTTCCCCATTTTGTTTCAGAGTAGAGCCTACTCTAAGTGGTTTTGTATTCACATAAATTTCAATGTCTTGAGAAGCAAGTTTTTTTGCTAGAGTATTGATTCTTCCTCGATTCTCAGTCGCAAGCACCACAAACGTTTGATTAGCATATTCCCCATCCCGAGAGACATTGTATTTTCTACCATCCCAGTAATCTTGGTACATTTGTTTTGAGTATTTTTCCAAGGACTTTAAGTTTGAGATTGTGCTAGCAAATTGATGATGAACAGATTCTTTATAAGATTGAATGGTTCCTTCTTGTCTGCGGACACCATCTTCAGCCATTCTAGACTGCTCATACAGGATGCCTAGACTACCTCTAAATTGAACATAGAATGAATAACCAGGGTACAGATCTTCATGCCATTCACCCGTGTAAAAACGCCAATTATTCTGATCAAATACTTTTGCTTGCTCATCAGCAAAAACATGCCCCCATTTAATAATATCCTTATCTACATTGGTATTTATTGGCTCTCTTGGTGGTCCTGTCATGAAGGTATCTTGAGCGCCCATTTCATGGCCATCTACAAGGATTTGAGGCCTCCATGCGTTAATAAGTGGAACTCTTCCTTGGGTTTCAGGCTGGGTTTGATAGAACCAATCTCTATTTAAATCAAAAAAATAATGATTAGTTCTGCCTGATGGCCAGTCTCCTGAGTGCAACAATGACTGATCATCATAATTAGGTGCAGTACCACGGTATTGCTCAAGAGATTTAGCAAATCTGTCTCTACCATCTGGATTCATCATGGGGTCAACAATGACAACCATGTTTTCAAGCATGTTAACAACGTCTTCATCCTCACTAGCAATAAGATGGTAAATTACGCCCAATGCAGCGTCAGCACCTGATGTCTCATTGCCATGTATGGAATATGCCATCCAAGCCACAGCAGGAAGGTTTTTGATTATTGAATTAGCTTTAGAATCGTTGATTTTCCTAGCATCTGCTAATAAGGCAATATCGGTTTTAATTGCATCCAGTCTCTTAATATTGGCAGGGGAGGAGATAAAAACAGCGTACAAAGGCCTATTCTCATGTGTTCGCCCGTACTCAATAACTTTAATACGATCAGATTGAGCAGAATATGCTTGAACAGCAGCTGATATCTGTGCTGGATTAGCCACTCTTTCGGCGTAATTAAAGTCTAAAAATGTATCTGGATGGTCAATATTATCAATATAGTTTCCGTCTAAAATAATTTTGTTATAAAGATTGCTAGAGAAGGAAGTGGGTTTTGATAAATCTGCTATTAAAAGAAATGGTATTGTTAAAAATAAAGATAAAAGTTGTAAAGGATGTAATTTCATAAAAGAGTTCCAAAGTTTAATTTCTAGATTAATACAAAAAATCATAATGCAGGGTAAAAAAATAGGGAAAATGTTAAAAAAGCTCGTAGGAGACTTTAATTTCAATCCTAAGCAAATTAATCAAAAAACAATGTACAAGTTCAAGAAATGTTAAAGAGAATTAATTAGAGACGAGATAAAAATAGGAAATCTTTTCAAATCTAGAAAAAAATTAAAAAAATCAAAAAAATACAAAATTCAAATTTCCCACTAAAAAACTCATGAAGCAATTTTAAGAATTTTTTTATCAAGGGCAGGGGTTTCTTATAAATAATTTTTATTCAACAACTTGCATAATCTCTATAAATATATATTCGCATAATATATATTATGTTAAATTATATAGAGGTTAATTGATAGAATATCAATAAGGTTCAAACCCACTATTTATAATATATATAGAGATTCAGGTGTTTAATGATCAGTAAATTATTTAACATAATATTTTACCTTCTTGCATCTAGAAACAATATTTATACTTTTTGCTCTTTCTAGGATTGGCACATAGGTGTGACTTTTAGTTTTTTCTAATTACAATAGGTCCCTATGGCAAAAGATGTTATCGAAATGCAAGGCACTGTTATTGAGGTGCTTCCTAATACTGTTTTTCGTGTGAAACTTGAAAATGATCATGTCATTACTGGACATATATCAGGTAAAATGCGCAAAAACTACATACGTATCCTTAATGGTGACAAAGTTACCGTAGAGCTTTCTCCTTATGATTTAAGCAAAGGACGTATTACTTTTAGATCTAAATAGACGTTACTTTTGATTTAACTGTTAATTTAAGGCCTTTTGTGGTGATTTTTGCTTGTATTGTGTCACCTCTTTTTGCCTTATCTTGTATGAGGTAATTCGCTACCGGCTTCTTAATTTCTTTTTCCACAATTCTAGCAATTGGTCTTGCACCTAATTTATTATCGGTATTCTTTGAAAGTATCATTTTTACTACGCTATCATCGTATTCAAAATCAATTCCTTTCTTATTTAATTTTGCTTGCAGTTCTATTAAAAACTTATCAACTACTGAATTTAGATCCGTTGTTTGAAGTTTATTAAAATTAACTATTCCATCTAATCTATTTCTGAATTCTGGTGTGAAAACCTTAGAGACAGCTTTTTCAAATTTATCTTCATTTTGCTGTTCAATAAAACCAACAGAATCACTCTCAGCCTCTATTGCTCCTGTATTTGACGTCATGACTATCATCGTATTTTTGAAGTTTACATTTCTTCCGTTGCTGTCTGTCAATGTTCCGTAATCTAACACCTGCAACAAGATATTAAACACATCAGGATGAGCTTTCTCTATTTCATCTAAAAGCAGCACAGAATAAGGCTTTTTATTGATTTCTTCCGTTAACAACCCTCCTTGCTCGTAACCAACATAACCTGGAGGTGAGCCTATGAGTTTCGATACAGTATGGCGCTCCATATACTCGGACATATCAATCCTTACAAACTCAATGCCCATAAAAAAGGCAAGCTGCTTTGTTAATTCAGTCTTTCCAACACCAGTTGGGCCTGTAAACAAGAACGAACATATTGGTTTATCATCGCTACCAATACCTGCTTTAGCAGTTTTAATAGCGCTAACAACTGAATCGATTGCCTTATCTTGACCGAAAATCACCGATTTAAGGTTTGAATCTAAGTTATTTAAATTCTCCTTACTGCTAGCAGTTAGCTGCATTGGTGGAATATTTGTAATGCTTGAAATTAGGTTCTCTATATCGGATTTTCTAATTACATTGCCAGTTTTTTTATTGAGTTTCTTCACTGATCCAGCCTCATCAATAAGGTCTATTGCTTTGTCTGGTAGCTTAGAGTCCTGCAAATACTTGTTTGAGAGCTCTACGGCTGATTTAAGCGCCTCTTTTGAATAAGATACCTCATGATAGGCTTCAAACTTGTTCTTTAAGCCCTCGAGGATTCTAAGAGCCTCATCTGTACTTGGTTCATCAATTTGAATTTTCTGGAATCTTCTCGACAGTGAATTGTTTTTTTCAAAAATCTGCCTATATTCTTTGTAAGTTGTTGCTCCTATGCATCTAATATCGCCTTTAGCCAAAGCTGGTTTTAGTAAGTTCGATGCATCTAGTGCACCTCCTGATGCTGATCCAGCACCAATAATTGTGTGGATTTCATCGATAAAGAGGATTATTTTTTCATTCTTTTTGAGATATTCAGTAAGTGATTTCATTTTTTTCTCAAAATCACCTCTGTACTTTGTTCCTGACACTAAACTACCGACATCAAGGGCCATTACCTCGTAATCTGCAAATATTTCAGGGCATTTTTCTTCTTGTATGGCTTTTGCTAAACCCTCTGCAATGGCTGTCTTACCGACCCCTGACTCGCCAACTAGTACTGGATTGTTTTTTCTTCTTCTGCCAAGTACTTGAAACAATCTTTCAGTCGTGTCTTCACGACCGATTAGCGGATCTATTCTCCCCTCTTTTGCCTGTTGATTAAGATTGGTTAAGAAATCTGGATGAGATTCAGTAACTTCTTTGGTTTCTTCTGTGTTCTCTTCTGTTTCAACGGCAGTATCTCTTCCATGGGAAATATACTCAACAACATCTAATCTGCTGATGTTTCGCCTGTTTAGAATGTAAACGGCATAGCTTTCTTTTTCCGAAAAAATTGCTGCAAGCAAGTTTTCTCCATGAACCTCAGTTTTCCCACTGGATTGAACGTGAAAAATCGCTCTTTGCAATACTCTTTGAAACGCCAGAGTTGGCTGTATTTCCTTAGTTTCCTTAGTTTTCGGTACGTTTTTGTTAATGTATTCTTTAACTTCTTTTTGAAGGCTGCTGATATCTACCGATAAAGATTCAAAGATTCTCCTTGCTGATTCCTCCATAGTGAGCATAAGCAGGAGGTGTTCAATTGTGACAAATTCCTCCTTGTTTTCAGAACAATCTTTAAAGAGTTGATTTAATGTATTTTCTAAATCTTTCGAAAGCATATAGATAATATATCTAATCTTTTATCAATTCTTCAATATCTGTTTTCAAAGGATGTTCATTTTGTTTTGAAAATTGATTGATTTGCTGCGATTTTGTCTCAGCAATTTCCCTTGAAAAGGCGCCACAATAACCCTTTCCTTCTGTATGAATTTGCAGCATTACTTCGGTTGCTTTTGCATGATCAAACCCAAAGAATTGTTGAATAACGTAGACAACAAACTCCATTGGCGTGTAATCATCGTTGAAGAAAACTACTGCAAAGCGCGCAGGTTTTTCGATTTCAAGAATTGGATCTTCAAGCTCGACGCTTCCAGATGTGTACTCTTTTTGCGACATTCAGAATTTTCTAGAAGTTTTTGATCAGAAGTTCACCAAATTTTGAGCAGCTTACTTCTTCAGCATCATCAATGAGTCTAGCAAAATCATAGGTTACTGTTTTGTCTTGAATGGTTTTTTCCATTCCTAGAATGATTAAATCTGCTGCCTCGACCCAACCCATATGCCTTAGCATCATTTCAGCTGAAAGGATTAGAGAGCCTGGATTTACCCTATCTTGGCCTGCATATTTAGGTGCTGTACCATGTGTTGCCTCAAATACAGCAGTTTCATCACCTAGGTTTGCTCCTGGTGCTATGCCTATGCCTCCTACTTGAGCAGCTAATGCATCTGATAGGTAGTCTCCATTGAGGTTAGGTGTTGCTAAAACATTATATTCAGCAGGCCTTAGAAGGCATTGCTGTAAGAAAGCATCACAAATTACATCGTTAACTATTATTTCTTTGCCAGTATTTGGATTTTTGAACATCATCCATGGGCCGCCATCAATTTCTACTCCGCCAAACTCTTCAGCAGCCAGCTCATAACCCCAGTCTCTGAAGGCGCCCTCAGTAAATTTTTGGATATTTCCTTTGTGTATTAAAGATACAGAGTCTCTATTGTTCTGTACTGCATATTCAAAAGCCTTTCTAATTAGGCGCTTACTACCCTCTTCCGATATTGGCTTAATACCTATTCCACAGCTCTCTGGAAACCTAATTTTCTCAACACCATATTGCTCTTGAAGGACCTTAATTAATGACTTTGCTTCTTCTGTGTCTGCTTTAAATTCAACACCTGCATAAATGTCTTCAGAGTTTTCTCTAAAAATCACCATATCTACTAGTTCAGGCTTTCTTACTGGACTTGGAGTGCCATCAAAATACCTCACTGGTCTTTGACACACATAAAGATCAAGTTGTTGGCGTATGGCAACGTTTAAGGATCTTATGCCACCACCAACGGGTGTTGTGAGCGGCCCTTTGATAGACAGAATGTACTCTCTGCAAGCGTCTAATGTTTCTTGTGGAAGCCATTCATTGTCGCCATATACCTCAACGGATTTTTCTCCACAAAATATTTCCATCCAACTTATAGCTTTTTTGCCGCCATAAGCTTTATCCACAGCTGCATCAACAACTTTTTTCATTACAGGTGTAATATCAACACCAATACCATCGCCCTCGATGAATGGAATAATAGGATTATCAGGGATATTTAACTTACCATTTTTGTAAGATATTTTTTCACCCTTCGCTGGAACTTTAATTTTTGATGTACCCATAGACCTAAAATTTGGCTTGATTATACTTAGATTTGCACTAAATATTAAGCTTTTATGAAGAAATGTTATGCAAAATAGCAAAAAGGTTATAGTTGGCATCTCTGGAGGCGTAGATTCCTCTGTTAGCGCACTTATGCTTAAAACTGCAGGTTTCGATGTTCAGGGTGTTTTTATGAAGAATTGGACCAATTCTGCACCCAATATTGAATGCACTACTGAGAAGGATTTTGCTGATGCGGAGGCGGTCTGTGATCAAATAGGGATACCCCTTCACCAAGCTAATTTTTCTGGGGACTATTGGGACCGCGTATTTAAGAAATTTTTGTCTGATCACAACGAGGGCCTAACGCCAAATCCAGATATTTTATGCAATAAAGAAATAAAATTTAGATCATTTTTGGACTATTGCTTGGAAATAGGCGCTGACTACATAGCCACAGGACACTACGTTAGAGTTGATAATAGTGGCTCATCAGCAAGACTTTTAAGAGGTATTGATCCCACAAAAGATCAATCTTATTTCCTGCATCAGGTTACAGGAAAAGATCTTGCCAAATCCTTGTTTCCTCTGGGTGAGCTTACCAAGGAACAGGTTAGACAAATTGCCAAGGACAACAAGCTAATAACATCAGAAAAGAAAGATTCCGTTGGGATTTGTTTCATTGGGAAAAACAAATACAACGACTTCATTGCCAATTTTCTTGGCAAGGATCCAGGCGTAATATTGGATGAAGAAGGGAATGAATTGGGTGTTCATGATGGTTTGATGTATTTCACTCTTGGTCAAAGGCAGGGCATCGGGCTTGGAGGCATTAAAGGCAAGGAACAAGATTCTTGGTACGTAGCCCATAAAGACACACAATCAAAAGCTTTGACAGTTGTTCAGGGTAGAGATCATCCGCTGCTATTTAGTGACGGCTGTTATGTTGATAATGTTCAATGGGTCAACGAAAACAATGAAGATGAGCTTAATTGCGAAGTCCAGATAAGGTATCAGTCGCAGCCAGTGAAAGCACAACTAAAAAAATTAACTGGTGGCTATAAGATAACTTTTTCTTCGCCTCAGTTAGCGGTAACGCCTGGTCAGTCCGCAGTGATCTATCAGGGGGAAGACTGTTTAGGCGGTTCAGTAATTAAAGACAGGATTTCTTCAGACTTTTATAGCTGGGCTGATAATCGAGGTTATAATTACCAAGTCTATGGATGACAGTCAACTGAGGAACCTGTCCCCTCTCGATGGAAGATATCACGATAAAACTAAAGTAACTCGTGAGATTTTTTCTGAGCTTGGCTTAATCAAGGCACGAGTTAAAGTTGAGGCTCTCTGGCTTTCCTATTTTTTGAGTAATTTCAAACCAGAATTAATTAATGAGGAAATCAGCTCCTTGCTGACCAATCTTGCATCAAACGTACCCGATGAGTTGGCTTTGCGTGTAAAAGAGATTGAGCAAACAACCAATCACGATGTAAAAGCAGTTGAGATTGCTATAGCAGAACAATTTGCTGACCAAAATAGTATTCAGAGCTTAGTCCACATATTTTTAACCTCTGAAGACGTCAATAGTGCCAGTTATGCATTGATGCTAAAAGATGGGAACGATGCTTTAATTGCATTGCTTGAAAGCCTCTTAAGTGACATAAAAGATTTAGCAGCAAATACTGCCGATATTGCCATGTTGGCAAGAACTCATGGTCAGCCAGCCTCCCCTACCTCTCTGGGCAAGGAGTTGAATGTCTTTGCCACAAGAATTGAAAAAGAACTTCAGACACTAAAAAACCAAAAAATGTACGCCAAATGGGGTGGTGCTACAGCAAACTACAACCCTCACCTGCTCGCTTATCCAGAAGAGAACTGGGTTAAGCATTCTCAAGATTTTATGGCTGGCATGGAGCTAGAGCTAACAACGGTTTCAACGCAAATTGAGCCACATGATTATATGGCTGAAGTTTTTCAAAATGTCGTCAGGGTCAACAATGTGCTATTGGATTTTGCACAAGACGTCTGGTCTTACATTGCGTTTGATTATTTCAAGCTCAAGGTAGTGAAAGATGAAGTGGGCTCTTCAACCATGCCACACAAAGTAAATCCAATCGATTTTGAAAATGCCGAAGGCAACCTTGGGCTCTCATCAGCACTTTTAAACCATTTGGCTAATAAGCTCACCCAATCACGTTTGCAGAGAGATCTTTCAGATTCCACTGCTTTACGCAATATTGGTTCTGCGTATGGTTATTTGGAAATAGCTTTGAGCTCATTAAAAAAAGGCGTCGCAAAATTAGAACCAAATAACATCAAAATAAAAGCAGATCTTGAGGATCGCTATGAGATACTTGCTGAAGCATTGCAAAGCTTTTTGAGACTTGAGGGCAACAGCGATGCATACAATGCAATCAAAGATCTCAGCAGAGGCGCAGTAATGAATAAAGAGGTTTATGAGAGGGCTGTCAATGAGCTAGTTGCAGATGCCAAACATAAAGAAATTCTATTGAAACTTAAACCAGAGACGTATGTTGGTTTGGCTTCAATATTAGCAAAGGAAGGAAAAAAATGAGTGTGAAATTCAAGTTTGATATGCCCCCAGAGGCAGAAGTGATTTTTAACCAAGACGCCTTAAAGTTTCTTGAGAGCTTGCATAATAAATTCGATGGACGAATCAAAGAAGTTCTTGAGACTAGGGCAGAGAGACAGGAGAAATTCAACAATGGTTTGTTACCGGATTTTCTTCCTGAAACAGAAGCCATACGTTCATCCGATTGGCGTGTTCGAGATATCCCCAATGACCTCTTAGATAGAAGAGTTGAAATCACTGGTCCTGTTGATAGAAAAATGGTTATTAACGCGCTAAATGCCGATGTGAAGGTATTCATGGCAGATTTTGAAGACTCCCTAAGCCCTACTTGGGAAAACGTAGCTTTAGGGCAAAAAAACCTCTACGACGCAGTCAGAAAAACAATCAATTTTGAGAACCCTGACAATGGCAAGAAATACAAACTCAATGAGGATACAGCAATATTAATGTGTCGAGTTCGAGGCTTACACCTGCCAGAAAAAGCCATTGAAATTAACGGCGATAATCCTTTTGGTTGTTTGTGTGATTTTGGACTTTATCTGTTACACAACGCTAAAGAGCTTATGAACAACAATACCGGACCCTATTTCTATGTGCCTAAACTCCAATCGCACCTTGAGGCAAGATTATGGAACGAAATAATTGACTACTCTGAAGACTATCTCAATCTACCAAGAGGCACTGTTCGCGTGACATGCTTAATTGAAACATTGCCGGCAGTCTTTGAAATGGATGAGATTTTGTACGAGCTTAAAGACCACATAGTAGCCCTAAATTGTGGTCGCTGGGATTACATCTTCAGCTACATTAAGACCTTCCAAAATTCACCTGATAGGCTCTTGCCTGATCGCTATCAAGTCGGCATGGGACAACCTTTCCTTAATGCTTATTCAAGACTTTTAATCAAAACTTGTCACCGTAGAGGCGCTTTTGCGATGGGTGGAATGGCCGCCTTTATTCCTTCCAAGGACCCAGAAGAAAACGATAAGGTGACTGAAAAAGTTATGGCTGACAAAATGTTGGAGACTCAGAATGGTCATGATGGAACTTGGATTGCCCACCCTGGGTTATCTGATATTGCCAACAATGTATTTTCCAACGCTTTTGAGGCCGGCAATACCAATCAAATGCATGTGCTCAGAGAAGAAGATGAAATTACAGCAGAAGATCTAATCACACCCTGCGACGGTGATTTTACTGAAGGGTGTTTTCGAGCAAATATCAGAGTTTCCTTGCGTTACATTGAAGCTTGGTTAAGAGGCGTAGGCTGTGTGCCAATTTACGGATTAATGGAAGACGCCGCAACCGCTGAGATATCTAGAAGTTCATTGTGGCAGTGGGTAAAGCACGGTGTCACCATGGATTCAGGCGTTGTGGCCTCAAAAGCATCATTTGAAAAAATGCTGGATGAAGAATACAATGTTGTCCAAGAAGAGGTTGGGCAGAGCTCTTTGGCATCAGGTAAGTTCCTTGAGGCTAAAAAATTATTAAATGATTTGGTGTTAAGCGAGGAATTAACTGATTTCCTTACATTGCCCGCATATAGGAGTATATAAATGAATTTAAGTGACCAAGTCGCTGCGTTAGAGAAAGATTGGGCTGAGAACCCAAGATGGAAGCATGTTAAAAGACCATATTCAGCAGAAGAAGTCGTCAGGTTAAGAGGATCATTGCAGCCTGAATGTACACTAGCAAGAAGAGGATCTGAGAAACTTTGGAATTACCTACATACTGAGGATTACATAAACTGTTTAGGTGCATTGACCGGAGGTCAAGCTGTGCAGCAGGTCAAGGCTGGAGTGAAAGCGATTTATCTCTCAGGCTGGCAAGTAGCCGCCGACAACAACTCTGCTGGCACCATGTATCCCGATCAATCACTGTATCCGGTTGATTCAGTGCCTAAAGTTATTAAGCGTATTAATAACGCTTTTAGACGTGCCGATCAAATTGAATGGTTGAACACCAATGGCGAACCGAAGATAGACTTTTTTGCCCCAATTATTGCCGATGCTGAAGCTGGTTTTGGCGGCAATTTAAATGCCTTTGAACTAATGAAGCGCATGATCGATGCTGGGGTATCTGGGGTGCACTTTGAAGATCAATTGGCCAGTGTTAAAAAATGCGGCCATTTGGGCGGCAAGGTATTAGTTCCAACCCAAGAAGCCGAACAAAAATTGATTGCTGCAAGACTTGCGGCCGATGTATCCAACACTCCTACTATTTTGATTGCTCGCACCGACGCCGATGCGGCAGATTTAGTAACTTCAGACATTGATGACAGAGATCTACCCTTCTTAACCGGCGAAAGGACCTCAGAGGGTTTCTTTAGATCCAATGCTGGCATTGATCAGGCTATTGCTAGAGGATTGGCTTATGCGCCCTATTCCGACCTTGTGTGGTGTGAAACATCCAAACCTAGCCTTGAGGAAGCCAAAAAATTTGCTGAGGCAATCAAGAAAGATCATCCAGAAATTATGTTGGCTTACAACTGTTCACCGTCATTTAACTGGAAGAAAAACCTCGATGACGCAACCATTGCTAAATACCAGAAAGAGCTCGGTGCCATGGGATACAAATTCCAATTCATCACTTTAGCCGGTATTCATTCAATGTGGCACGGAATGTTCAGCCTAGCAAAAGAGTACGTATCCGATGGTATGACAGCTTATGTCAAGCTGCAGGAGAAGGAGTTTGCCGATGCTGAAAAAGGCTATACTTTTGTGTCCCATCAACAAGAAGTTGGTACAGGTTACTTCGATGCAGTTAATAACTGCGTGCAAGGCGAAGAGAGCTCAACTTCGGCTCTAAAAGGTTCTACCGAAGAAGAGCAGTTCTAAAATTTGTAATTTTTTTGTTTTCATAGGACACTCTTATTAAGGAGTGTTCTATGAGCAAAATAGTAAAAAAATCGTTTTCCAATCCCGACGTAAAACCCGATTTTCCTAAAGTCGATGCCAGAACCTTAGAAATGGGCGATGGTGTTAAAGTATCAAGAGTAGTTGCTGAGCATGGCTGGAAGTGGTCAGAATGCGTCAAACCTAGCATTGGAACAGACAGCTGCCAAGCTTCGCACATAGGTGTGTTAGCCAAAGGCAACATGACGGTCAGAATGGACGATGGGACAGAAGTTAATTATGAGGCTGGTGATGCTTACATGATTGGCCCTGGTCACGATGCTTGGATTACCAGTGCTGAAGGCACAGAGGCATACGAAGTCTCGTTTGATAAAGCCGATATTTGGCACGATTGATTAAGAGTTAAAAAAACAGTCTACTTTCTAGACATGCTCTAGCCACAGTGCCATACTCAAATTGTGGCTAGATTTTTATCAATAATACGGCTACCGTCAGCACGATGGCATCATTGTCATATTATCTCAACCACTTTTAATTTGAATTCAGAGAGGAGCAATAATGCAGAAATTTAAAAATATTTTATTCGTAATCATCAGCACACTAGTGCTCGCCAACTGCGGTGGCGGTGGCGGTGGCGGCTCAGAACCGGCACCAGTACCAACCCCTCCTCCAGCACCTACGGCTTCTATTTCTGCTGATCCGACGACTTTATGGGTCAATGAGTCTGTCACCCTCACTTGGTCATCAACCAATGCCACTGGATGCAGTGCTGGCGGTGAATGGAGTGGCGATAAAGACCCATCGGGCGAAGAAAGTGTCACAGTAACCAAAGATGGCGAACTAACCTATAGCATCACCTGCTCATCCGGCACACGATCGGCCACTTCAGAGGTGGTAATCACCGCTAATCCTATTAATCAGACAGGGAAATATGCTTACGAAGATGGTACTTATGTATATATTGAGGCAGAACAAGGTAACTTATTCAATACTCCGGCAAAATGGACTTATTCATTAAGAGAGCATGGTGGTTATACTTATCCAAATTCTGAAACTGGAGAGCCTATTATTCTCGATGGGGGATGGTTCGACAACAGGATCAAAACTTGTCGTTCCGCAAATCTAAATGGTGATGAATACCCAGATGTTGTGGCTCAATCTATGACAACTTGGCAGGCACAACCGACTTCTCAGCCTGAAGATATGCAAAATCCAGAAAGAAGACCGAGAGTTCACTTTTTTATAAATGACGGCCAAGGTAAATTTGATGATGCTCAGGACATTATTTTAGGTGATGATTACTACCGTATTAATACCTACAAAGACATAATGCTTGGCGATCTAAATAATGATGGCATCGATGACATTTTGACAGGTTCAGGTGGTGCTGGACCTTTGCTCTGGCAAGTGATTGATGATGGCATACTTATTCTGATGAGTAATGAAGACGGAAATTTTGAGGATAAGACAGATTTGATTAATTTCCCAAAAATTACAAGAGATAGAGGCGAATTTTCAGAAGAGGTATTAGGCATTGCTGGAGTTGATAATGTTATTCCTGTAGACGTTAATGGGGACGGCTGGAAAGATATTGTAATGTTTGCTATTGCACAACCTGAACAAGGATACTCATTTCCATTAGTCTTATTGAGTGATGAAGGAAAATCATTTGAACCTTGGGATAGGTACAAAAACGATGACCCTCTCTTTTTAATTGGCGAGTGGATGGGTATGAGAGATGCTCATGTGGCTGATTATGATAACGATGGTGATGAAGACGTTTTTATGCTTTGTTATCGTGATTGCTGGAGTGAGAGCTCTTCGTTGTATGCCGATGGAAGTGATACAGGTTTTGTCTTAATCAACAATGAGGGCGACTTTAAAAAAGAGGATATTATACATTTTCCACCAGGTACAATTGCTGATGTAAACAAAAATGATGCTATGTCAGTCGGTGATATCAATGGCGATGGTTTGGTTGATGTAGTTATAGCTCAAGGCAAAAGTGACCCATACTATGTTTCTAGGAACATTCAAATTCTTATCAATAATGGCGAAGGTTTTAGTGATGAGACTGAAACAAGAATTGAGAATCTACGAGACGATTACAATGGGACTCCAGAGGGAAATATATGGCTAATTGATTATGACCAAGATGGCGATTTGGATATTTTTGATTTTCAAGACAACGTCAGAAATGGCTATTCCAGCAACACCAATGCTCCTACCGAGGAAGATAAAAAGTTTCCTTACTGGAAAAATGGTGGCGCACTCTTTTTGAATGATGGTGGCGGAATTTTTACTTATCAGGAAGAAGATACAACTATTACTGGTGAACTGCCAAATTTATTTGAGCCATGGAAGATGTCGACCTTTAATGAGCCATACCACTTATGCCCAGTGGATTTTGGAGATGGTTATGGGTATGGTTTTGGTTTTTCAGGTAGTCCCGGTGAAGAAGCACCAAATGTCAACCCACCGGAGGGAGAGCCCTATGTTGATTATAATCTTGAGGGCTTTGCTTTTGGAAGAAAGGTCAGCAACCAAGACAATTTTAGACAGGAGTAATAATGCAGAAATTTAAAAATATTGTATTCGTAATCATCAGCACACTAGTGCTTGCCAACTGCGGTGGAGGTGGCGGTGGCGGCTCAGAACCGGCACCGGTACCAGCACCAACACCAGCACCAACCCCTGCCCCACTTACTTTAAGTTATGAAGCCCCAGAAAGTTTATCTGACTATCAAAAATTTGAGTTTGAAGTACAGGTAAATAATCTTCAAGAAGGTGAAACCTTCACTCTAGAAGTTAATCATGGAGATGGAAAAAAATTCAACACTTAGATATTGTAGATAAAAACAAAATTTTAGGCAGACTTTTATTTTGTATACACAGCTGAGGATTTGATATTTGAAATTTCTGCAACATCATCAAACAGCAGATCTGCATCAGAAACAGTATCTATTCCTGTTGAATACTATAGAAAAGAGCTTGTTGGCCAAAGCATGAATGAAAGTCCAGGATTAAGGGGTTTTTCAAATATTGAGTAAGTTGTTCAAACAGAAAAATTTGCACAATGGGTTTTTCCATCAGCCGTGTATGATGTTCGATCCTTGTGGAATGGGAGATACTGTTACCCAACTGGCCAGATAATTGTTATGAAGGTAACGACTCATCCATTGGTCTTGCTTCACCTGAATTTTAGCTATGGTGATTTCAATGGAGATGGACATGAAGATGTTGTAGTTGCTAGTTATCATGTACCAAGACATTTAGAGACAATTGATGCACCAGATATCTTAGTTTTGCTAAATGATGGGCATGGTAGATTATTGAAGATCAAACTATTTTTACATCTGGTGTAAGGCCTGAATTATCAATTCCATACAGAATTGAATTAGAGATTTTAATGGAGATGGAGTGGATGATATTATTGTCCAAAATTTTGCTACAGCCTCAGATCCCGAAAGTGGGTATTCCTATAAATGGGCCCCTCACTTTTCTTACTATCAGTCCTCTGACGGAAAATTAAACGATGCCTCAATAACTTTGATTACTGAAGATAATGCAAAAACAGATTTTTCTCATGATGCATCATCTGGAGATGTTGATGGTGATGGGGATTTTGATTTTTATGCAGGATCTAGGCTTTTCTTAAATGATGGCAATTGAAATTTGCATCATACGACCTCTAATGTTTTAATTGAAATGTCCTATGAAAAAGGCGTGCCGATGGCCTCTGATATTGTTGATATCAATAATGATGGTTTTGGTGATGTAATAAGTTACTGGTTTGATGGTCCTGATGGTGGTTACCAAAACAATGGTGATTAATTTAGTGATTGTCAGAAAATGCCGATCTTTCAACAGATGGAGAGCATGACAATTTGCCAGTTGGCTAATATTAAGCGATGGTCAAAACTAAATGATGCTAAAGTCAACGGAGATTTTAATGGCGATGGAGAAAGATTTTATCTTAACTAAAACTTACGATGACGAGCAACCTATATTTACTCCTGGCAACCTCATTATAAATGAGACTGAGACATTAACTGATACGGTATCTGCCTCTGAGCTAGGTTCAATAAACAATGGCACATTTTGGCCAGTATGGCTTAACCTAAATAACGATAAACATTTAGATTTTATGATAGTGAAAAGCCATGACTGGAACAATGGAGATCCTGGTGAACTGAGGAATGCTGACATATCTGCAATTAAGTTTATATCCGACCCTAAATTCACAATTCGACACGTTAGAGTAATTTCAAATGATGACGGTAATAAGTACGAAATTTGTACTGCAGAATATTTTAAAGTTGGTGATGAAGCATGTGAACGCACACCTAATCTCACTCTAAGAAGAGACAGAACTTATGGTTTTACCATGATGTCAAGTGACTACGAAGTTCACCCATTTAAGCAATCAGCAACAAAAGATCCTCCCATGGTGTGGTGAAGAGTTGTTCCAGGGTTTTCTCAAATGATGGTGAGTGTCATTATTGCATTTACAGTGCCTGAAGATGCTCCAGATGTTTTATTACTATTGTGAAGAGCACTTCTGGTATTTTGATGCTGTAATTTCTGATATTGTCGATTAATTAGTCTTTAACTTTGCCGCAGACTTGGCAAGTTTGGCCTTTAGAGAGATAAACCCCACCACAGCTGGGACTTAAGGGTTTGTTTTTTAGGATCAGACCAATTCCCATACCAGCAATAGACAGGGCTACAACGATGATGGCTAAAATGGCGTTGGTCATGGGAATATCTTACCCCAATTGCTTGATTGCTTCGAGCTCCCATCAGGGAGGATAAAAAATACCGTCAAATCGTTGGTTTCTGCTATTGTCATGCCCTCTTCTACTCCGGCAACGTACATGGCCGTTGCCCAAGCATCGGCGCTCGCCGTATCCTCACTGGCCACAGTTACAGAGACGATATCTCTGGGGCCATCGCCCCAAATATGACCAGGCTCACGATATTCACCAGAAGTAGCCACCGAAATACCGGTTTCAGGGACTTTAAAGGCCATATAAGCACCGTTTTCATCTTCAGAGGGTATTTCTACGCCAAAGACCCATGGCTGGCTGTATTTTGACCCTTGTGCGCGAATTTCTCCCCCAATTTCAACAAAGTAGTTTGCGATGTCATTTTTCTCCAATACCTCAGCAACCTTATCCACAGCATAACCTTTGGCAATGCCAGAATAATCAAGCCCCTCCTCTGAGACTGGATCGAATGTCCCCTTGCTTTGTGCTGCAACAACAAAAGCCAGGTTGTAGACGTTTTCAAAATCGCGCGACCAACCTTCCATGCTTGGGTTGGCGTTGTACCTTTGTATTTCAGTATCGGGTTTGTAGGTTGAAAAGATCAGGTCCAAACGGTTCAATTCATCAGTAACTAAACTTTGAATGGTATCTGGATCAATGTTTTCGGTATATTTGACCGAGTAAGTCGTGCCATAAATGGCACCAGTAATATTCTTTACAGTCTCATTAGCACAGGCTGAGAGTAAAAATAGTAAAGATAAAGAAAGAGTTCTAACCACCAAAATCGTCAAGCATTATGTTTTCTGGCTCAACCCCCAAATCGGTGAGCATTTTAATGCAGCTTGAGTTCATGATTGGCGGTCCACATAGATAGTATTCGCAATCTTCTGGTGCTTCGTGTTTGGCAAGGTACTCGTCCTGAGTTACTTGGTGAATGAAACCAGTTAATCCCTGCCAATTGTCTTCAGGCAAGGCATCGGATAAGGCAATATTAAAAGAAAAGTTCTCATGCTCGGCAGCCAGTTTCTCAAATTCATCTTGATAGAAGATTTCTTTTAAGCTTCTTGCACCGTACCAATAGGAAATTTTTCTGTTGGAATTAAGTCTCAATAACTGGTCAAAGATGTGCGAACGCATTGGCGCCATGCCAGCGCCACCACCAATAAAGACCATCTCATTATCGGTTTCTCGAGCAAAAAATTCGCCAAACGGACCAAACACTTTCACCTTATCGCCTGGTTTTAAACTAAAAACATAAGACGACATTATTCCTGGCGGAAAATCAGTACCTGGCGGGGGCGATGCCACTCTAATGTTGAACTTTAGAACGCCCTCTTCCAGTGGGTAATTGGCCATGGAATAGGCTCTAATCATTGGTTCTGGATTGGTTGCTACATTGTCCCAAATTTTAAATCGGTCCCAGTCGTCGTGGTATTCCTTGGCAATATCAAAATCTTTGTAATTAATGGCTTCGTAAGCAGGAGCTTCAAGCTGCACATAACCACCAGCTCTAAACTTGACGTTCTCCCCTTCTGGTAGCTTAAGCACCAGTTCTTTAATAAAGGTTGCAACGTTATCGTTTGATACCACTTCGCATTCCCATTCTTTGACACCAAAAACTTCATCGGGAATCTGGATCTTCATATCGCTCTTCACTGCAACTTGGCAAGACAAGCGCCAGTTATCGTTTTGCTGTTTGTAGTTAAAGTGCGATTGTTCGGTTGGCAATATCGAGCCTCCACCTGCTGAAACTTGGCACTTGCACTCTGCACAGGTGCCACCGCCTCCGCATGCCGATGCTAGGTAGATATTTTTAGCTGCTAAAGTTGATAATAGTTTACCCCCTGTTGGGACTGTAATGCTTTTTTCTGGATCGCCATTGATCTCGATGGTGACATCGCCACTGGCTACCAGTTGCGATCTGGCAAACATTACAAAAGCCACTAGAAGTGAAACAATTAAAGTAAAAGTGATTATTCCTAAATAAAGATCCATTACAGCAGTATTCCTCCAAACGACATGAAACCAAAACTCATCAAACCAACAATAACAAATGTGATACCCAATCCTCTTAAGCCCTCAGGGATGTCACTGTATTTAAGTTTTTCTCTGATCCCAGCTAGCAAGACTATTGCGAGCGCCCAGCCAAAACCAGCACCAAAACCATAAACCACACTTTCTGTTAGGTTGTAGTTTTTCTCAATCATAAACAGAGAGGCTCCTAGAATGGCACAGTTCACGGTAATTAAAGGTAGAAAGATGCCCAACGCATTGTACAAAGCCGGCACATAGCGGTCTAAAAACATCTCCAAGACTTGCACCGCAGCAGCGATCACCCCGATGTAGGTAATTAAGCCGACAAATTCTAGATTGGTATCGGTTAAACCTGCCCAAGAAAGCGCTCCCTCTTTTAGAACGTAGTTGTAGATTATGTTATTGAGCGGCACTGTTAAGGTCAAAACCACAATGACAGCAATACCCAAACCAAAGGCTGCTTTGACCTGTTTGGAGATAGCAAAGAAAGTACACATCCCCAAAAACAAAGACAGCGCAATGTTTTCAATAAAAACCGTTTTAATGAAGAGGTTCAATAAATCAGCCATCTGCTGCCTCCTTCTTAACGGTCAAAGGTTTAAAAGTATGAGCTTTAAGAGGATTCTCATTCTCCTCTACTTGGCCTTTGCTGAAGGTCCTAATGACCCAAATCATGATCCCAATGATGATAAAGGAGCTTGGTGGTAGAAGAAGAAAATTGTTAACTGGATAGCTTTCTGGCATGACCTGAATGCCAAAGAAAGTTCCGGCACCAAATACCTCTCTCACTGCTGCTACTACGAGCAAGACAAAGCTATAACCAAGACCGTTACCAAAACCATCGAGTGCACTTCTCAAAGGTGGGTTCTTCATGGCGTATGCCTCTGCTCGACCCATTACGATGCAGTTGGTTATGATCAAGCCGACAAAGACGCTAAGCTGTTTGCTAGCCTCATAAGCGTAGGCTTTGAGCAGTTCGTCAACAATAATCACCAATGAAGAGATAATTGTCATTTGCACAATGATTCTGATGTTGTCTGGAATGTAGGTTCTAATTAGCGAAATAAAGAAGTTTGAAAGCGTTATCACCGAGGTCAAAGCTATGCACATAATGAGCGTCACATCCATTTTTACTGTTACAGCTAAAGCCGAGCAGATACCAAGAATTTGCAATGCGATTGGGTTGTTATCAACAATTGGATCGAACAGCAACTTCTTAGTCTCTTTAACGGATAGGGCCTTCATTATGTGCTCTCCTTAAGATTTTTTAGTACAGGGCCATAAGCCTCATCACCCAACCAGTATTGAATCATATTGGTCACGCCATTGGTTGTTAAAGTAGCACCAGAAATACCGTCTATCTCGTAATCTGTGCTTGATGTGCCCTTCACAACTTTCAGATTGACTGCTCCTGTTTCTGTGAAGATTTTTTTACCTTTCCAGCCACCTTTCCAGTTTGGATTGTCAACTTCACCACCCAGACCAGGTGTTTCTTTGTGTTCGTAGTACTCAATGCCTTGGACCGTATTTAAGTCTGATGATAGGGATAAGTAACCATAAAGAGTGCCCCATAAACCATAGCCGCGAATTGGTAGCACTACTTTTTCAATGTCATCGTTATTGTCGCGCCACAGGTAGACTGGGCCAATATTTTCTTGTCGTTTTAATATGGCTATGTCTTTATCTTTTGGGACTGGTTTTGATGTTGATGGAGTATTGGCTGCTTTTATGTGATCGTATTTAGCATCGACATCAACAAATTGCCCCGTAGTAAAATCAACGTACAGAGTCTCAATTTTGCTAAACTCGAGATCCACATTGTCCGTAACGATACCAGCAGCTGCTAAGATCTTGGTTTTTTTCTCGTTTTCAACATTTAAGTTTTGTTCTGCTCGCACCGAGACCGCGGTTATAGAAACTACTACAGCGCATGCAATACATGCTACTAATGGAATTAGGAGTCCTCTCATGAGTTGTACCTCTCCATTCTTTTCCCTGTGTTGTATGATGTAACGCAAAAATCAATGGCTGGAGCCAGTAGATTAGCAAAGAGGATTGCGAGCATCATGCCCTCCGGAAACGCAGGATTAACGACTCTGATTAGCACCACCAAAACACCTATAGCAAATCCGTATATCCATCGCCCCATATTGGTTGAAGCGGCTGTGACTGGTTCTGTTGCCATGTAAACTAGACCAAAGGCGAAGCTGCCAATAGTTAGATGCCAATACCATGGCACATCGAACATTGGGTTGGTATCGGAGCCTACAAAGTTTAGCAAGCTGCTCATTAAGAACATACCAATAAGAGTGGCAAAAATAATGCGCCAGGATGCTATCTTGGCATAGACCATATACGCACCAGCCAGCAGTATCAAGAAAGTTGATGTCTCGCCAATCGAGCCTGGAATCTGTCCAAAGAAGGTTTCACCCCATGTGAAGTTGGCTTGCATACCAGCTAGGCCTTCAAGAGCACCAATACCTAAGGCAGTAGCTCCAGAATAGCCGTCTATGGCCCCATTGTCTGCCAAGGATGCCACCCACACCATGTCTCCAGACAATTCGCTAGGATAAGCAAAATAGATGAAGGCTCTACCAGTGAGCGCTGGGTTTAAGAAATTTTTCCCAGTTCCACCAAAAAACTCTTTACCTACGACTATACCGAATGCGATACCAGTCGCTGCTTGCCACAACGGAATATCTGGCGGACAGCTAAGTGAAAATAATACGGTTGAAACAAAAGCACCCTCATTAATTTCATGTCTTCTAATGGTGGCAAAAATTGCTTCACAAGCTATCCCAACAACAAAGACAGTAACGTAAATTGGCACAAAATAAACCAAACCAAACCAGAATCTATGAAAGTGATTGTTGACATCGGTTCCTGCAAGCTGAATCAGCCAGTTGTGCCAGTCTCCAGTGGACGTAAAACCACCCTTGGCCATGTAATCAAGTCCGAAATAACCCATGTTATACATGCCCCAAAACATTGCAGGAAAGGTTGCCAGCCAGACCACTACCATGACCCTTTGCACGTCCAGTTTGTCTCTTATGTGGGTTTTCCCAGTTGTAGCAACTTTTGCTGAGAAGAAGAAGTTTTGCACCACTTCGTATAGGTAGAAGTACCACCTATCCTTTGGTGGTCTATTTTTGTCAAAAAGATCCTCTAAAAACTTCATGAAGACTCCTCTTTCCAAATTTCTTCCATACAAGAATTAAATAGGGCCACATAGTCATATTTGCTAGGGCAAACATAAGAAAAAACGGCCATATCTTCACTCGCTAGATCAAAAATTCCCAACTCTCGCAACGCAACTAGGTCACCAATTGCCAAGGATTTTAGAAATAAAGTAGGATCAATATCAAAAGGGTTAATCTCGTCAAATACTCCAATTGGCACTATCGCTCTGTAGCCACCATTGGTATTGGTATCAAAGTTGAATGCTTTGGGCTTAAGGATACTGGATAAAAAGACATTGGAATTGGAATGGTCTTTTACACCAGGTTTGAGCCAATTAAAAAAGGTGGCTTTAGGTTCATCAGAAATAAGGGTTATTTGATTGGAGTACCTTGTTAAGAAATCAGTATAGCTATCGCCATGAGAACCATAGATTGCACTGCCTGATATTCTTCTAACAAAACCATTAGCAATACCTGCAGTCACTTCCTCCATGCTGGCACCAGCAGTGGTCAGCACAACTTTAGGCTCGCTACAGTTGGGTCCAGTGATGCTAATGTATTTTTCTGAACATAGTTTTTGATTGATAAAGAGCTTTCCAATACGAATGACGTCTTGCCAGTCAATACTCCAGGTTTTTTCACTTTTTCTTATTGGGTTAAGTGCCTGTATATGTGCCGAAGTGTTACCTGCTTGGCCATTTCCCTCAATGATTATGAATTCACACCCTGCATGGGTAAGGTTAAGTTCTTGATTGGAAACCACATAGCAATTGGTTTTGGCAAGCTCTCTTACGCGTTTTAGCCCTTCAATAAAGTAATTACTTTCCTCGGCAATAAGCACTGATGGGTCAAGGACCAAAGAGTCTTGCTTGCAACAGTTGATAAAGATATTTTCGGCCGCTGAATTTAGCTCTGGAACACGATTAAATGGTCTCTCGCGAAAGCTATCCCATAACCCAGACATTTCTAGTGTTTGAGAGGTATTTGAGCTTATTTCACAAGATTTTGGTTCATCGTTGTGCCTAGCTTCAATGATAATGGAAACCAAGGCTCTTTTTTCCCCACGGTTTATTGAATGAACCTTGCCAGCTACCGGCGATCTTACGTTAAATCCAGGATTGGTTTTGTCTTCGAAAAGTGGTGAAGCTTGATCAACCACATCACCTTCTTTAACGAGTATTTTTGGCTTTAAACCAAAATAATCTTCTGACAATACAGCGTTAAATTTTGGTCTTATTTCTTCTAAATTACTTAAATTGTCTACAGAGCCATGCAGAGGAATATTCAGGCCCCCTTTGACTTTAATTTTTTTCATTTATTGTTGTTTTGGGTATCTAGTTAAATTAACACCAAGGACTTTTTTCAAGAGCCTTACAACTTGTCTGGAGTAACCATACTCGTTATCGTACCAACAGTAAATAGTTACATTATTAAAATTGCTAATTGTTGCTTGTGAGTCATAAACAACAGCAAATTCATTGGAATAAAAATCGGATGAAACCGCATCAATGGCATTGGAATAGTCCAATGTTTGTCTCAAACTTGATCTAAAGGCTGCCTTTCTAAAGGTCTCGTTCAGTTCGTCAACGCCAACCCCTTTTTTCAGGGTTAAATTCATTATGGCCAGACTGACATTAGGTGTCGGTACTCTAATGGCATTTGCGGTAAGTTTGCCTTTCATCTCGGGCAAAATTTCTGAGACGGCTTTGGCAGCACCAGTATCGGTGATAACCAGGTTTAGGGCAGCACTTCTTCCCCTTCTATCTGAAGGATGATAATTATCAATTAGGTTCTGATCATTGGTGTATGCATGAACCGTTTCAATGTGGCCATTTTGGATCTTATATTTTTCATCAACAAGCTTAAGCACAGGCACTATGGCGTTGGTTGTACAGGATGCTGCGGCAATCAGCTTATCGGTATCTTTAACTTTATCCTCATTTACCCCATAGACGATATTTTTAACCTTTGCTTTACCAGGAGCTGTCAGAATAACCTTGTCAATTGAGGGGTTTTTTAGGTGTTGACTTAAACCTTCTTCGTCTCTCCAAACCCCAGTGTTATCAATTAAAGTTGCACGTTTGATGCCCAAAGATTTATAGTCAATTTTATTTGGTGCACCGCTTTCAATAAAGAACACCTCATTACCGTTAATAATGAGTGAGTTATTGGCTTTATTCACTCTGATAGTGCCAGGAAATTCACCGTGCACAGAGTCGTTTCTTAATAAGCTAGCACGCTTAATTAAATCATCGGCATCCTTAGCACCGCGGACCACTATGCCGCGCAATCGCCAGACTGCGCCAGGACCAGTATCGGATATTAAAATCCTAGTTAACAGCCTCCCTATGCGCCCAAAACCAAAAAGAACAACGTCCTTAGGTCGCAGAGGATACGCTCGCTTGGTCCTGATGTTTTCTTCAAGATGTTTTTCCGTGTATTTGATTGGGTCAAGCTGATCGTTTTCTAGCAAGTAAGATACCAACTCACCTAAGTCAATTTCACAAGGCAAGAGCTTTAATTTTGAGATGCATTCAAGCACTGGAAAGGTTTCAACCTCACTGAGCTCATTGCCTTCAATCTCACGCACAAACCTATGCAATTGCATAATTTCTACAGCCGATGAGTTAACAAGAGGTCTGCCATACATCAGGATTTTAATCCCATTCCTGTAAAGCTTACCAATGATTGGTACCATGGATTCAGCAAGAGCTTCTCTCCACTTCCAGTCACCAAAGTAATCGTCAACCTTTGGTCGTCGACGCTTATCTGGGTTAAATCTCTTTACCAATTTAGCTTTCTGAGTACTTTTTTAAATAGAAGTCTGCACTACCAAAAACATTGGCAATTGAGACCAATCTTTTTAAGTAGTGTCCAATTGACATTTCTTGAGTAACGCCCATGCCGCCGTGCAACTGCACAGCCTCTTCTCCAACCAATTTTCCTGCTCTTGCAACCTGGTTCTTTAAGCCATAAATGAGCTTAGCTTTCTCGTCTTTGTCTTCTGTAGCTAAGACTTTCAACAAGAAAGATTTGGCGTATTCTGTTTCCATAAACATATCGACCATGCGATGCTGGAGTACTTGGAATTTTGATAGCGAACTACCAAATTGCTCTCTTTGTTTTGTGTATTCAACTGTGAGGAAGTATGATTTTTCCATTGCTCCAATAGCTTCTGAACAAATACAAACAATAGCCTCTCTGATAACTTCTTCAAGCACTTCTAACGCATTATTTTCCTCAAATACTGCTACCGGTTTGCAGTTAGAAAAAACCAGATCTCCAGATGTAAAACCATCGTAAGTTTTGTAACCAGTTAAAGTTAAGCCTTCTGCATTTTTATCAACTAAAGCAAAGCTATAACCATCACCTTTTTTAGCAAACACTATAAAGTGGTCTGCATTAGGTGCGTTTAAGACAGTGGACTTGCTACCATTAAGTAAGCCTTCAGCGTTTAGTTCGGTATCAATATTACCTAAAACATAGCCTTTCTGAGATTCGTAGTTGGCTAGAGATATTTGCACTTCGCCTGATACTAGTTTTTCTATATAGCTTGCACTTTCTGCAAAGTCAGCACGTCTTAGAACTCCGCCTCCAAGGACAATATTGGCCAAATATGGCTCTACAACAATTGCTTTACCAAATTCTTCGAACACAACACTGAGATCAACTTCATCACCACCAAAGCCACCAAATTCCTCTGCAAAAGGAACGGCAAGCCAGCCAAGTTCAGCAAACATTTTCCAAAGCTCTTTGTCCTGACCAGACTCTGAATTAACGGCTTTCATTCGCGTTTCGAAGTCGTAGTCTGAGCTACAAAACTTAGAGATACTATCTCTTAGAAGTTCTTGTTCTTCTGTATAATTTAAATTCATCCTTCCCCCTAAAGCCCTAGCACTGCTTTGGCTATAATGTTCTTTTGAATCTCATTGGTGCCACCATAGATGGTAACTTTTCTAAAATTAAGATACTTCGATGCAACAGACTGAGCAGCTTTTGGAGCCATAACCTCTTGGTTTTCAAAACCATATGGCCCGCCATATGGTAATGCCTCGTGACCAGTAGCCTCCAAGGCTAAGGTTGTAAGTCTTTGCTGTAATTCTGTGCCTTTAATTTTCAGCAATGAAGATTCAGGCCCTGGCCCCTTACCTTCTCTCTCGGCAGCTAAACCTCTCAACTCTGTCATTTCAAGTGCATCCAGGTCAAGATGGAACTGCGCTACTTTTGATTTAAACAATGGATCTTCTGCCAATGGCTTTTCATCATGAAATATTTTCTCTGCTCTTTTGGTCAGTGAGTTTACAGCGCGTCTCATTTGAGGAGCTCCTGCAATTGAACTCCTTTCATGGAAAAGCAAGAATTTTGCATAGGTCCAGCCTTGTCCTTCCTCGCCAACGACATTTTCAGCAGGAACGCGCACATTATCAAACCAAACTTCGTTGACTTCATGATCCCCATCAATAGTAATGATTGGCTTTACTTCAACTCCGGGAGTTTTCATATCTACAAGAATAAAAGTGATACCTTCTTGTTTTTTTCCTGTATCGGAGGTTCTAACAAGCACGAAAATCCAATCGGCGTGTTGACCAAGAGTTGTCCAGGTTTTTTGTCCATTAATTATGTAGTGGTCGCCGTCTCTTACAGCCTTGGTTTTTAATGAAGCCAAATCTGAACCAGAACCTGGTTCCGAATAACCCTGACACCACCAGTCATCAAAATTTAAAATCCTTGGAAGAAATTTATCTTTTTGCTCTTGAGAGCCAAAAGTATAGATAACTGGGGCAACCATCTGCAGCCCAAAAGGAACAAACATAGGGCAACCTTCAAGTGCAAGCTCCCTCAGGTATATATATCTTTTGGTTGCATCCCAACCTGTGCCACCGTACTCAACCGGCCATGAATGACCCATCCAGCCTTTCTTAGCCACCACTTTATGCCATTCCACAATCTCATCTCTTGTGAGATCATCGCCATTATCCATTTTTGCTTTGATATGCTTTGGATACTCGTTGTCGAGAAATTCCCTAACTTCCGATTGAAAATCTTGGTCTTCCTTTGAAAAATTTAAGTCCATTTTTTACCCGCTTCCATTCCTATTAAATATTAGATTTCGTAAATTAAAAAATGATATATTAATTTACACTTTGTATTTAAAACTTTATGACTCCTTTTTTCAAGAAAATAGCCTTACTTTCAATGTTTTCTTCAATTTTATTTTGCGAAGAACAGAGCATTATTAAGGTTGAAGTTGCCACGATAGTTTGGGATGAAATTACCGTTGATGAAAGCTTCGATGCGGTAAGCAATTATCAGCTTGTCAAAGAGGCTTTGGTGTTAGAAGAGTACCAGGAACCAGAGTTTAATTTTGATACTTTGGAGCTAGATAGCAACATAACTTTTGATTTTAATTTTCTTGAGGTCATTCCTGAATTTCTTGAGAACCCAAGCAACGAAGAGGAAGAGGAACAAATCATTAACCCAAGCTTCTTTAGAGTTATCGAGCGCTCTGAGCACGAATTAAACGGAACAATGCGGAGAATATCCCAGGTTGATGGTCTAGAGCTGAACAATCATAAATCTTGGTATCAGCCCTTGGGCTCAGAGCAAGACATGCCCTATATTTTAGTTTCTTCAGAGGACAATCAATGCGTTGTTAAAGTGTTTCAATCTCGTTACCCTCGTGTACATGCCAAATGTGCCATGGGACCAGATGCATTGAGCTCAGTTAGTTTAATCAATAAATCAGAATATAGAATAAGAGAGTTATTGGGAGAGGATTTTGACAGATCAAAAGCTGTCAACGAAGTGGAAGACAGTGATGAAGTGAAGACACTATATCTCCTGGATGAGCAAAGAAGGATAAAGCTTGATGAATTTCATTACTTCGATCACCCTAAAGTTGGTCTCCTAGTTGGAGTTTATAAGTATCCGAAAGAAGAAGACTAGCTACTTGTAGTAGGCGTTCTCATTGTCTGTATGATCGGTAACATCGCGCACACCTTTTATTTCAGGCACTTGCTCTAAAAGAGTCTTTTCGATCCCTTCTTTTAAGGTTACATCGACCATTCCACAACCCTGGCAGCCGCCTCCAAATTGCAGCACAACATAGTTATCTTCCGTGATCTCTTGGAGATGAACATTGCCCCCATGCGATGCTAATTGCGGATTAATTTCACTGTATAAGACATAGTTAACTTTATCTTCAAGAGAGGCATCCTCTCCTACTCTTGGCACTCTTGAGCTTGGAGCTTTAATTGTTAATTGGCCGCCAAAATTGTCTTTGTCGTAGTTCACTTCTGCATCATCAAGGTATGGCAAGCTTAGCTCCTCAATAAACAAAGAAAATTTCTCGTATTTAACTTCATGATCTGAATCTGTTGACTCTTCTGGTTTGCAAAACGCCAGACAGGTCTCTGCTCTTGGCGTTCCAGGATCTGAGACGAAAATCCTTATGTTGCACTCAAAATCTTTTTTGGCGATTAGATCAGCAAGATATTCTTGAGCACTTGGAGTAACATTTATCATGTTAGTAATATAAGCCTAAAATGAAAATATTAAAGAATTTGCTGTCATTGCTTTTAGGTGTTGGCCAGAAAGAAACCCTTGAGGACATGCTAAAAAAAGCGCCATTCAGAACGGTATTATTTTTCTTAGTTATTGTTTTGACCGTATTTCTATCTGTGGTGCTATTGATAGTAAATATTCTGCTTTAAAGTTTGGATTCCAGCTCTGGCAGTACTTCAAAAAGATCGCCTACCAAACCGTAATCGGCAACTTTGAAAATAGGTGCCTCTTCGTCTTTGTTGATGGCCACAATGGTTTTTGAGTCTTTCATGCCAGCCAAATGCTGTATCGCGCCTGAGATACCTACAGCAATGTAAAGGTTTGGTGCCACCGATTTTCCTGTTTGCCCAACCTGGTAATCATTAGGGGCAAAGCCTGAATCAACTGCCGCTCTAGAAGCTCCAACAGCAGCATTGAGTTTATTGGCAATACCATCTAGAAGCTTAAAATTATCAGCATCTTGCATCCCTCTGCCACCCGATATAACAATGTCAGCAGATGTTAGTTCTGGTCTATCAGACTCTGTAAGCTCATTTTTTACAAAGGCAGATTTTTTTGAAGAAGTATCGGTTACAGACATTTCAACGACTTCGGCATTGCCTGATTCTGCTGATACTTTATCAAACGCTGTGGTTCTTATCGAAAGAACATTTTTTTCTTGATTGGTCTTAACCGTCGCAATACAAGCTCCAGCATAAATTGGTTTTTTGAATGTTGTGTTATCAATTATTTCAATGACTTCAGAAATTTGCTGAATGTCCAACAGTGCTGCAAATCTTGGGAGGTTGTTTTTTCCGGTGGTGCTTGAGCTAGCTAGAAAGAAATTATAGTCGTTAGCAACTTGCACAACACACTCTGCTACATCTTCGGCAATTTCATTGCCAAATCGTTCGTCAACAAATGACAAGACTTTTGAGACACCCTCAATTTTCGAAGCTTTTTGTACGACATCCTGAGAGTTTGTGGCAACAAGAAGATCAATATCCTGACCCAATGAAGATGCTGCTTTTACAGTACTTAATGTAGCAGCTGCGACCTCAGCATTATCGTGTTCAACTAGTACCAATGTTTTCATTCTATTACCTTCGCCTCATTTTTGAGTTTATCAACAAGCTCATCGACCGACTCTACTTTTACGCCCTCTTGTCTCTCTGCAGGAGATTCAACCGCAACCAGCTCGACTCTATTTTCAGGTGTTACTCCAAGTGCTCCTAAATCTAGCTCATCGATAGGCTTTCTTTTTGCTTTCATTATGTTGGGAAGTGAGGCGTATCTTGGCTCGTTTAGCCTCAAATCGGTTGTTACTATGGCTGGAAGTTCGGCCTTGAGTGTTTCCAAACCACCGTCTATTTCTCTTGTTACCTCAACACTTCCAGATTGGAGTTCTACCTTAGATGCGAATGTAGCTTGTGGCAGTCCGAGCATTGCTGCAAGCATTTGCCCAGTTTGATTGTGGTCACCATCAATACCTTGTTTTCCCATCAGAACCAATTCTGGTGATTCTTTTTCAAAAACTTTTACGAGCACTTTAGCTACGTCTAGGGGCTGAAGAGGATTTTCAGTTTTGACATGAATGGCTCTGTCGGCTCCAAGTGCTAAAGCTGTTCTAAGTTGCTCTTGATGTTTCTCATCACCAACAGTTACTACGACAACTTCTTCTGCATTGCCAGATTCTTTTATCCTTATCGCTTCCTCAATTGCAATTTCGCAAAATGGATTTACTGCCATTTTGACATTGGAAAGATCAACATCTGTATTGCTTTGGTTAGGCCTTACTTTGACGTTATAATCATTAACTCGTTTGATTGGTACTAGGATTTTCATTGTTTAAATTATGGATATCAATATATAGTAATTGAGGAAAAATTAAATAGTTTGGGTCAATAATATGGAAAGAGAATCAATGGATTACGACGTAGTGATTGTGGGTGGTGGTCCATCCGGTCTTTCAACTGCAATTAAGCTTGCACAACTTTTTAAAGAAAATAATTTAGATAAAAGCATTTGTCTTCTAGAGAAAAGTGCTGAAATTGGTGGCCATATATTGTCTGGCAATGTCTTTCAAACTACTGCACTCGATGAACTGATACCGAATTGGAAAGAGAAAGGAGCACCGTTAAACGTACCTGTTAAAAAAGATCGTCTGAAGTTTCTTATTAACAACAATCTTTCGGTTGATATTCCCTCCTTCTTGATGCCAACAATGCAGAACCACGGCAATTACATTATCAGTTTGGCAAATCTCTGTAGGTGGCTGGCCGAACAAGCTGAGTCACTTGGAGTTGATGTTTTTCCAGGCTTTCCTGCTTCAAAGATACTGTATGAAAACGATAGAGTTGTTGGAGTTTTAACTGGTGATATGGGGGTTGCAGAAGATGGCTCTCATAAAGATTCATTTCAACCAGGTATGGAAATTAGAGGCAATCTGGCCACAGTGTTTGCTGAAGGATGTCGCGGACACCTTGGCAAGGAATTGATACAAAAGTTTGATCTTAGCCAAGGAAAAGACCCTCAGCACTATGGCATAGGCTTCAAGGAAATTTGGGAAATTGACCCATCCATGCACGAAGAAGGGCTTGTTGTTCATACCAATGGTTGGCCGCTGCCAAACGACACTCCTGGCGGCTCCTATATGTACCATGCTGAAAACAATCAAGTTCTTTTGGGGATAGTGATTCCACTTGACTACAAGAACCCTCACCTGAGTCCATACGATGAATTTCAAAAATGGAAGTCGCACTCCGGTATAAGGAAATACCTTAAAGGCGGCAAGAGATTAAGTTATGGAGCTCGAGCGCTGATCAAAGGAGGTCTTCAAAGCTTGCCTAGCATGGATTTTCCAGGCGGTTATCTTGTTGGAGATAACGCTGGAACGCTTAATTTTTCTAAGATTAAAGGAACCCATACCGCTATGAAGTCGGGCATGGATGCAGCAGAAGTAATACTGGCAAATATTAAGGGAGAAACAAAATCTTTAGATGAGAAAATCAAAAAGTCTTGGCTTTATGAGGAGCTTTATAAATCAAGAAACTTTGGGCCATTTTTTCACAAATTTGGCGGCTTAATTGGCGCCGCTATGAACGTTATAGACCAACTTATTTTTAGAGGCAAAATGCCGATTACTTTGAACCACCCTACTCCAGATCATGAGTGCTTATTACCAGCAAAGGAGACTAAAAAAATCGATTATCCAAAATACGACAATGAGATTACTTTTGATAAGTTAAGCTCAGTCTTTTTATCCAACACTTATCACGAGGAAGATCAGCCGTGCCATTTGGTATTAAAAGATGCTAATTTACCAATAGAAAAGAATCTAGAGCTCTATGATGAGCCTGCACAGAGGTATTGTCCTGCAGGTGTATATGAGATAGTTGAGGAGAATGGGGTCAAAAGATTTCAAATCAATTCCCAAAATTGCATTCATTGCAAGACCTGCGACATTAAGGAGCCATCCCAGAATATTAAGTGGGTATCCCCCGAAGGCGGAGGTGGCCCAAATTATCCAAATATGTAGTAATCTTTAACTATGAATTTTGGACAGTTTATTAGCGTTATCCTTATTGCGGCAATCGTTGGGATTGCATCAAACTTTGCTTACAGTTACCTCAGTACTGAAAAAAAGAATGCCGATGAGATAAAGTTCGAAGAGTTTCTCGATGAAAATTGGGAAACAACTCTTGAAAAGAGTCCGTATTTTGCAAGCTTGCTGGGCGACAAACGTTACGACGATAAAGTCTCGAGCAATTCGGTGGCAGATTTCTACGACAACAGGGACTACGAAGAGTATGTGCTTAAAGTATTGGATTCCATCAACTCAGATAATTTATCAGAGGAGAACCAGTTAAATTACCGTCTTTTGAAGTTAGATTATGAGGTTAGTCTAGAAGGTAGAAAGTATCCATCCTTCTACATGAGGCTCAATCAAAGAGGCGGCGTGCAAGATTACTATGATTATGGCAATCGACTTAATTTCACAACAGAGGCCGATTATTTGAATTGGTTTGAGCGGGTTAAAGGTTACACCCAGAACGTCAAAAACTCCCTGATTAATAACAGAGAAGGTTTATCAAAAGGCTATACTCAGCCACGTTTGGTAACTGAAGGTGTTGTATCGCAAATTGAATCTTTGCTGGGCGCTGAAATTGATTCTCATCCATATTTACGAGTATTTCTTGGCAGTGAAGAGGTTTTAGGAAAAGATAATGCCCAGGAGTTAATTTCAGAGGTCAAAACATACATTTTGGAGGAACTAAACCCTGCCTATCAAGAATTGGCAACTTTCTTACGCGAAGAATACCTGCCTCAGTCTAGAGCAGGCATTGGCATCAAAGAAGTACCCAATGGCAGAGAATGGTACGAATATCTCGCTAGATACCACACAACAACAGATCTAACGCCAGACGAAATACATGAGATTGGTCTACAGGAGGTTGCTCGTATACGTTCTGAAATGGAAGACATCATGAATTCAGTGGCCTGGGAAGGCGATTTCCGCTCATTTTTAGAATTTCTACGAACAGATCCACAATTTTATTATGAGACAGGCGAAGAGCTCCTTGATGCCTACAGAGCCATGTCAAAGAAGATTGATGCATACATGCCAACACTCTTCAATAAGCTGCCTAGAGCGCCTTATGGCGTCATTCCTATCCCAATGGAATCAGCACCCTTCACTACCACTGCTTACTACAATGCGCCAAGTGCAGGGCGTCCAGGGTATTTTTATGCAAATCTATACAAGCCAGAAACAAGACCTAAATATGAGATTCCCGTTTTAACAGTGCACGAAGCAGTACCAGGCCATCATCATCAAATATCCCTTGCCCAAGAGCTTGAAAATGTTCCAAATTTTAGAAACTACTTGAGTTTTACAGCTTTTGTTGAAGGCTGGGGGCTCTACAGTGAGCAGTTGGGAGAAAGTATGGGTTTATACGAGGATCCCTATGACAAGATTGGTCAGTTGACTTACGATATGTGGCGCGCCATCAGATTGGTTGTTGATACAGGAATGCATTACAAAGATTGGACCAGGGACGATGCAATAAACCTATTCTTGGAGAATACAGCCAAAACTCAGCAAGACATTGAAAACGAAGTTGATAGGTACATTGCATGGCCAGGACAAGCTCTGGCTTATAAGATTGGTCAGCTTAAAATCATGGAGCTAAGAGATAAAGCCAAGGCAGAACTGGGAGACAATTTTGATATTCGAGATTATCACGACTTTATTCTTAGTTTTGGATCTATTCCTCTAAGCATTATGGAAGAAAAGGTCGATGAATTTATCACAAAAAATAGATAACTATCCTGCTACCTCATTTCAAAAAAAGGTTTGGCATGAGATGCTTAAAATTCCTAGAGGCTCTGTGATGTCGTATAAGGAATTGGCACAAAATATTGGCAAACCAAAAGCATATCGTGCTGTTGCTAATGCCTGTGGCAAAAACCCTTTCCCCATTGATGTGCCCTGCCATCGAGTGATCGCTAGCAATAATAAAATAGGTGGATTTTCCATGCGCGGTGGCGTTTCAAAGAAAAGGGAATTATTATTATCAGAAGGAATTATCTTGTGAAGATTTTATTGGTTTTTTTTATTTCTTTAGCCATTAACGCCATTGTTAGTTTAGAAATAAATAGAGGCAATGCTGCCTACGCAGATAAAGTTTCTGCCGTAAAAATTAAATGAGATTTGTTTTAATCTTTTTCTTAGCCTTTACCCTAAATGCCGAAACAGTTTCCGTCATGACTTTTAATGTCGAGAATCTTTTTGATAATAAGGATGACCCCGAGAGAGTTGATGAAACTTACATAGCACTTAAAGACAAACAGACTGCAAAACACCTAGAAGGTTGTAATTTAATCGAGGTTAAGAGTTGGCGCGATAGTTGTTTGTATCTGGATTGGAATGACGAAGTTATTGATATTAAATTACAAAATCTATCGACGGTTATTTTGTCAGAGGATGTCGATATCATTGGGCTCCAGGAAGTTGAAAATATTGGCATGCTTGAGCGTCTGTATAATCGAGTAAAGCAAAACGGTTACGTTGCTTACGATTTAATTGAGGGGCAAGATGAAAGAGGCATAGATCTTGGTATCATCTCAAAATTCCCCATTAAAGAGTCAATACTGCATCGAATAGAATTTGCAGGTGTTACCACACAAGCACAAAGAGATACCCGAGGAGTTTATGAAGTCACTTTGGATGTTAGGGGCAAAGATTTTAAGGTATTTGTTGTGCACTTTCCTGCCGGACATCATGCCAGCTCAATGCGCAAAGATGCTTTTAAAAGTTTAAATAAAATCGCATCAAAGACCACTGTGCCTGCGGTGGCTGTAGGAGACTTTAATGTTAACTCCACTGAAGACAAAGCCGAGAATATTTACCGCGATTACGCGTCGCCAATATGGAAGATATCACATGTGGAAGGCTGTGCAGATTGTCTTGGTTCAACCTTTTACTTCAGAAATAGAACCTGGTCTTACCTAGATAGCATTATGGTGCTGCGTAACTCAGGGGCAGAGTTTATCCCCGAGACTATAAAGGTAGTTAAACACCCCCTCCAGACCGATAATGAGGGTTTTCAAATAAGATTTGACCAAAAAAGAAAACGTGGAGTGTCCGATCACTTTCCTGTGGTTGCTGAGATTGTTTTTTAATTCAAATAGAATAAAGTTTTATCTGACTCGATAAAAGCTTTATCGCCATTATCCTGAGCTTCTGAAACTAAATTATAGAACAAGCTTCTAGTTAACAAGCCTGAAATGTTCTGATTTAACTCCATTCTTGGATAAGGTTGGTTGTTTCTATTTTCCACAATTAAAGGTGAATTTTTTGTTAGCTTTATCCATTCATTGGTATTGGTTTTAAAAAAGTAATCATCATTCTCTTTTTTAAAATCAATAATGGAGAAAACTTCATTAACAACATAGACTGGAATTTTTTCGCTTGGTGTGACGATAAAATAATTTTCACCCTCCATTTTAACTAGCTTTGAAAAAAGTTTGATCATATTGAGTCTTTCAATTTTTGAACCGTTATAAAACCAGTTAGCGTCTTTATCAATATCAAACCTCACGCCCTCACAGAGCTTAGGATTCCATTGTTCTAAAGGATATTCATCGAGGTGTAATAATGATTTTTCAATGGCTTTTAAGTCCATATGTAGACTCCTAGCCAAATGCCTACGATTATCAAGGATACCGAGGATATTTTTATTATTTTGTTTTGGGTTTCGACATTGATGAGCGTTTTGATCCCTTTGGCTAGGGTGAAGGATAAAAATATAAACCAAAGCGCAGTTGCAATAAAAAAGTACAAGGATATGGACAACTCTTCATTGAGCGTCAATTCATCGATCACACCCCCAAACAAAGCAGCAAAAAAAACAAAGGCTTTTACATTCAAGACGTTAACAGTTACACCTCCAAAGAAGCTCCTCAAGGCTGAAACAGGCGTTCGATTGGTTGGGTTTTCATTGGAAATATCAGTGCTTTTGCTAACAAGGCCCATAAACCCTATATATACGAGGTAGAACGCACCGAGGGACCCGATAATCAAGTAAAGATTTGGAATGATGCTGTAGAGAACAGATAACCCCAGAATGCTAAACAGGCACTGCAAAAATACACCAAACCCAATTCCAATTGCTGAAAAAAAACTATTAATGAAACCCCTCTGGAAAGCACTTTTAACGATATAGAAAAAGTCTGGTCCTGGAGAAATTACTGCCACTAGATGAGCAAATGCCAAAGACAAAAACAAAGTAAAAGTCATAGAAAATTTGGTTCAGCTTTTAAATCAAGATCGAAATCATTATTTACTCTTTCTCTAATTAAGTTTGTCATGAAAACCAGGTCTTTTTGAGTGGCAATGCCAGTGCATGTAAGAACTAAGGCATGCTTTAAGGAGACGCCAACATTGTTGATTTTTATGCCCTTAAGACCAGCTAATTCAATTAATTCTGCTGCTGAAAGCTTAATACTATCGCCTTCCCTCCAGACGTTGGCAAGTTTATGCAATTTGTCATTTGAGTCATACTCATCCTGGCTTAGTACAGGATTTTTAAAGAAACTACCAACGTTAGGGAACGATTCCCTGTCGGGCAGCTTGTCATCTCTGATTGTTCGAATCAGCTCAACCATTTCTTTGGATGAATCGATCTTTTTATTTTCTAGGTCCTTATAGGCCATATAAGGCTGAAAAACCTGCTCCAGCTTTAGTGTTACCGACGTTATTAAAAACTCCTTATGCGCTTGAAATATGCTCGTTCTATAACCAAACTTACATTCCTCATTGCTTAGAGTTTTAAAAATCTTTTCTTTTAGATCATAAACCTCAACCTCAGTTAAAAACTGAGATAATTCCTTACCATAGGCACCAATGTTTTGTATGGGGGCAGCCCCAACTGATCCAGGTATGCCTGCTAGGTTCTCAAGACCAAACAATTTGTTATTCACACATTCATCAACTAAGTGATCCCAATTGCACCCAGCACCAACTGTAATGGTGTAATCATTGTTTGGAGTTTCAATTATGCTCTCATTGGTAGATCGTAAGACAGTACCATGAAAAACACTTGGGAAAATTGAATTGGTCCCCTCACCCACAATTGATAAATTTTCTTCATTTATCGGATTGTTAAAGAAGTTACTAAGCTGTTCATTGGAATTAAATTCGTAATAGTTCAGGTGCCTTCGAACGCAGTTTAAAGGAGTTGTTTAGGGTAAGATCTTTAGCCTCAGGTTTCATTTGTTAGCAATCCCTCAAACTTATTTAGATCCTCTAGGGTATCAATGCCAAATGAGCAACATTCATCGATTTTTAGAACATGTATATCAAGGTTGTTATCAAGAGCCCTTAATTGCTCAAGTTTCTCTCTTTTTTCATTGTTTGTTTGCTCAAGCCCGGCAAAATACGTAAGCACACCAGCAGAATATCCATATACCCCAATGTGATGAAAGTTTTGCTTGATTGATAGGTCTCCTAGCGGCTCTCTGGAGAATGCTACTGCCTTTTTATCTTCAGATAGCTGTACTTTGACCTTGTTTATATCTTTTAGCTCTTCATCGCTCTCAAATGGTTTGCAAAGGGTTGAGAAATTAAAGTTATTGTCGATCATAAAATCTGCTAAATCGTTTACCAGATCTGGGCTTAGTAAGGGCTCATCGCCCTGCAAGTTTATAATAAGCTCATCATCTGGAAGGTTTGTTTCGGTAATGTATTCATTAATTCTATCGGTGCCGGTTTCATGATGCTCTGCAGTCATAAAAGCTTGACCACCATTGTTATGAATCGCATTAAAAATTTCTTTTGAATCCGTAACTACGGTTACATTTGCTGCTTTGGTTTTTAAAGCATTTTCCCAAGTCCATTGAATCAAAGGTTTACCTTTAACTACTTTTAACAACTTTTCTGGCAACCTTGTAGAAGCCAGCCTTGCAGGAATAACAATAGAAAAGCTTTTAGCCATTTAATTTTTCAACAATGAGTTTGGATAGATTAATGTTCATTTTTACCTTCATTTTTAGGTACCATATGCCGTCAGAATCAATCTTATCTTTGACTCTCATAGCATCCTTTTCTGTCATAACAATTGGTCGGGTGTAGTCAAAATCTAAATCTTTTTTTGAAAAGTAATGATGGTCTTTGAAAGCCCTATGCTCAAAATTAATTTTTAATCCATTAAGAGTTTCAAAAAATCTGGCAGGGTTTGCTATCCCGCAAACAACGTTGGCCACTTTGCCAAATGGGTATTCTTCTATCGACAGCTCTTTGCCGCTTGCTAAATGAACCCATGAATCTGGTTCAAGCTCAAAGAAGTTTGAGCTAGCAATGGCTCTGCCACTATGCATGAAAAGGTCGATGTTTTTTAGTTTTGTGAGATTGTCTCTTAGAGGGCCAGAAGGCAGGAAAAGTTTATTTCCAAAGTTTCTCTTGGAGTCTTCGACCACAATTTCAAAATCCCTTCTTAAATTGCTGTGCTGGAGCCCATCGTCGGAAACAACTATGTCACACTCAGTATTTCTTTCCAAGAAAGACAAAGCTCTGGCTCTATCTCTGTCGACAACGACAGTGAAACCACGATTGAAGTGGAATAAAGCTTCATCGCCAACTTCTTTTGCAGTGGTTAAATCATCAACTAGTTTTGTGCCTATAAACTTGCCACCATAGCCACGTAATATTATTCCTGGCTGATAACCGAGATTTAAAAGATCCGACGCTATTTGGTTTACTAGGGGAGTCTTGCCATTGCCTCCAACAGTTAGATTGCCAACTACAATCACAGGGATTTCATTTGAGTTTGATCTTTTAGGTTTGCGAAACAGGTTTTTAAGTGAACTGCCTATCCAGTAGAAAAAACTTACTGGCAGCAAGGCTAGATTGACAAAGCCATACCTGTCCCAGTAGCTAATTTCATCCGGAATTTTAGTTGGAATAAAGGTATCTTCTTCAACAACTTCTTGCTTAACCTCTTCAACAACTGGACTACCTTGAAGCACGTTATACAAGCCCTCTTCCTTAATCAGTTCATCGTGAGTGCCAATTTGGGTGATAGCACCCTCTTCAAGCACACATATCTTATCGGCCTTCTCAACCGTACTTAATCTATGCGCAATAATGAATGTAGTTTTATTTTTTGAAGCTTTTTCAATGGCGTTCTGGATTTCTTTCTCCGATTCATTATCCAGTGCCGAAGTTGCCTCATCAAAAATCAGTATTGATGATTTTTTAAGGAGAGCTCTTGCAATGGCTATTCGCTGCTTTTCTCCACCCGATAAAAGCATGCCATTGTCCCCAATGTTGGTATCAAAGCCCTCGGGCAGATTCATTATAAACTCATAGGCATTGGCTTCTCGAGCAGCCTGATAGATGGCATTTTCGCTTACATCTTTATTGCCATAGGCAATATTGTTTCTTACGGTATCGTTGAAGAGCGTTGGATCCTGCGAAACAAAGGATATTGAGGACCGCAAATCTTTTAGCTTAATCTTCTTAATGTCGTATCCGTCGATAGTAATCTGACCGGAGTAATTATCGTAAAATCGATTTAACAGATTCACTATTGTAGATTTTCCACTGCCTGACCTTCCTACCAAAGCTATGGTTTGACCTTTCTCAACATTTAGAGAGATATTGTTTAAGACATTTTCGCCATCTTCGCTGTAGGCAAAATTAACGTTTTTTAATTCGACACTACCCTCTAGGGATTTAGATAAATCAATCCCACTTTCATAATCTTCAGGTTGCTTATCCATGCTTTGAAAAATATCTTCTGCTGCTGCTAAACCTTTTTGAATAACAGCATTTAAGCTTGATAGTTGTCTAATAGGTCGTGCCATAAGGCCAGCAGCGGTAAAAAAAGCCACAAAAGATTCAGATGGCAAGTTAAGCTCTTCAAGATTGCTCAAAGCTAAATAGCTCATTGATGCTAGTGCCAGTGCCACAAAGACTTGTATGAGAGGAGTTGCCAAGTTCGAAGTACTCTCCATTTTTAAGTTTTGTAGAAGGTTTTCATCGTTGGCATTTTTGAATCTTTTCTGCTCTGTCTCTTCATTTGCAAAAGATTTAATCTCTTGAGCCCCATTGGCGATCTCATTACTTACTTGTGTTACTTGGCCCATAACGTCCTGTATTTTCTTTGCTACTTTTCTAAGTCTTTTTCCAGCCCAGGAAACAACTATGGCAATAAGGGGGGCAATTAAAACTATGACCACTGTTAGTTTCCAGCTCAGATAGAGCAAATAGACAAATAGCCCAATAAGCAAGAAACCCTCTTTTACAAGAATTTTTAGCGCATTGGTGGCTGCACCAGTGATTTGATTAGTGGTAAAAATAATACGGTTTACTATTTCACCTTTAGATGCTTGATCAAAAAAACTCATGGGCTGATACAGTAAGCTTCTTATGATGTCCTCTCTCATATTGTGCACAACTTTTAACCCGACGTTGGCCATAAAATAGTTTCCGATATAGAAACCAATGCCCCTTAGAACCGATACACTAAGTAGAAAAAGAGCAAGGTTTAGGGGATTTAGAAAGCCATCTGAGCTATCGTTTATATAGCCAATAACCCTTTTGAGCCATTCAACTGCAGAAATGTCAGCAATAGCAAACAACAAAAATCCAAAAATACTTAAGCCAAAAAGACCTTTATGCTTAAAGGTATAGCCAAGGAGTCTTTTATAGAGCGAATTGTTCATAATTTAGAAACGCGGCAAATTAAAAAAAATATCTCCTGGTTGTACACATCAATTTAGCTGTATGCCATATTTTAAAAACTTAAGTTTTTGTTTTCTATTCTTAGGATTTTATCAGCCCTTTCCGCAAAAGGGAGATCATGGGTTACATATATCATTAAACAGTCATTTTGTTTGGCATAAGTTAAAAGCAATTCTTGGACAACTGCACTGTTATTTTCATCAAGATTGCCTGTAGGTTCGTCCAATAAAAGAATTTTGGGTTTTTTTGTTAAGGCTCTTGCAAGCGAAGCTCGTTGCCTTTCACCCCCAGAAATCTGGCTTGGAAATTTATGAGCTAATTCACCAATGCCAAGGTTTTCAAGAATATTTTTAATGTCACTTTCTCTAGCTAGCAAATTAGATGCCAAACAATTTTCCAATACGGTTAAATTTTCCAGCAAATAATGAAACTGATAGGCAAAAGAAAAATAATCTCTTCTTAACTTACTCAGTTCATCCTGGTTTAAATTAGTTATATCAGTGCCATTCACTGTGATTGAACCATCATCAAATGTATCGAGGCCTGAAAGTATATTCAAAAAGGTTGTTTTGCCCGAACCTGATGGGCCAACCAAACTATATGTGCCATTCCTTTCAAAGGTAAAAGAAACTCTATCCAATACGTCATGCTTTTGATGCTTGGATCCATAGGATTTGCTGACTTTGTTTAGTTCGATCATTCTTGGTTAATTATCTTTGCAGGTTCAGTGTTGGCGGCAACTCTAGCTGGAATGTAGCCAAACACAAATAAAATTAGCAGTGTTAACAGATTAATGATCAATACTTCACCCAACTCAACTCTAGATGGAAAGTAGTCAACGTAATACGTATTCATAAGGGAGATATCAAAAACAGAGGCTAAGAACTGAAAAAACTCAGTAATGTTGTTTGAGAAAGCAATTCCAATGATATTTCCAAAAACCACACCAAAAATACCAATGAAGGCAATCAGTTGCAGAAAAACTCTTTGAATGTCCCATTTGGAGTAACCAATGGTTCTTAGGATTGCAATTTCAGACCTTTTATCTTTAACCAGGCTATTAATTGATATCAGCATGCTAAAAATAGCTATTAATAATATTAACGACATTAATAACGAAACCATGGTACGTTCGAGCTGTGTTGCTCGAAATAAACTGCCGTATGACAGATCCCAGCTAGAGACTTTAACGTCGTAGAAGCTTAAGTCTAAGTCTGCTAATAGCTCAGTGGCTGTTTGCTCAGTCGCAAAGACATCTCTAAGCTGTAGCTCTATTCCCGCACCATTTATAGGGCGAAATGCTTTCCTGAAAGCATCTGTACCAATCAATGCATAGTTTTGATCTATTTCAGAGCCAACAGAGAACAATCCTGAAACTTTAAAGCTTATTACTCTTGGTATATTTGCAAGTGGATTCATCTGATTAGAGACCACCAATGAAACAGTATCGCCGGGCAAGGTGCCAAGCTCAAATGCCAGAGCATCACCTAAGACAATGTTGTTGCTAGCATCCAATTCATCTAAATTACCCTCAATTATGCTTTCAGCAATGATTGAAATTTCATTTTCATTGGTACCCTTAATCATGACTCCTCTGGTTGTATCAGAGCTTGAAAGTATTGATTGAGCCATAAAAAATTCTTGTGAATCAACAACATTTGAATTTTGATTTACAGTTAATCTAACCTGATCAATATCAGCAAATCCTCCGGGCTTTTCAAAAGTAAGGTGTGGAATAGCCCCCAAAATTCGGGTTCTTAGCTCGTCTTGAAAACCATTCATCACTGAAATAACAATAATTACAACAGCGGTACCAATAGCAATGCCTAATGAAGTAAAAACTGTTAGGACCGAAAAATGTTTGGTCCCAGGTTTAAAAAGATAGCTAAGAGAAAGCTTTGAAACGAAATCTATCAAGATAATTTCTTCATCACTTTAGACATCTGTTCTAAGAGCTTGCCTCTTGGAGGTCTCATCATTTCGAAAAGTGAGTCTATTTTTGTTTGGTAGTACACAGATCTTAAATTTGAAAAGTTTAAGAAGCCTTCATAGCCGTGGTAGCAACCAAAACCCGATGGTCCAACTCCCCCGAATGGTAACTGTGATTGCATCAAATGAAACATGGTATCGTTGATTGTCACTCCGCCTGATCGGGTATTATTTATCACATATTCTTGTTCTTTTTTGTCGTCACTAAAGAAATAGAGGCCTAGCGGGTGATCATGTTTATTGACATAGTCTACAGCCTCTGAAAGTTGGTCATAAACCATAATCGGAAACACAGGACCAAAAATCTCATCCTGCATAACTTGCATATTGTCGTTGACGTTTAGCAAGATTTTAGTGCCAATGGTGTCTTTCGATGCATCGTCGACATTGCCGATATTTATTAATTCTGCACCTTTTGCTACCGCATCGTCGATGTAGCCATTCATGCGGTTGAAATGATTTGAATTAACCATAGAGGTATAGTCGTTTTCATTGTCCTCATAAAAGCTATTAAATGTCTCTTCAAGTGCTACAACCAACTGTTGCTCCATCCCTCTTTTTACCATGATGTAATCTGGGGAAAGACATATTTGGCCTGAGTTTAATGTTTTTACAAACATGATGCGTTTGGCCACCATATCAATGTCAACATTGTCAGAAATAATCGTTGGGCTTTTGCCTCCTAGCTCCATGGTAGTTGGTACAATGTTTTCAGCTGCCTTAGCTAAAACTTTTTTCGCAATCCTTCCGCTCCCAGTGTAAAGCAGATGATCAAAAGGTAAGCCAGAAAACTCAGCTCCTATTTCCGGACCGCCTAAGATAACTGCAAATTCACTTTCATCAAAATATTTCCCTACCGCCTCTTTCATAAGTTCGGAAGTTCTTGGGGTAAATTCAGATGGCTTAGCCATAATTCTATTTCCTGCTGCAAAAATTGATGCTGCTGGATAAAACACCATTCCTACAGGAAAGTTCCAAGGCGCAATGACACCTACCGAACCAAGTGGTGATGGCACCATCATGCTTTTAGCTCCCATTAGCCCTGCTCCCAATGACGGGGTGCGACGCTGAGGTTTCATCCACTTCTTTAAATTTTTAAGTGTGAAATTAAGATTTCTTACAGATTGGACAATCTCAGAAGTCATGATTTCATGCTTGGATCTATTTTTGTAATCTTCGTTTAAGGCTTCAATGATTTGATCATCATGGGTTTCAATCAAGGCTATGCACCTTTTTAGTCTATCTGCCCTTTGGTGATAGGTTGGGACGCCCTCTTTGATGTAGGATGCCTTTTGTAAATCTAGTATGTCTTTCATTGGTTCTCCCTGGCCATATTTACAATACATTCTACCCAATTATCGTCGGAATTGAGAGAAGGTACGTAATCAAGTCTTTGACCACCATGTTCCTCAAAGAGTTCCTGGTATTCGCTGCCAATCTCAACAATCGTTTCCAAACAGTCTGTGGTAAATGATGGTGAGACTACAAGTATTTTTTTAATGCCCTCTTGGGCATATTTTTTTATAACTTCGTCGGAGAAAGGCTTGACCCAACCCGAATCAAGTCGAGATTGAAAAGCTGTTATCGTTTTTTTACTATCTATTTTTGCATTCTCAACAAGTAATTTTGTTGTCTCGTAGCAAGTAGCTTTATAGCAATAATGATTGTCACCGTGAACTCCTTCGTGGCAATTTCTATCATCGCATTTGCCCTCTGCATATACCTCATCTAACTGACTCATCGGCAAGCCATGGTAGCTGAAGATAATTTTTTCATATTCATCCAAATTAAATTTCAAAATATTTTTAGTGAACGCATCAATAAAATCTTGTCTATTGTAAAACTGATCAATGGTTGAGATTCTTGGAATAACATCCCACTTTGCAATAATTTTTTGGGCTTTTTCAAGAAATGATCCATTAGCTGCTGAGGAGTACTGTGGAAAAATTGGAAATAGAACAATTTCTTCGTATCTTTTGCGGTATATTTCAGCCAATACAGATTCTAAAGAAGGGTTTTTGTACCGCATGGCGTAATAAACATCGTGAGAATCGGATAGCTTTGCCCCAACCTTCTCGGTTAAATCTTCCATGTGGTATTTCAATGGAGATCCTCTTTCAGTCCAGAGTTCTTTGTATGCCTTTGAGGATGAAAATGATCTTGTAGGAACAATAACGAGATTTACCAATATGAACCTAAGCAACCAGGGCACTCTTATCATTCTGCTATCCATCAGGAACTCACTCAGATATTTGCCAACATCAATAAAGTTTGGAGAATCAGGTGTCCCTAAAGAGATAAGTAAAAGTGCTTTTTTATTTGTACGCATCTGATTTAAGTATATACGGGTGCAGAAGGGTAAATCCAACAGCAAGCAATGAAATAAGAGCCGATAATAAATACAAATATGCAGAATCAACTAAATACAGGCCAATAAGCAGTGGAGCGGCCATGTGACCAATAGGTAGGGTGCTTCCCATCATTCCTGCTGCAGAGCTTTGAAATTTTTTGTCATGGCTTAATGACAGTGCTGAGTTATAGCTCGGACGCGTTATGCCCAAACCAATGCCATTAAGTATTAAAGTGCCCACAAGAGCAAATATTTCGTTAGAAAAGATCAGAGCTACAAAGGATAAAGCACTGAGTATTGGTCCGATAATCATCATAGCTTTGATGGATTGAAACAAGGGGTTTATCAAAGATTGAGTCACAACCACAGAAACCGACCATATCCCAAAACATATGCTGACGTAAATTGCAGCTTCTTGTGCACTATAGCCAAGCTTATCGTATATATAAAAACCCATGGTCTGGAAGATTATTGCTTGAGCTACACTTGCAAGAGAGGATACAAAAATAAAAGGCCAGACCTTCTTATCTAATACCCTCAGTCTGCTTGGTCTCTCGAGGCTTGCTTTGGCTTCTGGGATATTCCTCAGTCGATTGTTTAGTTGAATTGCAACAACTAAACCAATAGCACCAAACAGTATGAAAGGTAATTCATTATTGGTATAGCGAAATAAGAAGGCTCCAATTAAAGGACCCAATACAGTGCCCAGCACAAACCCAGATTCAAGGTTTGAAAAAACAGCTGCTCTTTTATCGGGCGATGATATTTTTCCTGCAAAACCAAACAGTGCCGGTCTTGTAGCGGAGCCAAATATACCGTAGATCAAACGTGATGCAATTAAAGCTGGCAACAAGAAGCCGCTTGTTATGTAGCCTTTCTCAAATAAAAAAAGCGGCAATATGATAAGAATCATATTGGCTGAATATCCAATAGACCCTATTATCCCAACTGTACGAGATCCTAGTTTTTCACTGTACCTGCCCCAGAAAGGTGATGCAAAAAACCATGCAAAAGCGGAGATTCCAAAGATCAGAGAAACCTCAACTTCATTTAATCCATTTTCTCTAGCAAAAATAGGTATTGAGGTGAAGACCAAGGATTGCCCAAGACCGATGCTGAGCATCGTAAAAAAAATCCAGAGGTAATTTTTTTCTGTTTTGGTTTGATACATTAATTAAAATGAACCAATGCCTACAAGCGACTTTACTTTTTCTAGTAGAGGTTTGGTGGTCTCTCTGACCTTTCTAGCATTTTCTTGAAGCACATCTTCGATGTAGTTTAGCTCCCCTTTTTGTTTTTCAAAGTTCTCTCTGATAGGAGCAATAAGCTCATTAAGTTCCTCGAAGACTATATTTTTGGCATCGCCCCATCCAATGCCATCCTCAAATTTTTGCTTCATCTCCTCAAGGCTACTTTCATTAGCAAATGCTGCATATATCGAGAATAAAACATTGTCTTTCCATTCTTTTCTTTCTCCAGGCTCTTGGGAATTTGTAACTATCCTCATCACAGATTTTTTAAGGTCTTTTTCTGAGCCAAGTAAAGGGATTATGTTGTTATAGCTTTTTGACATTTTTCTTCCATCAATACCTAAAACGGTTTTTTCTTCAGCTATGACAGCTTCTGGCAAATTAAAAGCCTCACCGTATCTATTATTAAATTTATGTGCAATGTCTCTAGTCATTTCTAGATGTTGTTGTTGGTCTTTTCCAACAGGAACGTGAGTGGCATTGGGACAAAGGATATCGCAGGCCATGAGCAAGGGATATGAAAACAAGCCCAAAGAAATTCCTTCTTCTATGTCTTTTTTGCCGCTTTCTTTGTTTATGTCTATGGCAGCTTTGTAGGCATGAGCTCGATTTAGTAGCCCTTTTTCTGTAACACAGCTCAGTATCCATGCCAGCTCAGTAATCTCTGGAATATCCGATTGTCTATAAAAAAATGTTTTGCTTGGATCAAGACCAGAGGCAAGCCACGCCATTGCGACTTGATGGGTAAGTTCTTTTAATTTAATCGGATCCCATACCTTTATGAGAGCATGATGGTCGGCGATAAATAGAAATGATTCGCACTTTTCGTCCAAAAGGTCTAGAGAAGGCTTGATTGCTCCTATATAATTTCCTAAGTGAGGATAGCCACTTGGCGTAATACCTGTTAAAATCCGTTTCATTCAAAAAGTGTTTGATTGGATTATAAATAAATTTCAACTAAATTTGTGACTGACAAAGCAATAAACTTAAATCAACAACTTAATGGCATCGAGCAGCTATTTGCTTCTGGCCAAATTAAAAAGGCACAAAAAGATCTCAGAAAGCTCAACTCTCTTTTCAGTAAAGACAAGCCTGTACCCTCAAGGTTTAGACATAAGTTTCAACGATTAAACTTTACAGCCAAGGAGTACGATGATTGGGCTGAATTTGCTACCTCTGATAAGAGGACCGAACTAATTACTGCTGTTAACACTTTGGCTACAAAAAGCTTAGAACCGAGAAAATTAGCAAATGAAATAAATTCATTGCAAAGGCAATGGCAAAACTTGGACCAACATGGCAAAACAGCCAGTAAAGAAAAGTGGGGAATTTTTAAAGATGCATGTGAAAAAGCTTGGCTTCCTTGCAAAGACTATTTTGCTGAGCTTGAAGGTAAAAAAGAAGAAAATAAAGCCAAGAAATTAGACCTAATCAGTCAAATCGAGTCTTTCCCATCAGGCAAAAGCTCAGAGAATATAACAGTCATTCAGATAGTAAAATTTCTTAAAGGGGTGCATGAAAAATGGAAAATGTTCTCCCCTGTTCCAGATCAAGATTTTCAAGACCTTAACAAAAAATTTAGGGATTCTCGAGAGGGCATCAATAAGCTTTTATCTGAAGTTGAGCAATACAATAAGTCTCAAAAAGAAGCTGTAATTGCTGAGGTTCAGGCACTAAATAAAGATGAAATAGATGAAGCGGTCGTAAAGATAAGAGAGCTACAAGACAAATGGAGAACACTCGGCCCTGCCGGCAAAAAATTAGACCCCGAGATCAATAAGCAATTCGATGATATCTGCTATGAATTCTTGATGATTAAAGATAAAGAGCTTGATGAATCTAGAGGGTTAATGGACGAGATTATCAAGAGCTTAAGAGAGAAAGAGCTTTCTCCTGGAGAGGCAGAAGAAAAGTTCAAAGAACTAGAAAATCTGCAAGGCACCCAAGAAGAGAAAAAATTCAAGAAGGCTCTTAAAGACTTTGCAATGTTGCAAAGAAATGAAAAAGCTCAGGAAAAACTCAAAAGCTATCAAGAGTTATTTGAACAACTAATTGATGTTGGTTCTGAAAAGGTAACAAAAGAGCTGATTCCAGAGTTTGTGAATGGCAAACCAGCAGAAGCGATGGATTTATTTGAAGCATCAATCAGGTTTCAAATGTTTGCCGGTCTTGATCCAGTAGGTCCAAAAGAGATGGTATCTAAGATAAAGTTTGAAGAGTTAAAGAACCGTTTTACCGAGAAAAACGTTGATCAAAATGAGAAGCTAAGGGAACACTTCACCAATCTTGTTTACTCAGCTCATCCTGGAAAAAATAAAGACGCAGCAGAGGTTAAAAAAGCTTTAATCAAATCATTGAAAAAAGTGGAATCGCTACTTCCTTAGTTCACGGATGTAGACATAACCAAAGATAAGTGTCATCACAAAACCCTCTAATACACCATTTTTAGAAGCAGTTTTGAAGAAAACAAAGAATTCAATCAGATGCACAAGTATTGTTATTAACGCAATTAATTGAATAATCTCTACATAACCTCCAAACAGAGCAGGATAAATCAACGACAAGAATAGTGGCACCCAAGCAATTAAGACTAATTTTTTCAACATGCATTTAGGATACACTAATTCTTTCGGGATGTAGCGCAGCCTGGTAGCGCACCATACTGGGGGTGTGGTGGTCGTCGGTTCAAATCCGGCCATCCCGACCATAAATAAAGCTTGATTAATGGCTGTATTCTGATAGTTTTTACATGTTGGGATAATAGATTAATGCACACCTCCAATTTAATAGCTTACGCAGCACCAATTTTTACACTAATGATCATGTGTGAATTTCTGTATGGATATTTTAAGAATAAGAATAATTACAGGCTAAACGACACATTCACCAGCATAAGCTTAGGCATGATCAGTAGATTTCCCTCTTATCTTCGTCTGGGGGTTCAGGGGCTGGTATATGCGTGGATTTACCAAAGTTTTAACCTTGGCATACTCAATAGCTACGATGCGTATGTTTGGGTCATAGCTTTTGTTTTATACGATCTTAGTTATTACTGGTTACATCGCTGTCATCACGAAATAAAAATTTTATGGGCATCGCATGTGGTTCATCATCATGGTGAAGAGTTCAATCTTTCAACAGCGTTACGACAAACAGGCACAGACTTCTTCTTTAAATGGATCTTCTACTCCCCAATGCTCTTCTTAGGTATACCGCCAGAGATTTTTGTCACAGTGGCTGCCTTGAATCTAATTTACCAGTTTTGGGTGCATACAGAACACATTGATAGAATGGGTATTTTAGATTACATATTGGTAACGCCATCCAATCACAGAATCCATCATGCTCAGAACAAAGAGTACATCGATGCCAACTACGGTGGCGTCTTCATTATTTGGGATAGAATTTTTGGGACATTCATCGATGAGAGAAAAGATTTAAAGCCTATTTATGGGACATCCAAACCACTTAAATCATGGAATCCATTTTGGGCAAATTTTGAGGTCTGGGTTCAAATGTTCAAAGACTCATATAGAACAGAAAAATGGTCTGATAAAATAAAGGTTTGGTTTTCACGACCAAAATGGCGACCAGCGGACGTTGAGGAAAAATTTCCAGTTACCAAGAACGATTTGAGCGCGTTTCAAAAATACGATCCTAAAATCAACCTAACATCAAAATTGTATGGCTTTGGTCAGTTGGCCTTTGCATCTTCTTATTCCATGTTGGTGTTCTTTAATTTTGCTGAACTTGCTTACTTTGACCTTTTCCTTACTGGGGTTTTTGTCACCACTACCCTTGTTTTTGCATCTTTCTTATTTGAAAACAACTTTTACGGTTACTACCTTGAATTTGCTAGATCTCTTGCTACGCTCGGGCTGATATTTTTAGGAAACTTAAACTACTTGCAAGATGTTGTCTTGATTCATTCTGCAATATGTCTGCTTATTTCAGGAATAGTGCTGTTTAACGGCAAGCCAAAGCAAGCCTCTATCGAAGCTGGCTAGGCTTCAGAAAAAATTCCAAGTCTGCAGACCTTTCTTTAAGCTCAGTCCAGATATCAATATAGCTAAGTGCTGCTAAGCCACAGGTTGGATATTTCTCGAGATATTTGCCCGTTAGATGTTCAGTAATTTCATGCATGCTTGGGTTGTGACCAACAACCATTACCGATTTAATGTTTTCATCTAAGCCATAAAGCTCGCTTAGTATCTCTTCAATGCCGCAGTGATAGATTTTTTCTTCATAGACTATATTTTGCTTGGTCTTAAGAAAAAAGTGATCGATTGTTTCTTTGGTTCTTCGTGATGGGCTTGAAATTATGAGGTCCAATTTTATTTTCTTTGAAAGAAAATAATTGCCCATAAGATCGGCGTCTTGGATGCCTCTAGTTGCCAATGGCCGATCAAAATCTTTTAATCTGAAATCGTCCCAACTTGATTTTGCATGCCTTAAAAAATAAATATTTTTCATAGCTTATTGAACGGCATTTAATTCTTTTTTTAGTCTGTGTCTAAAGGAAAAATCATCAACTGTTATGGTGTGTCGAGGTGTAGTTATTTGCGATACATCAGGATTATTAAGCTCTTGATTAATTAATTCACCTATGGGTTTTTGTGGTGACCATAGGCCAGCAAGATGCTTGGCAGCTAGTTTTGCTTGCAGTTCAGCACCAGGCCAGATGCAACCCAATGGTTGAAAGAGGCCAATAAAATACAGGTTTTTGATCTTCTCTGGAATCATTTTATGCAGCAGTGGAACAGGTCCTGATTCAAAATTTATTAGCGCTTTATCAAAAAACTTATGCTTGATTTTAAAGCCTGTGCAAGCGATTACGACATCAAAATCTTGACTAAGCCCATTTTTAAAATGAACAGTTTTCCCATCAAAATTTCTTATATCACCATATGGTTTGACTTTACCGTGCCGAATAGCATCGTAAAGTTCAGAATTGACAGTGGGGTGTGTTGCCATGACATCGTTTTCCACTTTGGGAAGGCCTATATCTTCATTTTTTCCTTGGATCCATTCAAGAGTTAAGCGCATTAAAGGATACCTTATAAATTTTGGAAGCCATCTTGATTGTTTTGCGTACATATCTGTTGTAAGGCCAAACATAAACTTGGGAATCAAATAATATCCCCTTCTCCAGCTGATAGCTGTGCTCTTTGATACCCTAGCTGTTTCGACAGCCACATCGCAAGCTGAGTTGCCGCCACCAATTACTAAGACCTTCTTATCTTTAAAAGGAGCAGCATTTTTATAGTCGTGGGAATGTATATACTCGCCAGTAAATTCACCAGGATAATCGGGGTATCTTGGTTCATGATGGTGTCCGTTGCACACGACGAGACCATCATAACTATCAACAGATTCTTCACCAGTAGCTATGTGCTTCCAATGTATTTGCCAAGTATTGTCGGCTAATTGTTGACAGCTAAGCACTTCTGTTCCAAATTTGATTAAGGGCTCCAGGTTAAATTTTTCTGCATAGCCATTAAAATAAGCCAACAACTCTTTGTGGGAAGGGTAATCCGATGTTCCCTCAGGAAAAGGATAATCTTCGTAGTAGGATGTATATTTTGAACTGATGATGTGAGTTGTCTCAAAAACGCTAGAGTGTCCAGATGGGTCATTGAATCGCCAGTTCCCCCCTACTCCCTCGCAACGTTCAAATGCAGTAACCTCAAAACCTTGATCAGCAAAGTTTTTTATAGCTGTAATGCCAGAAGGTCCAGCACCAATAACTGCAACTTTTTTCATGGACCGTTAATTATAGTTAATTTCTGATGTTATTTGTTGATAGTTTGCTGAAGTACTCTTTTGAAATTTCAATTACTTTTGGCGCCAACCAGAGTGCAGAAACCAGCGTTGGTATTGCCATCATTGCAAAGGCACCATCAATTAGATTTAATGCAAAATCAATGGATACAACTGAGAACAAGCCTACGCTAAATATTACAACGTATCGATAAACTTGAGGCGCCTTATCGCCAAATAAAAATCTAGCGCAAACCGAGCCATAGTGTGATTGTGTAAAAATAGTGCTCGTACCGAAGCTTAGAACGCAGAAGAAAAGGATTATTGCTCCAACTGGTCCAAGTGTTGAGGTAAAGGCTTCAGATGTTAAGGTGATGCCATTGCTATCAGAAGCTTGCCAGACACCCGAGATCAAGATAAGCACAGCTGTTAGTGTACACATTATTAGTGTATCGAAGATTGGTCCTGTCATTGCAACTAAGCCTTGTTTCACGGGGTGCGATGTTTTGGCAGCTCCGTGTATCATAGCTTCTGTTCCTATGCCTGCCTCATTGCTGAAAGCTCCTCGTCTTATACCGGTGATAATGACTCCTGCGATACCTCCTGTAACGGCTGCTTCACCATTAAATGCCTCAGAAAATATAAGTTGCATGGATGGTAAAAACAAATCAATATTCATTAAGATAGCCACCATTACAGATGCTAAATACAGCAAAGCCATAAATGGCACCAGCAGTGCCGAAACATCGGCTATACGCTTAAGCCCACCTAAAATAACCAGTGCGGTGACAATCATTAAAAAAGCTCCAGCAAAGTATTCAAAGTACATGACATTAGGAAAGTAAAGATCACGAGTAATTTGGACTATCTGATTGGGTTGAAACGCCGAGAGGCAGCCAATCATACCGAAGAAGGCAAAGAAATAAGCCAAAGGGAGCATGTATTTTGGTAGACCATTCTTTATGACATACATGGGGCCTGCTTTTGTTTGTCCATCTGCCCCAACCTCACGGTACATAACCGATAAAGTACAAGTAAAAAACTTGGTCGCAATGCCAAATATTGCTGTTACCCACATCCAGAATATTGCACCTGGTCCACCAATTTGGATGGCCACCGCCACCCCTGCAATATTTCCTAAACCTATAGTGCCCGAAAGCGATGCTGTCAGAGCTTTAAAGCTGCTAACGTCGCCCTTATCCTTATCAGACCTGTATTTGCCTCTAAGCACATCAAAGGCATGTGGTAAATATTTAAATGGTGTTAGTTGTGACCTTAGAAGAAAATAAGCTCCAGACCCTAGCAGTAAGGCAACAAGCCATGGCCCCCATGCAAATGAGGCAAAATTACTTGCAAAGAGGTTTAAATCTTCCATTCGAGCTAGTATAGCTCAATGTCTTTTAGCTCTAGGTCGACTGTAAAGTCACGACCATAGCCTGCAAAGGATAGTTCTCTAATATTTTTTGGATTAAAGCTTCGAGCAGAATATCCATATTTTTCAAATTCAGAAAACTCAATTTGGTATTCTGACCATTCATCGCTGACTGAAAATTTCTTTGAAAAAAATGACCAAGGTGGCATTTTCATCCCTTTAAGACTTACATGAAGATCGTAGACTTCATTGTTTCCTTTGGCCAAAAATCGAATGCCTTTGACGTCGTTGGAGGCAATATTGGGATTGGTGGCAAGTCTGACAAAGCCGCCATTGTTCTTGGTTGAAACAGTACCACTTAGCTTGATAACGTCTTGGTTTTGTTGGGCCACTAATTCTGATTTTCCACCCATAACATTATCGGTGTATGCGTACCACTCATTCATGGCAAATGTATTTAAACATATAGAGGTTAGAAAAATTAAAATATACTTCATTTTAATTATTTATAGGTCTGAGCTAAAAAAGCAAGAAAAAAAAGCCGCTCTTGGCGGCTTTCTATTTTTGTATCAGATTTACTCGTAAAGAAACTGATAACTATTGGAAGGATATGGTCCTTCACAGTTTGATATGGCATCAAATTGAGCTTGCATTTCTCCACCATTTTCGGCAAATCTTGCATAGGATGACTGTGCATCTTCATCATTTTGATAGTAATTCATCCAGAAAAAGTCGTATTGACTGTAAACTTCTGGGTTATCACCATTGTGAAGGTATACAGCAAAGGTAAATGGCCCATCATCGCCAGTTTCTGAATTATCAACGTATTCGTTGAATGCTTCAGCTGCAGCACCCAAGGACTCAAGATTACCATTCTCTGTGAATTTGCAGTAGTGTGCGTATGTTACCCACTGAGAATTGTCTGCCCATTCACCGGATCTGTCGTTATCTCTGCCCCAATAGGCATCGTAACCACGACGACCATCTCCATCGCAAGTTAATACATCTGCATATTTTTCACCCCATGCAGCAAATTCTTCACTAGGAGGCTGACTCCAAGCTTCATCAGCTACTTCTTTTGATTCCCAAAATAATTGCCAATAAACCTTGCCTTCACCGCCTAAAGACGATTCGGCAACTGGAGCATGTCCTGCTGCATAAATAAGATTTGATAAATCTAGTTGGTTCCAATCTCTAATCATTGCTCTAACATTGTCCGCATTAAAATTAGACCCTGGAGTACAGGTTAAGTATTCTGAAAACATAGGCCCTTGTTCAGTTGGTTCAGCTTCTTGTTCTGGTTCAGAGGATCCTGAGCAACCAACAACAATCAACGTTAATAAAAGATAAATAGTAATATTTCTCATAAATTCATTCCTTAAAACGATATTGCCCCTTTTGCATGAAAAATTCAACAAGTACGTAAAAACGTAAAATTAAAAAACATTATAAAATAATCCCAATATATGAATATTTAATCACTAAACATTATTAAAATTTATTAAAACATGAGATAAAAATATTAAAACTTGCAGAATTTTAATATTTAATTGGTTTTATCTATACTAATAATAATGGAAGAAAAAAGTGCACAATGTCCATATTGTTGGGAAATGCAATATTTTGAAATAGATCCTTCGATAGCAGAACAGGAATACGTTGAGGATTGCCAGATATGCTGTCACCCGATACTTATTAGGGTTACAGTAGGCATTGAGGACATTGGTATTCAGACAGCTAAGGAAAGTGATGGCTTCTAGGCTAAAAATTTTATTGTTAGTTGCTTGTTTAAGCAGCTGTGCAAATTTTGAAGAGAATCCTCTCCTTTCAGATGCACCCTTCCCCACCGACAGACTTATCCTTGTCAGCCAAGGAATAGATAACAGCGGTAATACAATTTGTACTTATAGAAAAGGGGCTAAAGAGCGTACCATAGTCCTTGGTCCTGGTGTATTTTGCCCAACTTACTACTAAAGTTTTCAAAACGGTCACACACTATTTAGATTTTCTTGATAGTATAAATATAGGGGGAATGAAATGAGAAATTTTTTACTCGTTGTTTTTACTTTTATCTACGCTGCAACCGCGCTTGCTGACGACCATAAGGTTGTTCCTGGCAAAGAGGTTGGAGAATTTCATTATATTAAAGCTACAAATCCGCTGAACATAGTGGCCGCAACCGATAAGTTTATGGCCTCTGATTGTGGAAAAAATTGGAAAGCACAGACTGGTGCAAATCTTGTCTTAATGCAGTTACAGGGCTCAGGCATGTCGCATTTTTTCTATATCGGATACAGCGATTATGAAAAAATGGAACTTGGTCAGAAACTTGCAAATTGTGCTGAGAATTTTGAGTTTATCCAAACTATCGGAGCCAATTCACACAGAGATCTTTATTACAACAGGATTGGTGAGCTTTCTTTGCAAAGAGGAGATTGGACCAAAGATGCAATATTCTTTAAGTACGATCTCTACGTTGAAGCTCCTAAAGCTGCTGAATATGCACAAGCTTGGAGCAAAATGACCAATGCCATAGGTGGCCCAGGATCTGCAGGATTAGTTACGCATTTCACTGGTAATGGCTATGCGTCGCATTTTGCTTTTGTTGGTGCTTCATCATTATCAGAGCTTACTTCTGAAACAAAAGAAGCTTTTGCTAGCGAAGCTTTTGCAGAATTTTCACAAGCTGTCAGCGGCTACAGAAAAGTGCAGAATGTCATGCTAGTAACACCAGTAAAAGGCTGGTAGCATTTAATAGGCGAAAGGGGCTACTTTAATTTGTAGCCCTTTTTTTTGGACATCTAAGGTGTCTAAACATTGGCGGAGAGACAGGGATTCGAACCCTGGAAGCCCTATTAAGGCTTGCTGGTTTTCAAGACCAGTGCATTCAACCGCTCTGCCATCTCTCCTAACCGCGATATTATAATCCATTTTGTTGACTAGAAAATAGCAGTTAGAATCATATGATGAAAAGGTTGCAAGTATTTGGATCAACGCCCTCACCATATACACAAAAAATGCTTTCTCTATTGAGGTACAAACAGATACCTTACGACGTTCATTGGGGGGATGCTAAAGGCAGGCTAGAAGCTTTGGGTATTGAGCCACCAAGACCAGTTTTGTTGCCTGTTGTATTGCTTGAGGATGAAGATAACAAACTAGTTGCAACAACTGACTCAACCCCAATAATCAGAAGGCTTGAAAAAGACTTCCAAGAACGACATGTAATCCCAGAAGATAAAGCGCTTGGTTTCATAAATTATATTCTTGAGGATTTTGCTGACGAGTATTTAACCAAATTTATGTTTCACTACAGATGGCATTACGAAGAAGATGCAGAGAAGGCAGGAACAATATTGCCTCTGATTGAGTTTTCACAAACTCTATCAGAGGAAGAACTTGCACAACTTAAGAACTTCATCACTCAACGACAAAGTGAAAGATTGTGGGTCGTGGGTTCAAGTGAGGCAACTGCTGAATTAATTGAAAGAGGTTTTAAAGATTTTATGAAACTATTAAATAATCATTTGGCTCATTCAAGCTTTCTTATTGGAGATAAGCCCTCCTCAGCTGATTTTGGATTTTATGGTCAACTTGTTCAATTGATTAAATTTGACCCTACACCCAGAGCAATTTGCCATGAGATAGCACCAAGGGTAGTTGCGTGGGTCGAAATAATGGACGATCTATCCGGCTTAGATGCTGAAAACTTACACTGGTCGAGTTTGGAAGATGCATCCAAAAATTTACAAAATATACTGAAATTAATTGGCACTTTGTACGTTCCACTTTTATTGGAAAATGCTAAAGCTGTTGCTGATGAATCAGAAGAATGGGAAGTTGCAGTTGAGGGGTCATTGTGGAAACAAAAAACCTTTCGCTATCAGGCAAAATGTTTGCAGTGGATTCGTGATGAATTTAACGCCTTGAATGATAACGATAAACAAAGAGTTATGTCGGCTCTGTCAGAAACGGGCTGTGAAGATGTTCTTTCAGATTAGTATCTAAAGTGCTTGATTTTCTCGCCACTTTTACCAATGTCGGTCATGGCATTGATGCCTATCTCAAGGTGTTTTTTTGACCACTCAGAAGTAACTTTTTTGTCGGACTCTTCAGTTTTTACACCGTCAGGAGTCGTTGGTACATCAGAGACAAGCAGCAAGGCACCGCGAGCAATTTCATTGTAGTGTCCTGCTATGAATATAGTTGCTACCTCCATATCTATGCCGATAGCGGTTGTCTTCTTTAACTTCTTCATGAACTGTTTATCGTGTTCCCAGAGCCTTCTATTGGTGGTATAGATGACCCCAGTACGATAATCACAATCGGACTCAATTATTTTATCTGAAACAAATTTATGCAGTTTGAAGGATGGTAGCGCTGGAACTTCTCTTGGAAAATAATCATTTGATGTCCCCTCTCCTCTGATAGCTGCAATTGGAAGGATGAAGTTACCTATTTCAGAGGTATCTTTTAAACCTCCACATTTACCTAAAAACAATACTCCTTTTGGGTTTCTTGCGTAGAGCAAATCCATCACTAAGGCTGCATTAGGCGAACCGATACCAAAATTAATAATTGATAAACCATCTTTGTTGGTTGCACTTGGCATGGGCTTGTCTTGACCCATTGGTTCAATGTCAAATTTCTCGCAAAATGATGTTAGGTAGTCTTTGAAATTGGTTAAAAGAATGTAATCCCCAAACTCATCAGGTTGCATTCCGGTATACCTTGGTAACCAATTTTTTGCAATTGTGTACTTATCTTCCATAAATTGGGAAGGGATAATAGCAAATAAAGAGCGAAATAGGAATTATTTAAAGTCTTTAATACTCGGACAGGTGCAGACCAAGTTTCTGTCGCCATAGACATTATCTACCCTGCCAATTGGAGGCCAGTACTTTCGATCTTTAGTTGATTGGGTTGGATAAAAAGCTTTTTCCTTAGAATATGGATAAACCCAGTCAGCAACTAATGTGTCAACGGCATGGGGAGCATTTTTGAGTACATTTTGTTCTTTATCGACTTTACCTTCCTTTACTTCAAGAATTTCCTGTTTTATACCTATCATTGCTTCACAGAATCTGTCCAACTCAACTTTGGATTCGCTCTCAGTTGGCTCCACCATCAATGTGCCTGCAACAGGCCATGACATGGTTGGAGCGTGAAAGCCATAATCAATTAATCTTTTCGCAATGTCTTCGGCTTCAATACCAAATTCTTTAAAGGGTCTTACATCTAAGATGCATTCATGAGCAACAAGACCATTTTTACCTTTGTACAAGATATCGTAATGTTCTGCCAAGCGATGAGCGATATAGTTGGTATTAAGAATAGCAACTGATGTGGCTTTTCTTAGAGACTCTTCACCCATCATGGCGATGTACATCCAGCTTATGGGGAGAATGCTTGCACTGCCAAATTGTGAGCCTGATACGGCATACTCGTTATTCTCAAGTACCAAGGGGTCATTGGGGAGATACTTTGCTAATGCATCGACAACTCCAATAGGGCCAACACCTGGGCCACCTCCCCCGTGAGGTATGCAAAATGTTTTATGTAGATTCAAATGTGACACATCGCCACCAAATTGGCCTGGATAGCAGATGCCTACCATGGCATTAAAGTTAGCACCGTCTATGTAGACAAAAGCTCCAACTGAATGAATTAATTCACAAACGGTTTTTACTTCCTCTTCAAAAACGCCATGCGTTGATGGGTAAGTAATCATCATCGCCGCTATTGAGTCACCATGATCATTTATCTTGTTCTTTAGATCGTCTAGATCGATGTCACCATTTTCATCGCAATTAATAACCACGACATCGTAACCAACCATTTGAGCTGATGCTGGATTTGTACCGTGAGCCGATTCTGGTATTAAACAAATGTTTCTGTGATCGCCTCCGTTGGCTTTGTGGTAGCTATCTATGGCTAAAAGACCAGCGTATTCACCTTGAGAGCCAGCATTGGGTTGTAGAGATATTGCTGCATACCCTGTTAATTGGCACAACCAATCTTCAAGATTCTCAATAAGCTCTAGATAGCCTTTAACTTGATCCTCTGGAGCATGAGGATGGATATTCGCAAAACCATTCCATCCCACGGGAATCATTTCAGAGGTTGCATTCAATTTCATGGTGCAGGATCCAAGCGGTATCATTGACCGGTCAAGAGCGATGTCTTTATCGCCTAATCGTCTTATGTATCTTAAAAGTTCAGTTTCAGTGTGATAGGAGTTAAAGACTTCATGATCTAAAAAACTTGTGGATCGGTTTAAGTCTGAATTCCAGCTTTCTTTGTTTGTTGATTTAGTGCTATCTAAACTAAATATTTCTCTAATCTTAGCTAGATCTTCATCTGAAGTGGTTTCATCAAAACTAAGCCTGATGTGCTTATCATCAACCTTTGCAAAGTTAAGTTTAGCAGCTTCGGCTTTTTCATGGATTTCGTCTGCATTGGCAACTTCTATTGTTAACGTATCAAAGTACATTTCATTTAGTACATTGAATCCAGAACTGCTGAAGTCAGAGGCAATTTGTTTTGTTAGCATATTTACTCGAGAAGCAATTTTTCTTAAGCCCTCTGGACCGTGATAAATGGCATAGAATCCTGACATAATGGCAAGCAATGCTTGCGCTGTACATATATTGCTGGTGGCTTTTTCTCTTCTTATGTGTTGCTCTCGTGTTTGCAGAGCCAAGCGGTAACAAGGTCTGCCTTGCTGATCTACAGTCAAACCTATCAATCTCCCAGGCAGTGATCTTTTGTATTGATCTTTTACAGCAATAAATCCAGCATGAGGTCCTCCATAGCCCATAGGTATGCCGAATCTTTGTGCTGAACCAACAACGATGTCAGCACCATATTCCCCTGCTGGTTTAACCAATACAGAGGCAAGCAAATCTGTGCCAACGATTGCCAAACCTCCTTTGGATTGAATTTGATCAATGTGGCTTGAGGGATTAACAATTGAACCATCAGCAGCAGGAAACTGTATGTAAGAGCCAAAGTAATCCTTTGTATTATCTGGTTCGGTACCGATTTCAATTTCCACCCCAAGTGGTTTGGCTCTTGAACGAAGAATATTTAGGGTCTGTGGAAAAACATTGCTATGAACAAAGAATACATTTGATTTATTTTTGGACACTCTTTTTGCTAGCATCATGGCCTCGGCTGCAGCGGTTGGCTCATCTAGCAAAGATGCGTTTGAGACATCCATTCCTGTTAAGTCACTAATCATGGTTTGATAATTCATCAATGCCTCAAGCCTGCCTTGAGCTATTTCAGGTTGATATGGGGTGTAGGATGTGTACCACCCCGGGTTCTCAAAGACATTTCTTTTAATGACATTTGGCACATTGCAGTTGTAAAAACCTGAGCCAATAAAAGATTTATAGGCTTTATTTTTCTTTGATATTTCTTTTAATTTTTTTATGGCCTGGCTTTCTGAGAGCGCTTGAGGAAGGTTAAGACTACTTTTGTCTAAAATGCTTTCTGGGACGATGGATTGCAGAAAATCTTCAAGATTCTGAAATTTTAACTCCGCAAGCATGCTTGTAATATCGGCATCGGTTATACCTATATGTCTTACTGAGAAATCTTCTGGACGAGTCGACATTTTAGATGATTTACTCGCTTAGTTGTTTATAAGCCTCGGCATCAAGTAAATCGGAAACTTCATCAATATTAGTTGGTTTTATTTTAAAGAACCATCCATCATCGTAGGGTGAAGAGTTAACAGTTTCAGGTGCATTTTCAAGATTTTCATTGGTGGCAATAATTTCTCCACTGACTGGGGAATACACGTCCGATGCAGCTTTTACAGATTCAACCACAGCAACATCTGCTTGCTTTTCAATTGAGCTGCCAACTTGTGGCAGTTCAACAAAGACTATATCTCCTAAGAGCTCCTGAGCATGATCAGAAATTCCTACTGTAACGGTGCCATCATCTTCAATTTTGGCCCATTCGTGGGACTCAAGATATTTTAAATTTTCAGGGATATTGGCCATGATGTTATTGTAAATATTTTAAAAAATTTGTCTTACAAAAATTTAAATTTATTTGTCTTTCTCTGAGCATCGCAAATCCATTTTTGGGATTCTTGGTATCAAGACGACAGAACCCAATATTTTTTTTAAAAGTCGGGCTCCAGGTGCCACTGGTGATAACCCCACTTCCACCATCGCATGAAATTGTTGAGCCAGACCTTAAGACCCCCCTCTCTTCTGTGTAAAAGCCATGCAAAGTTGATGGCGAGTCTTTGTAGGTTAATAGTTTTTTTTTGCCAATAAAATTTCGTGACTCATCGGTTAAGTCAATGGTCCAGCTTAAGTTTGATTCGTATGGATGATTGGCGCTTGTCATGTCGGAGCCGTAAAGGTTTAAACCGGCTTCAAGTCGCAAGGTGTCTCTGGCTGCAAGTCCAATAGGCGAAACACCAAGAGCAATTAACTTATTCCATATTATTAGACCATCCGCCTCACTGGAAATAATTTCGTATCCTGGTTCGCCCGTATAACCAGTTGTTGCAACCATGGTCTTATCAAGCTCCTCGAGATGAAATGGTTTTAGTTCTAAGCTAGGAAAAATTTCTTGAATAAGTTTCTGAGAATTCGGTCCTTGCAAGGCAATAATTGAAGAATTTTTTTGTAGCTCTACTTCGCATTCGAAAGAGCTACTTCTTTGACTAAACCAGTCATCGTTTTGCTCTCTTGTGGCACAATTTGAAATTATCCTAAAGTTATTGTTCCCTAAGTGATAAACAATAAGGTCATCAAGGATCATGCCCTCCTCATTCAATAAGGGAGAATACAAAGCTCTTTTGCTATGTAAAATCTTGCTTACATCATTAGGAAGCAATGATTTAAGAAAATCTACTTGTTGTGGTCCAGACAAATTAAAGACTGCCATATGAGAGACATCAAATACACCTGCATTACTACGCACTTCATTGTGCTCATTAATTTGTGAACCATAGTTGATGGGCATTTCCCAGCCAGAAAAATCAACTAAGCTACCACCCGCATCTTTGTGGTATGCATTTAAGTAAGTTTTATTCATTTATGTGCAACGAATTCAATCTCAACATTGCCACCCTTTGGCAAATCACGAACAGCAAAACAGCTTCTGGTGGGGTAAGGTTTAGAAAAATGCTTGAGATAGGCCTCATTAAACACATCGTAATCCTCAATGCTTTTAAGCAGCACTAGGCATTTAACTACGTTTGAAAAATCAAGATCGTAATAAGCAAGATTGGCTTTTAAGTTCTTAAATATTTGGTCAACTTCAGCAACAACTCCACCGGAAACCAGTCCATTTTCATCCATTCCCAATATGCCAGAAAATTGAATTAAATTATCAAATTCAACGGCATCTGAATAAGGGGCACCACTTTTATCAGAATTAATAGTTTTAAATTTCACAGGTTTAATTTATCAACCTTATTGGCACAACTCAATAAAAAAAACTTTTAGGAGCCGATTGCTTGTTAATGGTTAAATTTAATGTAAAATGCCAATTTTATGGCAGCTAACAAACAACAAAAAGTTTATCTAATACCAGAAGGCGAGACCAGAGATAGTCATACCTATCACTACACCGTTGTCAAAACCAAGAAATTTATACAGGAAAATGAAAAACTTAAAATTAAAAAGTTTAATCCTGTTAAAAGAAAACATGAGTGGTTTGTTGAGGCGAAATTACCACCACACAGCAAAAACTAGTTTTTTTCTATTCTAACCCCATATATTTTCCATGAGCAGAATGAGTAAGCTTTTTGAGCAATTAGAAGATTTAATCTTAAGCGTAATTGCGTTTATGACCATTGGAGCTGTAGGTTTTGAGCTGGTTGCAGTTTACGAGAAAGGCAGCATTGACCTTGCCGACCTTCTGCTTATGTTTATTTATGCAGAAGTCTTAGGTATGGTGGCAATTTACTTTAGAAGTCATGTTTTGCCAGTGATATATCCACTTTTTATTGGCATAACTGCCCTCGCCCGATTAATTGTTTTGCAGGGTAAAGATTCTGTTCCGGAGCAACTTATTTTTGAAGCAGGTTCAATCCTTCTGCTCAGCATTGCAGCGCTTTTGCTGAAAGACGTTAAAGTTACTCTCACTCCAACAAAAAAATAGCTTAGAATAGCTATACAGGGGGTAAAAATGCGAATAATTCTTTTATTTATTTCTTTAGCAATATTTTCAGATACCAGTGAATTTATTGATAAAACCAAAGACAAATACAATCAACTGGCCATGGATCTGTGGAACTATGCCGAAATGGGATATCTTGAGACCAACAGTGCCAATGCAATCAAAAAAATATTAAAAGAAGAAGGGTTTAATGTAACCGATCAGATTGCCGGCATTCCAACAGCTTTTGTTGCAGAATATGGAACTGAAGGACCTGTTATTGGCATTCTTGCAGAATTTGATGCCTTGCCTGGCTTATCCCAATCTAACAATCCTTACAGAGAGTCTTTAGGTGGTGATGCTGGTCATGCTTGTGGACATCATTTATTTGGTGCAGGGTCTGTGCATGCTGCTGTGGCTATCAAAGAAGAACTTAAACGAAGAAACATTAAAGGCAGAATTAGACTCTATGGTACGCCTGCTGAGGAAGGAGGAAGTGGTAAAGTTTATATAGCTAGAGATGGGTATTTCGACGATGTGGATGTGGTCCTGCATTGGCATCCAGATGATTCCAATCGTGCCCACTATTCAAGCTCCAATGGCAATAAATCAGCAAGGTTTAAGTTTAAAGGTATATCAGCACATGCTGCTGGTTCACCACAAAATGGAAGGTCAGCTTTAGACGGTGTTGAAGCTATGAATATGATGGTCAATATGATGCGTGAGCACATGGATGAAGAGGCAAGAATTCATTACGTTATAACCAAAGGCGGTCTAGCACCAAATGTCGTTCCTGAGGATGCTGAGGTTTATTACTACGTTAGACACCCAGAAAGAGATGGGGTTGAAGAATTATTTAAGAGAGTAGTTAAAACAGCTCAAGGAGCAGCAGTTGGTACAGAAACTGATATGACTTATGAAGTCATGCATGGTAACTACCCTCTCCTGCCCAATACAACTCTGTCTACCATGATTGATAAAGAATTACGAGCACTTGGAGGCATAAGTTATAACTCAGAGGAAGAAGCTTTTGCAAAAGAGCTTTATGGCACTTTAGTAAATCCTGATAGGCCCCTTGGTGATCAAGAAACAATAAAACCTTTAAGACTATCTTCTGGGAAAGGTTCAACTGATGTAGGGGATGTTTCTTGGAAAGTGCCAACGTCAGGGGTAAGAATTGCCACATGGGTTCCAGGCACTTCTTCACACTCTTGGCAAGCAGTTGCAGCTGGAGGCACCTCCATAGGCACTAAAGGAGCAAATCTTGCTGCAAAAGCATTGGCCAACTCAGCTCTAAATTTATTTGAAAATCCTGAGCTAATAGAGGCAGCATGGATGGAGCACAAAGAGCGCGTTGGCGATCATCAATACCAAGCTCTGCTCGGCGATAGAAAGCCACCTTTGAACTATAGAAAGTAATGGAAAAAGGTCACTGTCAATGTCAGGAAATTTCCTATTCCTTTGCGCGTGAAAATGTCATTTCAGCTCATCATTGCCACTGCAAGGATTGTCAAAGATCCACTGGATCTGGCAAGGCAACTATCATTTACGTGCCAAAAAAACATTTAATCATAGAAGGAGAGTTAAAATACTATGAATCCAAAGGCTCAATGGGAATGCATATAAAGAGAGGCTTTTGTCAAAATTGTGGGTCTGGCATTCTGAGCTATGCCAAAGAACTGCCAATGATCTTATTCATTAAAGCTGGCACACTTATTGACTCTAGTTGGGTTGAGATAAAATCCAGCTATTTTAGTGATTCTGCTCAAGTATGGGACAAGGTAGAAGATGATATCAAGTCATTCAAAGGTAACCCTGATATAATTAGCAATATTAAATCGGTAATCAAAGCGTTATGAAGAAATTTGTACTGTTGCTCTTAACTTTTCAAATATATTTAAGTGCTGAAGGCATTCCTGGACCTAGAGATTGTTTTTGGCTGCGTGGACCTCACAGCGGAGACCCTTATATCAATCTTGCTTATCCAGACTCCAATGTATTTTACTGGGCAGCTACATTCACTACTCCAGAAGATTCACGGTTATTTTTAGAGGGAGAGTTTCCATACTCACGTTATATGTCCTTAATAAGTTACGATCAAAGGGGACGTCCTGTTGAATCTCTAGCAGATTATTTGATTGTGCCAGATGCTGGGGAAAATCCTTATCTTGATGGCAGCTCTAGATTGAATACAGATAGATCTTATAGGGTTGAAATTCTAAACAAATCACCATTGCGTAAACGTGAAACTGGCAGAATAGCGACATCTGGCTCAGGCAACAAACTTCATGTACCTGAGTATGGACCCAAACAACAAGTAATGATTTACCGTATCTATTTACCAGATGCGCAGACCGGGCCTACTGGTGGTGTATCACTGCCACAACCAGTTCTTGTAAAAGATGGCAAGACTTATAGGGGGAGCGAAGTTTGTGGCTTAATGAAAGCCTCGCAACAACTAGCAATTACATTAGATGCAGCAGGATTGCCAGCAATGGTGTACAGAGAATTAGCTTCTCAAGCAGACAAACCTATAACTTGGCCTGCACAAAACCCACCCAAGTGGTACATTCAGCTTGATCGCCAAAGTTTAATTGGTATCTACACTGGGGAGTTTAATGAGAATGCTCCAAGAAGCACTGGTGGTTTTTTCCCTAATCTAGATAACCACTATCTCAGAACCATTGTGAACAGAAAACATGGGAAGGTTTTAGTTGTTCGAGCTAAAGCACCGAAAACACCTGCTACATATAAAGGCAATGATATTTTTAAGAACAGTGAATTGAGGTATTGGTCGGTGTGCTCGAATCAAAGCTTTGGCAATACCAGAGTCAATGATTGTCTTTTTGATGAGGAAATACCGGTCGACGAGAATGGGTTTTATACATTGATGATTAGTAAAGCAGAAGACCGACCTAGAAATGCTGTTACTAGCTGTGGTATTGCATGGCTTCCGATTGCTGAAGATGGCGATGGAGTATTCGATAATGATGTGGCAATAGTGCAATTTAGACACATGCTTGCGGCGCAAGATTTTAATAATTCAATACAAAGCGTGGAAAACCAAGCCGACACACAAAGTGTAATGAAAGCTTATTTTCCAAATGGCAGGTATTTAATGCCCAATCAAGCTGAGAGTTTTTTTCCTTGTTCAGTTCAAGATTGATATAGAAGCGTTCAAGTAACAGGCAAAACACAACCACACAACGTATGGCGTATAAAGTATTAAGCTTATGTAGGCCCTCTCCTGCTTAAGCAATCTAAGTATCTCGGTATTAATACCAATCAGAATCAATATATTTAAAAGCGCCAATTCTGGAAGTTGAAAAACAAAAAATATCCAGCTCCAGGCACCATTTAGAATCAGCTGTATAATAAATGGCCTAAATAATATTTTAGCTTGCAAAAAACTTACAATGGCCATGAAGGTATATAAAATCGGCCACACAATACCAAAGATAAAACTTGGTGGATTTAATTCGGACTTATTTAGATTTTCGTACCAAAGCCAGTCGGTATTAAAGGTCGATTGAGCACCAACCCATGCAAAGACAAATGTTAAAACCGGCAAAGAAACTTTTTTAATAATATTCATATAGAATGTAAAAATATCATATTAGGAGGAGAAATATGGAATCTTTTATTATTTACGCCTTAGTTCTTGCATTGGTGCAGATTTGGTTAATTCCAATGACCTTGAACTTGCACAATCTTCAGTGGCAGTTTTCCGATCGGTCAGAAAAAATTGAACGTTCAGATATGCTTAATCGAGCTCTCAGGGCCTCGGATAATCTTAAAGAAACACTTCCAGCTTTTCTGGCATTGGTTCTATTGGCAATGGTTGTTGAGAAAGATGTTTCAAATTTAGCTTGCTGGTGGTTAATTTTTAGAGTTGCTCATGGAGCATGTTATCTGTTTAAAATTAATTACGTCAGAACGCTTGCTTGGTTAGGAGCTTTAGGATCATTAATTCTAATGGCCTGCCAGATTGTTGCTTAAAAAAAAGAGGGACCATTGGTCCCTCTATTTATTTACCTCAGCCCTTATTATTCTGCAGTACTAAAGACCCAATCCATTTGATACGTATCGGCACCAGAACAAGTATCTATGTGCTTATTACGTTCTTTAATTAAGCCCTTTTCTTCAAGATAGTCTCTCCACTCAGGCCATTGAGAAACGCCTTTTGACCTCTCAGCGGCATTGTACCAATGATGCATCATTATAAAATCCCAATCTAGATCGGCATCTTGGAATCCTCTGTATGGCGTAAACAAATGTATTCCATATTCCTCTGAACCAAAATCTATGGCAGCCTGCTCAATTTTGGCAAAAACCTCTTTGAGCTTTCTTAGATCACCAGTTTTCTTTAACTTGCAGTATCTCCAATCTGTAAAATTTCTCTCTTCTCTTTCTTCAACTGGAGTACGAATATGAAAAACTGCATGATTGATCATCGAGATATAATTGCCACATGTGCCAGCAGCACTTGGAACATCATTATTGGCAGCCCATTCTGGATATTCATTTAAATAGGCACCCCATTCTCTGTATTGCTCCTCACCATCAGGCCAGTTGCCCCATTGAATGTAATCGAATTCTGCGTCGTTATCCCAGATAGGAAACAGGTTGGCTCGATTGTATTGCAATCCCTTTTCAACTAAAAATTTCTCATAGCTCAGCTGTTGCGCTAATACGTCTTGGTAATTTTTGCCCTCATTCAGGTTGCAGAACATGAATTCACTTCTAACCACATATTGCTCAGAAGTTTCTGACCACATGGTAAACGATAAAAATAAAAGTAGTAAAATTCTCATTGTTTACCCCTTATTCAGATTCAATTGCAGGAAAAACTCTAACAAGCAAATCGTCAGAGTGACCTATTGTACCAATACTTTCGTAGCCCTGATTAGCTTCTGCCAGGTATGGTGTAACTGCTTCGGCTTTTTTTGCAAAGTCATTCCAGTCATCAAAGCCACATACTAGGTAATTACCCATTTCACCGCCCCATGCATGACCATAACCATCGCAGCCACCAAAGGCTTTAGAGTAAGCGTCACCAACTTTTTCCATTCTTTCGCCCCACTCTGACCATGAAATCATAGGCGCTGGAAGCCATTTAGCAAAAACAATAAAATTTGGTGGTCCTTCCAACTCGTTTCTATCCATAGCCAAGATATGGTCTGTATGGCTAGCAAACAATTGTCTGTCATCGCTTGTGTCATTTGGTTTACTAAGAATTTTCCCTAGCTGTTCCATTGTTTGGAAAAAGCATGCTAGATAGAATGCCCTTTGAGCACCTTGTGCATGTCGGTATAGTACGCAACCATCGTAACCAAGCTCAATCTGTGATTTGGCTTCATTGACTAGGTTTTTTTCAAGCTGTGAATACCTTGTTCCAGCAGCCATTTCATAAGTTGATAGCAGAACGTATCCAAGCGAAGATTCTTCTTCCTCTTGTGCAAAAAGATTAAACGTTAGAAATAGTAATAAAATTATTCTCATCATTCCCCCTAAAACTATTAAAGCATACAAAGACGCCTTCTGGCAGTTACTTCATTATTTTTATCGTACAAACTGACAAAAGCTTGGTATTCTTCATCGTCTACCGCTTCCTGAGCTTCAGATCTATTATTTAAGTAGTCTCTGAATTCATTCCAGGCTTCTTGGCTCTCCCAAACAACGGTGGTGCTAACCCGAAAAAGCTCATCCACAGTGTTATTCTCCTCATCTACACGGTATTGCATAGATGGGTAGACTTTTACTTTGGCATTGCGATCTACATAGTATTTTTGGTGCATTTTGGCGGCTTTATACCAACCTTTCACAGAACCTTCGTTGGTAATTTCTGCAACGTAGTAGTTTGCGATCTTGCCTTGGCATTCTGAATATTTGGTAGAAAGTTTGTGGTGATCGCTTAAAACGAAAAAGCTTAAAACAAGCAAAAAAGTAATTCTTATCATTATTATTCCCCCAAGCTATTTTTATCATACTTAATGACAATTATCAGTCCTTTGTGTAACTTTAAGGTGTGTTTCAAAAGAGCAACCTAAGATACCTTGTCGAATTCATCATCATTATTACTGGTGTATTCCTATCTTTTTATCTCGATGATTTAAGACAACTAAACGATAAAAAAAGCTACAAAGATACCTTGATAGAAGAATTAATTGTTTCGTCTCAGGAGGATCTTGCTCAATTAGATAACATTGTTTCTGATCTTGATAAGGTGCAAATTTATATTTCACAAATACTCCTAGACATTGCAGATAACTCTCAAAATCTTAATGACGCAGAAATAGCAGAAAAATACCTTTTTATTACACAAAAAATGAGTGTTTCATTTTTTCCGCAGAATGGAATTTTTAATCAGCTAATCTCAACAGGTTCCATTGAATTAATTGATAACAGTGAACTTAGAAGAACCCTGCTAAGCATTTTCACCCACTATTACGATAGAAACAGTGCCAATAATAGAACTTTAGACGACCTTTATTTAGCCTTTGGCAAAGATATTGACCCTTATATAAGCGTCATGCCCGTCGATAAAAACGATGCATCATTCATCTATGGCGATAAAGATGTTGGAACTTACTCTATAGATAGAGAATTTTACTTATCAAACAAATTTAAAGCCTATTTGCTGACAGCAAGTTCAATGACCGATAAAAACATCGATATGCTCAATATTTTTCAAGAAAGCTATTCTAAAGTTGTTGAGCTGGGCTCGGAAGAGCTGCAGTAGTTACCAACCGCAGGCTCGTCCTTTATTCTTTTCATCCAACCACTCTTTAAGCGGCGCATAGTAGTTCAGCATTGATTTACCATTGAGCTCTCTAGTGCCAATCATGCTTTCCAATGCATCCTGCCATGGTTGACTTTGCCCCAAAGAAAGCATGGCTCTTAGTTTTTCACCAGCAAGCTCATTGCCATATATTGAACATTCATGTAGTGGGCCATCAAAATCAATAGCTTCACACAGAGCTTCATGGAATTGATACTGTAATATTCTGGCAAGATAGTATCGCGTATAAGGTGTGTTGCCAGGAATATGGTATTTGGCACCTGGATCGAAGGCATCGTCCGGACGATCATTTGGTGCTCGAACGCCTTGGTATTTTTCTCTAAGTTCCCACCAATAGTCATTCAGTTCGTCCTCTGAGAGTTCGCCATTAAATACAGCCATGCGCCATTTATCCAACATAAGGGTCCAAGGCGTTGTTACAACACCATCTAGTGCCTGCTTCATCAAGAAAGCAATGCTTCCTTGTTTAGCAGCTTCAGCCTCTTCACTCGTAACAAAATCAATTTGTTCAAGATAGCTTGGAGTAATTGATAAAGTTAAGAGGTCGCCAACTGCTTCGTGGAAACCATCATTTGCACCTCTTTGGAATATTTCAGGAAGATCAGCATAGGCTTGATAATAAAAAATGTGTCCAAGTTCATGATGAATGGTGGCAAAATCTTCAGCATTTTTTTCAATACACATTTTAATTCTCAAGTCTTGAGTTTGTGAGTTAATGTCCCAAGCACTTGCATGACATACCACGCCATGGTCAACTGGTTTGACAAATAAGGATCTTTCCCAGAAAGTCTCAGGCAATGGATCAAAACCTAGGCTTAAGAAGAAATTTTCTGAAATCTCCACCATCTCAACCTCAGTTAAATTTTTATCCTTAATGATTTGTGTTAAATCAATGGATGAGGCTGTAGCAGGTTCTTCATAGACAAGATCGTAAACATTGGCCCAAGATTGCGCCCACATGTTACCCAACAAATGGGCTGGGATTGAGCCTTCATTGGGCACTACGTCGTCCCCATAGAATTCATTTAGTTCTGCTCTTACATGACATTGTAGCGCTTCATATAAAGGTTTAAGGTCTTCATAGACTCTATCAACTGTGGAAGCAAATTCTTCTCTTGGCATATCGTATTTGCTAAACCAAAGATCAGATAACCCCTCATACCCTAAATCTTGTGCACCTTGATTGCCTATATCTACCATACGCAGATACATGTCTTTCATTGGTTTGCCAATTTCACGCCAACCATTCCATGCCTTAAGGAGCTCTTCATTATCCCTAGAGTTATCTATGATGTTTTCAAATGCCTCAAGGTCATAACAGTCATCTTCACTAAAACAATGAGTTCCAGAGCCATACATTGCTTCTAGTTCACTCATGATGGTGGAAAGTTCTCCAGCTAATTCTTCATTTAATGGTGGAGGCATTACAAAGCCACTTTTAATGAGGTTAAGTGCTCTTCGGTCAGTAGGATCAAGATCAAGATTATCAAAAGTGGCGGCTGTTCTAGCTTCTTCTAAGGCTTTTAAAGTGTATCTTTTTGAATAGTCTGCAATAACTACTTGGGAATCGTAGGTAATAAAATTTGACGAAATCCAAGAAGCTGAGGACACGACTGGGCCTTCAGTAACGGCTGTATTTTCGTATTCAGCTAAAAAATCTTTGGCATCTTGCTCGGTAACAGTATTTGTTTGACCAGAGCAACTTATTAAAACGAATGTGAGAAATATGTATATAAACCCTTTTTTCATGACTAAATTATAACCTAAAAAAAAGGGTGGCATTAGCCACCCTTAAAGTAAAAATTTTAAGATTAGTCCAATGGTTTTGTTAAGTATGAGCCGGCATAAAGCACATATGGTGTGCAATCAACCAATTCAGCCCATTCTGCATTAATACCAGAATAATCTAGCTCATCTAAGAGCGCTCTATTTACCGCTTCATTAGCGAACGATCCAGGAGACACAACTTGAGTGTAGTTATTCCAATCATGCTCAACACTGCCAAGCTGTTGATAGAAAAGTCTTCCACCGCCTTTTAGGCCATCATCGCTCCATTGTTGAGCAGCTCTATCGTAAAGATCTCTAACGGCTTGATGAGTTGCACCTTCTTTGAGTGAACAGCTTCTGTATTGAACCGGCCAAACTTTGCCTTCTGGTGCAGAGCTGTTGTAGATATATTGATAGCCTCTTATAGCACTGCAACTTGAAACTTTATCAAATTCTTTTTGAATACTACCACCATTTTCAACCCAGTTTTGCATTCCATTGGCCATGTCCTCATTACTTGGCCAATGACCTGACCAAACGTAATCCCAGTCATTATCAACATCATACACTTCTCTTAGCAAAACAGCATCGTACTGGCCTTTATCGGCATGCTCATCTAAGAACTTATTAAACTTACCAACGACACGCAAAAGATCGTCAACGTCTTGACCTTCATTGAAGTTGCAAAAATGATATTCAGCAGCCACCCAGGTTCCTCTTTCATGGTTATCTGAATAGGCAAGTACTGAAAAAAACGCAAATATTGCGATAAAAATTTTCTTCATATTCCTCTCCTAAAAAAAATTATCTTTCTTAAATTAGCATTATTGAATTACCAATAAAATACATAGCAACAAAAAACAATTATTTTTTCCGCCTTCTACAAAGGTGAATAATTATGCATACTTTAGTAAGGAGTATTTATGTATAGATTACTAATTCTTTTCTTTCCATTATTCATTAATGCTGAGGAAGTAAAAACGCAAAAAATAGCAGAGGTAACGGTTGAAGATCTAACCAATATCGTACGTATGATTGTTCAGGAAACCCTTGCAAATTGTATGGTCACTGGGGAAATGAAAGGTAGGGCTAAATTTAATTTAGATGTCGAAGGTGAAGTTATAGCTCGCTTAGAATGCGAATTTAAAGAGGCAGCAATTCCAGAAGAGCAAACAGAGGATTAGTTAGTTGCTGGCTTCCAAGATAAGCCTACTCTAAAGTTCCAAAAGTTATCGTTTCCGCCTGCTGGTTCGGATCTCTTAATATCAAGTGGCGTGTATGATGAGCTGATATTTAATCTCCATTGATCTGTTATAAAATAATTTATACCAAAACTTATGCTATTCAGCGTACCAGAGGTTTCAACGTATGCCCGTTCTCTGATAAGTTCCAGTGGAGCATCGATATGGACAGATGGGCTTATATTTGATCGTGCATATGAGGCCCAAGGTATTAGCTGTGTTTTTTTGGCTGGTGATAAAATCAGTTCTAACCCATCGTGGCCAAAATTAATTTTATCGGAAGATAGTCCTATACAACCCGAAATATTCTCGGGCGAATACAAGGGTGCAGCAACAACATCTGCGCTACATGTTACATCTGCTGTAGCAGTGCCATTGAGCTTAAAATAACGTAATCCCAGAGCTATATCGTCATTTTTAATCAAGTTTTTTGCCCAGGAAAAACCCCACAAGCCTTTTGGTTGAGCACCGTTTACTTCTAATGAAGGGGTCCAAGTTACCTCAAGTATGGAATTCCAATAAAAGCCGCTGGATATCTTGGCTCTGCCAAAAACAGGCGATTTGTTTAGGTCCTCGTATTTAAAGCCACCAAAACCAATTTTTTGTTGGTCTACATTTAGCTTGGGTATGGTACTTACTTCACCGGAGAGATAAAACTCTCCAATTGTAAGTTCGGGGATAATTCCGTCTCCAAGATTGAGTGTTGCCGCTGTTTGGTAGGACATGCCCCACCCTTCTGGGCTATCAATAGCAACATTTTCAGCAATTGTTTTGAAATGGATAACTATTGAGAGTAGAGTGATTATAAGAAGTTTCATCGCTACAAACATGATAGCATGCTGCGAAATTTGATATATTGAATTTGGAGGAAATATGAAAAAAATATTTTTACTTTTGATTACTGCCAATCTATTTTTTGCCCATTCTGCTAAAGAGGGAGACCTTGAAGGTGCATGGATTTTGGTAGAGCAAGCCTGGAATGATGAACAGGTTGCAATTGAAGCCCCTATTCCACTAAAGGTATTCTCACAAGGAAGGTTTTTTGTAAGCTGGAATGGTGCTGAAAATCAATCTGGTTTTAACGAAGGTACGTACGAGCTAGCTAACGGAGAGGTACTTGAAACTATTTTAAATAGCTCAGTAAGAACTGACATAGGGAACCAGGTGTCTTACAAGCCTAATTTTATGGGCGATAAAAAATCTTTCTATCAAGAAATCACTTGGACTTCACCAGAAGGTGAGAATTTCACTCTTTTTGAACGCTGGGAAAACGTTTCATGTGCTGAAGAAAAATGTGCACGCTTAAGAAAATTTAGCGACTAATTGAAAATGGGAATTTTTATACTAGGTGGAGTAGTTTTTATAGTTGCTTTCATCCTGTTTAAAATTTCTGCCTACAGAAAAACCAAAGCCAATGAGCAGTGGAGAAAATTGGCTTTGGTTGGGGTTGTTGATTACCTGGTTTTGGTTGCAGGAACCTTAGGAACAGGTATCCTTTTTATGACAATTTATTCTTCTGCACATGGCTAGAATCTTATTTCTCTTCGTATTGACTGCTCTTCCTCAATGGTCTTACTCGGATACTAAAAATATAATTTGCGAGCTTGAAGGCAATTATTCAATTACCTACGAGGATTTTAGAAGAAATTATTTCAATGAAGCCGTTGAAATAGCAAAAAACGTTGCCGTAACAACCACTCAATCACTTTTCTTTTTAAACCGCGCCAAACAGAGTGTAAATAAAGACGTATGGGACAATAATCAAATTGAGGTTACCCAGTATTGGGCTATATCTGAATCAACCGACGAGCTCTTAAAGCTTGATTATGTGATAGAGCCAGCACCTGTATGGATCACTAGTAGTGAATGGAAAAAAGAAGATAAAGAAACTGGGATTTTAATAACTCACTTCCTTGAAAATGATTCAATCCATCCAACCTATCCAGAGTATAAAGTCGATGTATATCAAATAAGCAATGAATTTAACTGGTTCACAGGTAAAGCCAGAGTAAAAGGCGATATTTGGTTAAAAAGAATAGATGGAAAAAAAGGCAGAGATCCTAAAATAGAGATTCTTGCAAAAGGTACCTGTGAGAACCGTAAAAGAAAATTTTAATTTTTGAATAATAGGTCATGGCGGAGAGAGAGGGATTCGAACCCTCGAGACGTTGCCGTCAACTGATTTTCGAGACCAGCGCTTTAAACCACTCAGCCATCTCTCCTAAATTTTGCAATTACTCGTTAGGTGGTAATTCTGGCAGAGGATCTGAGCCACAATCATCCTCTCTAGCTTTAATAAAATCATAGTCCCCTTGAGTAAAATAAAGCTCATTTGAGGATTTTACTAAAACGATCTTTTTTAGATATGTGCAGTGGTATGCTTCTCTAGGCATCCACTCTGTTGGGCCAAGATTGCTCTTTTCCGAATTGGATCTGGCACCAACAGCTAAAAATTCATGTGAGGTTTCTGGCAGGCTATCGCCTAAAGTTGTGCCCACGTTTGCAAAGTTGCTTTGCTCATCTGAGGATAGATTCCCTAAGCCACTATACCAAGCATCGTAGAGGGCAACGACGTGATCAATTTGAACCTGACTGGCAAAGTAATAGTACTCACCATCATAGACGTCGTACCATTTACCACTATCAACATAGCAGCCACTCATTACCAATGGATGATCTTCATCGTCATCAATATGTTGAGCTATTAGTATTTCATGTCTATCGGTAATGCAATCATCATCCTCATCTAACCAGGTGTAAGGTCTATCGTATTGTGGAGTTTGAGGCGTCCCAACCTTAACAGTTGTGCCAAACAAAGTGGTCTCAGGCCTTGTTATTAATTCACCTATGCTTTGCTCAATATTCAAAGAATCTGGGGTAGCCTGAGCAGGCCCGGTCCAGTAAAAATCTGATCCTTTTTCACCCTGACCTCTTTTTTGGATTGATTGATCGGGATTATCACCAACTTCATAAACCCCAACATCCACACTTTCAACATCATCACAAGCACTACCACCTTCGTCGTTGGATGCACGAGCTGCAGTCATAGCCCCTTCGTAGCTGATGAATTCAATGCAGTCGGTTGAGCTGGCTAAACCTATACCATCTGGTTCATTTTCTCCGGGGCTACCACCATTTTGTAGACCTATAACATTAAAAGAAATAGCTCCATAGCCATCTAGTTCATCAGGCAAAGTACCACTTAAGGAGATGCGTTCGTAGTTGCCACTGGAACCACCACTGTATAAGGCCAATACCAGTCCACTTAAATTTGTTCCTGCTTTACCTGCAATCTCGATAAATTCATTGGTATCATCGCCACGATTATCGTAATGAAATTCATTAATCCAAAGTGTTTCAGTGGTAGGTGTCGGTGTTGGTTCAGGTGTTGGTGCTGGAGTCGGTGCTGGCGTTGGTGCCGGGGTTGGTGCTGGAGCAGGTGCTGCAGAACCGCCACCGCCACAACCAAGCATTAGAATAACGGTTGAAATGGCGACTAGAAACTTTTTTAATTTCATATTTAGACTTTATTTTAAATGCTTATTTTTAAAAAAGATCGCTAAAAAAAAGCTTTCTTAATGATAACTTAAAGAAAAACATTACAATACTCAAATGGATGGATTACAAGTCTTAATAATCAGCCTTTTAGTGGTTGGAATTTACATTTTTTTAGAAGCCAGACCGAAAGGTTTTAGTCTTTCTGCACTATTTAAAAGCAAAAAAGATTAAGTCGTGGCAAAAGTACATTTTCACTTTTCCACAATGAATGCTGGAAAATCAACCTCCCTACTTCAATCTAATCATAACTATGAAGTTAGAGACCTAAAAACCTATTTATTTACACCACAAGTTGATGCCGAACACCATAACGGACAAATTCACTCCAGGATAGGTTTGTCTAAAGAGGCTCACGTTTTTCAAGAGGATTTTAATTTCTGTGATTACTTTGACAACAAAACCAATGAAAATGTATCTTGTGTTCTAGTTGATGAAGCGCAGTTTCTTACCAAAGAGCAAGTAAAACAGCTGTGCAATGTGTGCGATAGTTATAACATTCCAGTTATGTGTTATGGCATTAGAACTGACTTTCAAGGTAATTTATTTGCAGGTAGTGCCGCTTTATTGGCCTATGCCGATACCTTAGTAGAACTTAAAACAATCTGTCAGAAGAAAAAGTGTTCACGAAAAGCCACTATGGTTGCTCGATTAAACAGTGCAGGTGAAATTGTTACCGAAGGTTCTCAGATACAGATAGGCGGTGAACAGTATAAAGTTTATTGTCGTAAGCACTTCAGAAAGCTTACAGGCTTAATTTAAGCGAACAATCCAGCAACAAGCCCTGTAAAGCAGGAAGCCAGTGTAGCCCCCACCAAAGCCTTACCAGAGACTTCAATAAGATCAATACGCTTTTCTGGAGCCATGGAGCCAATGCCTGAAATTAAGATACCAACACTGGAAAAATTAGCAAAGCCACATAATGCGTAAAGAATAATTACTTTTGTTCTTTCAGAGAATGTCTCAGGATCCATGCCGCCAAATTGTGTATAGGCAACAAATTCATTGGTGGCTAATTTTATACCAAGCAGCTCAGCAGCGCCTGTGGCTTCCGACCACGGCACTCCCATCATCCAACAGATTGGAGCAAAGACATAGCCCAAAATAGATTGTAAGGACAATCCCTCCATAATTAGACCTAAGAACCCATCCACAATGGAAACTAGGGCTAAGACTGCAATTAGGATGGCAGCAACATTAACTGCTATGTTTAAACCATCTTTAGTACCTCTTGTGACAGCATCCATTGATCCTTTGTATATGCGTTCCTCTTCTTCATTATCGATGCTGGGGGTTATTTCTTCAGATGGGTACATAATCTCGGCATACATAATGGCTGCAGGCACAGACAGGATTGAAGCCGTTAAAAAGTGTTGCACAACATTAATACCAGCAAATTGATTTTCTAGTTGTCCTGCAAGAGCAATCATAATAGAGCCAGAGATTGTAGCCATACCAGCTGTCATTAGAATCAAAAGCTCTTTTTTGCTCATATTTGAGAGATAAGGTCTGACAAATAAAGGCGCTTCTACTTGGCCGACAAAGACATTGGCAGCAGCACCAAATGAGACTGGGCCACCTAGATTAAATAGTTTTTCACAAACGTAGGAAAGACCTTTAATCATTAAAGGCAAAACCCTCCAGTGCCACAATAAAGCACTTATACATGACATAACAATGATGAGAGGTAAAACATTGAGTGCAAAGGCATATGGGTGAGCTTCAAATAATGAACCAAAAAGAAAACTTGTACCATCTGCTGTGGCTGAAGACAATTTTGCTACCCCATCGCTGATAACGCGAAAAAAGCCAGTCACATAATCACTTAGCAATAAAAAGCCAAACAATACCATCACCAAAATGGCATAAAAGATGTTCTTAACCTTAATTTCTCTGTAGTTATTGGACATAGGTATTACTAGGGCAAGCAACAATATGCCACCGATTAATGCTTGCAAGTAATAGGCCATAATTATTTTAAGTTTATATCCTTTAGTCGCTGAGTTAAAAAGTCATCAGCTGTTAAATTTGTTTGTGGGTCAAGTATAACTTCAGGTCTAGGATGAAGGAAGAAAGGAATACTATATCTAGATCGATCGGAGTTGCCTTTGCTAACAACACGGTGAATTGTACTTTTTAGCTGACCATTGGAGACAATTTCTAGCATATCACCTACATTGCATATAATTTCATTCTCATTACAGCTGCAGTCAACCCACTCCCCATTACGGTTTTGAGCTTCAAGACCGGATTCATTACCTCCTACCAAAAGAGTAATAAGATTAACATCGCTGTGGGCACGAGCTCGGTATTCATTATTTGACTCTGTCTGAGGGTAATGGATCAATCTTAATGTAGAATTGCCGTTGTTTGCGATATCGGATAAATCTGCGTTGTAATTGATATTAAAAGATTTAAAGCAAGCAAGAACACTCTTAGCTATGTCTTCAAACTGCAGAAATAGATCGTCAATCTTATAAGGATCGTTCATTTCATCAGGATAAACATTTGGTAGCAAGTCTGGATTTGAATTAGATCCTTGGTGCCAAAATTCTTTCTGATCGGCAACTTTTTCATTCATAGCCGTTTCAATACCATAGGGGGTATAGCCGACGGCTCCATTGCAATTGGGTACCTTATATTTAAGTTTATGTTCTAACTCAAGATCAAACAGCTCTTTGGAGTAATCAAAAACATCTTTAATGGTTGATTTTGGTAAAGGGTGATTCTTAATCACAAAAAACCCAACATCATTAAGATAGTTTTTTAGAAAATTAACTGTCTCAGCGTCTCCTTTTTCAAGAAGGTTGAATTCAATCGATGGTATTGAAGGCATACAATATTATACAAAATATAAAAAAAAAGAGCGCCCTTAGGACGCTCTTTATTAAAAAGTTTTATTGATTAAAACTTATAGTCAAAACCAATTCTCATTTCCCAAAGCGAAGCTCCGGTGCTTGTGAATTCTGGGCTGCTGACTCTGCTTGGTGTTACCCCATAAGGGAAACCAGCTCTTCGCAATACGCCCCACTCATCGTTAAGGAAGTTTGTGAAGTTATCAATTACAAAATACGCACTAGCTCTATCGCCATCTCTTAGAGTTGGAAGAGCTTGAGTGATTCTAAGGTCAGCCTTAGCAAAATCACTACCATCTTCTGCGTTTCTTGTACCTGGTTCAACCAAGCAATGGTTACCAAAGTCAAGGTATGGTGTGTAACCATACTCACGAACTGTACAGTCATAGCCATCAAGAACTAAACTGTATGGTGAACCTGTATCAGCTTGTGCAAACAGAACGAATCTTGTTGGCAAGCCTGCAAAGAATTCTTTTACATACCCAACTCTAGCTGTCAGTCTATTTCTGACGTTATAGTTGGATCTTGCTAGAACTTCTTCTTGTGGGCTCCAGAAAGCTCTGTTCCAATAGTTTGATGCACCTACTGAAGAAGTCATAGGGTTAACATCTTTGGAATCAACATAGGCATAACCTAGTCTGACATCAACATCACCGAAGTCTTTGTATACTCCAAGTGCAATTGATTCAGATGTATTACCAACTGATGCATTGGTTAGGACAAATGTACCTGGGCCAACTTGATCGTAAGCATCACGACCTTGAGCAGTTGTGCCATCCACTACAATTTCAGGACCTCTTTTCCAGATTGCATTGTCTTGACCTTTACCTTTCTGATAGTCCAGAGTTACCACTGTGCCATCATCATAGTATTTAGTTAAACCAAGTGTTGTTTTGAGTTCAGCTGGAGCCTTAAAATTAGGATCTAAATAGTTGATCTCAAAGTTTGAACCATCAAGGTTTGTGATTTCGTCATAAAGAGCTTGTGGTACACAGTAACCTGCACCTACTCTTGGTGCACCAGCTACACAGCTTGCTGCGGCATAATCAATTTCAAATAGTCTCATACCTCTTCTGTTTGTTTGAACTGAATCTACGTTAGTATTTGCGTAGTTGTTCATGTACCAAACGTTAGGGTTACCACCTGAAAATAATCCATATCCACCTCTAAGCTCAACGCTATCGGACAATTCATATGTGAATCCAAGTCTTGGCATTAACAGATCTACACCGTCTAATGTAGTATTGTTTGCAAAACCAAATGCATCTACAAAATTAGTATTTAATTGTGGGATGCTATCGGTTTCGTAGTATTCATACCTTAAACCCAAAACAACGTTTAGCTTGTCATTAACAGAAAATTCATCCATTAAGTACATTGTGCCAACGTCATAGTCGAGGTAGTCACCTACTAAATCTTGGTTGTGAGTGAAATGGTTTCCATAGTAAACACGACCAATACCAGCTTCAAAATCATCAATACTGCTAAACCTTGTTTCAGTTAAAGTATGTTGATAGAAAAGGTTGTATACATCGTAGTTTTCATTTTCAAAACCGAAAGTGAATGTATGATTATCAATAACTAATGAACTTTGAAATACAAAGTTTGTAACAGTATAGTCAAGGTCATTAGCTTGTCTGCTGTCATCAGCACCGAAGTAAACGTCTACTTCATCTGTTTCAACTCTAAATTCACCGAAGACCAATCCGCCTGATGGAGCTTGAGTAAAGTCAACATCGTTAACAGCGTATCTAACTTCTGTTGAGAGGTTATCGCTCCAGTCGGTGAAGACTGAGAATGAATAAGCGTTCATTTCTGCACCTCTTAAGTAGTAGTGACCAGCAAATTCAAGCTCATCACTGCCACCGTCTGATGCAGTGTAATCAAGACCTTCATTGTATTGATATGTGAAGGATGCTCTTGTTTTATCGGTTGCGTAATAGTCCAGTTTTAAAAGATATTTTTCATCTTCTGTATCGAATGGATCTTGTGGAATTTCACCAGGATTGAAGCCATATTTGTTTACAGCAATATCGATAATTCTATCGAGTTCAGCTTGAGTAATATCAACTTCTCTAAGTGCACCTGAACCTTTTGGTCCACGTCCTGTGAAATTAACAGTGTCATAAAACTCGTATGCACCGTAAAAGAAAAGTTTGTCTTGAATTAAAGCTCCACCGAACTCAAACCCAAAAACACTTTCATCGTAGGCTGCAAGATTAAGATCTCTACCTTCAATTGAGCTACCTTGCAGGTCGCTGCCACCTAACTCTAAGAAACCAGATCCAAACATTTCATTTGAACCGGATTTGGTCACAGCATTGATGTTACAAGCTGAGAAACCTCCATAAGTTACACTCATAGGAGCCATTTCAACTGCGACACTTGATACAGCATCGTATGGGAAAGGCATTCTTTGTGTTGGGTATCCATTACTGTTTAAACCAAAACCATCGTTTAGTCTAATACCGTCAACAGTCAAACTGTTAAATCTTGAGTTTGCACCGACACACTGTATAGCATCAATGTCACCTCTATTTTGCTCAATAAATACTCTAGGATCTTGACCAATCACGTCGTTGATATTTCTATTAACGGCAGGTGAAGTCTGCAGATCTTCTAAGTTAAAGACAGCATTTGGACCTAAAGCAGTAGAAGCAACTTCGACTCTTTGTCCAAGCACAGTAACCTCTTCAAGAGTGCTTAAAGCAATGTTTAAAACAGCAGTTTGACCAACTGCTAGGTTAAGCCCATCAGATTCAGAACTTAGTAGCCCATCTGCAGTGACAACAACTTGATAAGTCACACCAGAAGGTAAATTCCTGATACTGTAAAGACCATTTACATCTGTGGAATCAGATTTTGAAACGCCAGTCGTTGAACTTGTTACAGTAACGACTGCATTTGCAACTGCATTTCCAGCACCATCAGTAACTGTACCACGCACATTTGAAGTGGTTTCTTGTGCTACTAAGTTACCTAGTGATAAAACGGCAATTAACGCGATTAAGATTTTTTTCATAACGAATAATCCTCAAATAATTTTCGAAAATAATACTGTTATTTTATGACAAAAAGATGACATTCCAAGACAAAAACAAAGAATAAGTTAGTTAATTGTATTTAGATAAAATTTTATTTAATGTAATTCAAATTTAGATAGGGTTTTAGAGCTTCGGGAACTCTTATACCTTTGTCTTTTTCGTAATAATTTTCAACAATTGCTAAGAGTGTTCTTCCAACAGCTAATGCAGAGCCATTAAGGCTATGGGGGTAGTATTTACCTTCCTTTCCTTTGACTCGCGCATTCATTCTTCTAGTCTGAAAGTCTCTAAAATTTGAGCAGGAAGATATTTCTCTAAAATCATTTTGACTTGGTAGCCAAACTTCGATATCGATGGTTTTTGCCGAAGAGAACCCTAAGTCTCCAGTACATAAAATAACTGTTCTGTAGGAGAGTTCGAGCTTGTCTAGTATGGATGTAGCGTGATGGATAATGTCATCAAGTGCATTTTCAGATTCAGATGGATGGACAAGCTTTACAACTTCGACCTTTTCAAATTGATGCTGTCTAATCATCCCCCTTGTATCTTTACCATAACTACCAGCTTCTTTTCTAAAACAAGGTGTGTGGGCGCTTATATTGATTGGTAAATCTGATTCATCAATAAATGAATCTCTATACAGGTTTGTTAATGGAACTTCGGCTGTAGGAATCAGGTATTGATCTTCATTAACTTTAAATTGATCGTCTTCAAATTTTGGCAGTTGACCCGTCCCAAATAAAGATTCTGAATTAACTATATATGGAACATAATACTCCTGAAAGCCTTGATCCTCGGCATAATCAAGCATAAAAGAAATTAAAGCTCGTTGTAGTTTGGCAAGACCAGGCTTTAATACAACAAATCTAGAACCGGATAACTTATTGGCCAATTTAAAATCTAAAAGCCCTAATTTTTCACCTATTTCAACATGATCTGGACCAGTTTCTTGTTTAAAAATTTTCCTGTTTATCTCTATATTTGCTTCATCGTTAATGCCTTCAGGAACATCTAAGTCAGGCAGATTGGGTATTTGCTGAATAGCATTGAAAAATATCTCATTAATTTCGTTATATTCAGCTTGTACACCATTGATTTCTTCGCTGAGGCTTTCAGATTCTTTTTTAAGTTTTGTAGTGTCCTTACCCTCTCTGGAAAGATTGCCAATTTCTTTGGAAATATTGTTTTTTTTATTTTTCAGGTCATCTAAAGATACTTGTAGTTGATTTTTTGCTGAATAGTGCTGAAGAATCATAGAAAGATCAAACTTCTCACCTCTTTTATTTAAGAGCTTTTCAACTGCCTCAAGATCCTTTTTAATTAATTCAATATCAATCATTGCTCAATAATCTCATAGTCCATAGGCAAATTATAGCTAATATTTTTTGCCCCTAATTCAAAATTAAGAAATTTAATTACGTATGCATCGTTCTTAGTATCGAGATATAAAATTTGTGATATCTTATTTTCAGACATCTCTAGAACTAACTCTTGTATATTTTCATCTAATATTGAGGCTCTTAAGCAGGTTGTTTCACATTGATAAGGCTGAAGTCCCACCTCGTTATCTAATATTTGTTGTATTAAGAAATCGTAATCCCCTTGGTAAATAAATACTTGCTTGAAGTCATCGTCCTGTACATAGACTTTATTATCAATCTTGGCGATTATTTGTGAATATGGTGAAGTAATGCTGTATAGAAAATTGTCTGAATCGTAACTTATGCTCCCAGAAGATAACTCAACATTATTCGAGCTGACACTTATTACAGAAGTGAATTTTTGAAATCTATCAAGCAACGTTTCAGTCGAACTTAATTTCAAGCTCAGTAGTATCAAAGCAATCAAAAAGCGCATCAAAGAACTTCTCTTGATCCATTTGAATTCATTGGTGAAACAATGCCATTTTCTTCCATTGTCTCAATAAGACGAGCAGCTCGATTATAGCCAATACGAAATTTTCTTTGGATTGATGATATTGAAGCTCTACGAGATTCAACGACAAATTCAACGGCTTGATTATACAAGTCATCATCTTCATTTGAATCTGATGATATTTCTTGAACTTCTATTGATTTTGTTACTTCCTCAATATAGTTTGGCCTACCAGCTTCTCTAAGTTGTTTTGCAATTTTTTGTACTTCATCATCAGCAACGAAAGAACAGTGTATGCGTTTAGGAATAGAAGTGCCTGGCTCAATAAATAACAAATCCCCTTTACCAAGTAATTGCTCTGCTCCACCTTGATCTAGTATTGTTCTAGAATCAACTTTTGATGAAACCAAGAAAGACATTCTTGACGGTATATTTGCTTTTATTAGTCCTGTTATAACGTCAACAGAAGGTCTTTGAGTCGCTATTACAAGATGAATTCCTGATGCCCTCGCCTTTTGCGCTAGTCTTGCAATAAGTTGTTCCACTTTTTTGCCAGTTACCATCATAAGGTCTGCTAATTCATCAATGACCACTACAATATAGGGCAGCTTTTCCAATTGAGGGCCTGAAATTTCTTCCAATTGTTCTTTTACATCACTGTCGATAGATTGAGGCTTTAGAATTTTTTGATTGTATGATTCAAGATTTCTTACTCCAAGCAGAGACATAAGCTTGTAACGTCTATCCATCTCTTTTACGCACCAATTCAGACCATTTGCTGCTTTTTGCATGTCAGTGATTACTGGGGTAATTAGGTGTGGAATATCGTCATAGACTGACAATTCAAGCATTTTTGGATCAATAAGCAGAAGTCTTAAATCTTCAGGCTTGTTATTACGCAGGAGGTTTAAAAGTATTGTGTTAACACCAACCGACTTTCCTGAGCCAGTTGTCCCAGCAATTAGCAAATGTGGTAATTCTTGTAGGTTTACTGTAGAAATATTGCCAGCAATGTCTTTACCGATACAAAATTCTAGTGGTTTAAGTTGATCTATGGTTTTTTGACTTAAGGTTGAAAACAACGTTACAACTTTCCTTTTTGGATTAGGAATTTCAATCCCAATAGTTGATTTGCCTTCTATAACTTCTACCACTCTTACGCTTTTAACAGCAAGAGATCTAGCTAGGTCATTAGCTATGTTAGAGACTTGAGATGCTTTAGTGCCAGGGGCTAGATTAAGTTCAAATCTTGTAATTACAGGCCCTGGCAAGCTATCTTCTACTTGACCTTCAATGTTGAATTCTTGGAGTTTTTGCTCAAGGTTTGTTGATAGATCATTTAAATAGTCTTTGGAAATATCTGTAGCATCATCTACCTTTTGATCTAGCAGATCAAGAAAGTCTAGGTACACCTGTGTTTGTTTAGCAGGACTTTGTGTTGGGCTGGGGCTTTTAGAAATAGCATCAGTTTTTGGTTTGTTAACTTTTTTCAATGAAGGAGCTTTTGTTGCTACGGGTTTTGCTTCTGTAGCTTCAGAGATGATTTCTTTGTTAAAATTTAGCTGTATTCCATAGAGAGAAAAAAATAACAAAAGAATAAATTCTATAGATGCAGCGATTGTATACCACGGTTCGTTAAGGAAACCATTGGTTAGTTGTCGTAAACTATCACCAGCTTGCCCTCCAAAGCCAATACCAGCCGAAGCTAAGCTTAAGAAGTCAGTTAAAAAGGCCTCTGACAATATTACACACAGTGGAAATATAGCTATAAAAGCAATAATAAAGCGATTTATTGTCTTCAATAGAGATATTGTTGAATTATTTGTTGAAACGATAAAACTAAAACCTGCCAGCAATAGCAAGATGGATAAATAATAGGAGCTGTAGCCAAATGCTTCTAAAAAAAACAGTGAAATAATCTGACCAGACATACCCGGAAAAAAATCTGCACCAAGATTAAAATTAGATAAGCTTAAGACAAGATATGTTGCAAATAATATCAGACTAAAACCGAAGAACTCTCTAAAAACTTTGTCTAATAACATGCTAAGATATTGTAACTAAAATTTAAGATACTCTCTTTAAATACTAAAAAAAAATGGCTAAAGAACTAATTATTCTAGGATCAGGTCCAGCTGGCTATACAGCATCAATTTACGCTGCAAGAGCGAACCTCTCACCTACTCTCATTACAGGACTTGAAGTGGGTGGCCAACTTACGACTACAACAGAAGTGGAAAACTGGCCTGGAGATATTAATGATTTACAGGGTCCAGATTTAATGGATCGAATGAAAAAACATGCTGAGAAGTACGGTGTCAATATAATAAATGATTACATTAAATCAGTTGAGTTTAATCAATCGCCCTTCTTGCTTGTTGGCGAACAATCGAGCTACAACGCTGACGCAGTTATCATAGCAACTGGAGCTTCAGCCAAGTACCTTGGGTTAGCTTCTGAAAAAGAGTTTTTAGGTCGAGGTGTGAGTGCCTGCGCTACTTGCGATGGTTTTTTTTATAGAGATCAGGAAGTTGTTGTTGTGGGTGGAGGCAATACTGCTGTTGAAGAAGCATTATATCTTAGCAACATTTGCTCAAAGGTTCATTTGGTTCACAGACGCGATCAATTTAGGGCTGAAAAAATTTTACAAGATAGACTTCAAAATAAAGTGAAGGAAGGAAAGATTTCTTTAATTTTAAATACAGTTTTGAAAGAAGTTACTGGTGATCAGGTCGTTGACCAAGTGATACTTGAAGACACCAATGGCGCAACTTCATCTTTAAAAGTTGATGGTGTTTTTATCGCCATAGGGCATAAACCAAATACCGATATCTTTGAAGGCCAATTGAATATGAATAATGGTTATATAGTTACCAAAACTGGCTTTGATAATGGAGCAACTTCAACCTCTGTGCCTGGAATTTTCGCTGCTGGTGATGTTGCTGATTACAGTTATCGACAAGCTATTACCAGTGCCGGATTTGGTTGTATGGCAGCACTAGATGCAGAGGTTTATTTAGATAGTCTTTAGGTAGCGTTTACTGCACCACCATCACAGGTAATTGTTTCGCCAACGGTATAAGCTCCTGCTCTACTACATAAATACAAGCATAGACCAGCTATATCCTCAGGAGATCCAATTCGTTTTCTTGGAATAGATTCTGCAATAAATGAATAATCAAAATTAACAGCTTTACCAAGCATATGGCTATCAAAAGGACCCGGTGCAATGGCATTAACTATTATGTTGTCTTTCACCAATGTTTTAGCTAGATGTCTAGTCAGGTGAATGATAGCGGATTTAGATGCAGTATAAGAAAATGTTTCCATTAGTGGCAATCTGATCCCATCAATAGACGCAATATTAACAACTCTTGATGGATCTTCACTGTTACCTTTTTTTGCAAGTAAGGGTTTAAATTTTTGAGTGAGAAAAAACGGTGATTTTACATTTAAATCCATGACTTTATCCCATCCACTTTCAGGAAAAGACTCGAAAGGATGTCCCCATGCAGCACCTGCATTATTTATAAGAAAATCTACTCCCTCAGGTTCACTATCTGAAATAAATTTAACAAACTCATTTACACCCTCAATATTTGATAGATCTACGCAAAATGGTATGCATTCACCACCAAATTTCTCTGCAAGTTCCTTAGCTTTTAAATTTAGTGCATCCTCTTTTCTAGCTGTGATGTAGACTTTTGCGCCATTAGCGAGAAAACCTGAGGCAAGCATTTCACCAATACCCCTAGATCCTCCTGTAACTACAGCAACTTTACTTTCAACGGAGAACAGATTTGATATATCTAAGCTCATAAGGAACTTACATAAATAGATGCAGCTATAACACCACAAACTATGACTACAAGAGCAACGATTGCATCTGAAGAGGAGTTTTCTGAATCTTCTTTAGAATCATAAAATTGGTCATCTTTCATTTGATTGAATCCTTAATTATTTTTACTGGGTTTGCGTATTGATTCATTATATATTCAAGCTCCTGATTAGTCATAGAAACGCGCAAATCTTCAAAGTAATTTTTACCTTTCTCATATTTAGAGCTATCTGATTCATTGTTATACAGGAAGTCGTAAGCGTATAAATTAGTATCCCATAGTTTATAGTTGGAAGAGATTGCAGAATCTATCTCCTGTGCCATGATTTCAGGTGAAAATTCACCTGTAATCTTTGGACAAAAGGATAAATGAACATTACCTTTGCCCATCATTATTCCCTTAAAAATATGCGATACATCTTCATCTGCTTCCTTGGTTTGGGTGTCACTTAGAAGTTTTTTTGCTTTTTCAGCAGCCAGTGGGTCAATTTCATACGAAATTGAGCAAGGAATGATATTGATATGTTGAGCAATTTCTTCAAAAGGAAAGTTCTTACGTTGATTCATATGAATCATTTTAAGTACTGCCGAATCGGTTTTATCTAAACCATCTTTTGCTCTGCCTTGTCTTTGTGCAATCCAAACTTGTTTAGAGTCACTCAAAGCCTCATGAATAAAAGATGATGCATTAGAAAGATTATTGTAAATTTCTTTTTTTGAAGACCCTGATCTTGAAATGACAAAGCATTTATTTAGACGCAAAAGGTCTCCCATCCAACTAATAGAAACAAGATTATCTCCAATTGCATTGTAGGTAGTTTCAAAGCCTATAGTATCAAGAGCAAAATTACATAGAGCACTATCAAGCGTTATATCTCTATGGTTTCCTATAAATAAGTAGGGTTTCGATGGATCTAGTTGCTCCAGACCCGAATAAGAAAAGTTATCAATTGTCTTTGCTACAACCGATGAAAGGACTTGTTTTACTTGATCTTGAAATTCATTAATGGAATTAATTTTTTTAACCTTATTTTTAAAAACTTGAAATGCTAGAAAGGTGGAGCCTGGCAAAGATAGAAATTTTGATTTAGAGCTAGATAAATTAGTTTTAACAAAATTTATAAACTCCTGGTTGCTGAGTAAGTCTGTTAATACCTTATTTACTTCAGAATCGATGTAAGGTTCTATACGCATTTAAGATTTATAGTTAAAATTACTAGATGGATGATAAAACAACATTACGAAATATCGTAATATTTTTTGGCGTAATTGGCATAATTGTCTTAGCACTGTTAATAGGTGCTTCTTTTTATTGATCTTAACCAGGTGACCAGCTAAGAGATTTTCCTCCAAGGAGGTGTATGTGGATATGAAAAACTGTCTGCCCTGCTTTCGCACCGTTATTTATCACTAATCGATAGTTGTCATCAAGATCAAATGTTTTAGCTATCTTTTTACTGGCAAGCAACAATGATCCCAATAACTCCTTATCTTCGTCATTTGCATCGGAAACCTTAGCAATGTGTTTTTTAGGAATGATTAATAAATGGATAGGTGCTTGAGGATTAATGTCTTTTATTGCAAAACAATCATTGTCTTCATACACAATTTCGCCGGGAATCTCTTTTTTTAGGATCTTTGTAAAAATTGACTCATTCATCAGATTAAAAATCTTAAAACTCTAAAAAATAAATAGAGTGTGCCCAAGGTTAGAATTAGAGCAAGAAGCTTTACTGAGAGATCTTTAATTGATCCTCCTTTTTCTTTCATAAAGTAAGCAACTAAGAAAAAACCTACAACCAATAAAAGAACTACTGTTAAGATTTGAATCATGCAAATAAATTAGCTATCGAATCCCATAATATAATCAAAAGGATTAAACCCAAAGCCCATATTGCACATGCTAAGAGATCAAATACTAAAAATCTTTGATAATTCAGTTTAAACGTTCCCACCATGAAAGGGGCAAATGGTCGGATACTTGGAGTCATTCTTCCTAATAAAATTGCTCCGAATTCATATTTATCAAACCAATTCTTTGTTTTTGTCACGGTATTTTTTCTTTTCTTAAAGAATTTCCAATTCAGTATTTGTGTGCCAAAGAGCTTGCCCATTAAGTAACTAGATTGATCGCCTAGAAAAGACCCAACATAAGCAAAAGCGGTAATTAAATAGATTGAAGCTATGCCTTCTAAAAATAAGAAAACAGCTAATAGATACAGTAGCAAACTAGGGAAAAAGACACCAGTAAGAACGAAGGATTCTAAAAACCCAAGCAAGGTTAAAAGGAAAGGAGCAATTGCGGCATTTTCTTTAGAAAAATTTTTTAATTGCTCAAGCCAGGTATCAGAATTTTTTTTTTAATTTCTGAAACGCTAATAATCTTAAAGTTCTGATTGTTGGGCGTATTGTAGCCATCTTGGACAACCATCAAGCCATCTTTAAATTGCTCAGAAAATTTGTAGTTAACAATATCTAGGCCATCGGTGTCTGCGACATTAGTAACAGAAAATTTATATTTAAAATCGTGTGGATACTGTCGATCGTAAACATTAAATGTGCTATCGCCCTGGGAAGATACTATTAAAAATCCTTCCTTGTTCGATACCTTGTATATGGCAACACCTTCAGGATCACCATTGATATTACCATCACGGCTATCAATTACCTTTATAAAAGTTTGATCTTGTGTAGAAAAGGCTTTTAGGATGCCGTCATTGCCTTCTCTGGAGACAAAGAACGTTTCATTTTCATCGTCAAAGACGCAGCCTTCAGCTTCATTGCCGCTTGATGGTGGATCAATTTCATCTTCAATTAGATTGATTGTATTCAGTAGCATTTCATCAGAAAGATTCCAGAATTGAAGAGCAACTCCCTCCTCTTCTGTTAAGAGTGCAACTAAATCATTGTTATAAAGCCCTAGACATATGCCATAAACGTTCATATTAGCTACATATGATTTAGAGCTAAGTGCATTGAAAGGATCTTTAGATTTATTAAAGAATTCATATGCATCAGATTCATTTATTGACCACAAATCTATTGTGCTAGTAGTTCTATTAGAAGTTGCGATGTACAAGGTTTCATCAAGCACACGCACATCGACATTATTTGTTGCTCCCAGTTCAGAGAACCCTAGCTCAGAGCCATCCAATGAATAAACATGTATCCCTTTTCTCTTATCGGTACCAAAAATAAGCGATTGTTGAGGGTTTATTTCATTAACCCATATAGCAGGGTCATCAGCCGCATCTCCCACCGAATTAACGGGCTTTGTTTCAGCCACATAGTCAACAACTACAGCATCATTCTTTGAGCCACAAGATACCAAGACAATGCTAAGAAAAATTAAAATAGCCCGCATTTATACAAATCAATAATTGAACCTAAATCCCAATGAATAGGACGCACCATATTCATCGTATTGAGATAGTCTATCAGGTGTATTCCAATAATAAAACTCAGGTTGATTTCCAATGTTTTTTGCTTCAAAACGTAGGGATAGTTGCTGATTAATCTCGTATTTAGCAGTGAAGTCAATGGACGAATAATCATCAGTAAATCTAATAAAGCCATATCCAAAGTCATCGTTAAAGAGTTCTTCACCCTCATCCCCTAAATAATCCAGATAGCTGGACCTATAGTTCATTGCAAGTCGAGCATCTATTTTTCCACGATCGTACCCCAATGAGATATTAGCGTTCTCTTCAGAGAGTTTTCTAAATGGAATGGTAAATTGCTGTAAATTATCTCCTCCTGGACTAAACTCACTTTCCCCATCACTTAGAGTTACATTTGCTGAGATGAATAAACCTTCTATTGGTAAATATTTTTCAAGTTCAGAAAATACATTTAATTCTATGCCTGCAATTGATGAATCCCCTGCATTGTCATAGGTTTCTAATTTTGAAAACAAGATACCACCAACAGATTGATTTGATAGAACTCGAGGGTAGATTGTATTCTTTATATTTTTATAGAAAACCCCAGCAGTAAAATAGTAATCCACTCCATATATTTCAATACCAAAGTCAAAATTATCCGCCTCGTAAGCTTTTAAATCTGGATTGCCCATTGTGCCAGAAAATTCTCCACTGCCTTCATTTTCACTTATCTCAGGTACTGGAGCTGATTCTTTAAAGCCAGGTCTTGAAAGTGAACGATAATAAGCAGCTCTTAATTGGACATTATTAGAATAAAAATATTTATAATTCACGCTGGGAGCAAAAAAGTCATAGGTATTTTTGAAGTTGAGACGATCAGAAACATCGCCATTGTTGAAGCCAAGGGTTTCAAATTCAGTTGTTTCATTTCTAAAGCCACCAACTAATACTGACTGAGGGAATCTAACAGTTCCCATAACATAAACAGCACTGATCTTTTCTTTTGATCGCCAATAATCTGCAGGATCTATCTCAAGATTTGGCCTTACTTGATTTTGTAAAGCAAAAACGGCATTTGGGTTAGCAAAGAAACTTAATTGTTGTGGAAAATACCAGTACTCTGAAGGAGCATAGGGATCGTAATTTAAAAGTCCAGATTCTACATCCCCAGCAGCATCATAGTTACCTGACTGGTTGGATTTAATCCTTCTGCTTGATTTTGCACCAAATTCCAGAACCAATGGATTTCCATTAAATTCAAGATTTTCATTGATAAAATCAACTTTATAGGCATATTCTCTATCTTGAATTACCCCATAATCAATTTCAAATTCATCCCAATCATAATTCGCTGGATCATTTAATAACGATCCTGCTGGAGCCAAAACTAAACTGATAAATTGTGGATTTGCCCAACTGTAGGTACCACAAATTTCATCACCACTTCTTATTCGACATTCTGCTCTAAATTTAGCATCAACATTATTAGTATCATTTTCTTCAGCAAATGATTCACTGGTTTGAAATTTAATAAGGTAGTCACCAGATAATCTTTCAAATCCCAATATTTTTGTTTCAATTTGTCGGACCTCTATACGTTTTCTTGACTCCTTATCCGATGTAATTCTTTGGTATGAGGCTGAAGTTGGAGTTACACTAGATTCAACAACACTCCTTGCCCTGAATTCATCTTTGTGACGAGTTTCGTTATCTGTATATTCATTAACTAAATAATTAAAAAATATTGATGATGCATCATCTAAAATTAAATCCAAATCAAGAGTAAGTCCCTCTCTTTGTCTATTGAGGTCATAAAACCTCATTTCCCAATCTCGAGCTAAATATTTATTACCATTGTCAAGATAGGCCCATGGTTCATAACCAGTTTCATTATTATTTGATACGATATGTTTATCCTGGAATGTATAACCAAAAATCAAGCCAAAGTTATTAGTAAACTTCTCACCGTAAGTAAGCGAATATTTAGGACTATCAAATTCTTTAACGAAATCATTGTAGACATTATCAAACTTAAATTTGAGGAGTGTTTTTTCGAGTGCAGTAGCCTTTTTGGTTTTAAATTCAATTCTGCCACCTATGCCTTCTAAATCTTGAGATGGCACCAAGCTTTTGTAAACTTCAATGGAATCAAGTAATTCGGTGGGCAAACCATCTAAGAGAACTTTCCGACCACCTTCAGGTGCCGGAATTAATGCTCCATTCATAGAAACAGCATTAAGATCACCTGACATACCTCTGAGAGTAATATAGCGACCTTCTCCTTGATCATTTTCAACATTTACCCCTGATAGGCGTCTGACAGCTTCTGCAGCTGTTTCATCAGGAAATTCACCTAGAGCATCGGAATCAACTATAGATACAACTTGATCTGCCTCTCTTTGTTTATCAATAGCAGATTTAAGACTAGCCTTGGTTCCAACAGTAACAATCTCCTCAACAGTATCGACCTCTTGAGAAAAAACAGATAGAGATAGAAATAATAAAATTATTTTTTTCATAACAAATCCTCATTATGAAAATTAAAGTTTGTTAGTTACAAATCTGTTACGAGCAGGTAATTAAATAGAAAATTTAATATGAAAATGTGTTTATAAATAATTCAAGAAAGGCAATGGATAACAGTGCACCAACAGGCAAAGTAACTAACCAAGAGGAAACAATCGTTCTAACGGATTTAAAGTTTACGGCTGCAGCACCCTCTACCAATCCAATTCCTATAACAGCTCCAACCAATGTATGTGTCGTTGATACAGGCATATCCAATTGACTTGCAATAACAACGGTTAAAGCAGCAGCTAGTTGAGCAGAAAAACCTTTTGTAGGTGTAAGTTTAACGATGTTCTCACCAATGGTTTTCATAACTCTATAACCAAGTGTTGCAAGACCTATTACAATACCAGTAGCACCTAAGAATAGAATCCATAGAGGTGTTTCTAATTGATAAGGTTGGTTTAGAATTTGGTTTGTTGCTTGGTATATTGCAGCCAATGGACCAACAGCATTAGCAACATCGTTGGAGCCATGAGCAAAAGCAACAGCACAGGAAGTAAATATCATAAGATAAGCAAATTGTGCTTCAGAATCAGTTGCTAAATTTTTGAGTTTTCCTTTAGAAAACTGATAAAAACAAATAGTAAAAAGGGCCGCTATTAGTACAGATAGCAGCACACTGTCATTAAACATCAATGTTATATCTTGTTGTTTTAAAATATTTTTTAATCCTTTTGTCGTAGTAATTAGGGCGATTGCAAAACCTGCTAAAAAAATGTAACTTGCAATGATCCAACGCTGATACTTAGATTGGTTATCAATAAGAAATTTTTTACAAGTGTAATAAAAAAAGGCTGCCACTAATGCCGATAGCAAGGGCGAAGTAATCCAGGATAATGCAATATTATTTACAACTCCCCAATTAACTTTATCGAAGCCAAGATAATAAATACCAAAGCCAACAATCGCACCAACAATGGTATGAGTTGTAGACACAGGCCACCCACGTAAACTAGCAATCAATAACCATACTCCAGCGGCGAAAAGTGATGAAATCATCCCATAAATAAGAATATCTAAGTTTCCAGCGAATAGTGCTGGATCTAGAACGCCTTTACGTATGGTTTGAGTAACACCCCCGCCTGCGAGAAAAGCACCTAGGAATTCAAATATTGCTGCAATAAGCACAGCTTGTGGAATAGTTAGCACTTTACTACCAACTGAAGTACCCATAGCATTTGCAACATCATTGGCACCAACACCGTAGGCAGTAAAAAAGCCTAGCATAGCTGCTGATATAAGAATTAATGGAATTCCAAACAGGGTAAGTTCTACAAGAGCCATACTATAGGGGTTACTTGAGGTATACTATACCCTCTTTTCTGTAAGAATTCATAAAGATGATTGAATATAAATTTGAACAATATAATTCATTAGCTCCGAACCTTTACCGTAAGGAAAAATACAACTTACAAGTTGAGCTTCTTAAGCTACAGGAAGACATCATCAAAAACAAGAGACGAATAGCAATATGTTTTGAAGGTCGAGATACAGCAGGTAAATCTTCAACCATAAATTTTTTCTCTGAACATCTAATACCTCAGAACTTTAACTATGTTCATTTAGGCATCCCAACACCTCATGAAAAGAAATTCTGGTTTGAAAGATGGGAAAAATATTTGCCTAATAAGGGTCAGTTAGTGCTATTTGATCGATCTTGGTACACGCGTGCTTTAACTGAACCTACTTTAGGGTATTGTTCTAAGCCCCAATACGAAGAATTTATGAATAATGTGAATAAATGGGAGGAAAACTTAATTAACCAAGGCATTGAAATTGTAAAATTTTATTTTTCTATTGATAAAGAACAACAAACAAAAAGAATTCGTGCAAGAAAAAATAGCAAACTTAAATACTGGAAATTATCAAGCTCAGACAAACTAATGGTTGGCAAATGGGATGTCTTTTCTTTATATAAAGATCAAATGTTTAGTGTCACTTCAACCCAATTAGCACCATGGGTAGTTATCAATGCAAATAATAAAATGATTGCACGTTTGAGTGCACTGAGATATTTGCTTAATAATTTTGACTATGAAAATAAAGAATCTCTTGAACCTCCACAATGGGGTGAGGATTTAGCAAACTACTCTTGTTTTATTGAAGGGGTCTTGTTTGATAATCTCACATACGAACAATATAAAATACTTTCTCCTTTTTCAGATTAATGGATATAGCTATTACCGATATAGGGTCAAACGCAGTTAAATATAAAGTTTTCAGTGAAAGTGGTGAATTAAAAGAATACGTCCGAGAACCATTAAGGCTTGGAACAGATGTTTTTAATCACGGATTTCTCAAAGATGAAACTAGAAAGCAATTAGTGAATTTACTGATTAAATTTAAACAGTCGTTTGACAGTAAAAATATTAGCCAACAACACTTTATTGCAACATCTGCATTAAGAGATGCAAATAATAAAAATGAAATCATAGAGGCTCTTGCAGACAATGATATTTATTTAAATATTATCAGTGGCAACGAAGAAGCTGAACTTCTCACAAATTTTGCAACTAAATATCGTTCATATGCTGTTGTTGATATAGGGGGTGGTAGTTTAGAGATTTATGTTAATGACGGAATAAAATCTTCCTATGCTTCCTTTAATTTAGGTGCAGTTCGACTGCTTCATATTAATTCAACAAAAATAATTGATGAAAAACAAAAACTCCAAAGATGGTTAGAAAATTTTCAGTCTGTGGAAATAATCTATGGCTTAGGTGGTAATTTAAGATGTATTTTAGAGATCGGAAATGGTGAAAAAAAAGTAGCATCTGACAGTTACCTTATGTTGCTAGATAAGTATAAAGAAATGGATAACGATACTTTGGTCAATAATTATCTTATTCCAGAGGACAGAGTGGATATAGTGCCATTGGCTGGAGAGCTATATAAAGAAATTATGGAACAGCTTAGAGCTTCATATTTAAAAAGCTCATTTTGGTCTATTTCGAATGGGTTAATTGAAAAAGTTATTAAAGAGTCAAAGGAATAGCAATAACTTGATTGTTAAAGATAAAGTTAAATTCATTAGGTAATGCTGCTGAATTAAGGTAAGCAAAATAATTATTGTCCTTTGTACCAAAATAAATTATTTCTTCATTCAAATGGTAGATTTTTATTTCTCCTGCAACACACAAAACTTGTAAATTGGTTAAGTTTATTACGCTAGAAACTGCTATATCAGCAGCTCCTTGGCCACTAAGACAATAGCCATTATTTGAAATAACAAAATTCTGAAGTTCTGTTTTAACTCTGATTTCATCAAGTATGTTAGAGTTTTGGGCAATATTTATTGTAAAGTTGTGAATTTGAAGTTCTCGTGATGGCAAATTCAGTGTTAATTTAGCGTTGCCCAATTTGTCATCAACTTCTATCTCTACATTTGTGAGTGCTTGCTCTATTGGCAAGCTATATGAAATTTTATCTATACTAATATTCTTAAAATTTACATCCAATAAAGCTCCATTAAATATATTGCCTTCAGCATAGACATAGTTGATCTCCTCATTTTTATCAAATAGTTTTAGATATATTGATATCGGTGCTAGAAATAAAATAACTAGTAGAATTAAAAAAATTAGTGAGAGTATTGGTAGTACTTTATTCAACAATAAACCTCACTGTAAATGAGGAATTATTGTATATGCCTTCAATATTGACAGCTTGAACATTTAAGCTTGCAAGATAATCTGTGATTACCTTCATGGCAACAGGGTCTATATCGATAATTTCAAAAGAATTGCCCTCATTGTAAAACGTAAGGTTTTGTGCTCAAAAACTGAGATATTTTTGAGATTGGTTGTTGATCAGCAAGTTCAGAAATATATTTGGCCTCTGCAATTTTTAGTTTGAAATCTTGATACTCATTAATTTTATTAGCTAAGGTAGTTTTTTGATTAGATAAGCTTTGAGCCAATCCAATGCCAATGATTATTAGCATTAAACAAATTAATAGGAAGAGAATTTCAACCCTGTATTGTTTTAGCTTAGTTTGCATCAATTTCATATGTAATATTTGTATAATTTTCAAGAACTGTTTTATTTACTAGTTTTAAAGGAATGTTCTTAGTTAGAAGGTAATTTTCAACATCTGCCAACTCATCATTAGGAATTTTTAAATTAAGTTCAATGCTTGGTTCTTTACCCTTTTGTTTAAAAGATTGAATATATTCAAGGTTAGAGATAGATGTAAAAATATTTCCAAGATTAGATAATGTATTGGTTGGCGAATTTAGGTAGTTGTTTTTAAGTGTTAGCAAATGGTTATCAGCAGATTTAAATTCAGTATTTGGGAAATATGCAGAAAAAATTTGTTGTTTTGATTGTTCAATCTCATTGATCTTAGAATTAGTCATTTGTAAATTTACAAACCCCAAAAAGTTTAGGGAGAGAATGCACAAGGCAAAAGAATAATAAGCTAGTTTATTGGCTGCGAAACTGAAAGTGGATGAAAAATTTAAGTGTTCATAGTTATAAAATATGCTTTCATCAGCATCTTTTAGACATTTTTCTGAAAAATTTGAAATTGATTCATCAAGAACAGGAAGCATTTTTTTATTAAATTTGTAAATAGTGCCCTCCTCCTCTATATAAATTGAATCATTGTATTGGCAATTTTTTTCCATGAGTGTTACATACAAAAAAGCGTCTGAAATTAAATTGTATGAGTTACCAAATTTAGAAAGCTTATTCTCAATTAGTTTTTTATCTTCATCTGCAACAACATAATAATTATGTTTATCCACAGGACCTAAAACATTAAGTTGATCATTAGACCTGCCTGGATTAAGGATTTCATTGTTAATAATAGCGGTTTTTATCTCTTTAATATTGAGGTTAGCATTGCTGAAGTATCTGTGGCCAAGCATTTCATTAGGAAGCACAAAAGCCACTTCATCAACACTATTAATTTCTGATAACTTTGAGGCAGTTAATTTGTTGTCGCTAAATAATAGCCCCTTCTCTAAGTTATTATCTTTAAAGATAAAAATTTTCACGTACTATTGGTCCTAATTGATGTTTTATTTATTTTATTTTTTAAATCAGCAACAGAGATAAAATAATAATATTCTGATCCAATATTTATTTTAAAGTGTATTTCAAGGAATTCGGGCTTATAAATCAATTTATCAGCACTAACTTTGTCAGCAATAAAGTTATTAATATCAATTAAGCTCTTGTAATTAATATAGCCATATTCTGGTTTATTAATGATTAATTGTTGCATTTCATCAAGAGTTACATCGGGGAACATGGCTGAGAAGGTAAAAAAGTTTTCTGAGGTTAATGAATTAATATTAAATTTATTTTCAACTGTTGGTAGAGCACAAACCAGTGGACTGATGCTCTTATACTCGTTTTCATTAAGAATTTTTAGATCTTGAATTTGAGTTTTATGAACAATTAAAGTGTCAGCAGTAAGATTCAAGTTTTCATCGGCAATGTAAAATAAATCTTCTACTCCGAAAGGTTCGGGTAGTTGATCTGAGTCGATATAATCAATCAGCCTATCGATGAATTGCTTTGAAACGGTTTTATCGATGTTTAATGTATTTAATAAAGATTCAAAATACATAAGATTTTCATCGTTCTTGATATAAAGCGATCTAAATGGCTTGACTACACTGTTAAGATTAAGACACGTATTCAAATCATTTAGCCTTATAGATAAGGAAGGAGTCTTTTCTTTGATTAAAACATTTAGTTGATTTTCAGCAACTTCCAAATTTCTGAGTTGGTTAGAGTTATTTTGTAATGTATTTAAAATGAATTTTTCATAATTAATAATTTTAATACGTTGCTCTACTGATTCATTGAAGTTACTTATCGTTAATGCGCTTGATATAACCATGCTATTAATAAATAAAGTCAATACAGCAAGGATTGCAATTATCGATAGTGTTGAAATTAAAACAAAACCCTTTCTCATTAGAAACTACTTAAAAGATATGAAAATTCATCACCATCAATAGTAATGTCTAGAAAAATATATCTTGGCACTGCATCTAATGGGTAATTATTATTTGGCCATTGGTTATATTTACCCTCCTCCCAGCTATCTGAAAAGGAAATAGTCAAATTTTCAATATTCTCAAACAGTAGCTTTTCACTTGTTAGCGCTGAAGGTCGATTTGAGGGAGATGATTTTCTGATTAATTGGCCATTCTCAAAAACATAAGTAATTCTTCGTAATTTCGAAACTATATCATTTTGGCTTGATGCACCGAGTGATATAAATGTCATTAATTCATTTTCGTAATTGCCAAAAAATGTTACCCCAGTGTATCGACCGTTAAGGTCTTTCATAGGCATTCGAGTTAATTGCATTAGATCAAGTCTTATTGCATTGATAGCATTCGTATATTTCTGTTGTTTTGTTGTTTGAAAAGTTAGCTGGTTCTTAACTGTTATAGTATTTGAAAGGTAATCAAAACTAAATAAAGTAATGATTGATACTGAAAGCAATGCAACAAGAATTTCAATAAGTGTAAACGCTTTTCTCATCGTAATATAACAATATTTAATTGTTTGTTCTCTTGCGTGATAAGTTCTACAGATAGTTCCTGATAAATCCCTATATTGCCAATGTTTCTAGTTGTTAGCTTAGAATTAGGAAAAACTTCATTTAAGTTCTGTAGCTCTACTGAAGGGTCTACAGTGTATAAAGTCATTAAATTTAGTTGTTGTTGATCTAATTTTGAAATTTGTTTGCTTTGTTGAGCAACATTTATGTTTTGCGATAATAATTCTGAGAATGCTATAAATGTGACCGATATTATTAGTAAAGAAATGATTACCTCTATAAGTGAAAACGCTCTTTTATAAATCATCTGTTAATTTAATTAAACGACCATCTCCCAGAACTAAGTGTGTTGATGAAAGTTCATACCCTGGAAATACAGTTAGATAAAATAAATCATCTTCTAAAGGTTTGGGAGTCCCAGAATAGTTACTTCCCCCTATGACATTAAAGTCTATATTTTCCTCAACCAATTCATCAATATCATTATTCACTTTATAAACACCATCGTTGCTGAATTTATAAACGTTGCCAGTATACATACTCAATGTACTGTAATAATGAACCTTTTCTTTAATAGAAAGGGCATTTGTTGGTTGTTGAAACAATAAAATAAAAGATGATGAAGCCAGCGCAATAATTGAAATAACAACTAAAACTTCTAAAAATGTGAATGCATTTTTAAGGCGTATTTGTAATGTCTTTGCTTTCACCTTCTCCTCCAGGCTGACCATCGGCACCTAAAGATATAATCTGATAAGACCCATTATTTGTTGGAAATACATAAACATAATCATTGCCCCAAGGGTCTTTAGGTAGTTTATTAATATAACCTCCAGCCGGATATAGAAATGGTTTTTTCAAGTCCCCTGGATTTGATTTTAAACTATCTAGACCCTGTGATTGAGATGGATAAGTGCCTTCATTGATTTTAAACATGACTAACGCTTGCTCAAGTCGAGAGATATCTGCTTTAGCTTTTTCAAGATATGCCTGGTTCAAAGTTGGTAGGACATTTATAGATACAAGAGATACCAATAATCCTATTATCACGATGACTATTAATAGCTCAAGTAAGGTAAAAGCTTTTTTTAATTTTCTCATATTGAAAATATTAAATTATTCATCTGCAGCAACGGTAACATAATTGATAAAACTATCAACATTACAAAGCCGCCCATAAATAATATCACTAAGGGTTGCAATAAAGTAAGAATAGTATTCTTTTTTGTATCAACCTCTTGTTCTAAATAATCTCTAATATTTAAAAACATTTTTGCCACCTGGTTTCCGATATCACCAGAGCTTAATAATTGTTTAAAAACTGAAGGGAAAACATTTGAAGAGCTAAATGCATTGCTTAATGATTGTCCTCTTTCAACTTTTGCTAATACACTGGTAAAGTCTTTTTTTAAATACTCATTGGTGAATGTATTCTTTGCTATAGCTAGTCCATCGATTGTATTTAATCCAGCACTAAGCATTAAATGCATAGAGGCACAAAACCTGCTTGTTTGAGAAAATAAAATTAAATTGCCAAATATGGGGCTTTTTAAGAAAAGCTTGGCAACAAATGTTTTAGTAGTGCTTGAAATAAAACTTGAATTATAAAAAAGAACTCCAAGCGTGATAACAAAACCAAGGATCCCAAAAATAAATGGGAAAATATCTGATAAATTTAACAATATTTTAGTTATGAGTGGCAGCTCAATGTTGGTAGAAATAAATTGTTCAACAACTTGAGGTAATACAATTGAGACCAAGACATAAATTACCACCAATGATACTACCAATAATAAGGCTGGATAGACAAGAGCACTTTGAAGTTGAGATTGTGCTAAATATTGTTTCTCCAGATAACCACTTAATTCATCAAACACTTTATCTAAAGAAGCAGAATTTTCTCCAGCTTTAACTGAAGAAACATATATTTGATCAAATATTTTTGGATGTTTTGATAAAGCAACACTCAGCGCATTACCGCTTTTTAATTCGTTGATTATCAAGTCTGCCAATTTAACAACTTTGTTATTGGTAGATTCATTTTTTAAAATTAAAAGTGCATGTTCAATGGAAGTTCCTGATGCAAGTAATGCAGCTAATTGTTTTGTAAAGACAAGAATTTGGTTGTTATTTAACGAAATTGATTTGGAAGTAAATGATATTTCCTTTATAGAAATAGGAATAAGTTCTTTTTTCTGTAATAAAGCAACCGCTTCGATTTTATCTGCTGCTGTAATATAACCTGATATTTTTTTTTCAAAGCTATCCAATGCAGTATATTTAAAGTTATTCATTGGCATCACTTATTCTGAAAATTTCAGCTAATGAAGTTAAACCACGAGAAACTGCATTAATGCCATTGCTGAATAAGGTTAAATTATTTTTGTATACATGGCTTGCTATCTTATTCTCAGAAGCAGACTCATAAATGAGATCACTTAATTCTTTATCAATTTTAATAAACTCACCAATACTTACACGTCCAAAATATCCAGTGCCATCACATTTATTGCAGCCCTTTGGTTTATAAGCTTTCCCGTGAAGTTTGTGAGGTTCAAGCAGAATTTTATTATCGTCTATCTCCTTACAATGTTCGCAAAGTCTTCTTACTAAACGTTGCGCAAGCACGTACAGTAAACTTGAAGAAATAAGATAAGGTTCAATCCCCATGTCTCTAAGTCTTGTTATCGCACTGACTGCAGAGTTTGTATGCACAGTTGAAAGCACTAAATGACCTGTCAAGCTTGCTTGAATAGCTATTTCAGCAGTCTCTTTATCTCTAATTTCTCCGACCATAACAATATCTGGATCCTGTCTTAATATTGCTCTTAATCCTTTGGCAAACGTTAATCCTGTTTTAGTGTTAACTTGAGTTTGGCCAATGCCATTTAGGGCATATTCAACTGGGTCTTCAATAGTTAGAATATTTTGTTGTCGGTTTGATATTTCTTTTAAGCCTGCATATAAAGTGGTTGTCTTACCTGACCCTGTTGGTCCAGTAACCAAAACAATTCCTTCGGTTTTGCTCAGTGATTTTCTAAGAGTCTTTAAAACATCTTCATCAAAACCTAAATCATCTAAGCTGATATTTGTAGCACCTTTTTCTAATATTCGAAGAACAATTCTTTCACCGAAAGAAGATGGCAATGTTGATACTCTTAAATCAATCTCTCTTCTCCCCAATGAAATCGAAATTCTTCCATCTTGAGGCAACCTACGTTCGGAAATATCAAGTTTAGACATAATTTTTATACGTGAAGTAATCATCTGTGAAATATTGCTTTGATATTGTAAAACCTCACTAAGCACCCCATCCACTCTAAAACGTATACTGATAAAATTCTCAAATGGTTCAAGATGAATATCTGAAGCTCTTGCTTTAATCGCTTTGGCAATCGTGGCATTGATTAATTTAATAATTGGTCCCTCATTAGCGTCATCAAGGATATCTTCAGAGGGTGCAATAGAACTAGCTAAGTTTTGTAAATCACTATTACTTAAATCGTCTAGATCGTATTCTTCAGCTTGATTTGAATACAGCTCTGTTAAAAGATTATTAAATTCATCAGTATTGTAAGATTTAGTTGTAACTTTGGGCTCTGTAAAGTCTTGAAGAAAGTTGATTAACTTTATAGATGGTTTTTGGACGTAATGGATACATGAAGATCCATTCTCATTGGTAATTGTGACATTATGTAATTTTGAGTAATTATAAGATAAGGGCAATTCCATTTACTTACTTTCATCATAGAGTTCAGTTTCTAATATTTGCTTTGCTCTAATGAAATTAAATCTTTCTTCGGATAAATCTTTAGTGGTTATAGAATCACGCAAGATTGTTGGACGCAGGAATACCATAAGATTTCTTTTTTCTACAGATTCTGCTGAAGATCTAAACAGCCGGCCCAATAACGGTATATCTCCTAAAATAGGTACACGATTTATAGACTCTTCAACTTCTTCATTAATTAAACCTCCAAGAACGATAATTTCTTTATCATCGGCTAAAACTGTACTCTGAATTTCTCTTTTATTTGTAATTAAATCGCTTGAGTTTGCTAATTGCGCCCCAGCAATACTAGAAACTTCAACTCGAATAAATAGTGCTACTGAATCTGATTCATTTATTTGTGGTTTAAATTCTAGTTTTATTCCAATTTCTTCTCTTGATGTAGTTCTGAATGGTGTTAAATTATTTGCTCCTAGTGACTCACCTGTTGTTATAGGTATAACTTGACCCACTAAAAGCGTAGCTTCTTCATTATCTAAAGCAACACCTGATGGAGTAGAAAGAATATCGGAATCTTGATCTTCTTTTAAGAGGTTTAAGAGCAAGGCAAAATTATCATCACCGTCTATGATGTTGCCTACGCCTGCTACTAGTCCCCTGGAATTCAATATAGAGGCACTTGCGGCAGCAGATGCACCAATGCCAGTAGAATTATCCGAGCTTGCTATAAGGCCAAGAAGGTCTGGAGCAGTTGACGATGGAAATCTAGTAAATGCCACAGGTGCATTTTCATCATCAGATCCTGAAAAAACTGTATCAATACCTAGAGATTTTGCTTTAGATTCAGATATTTCAACAATAATTGCTTCAACTAATACCTGGGGTCTCCTAATATCGAGCTGTGAGACTATATCACTCAATGATTTAATTATTTGTGGATTGCTTCTAATAATAATGGAATTAGTTTCTTCATGAGAGGTAATAACTGTTTTGTAATCGGCATTTTGTTCTTGTCCAAACGACCCAGAAAGATCAGTTAATATTTTTAATATATCTTCAGATTTTGAATAATTTAAGTATATGACCTTGGTATTTTCACTAGTATTATTGTCTTGGTCTAACCTATTTAGAAGTAATTTTGCTTTTGTAACTATTTCTCTTGGTCCAGAGAATATTAGTTTATTGGCACCTTGAAAGGTTGCAATGCCCAAAGTATCAAATCTTGTATTGGTGTCAGCTTTAAGACTATTGATAATTCTCAGTGCTTCAATAGAAGATAAATTAGTTAAATTAAATTCAGAGATGGTGGTATCTAGATTTGTATCTAATGTACGAATTATATTCTTAATTCTCTGTACATTGTCTTTATCATCTGCGATAAGTATTTCAGTATCATTATTCAAAGAGGCAATATAAGATCTAACGCCGACCAGAGGCTTAATGGCATTTACGATATCTTTGGCACTAGAATATTGCACCCCAACAACTTCTGTGGAAATAGATCCTGAAAGAAGCTCGTTTTCACTAAAGTTTTTGATACCTTCTTGAGATGGTATAACCGAGTATATATCGCCATTTTTTTGGACCGTATAGCCTTGCACTTCCATTGTTGATAGGAATATCTCCCAGATTGTCTCCGAGTCAATACTGGCATCTGAATATACAGAAATGACACCCTTTACTCGTGGATCAAGAATGATGGTTTTATCAGTAAGAAGTGCGATATCTTGTGCAAAAGTTTTAATATCAGCATCTTTATAAAAAATATTTTGTTCTTGTGATGATACAAATAGGGAGCAAAATAAAAAAAAGATTAATCTCATATTAATTACCACTTGGTTTTAATTTAGATTTATTGAAAGATTCTTCGGTTCCAATAATATCCAAATAAGAGTATTCCTGACCATTATAAAAATAAGCTCTAGAACCATCAATACGCTCAAAAGATATATTGCCTATAACAGAATCTCCTTGGTTTATGAGTCTGTATTTTCCAGAATCTAGAATAATTATTGTGCTATCGGGATTATTTCCCCTGATACCAACTAATTCAAAATTATAGTTTAATTTTTTGGCCTCTTCCAATGAAGCGTTATTGCTAATCTTATTTTCAGATGGCAACTTAATATTGGGTTCTGGGAGAGTGTTATCGATATTGGACGATGTAAATGTTAACAAACTTAAATTGGCATAAAAAAACAATATGATTAGTAATAAAATTGAAAAAATTGTTAATCTGATGAAGGAAATTTTGTTCATACTACGATACTAACTTTTAATGGGAAAACTAACAAAGAAAGTAGTGCCTTTATTAATCTTTGATTTTACATCAATCGCTCCACCAATTTGGTTGATTAGTTGTTTTACTAAGGATAAACCTAAACCAGAACCATTCGTATGAGCTCTGGCTTTTGGTGTTCTGTAGAACCGATCAAAAATTCTCTGCAAGTTATTCTTTTCAATGCCATAACCATTATCCTCAACAGCAATTACTATATTGGTGTTAGTAACATTTGAGGTAATTGTAACAAGCCCACCTTCTTTAGAATATTTAATAGCATTGTTTAGCAGATTTAAAAATATACCTCTAAAAGCCATTTTATCAGTATGTAAAAACCTATCATCATTAATTTTATTAATTAGTTCTACATTTTGTTCGTTCGCTAATGTCTCTAAAGATTCAATGATTAAATTGATTTCATTTCTAAGATTAATGTTTTCTTTTTGTTGATATAGTTGACCCTGTTCAATCCTCTCAAGCTCAAGCAAGTCATTAACCATTTCAGCCAATCTTTCAGAGTTAGCTGTTATAGCAGTAAGAAATTTTTCTGAAGCATTTTTATCGTTTATAGCACCATTTTGCAGAGTCTCGGCTCCAGCACGTATAACTGAGATTGGAGTCTTAATTTCATGTGAAATATCAGATATCAAATTTTTTCGTCTTTCCTCAATAGTTTTGAGCGATGTAATATCGTTAATAACTAGCACCAAATCATCAGAAGTGTTTATCGTTGACGCAGACAATAGAAAATATCTTTTGCTTTTACCGATATCAATGGAAAACTCAGATTCAATTTGATTAACAACGGAAAGCTCTTTTAAAAGTTTATTAATCTGAGCTAATTTTTTTGATTTTATGCGTTCTTTAAGAAATATCTGATGTTTCCCAAAAATCTCAAGGGCAACATCATTAACAAATGTTACTTTTAGTTTTTTATTAAAAATAATTATTCCTTGAGTAACGCTATCAAGAACGGAGTTAAAATTTGCTCGTTGACTAATTGTATTATCAATTTCCTTTGCCAGGCGCTCTGATATTTCTTCCACAGTTTTAGATATATTCTGTACTTGACTATCAGCAGGCCCCATTTTTTTGAATTTTTTACCTTTCAAAGCTCTTTGAGTTATCTCATATAATTTTGACAATTCTCTACGTAGATTATTTTCAACACTAAGACTTAAAAACGTTGATGATGCGATGACCAAAATAAGTATTATAAAAAATGGATAAACAAAGAAATTATAAAACGAAGCATTAATATCCAATGGCAATGCAACTCTGATAATTCCTTGCGATAGATCATCTTTATCTCTCAGCAGTGCTACATAAATAAAATCTCTACCAGTAGTGTCGCTTTTTCTTGTTGTAGAACCATAATCATTCAATAAAGCATCACCAATTTCTTGTCTAGTCTCTGGGGAATGCTTATCAAGAGAAGAAAGATTAGATTTTATAACAGCTGAATCGCCTATAACTATCCAATCTGAGTTGATAATAGAAACTCTTAGCTCATTACCATTATCATCTGTGACAGCATATTGGTCAGCTAGAAGGTCAAAATCAACATTAGTGGAACTTAATTGTGGTAATGATTGGTTGATCGACTGAGCCTGTAAATATAGAGACTGTATTAGCTGTACACGAGAATTGTTATATATAAATGTTGAGAAAATTGTTGTAACAATAGTTATGATAAAAAAAAGAAAGAGAGAGGACAGTATAAAGGTTCTTGAAAAGCCAATACCAAAAGGACTTCTAGTCATTAATTAGGAATATTTAATCTATAACCAACACCCCTGATAGTTTGAATAAAATCAATTTCAGAGCCAAGCTTTTCACGCAATCGCTTTATGTGCGTATCTACGGTTCTGGTTGTTATTTCAGAACTATAGCCCCACACATCACCCAATAACTGGTCACGAGTTTGCACTCTTCCTCTACGTTGTGCCAAATGTTTAAGAAGCTTAAATTCTAAAGCAGTTAGTAAAATCTCATCTCCATTGATTGAAACTTCGTGAGCCGATAAATTTAAGTTAAGTGGGCCAAGGGAAATCTTATTATCGGTTTCAAATCCATTAGCCTGTTTTTTTATTATTACTTTAACTCGTAAGATTAACTCTCTAATACTGAATGGTTTCGTTACATAATCATCTGCGCCAACTTCAAAGCCTATGATTCTATCAACCTCCTCTCCTTTAGCTGTAAGCATAATTATTGATGGATCTGGGTACTCATCAGAATTTTTTATTTTTTTACATACATCAATACCAGACATATCTGGCAACATTAAATCTAAAATAATGATATCTGGTTCAAATGATTTACTTAAAGTTAATGCCCCTTTACCAGATGATTCGGATTTAACTTTAAAGCCTTCATTTTTAAAGTTGTAAGACAATGTTTCACGGATATCCGGTTCGTCTTCAATAATTAGTATCTTAGTCATTTATTTTATGGTCTGATAGCATTTGTTTTATCAAGACTCTATCAATTTTCTCAGATGCAATTCGTGGTAAAGGGTTAGATGAAAATAAGATAACTTCAGGAAGTTTATAGCCAGCAAGATTGCTGGAAAGAAAATCTTTAATTTCTTGTGAAGATAAATTTTCTTTGCAATATATCATTGCTCCAACAATTTCACCAAATTTCTCATCTTCAATTCCACTAACGCATGATTCAAGAACAAATGGATGTTTATCAATGGCGTTTTCAACTTCTAATGTTGAAATATTTTCTCCCCCTCGAATAATTAATGCCTTTTTTCTATCAACAATAAAGAGATAGCCATCTTCATCGATGTAGCCTAAGTCACCTGTACGCAACCATCCATTTTGAATGGTTTTTGCTGTTTCTTCTGAATTTTTTAGATACCCAACAGTATTAGTTGGTGATTTGAATACAAGTTCGCCAATATCATTTGTATTTAATAGATTCCAATTCTCATCCATGATGCCAATCTCAGTAATTAGAGGAACTGGCAATCCACAACTTGTTGGTCTCTCTAAATAAGATTCTCCTCTATGAATAGTTCCCAGAGCAGCCGTTTCTGTCATACCCCAAGCAAATGTTAGTGGAAGGTTAAACTTTTCTGTTAATTGCTTTACTTGCTCTTCTGGGCGTGCAGAACCCCCAGCACCTATATCAATTAATGAAGAAAGATCATAGGAATCAACATCTGGATGATTTAGTAAGTCCCAAGATTGTGTAGGAACTCCACTTAAATTTGTAATTTTTTCATTGTGGATGAGTTTAAGTGCCTCCTCTGCATCCCACTTATGCATAAGATACATATTTCTTTTAGCAAGCATTGATAGTAAAAATTGTGTTATAAGTCCTGTAACATGAAAAAGAGGCACATTAATGATTACACTGGCATTTTCTACTTGTAAAAGTGGTTCTTTGGTAATGTGAGTTGTTAATTCGCCTAACGCATAAAACCCTAACATAGAGTTAACGATTGAAAGATGTGTAAGCATGACTCCTTTGGGCAAACCAGTGCTTCCGGATGTATATAAGACAACAGCTACATCTTCATCTTTAGCATTTAATTCAGGCCAATTATCAGCAGATGTATCTAATGCTTCATCTATAGATGTTGTTCCATCAACATTTCCACTTACTACTAAATTGACATTTAAATTTTTTGCTAGATCGTATCTTTTTTGATCTACGAAAATAAGTTTTACTTCACTATGCTCAACACCGTAAGCAAGCTCATCTTCTTTCCACCATGAATTAAATGGCACACAAGTTATGCCACTACCAGCAACCCCTAGAAAGGCAATAACCCAATCGATGGAATTTTGCATGCAAATACCAACACTATCTCCTGGTTTTAAATTCTGCTCGGCAAGGTAACTAGATATGCTTTTAGCTTTGGCAATAATCTCACTAAATTGATACTGTGTTCCCCTATCATTGATAAATGGGAAATCTCCCATCAATAATTGAACTGTATTAATAAGATCACGCAGCGTCGGAGGAGCATTTTTAAAGACGTTGTGATCAGTACCGTTGATATTTCTTTCAACCAATTCAAGCATTGGATTTACATGCCTTAATTCTTCAAAGGCAACTCTTAAGTCATTGAGACTTGAAACTTTTTGGTTCGTCATTCCTAAAATTTATAATGTAGACTAAAAACTTTAAACTAATCTCTATGGAAGACCAAATATTCTTTGACAATAAATTTATTTTTTTTCAAGAGAAGAATAAAGACGATTTTTTTTATGGATCTTTGGTATATATAGTAGAGCATAATTCAAATGGTGCCATCGGTATCGTTGTAAATAAATTGATCTCAGTTGATGAAAATCAAATTTATAAATCCTTAGGAATTAAAAGTGATAGTAACCACAAATCTTTATTAAATGGTGGGCCTGTAGATATCAATAAATTATTTATCATTCATGAAAAACCCGATCATAATGAATCAATCTATACATCATCAGGCATTGGTTTAACTTCCAATATTGAAATCATTAAATCCTTACACGAAATAGTTAATTATAAGTTTGCTATTGGTTATTGTGGTTGGGATGCAGGACAGCTTGACTATGAGATATCACTAAATAGCTGGCTTGTTTTGGATGTAAATCCTAAAATAATATTCGATTTTCCACCAAATAAAATTGTGGATGAAGTTTCAAAGTTGATGGGCTTTGATATCAATCAAGTTCAAAATACTGAAACTGTGACAAAACATTAATATGAGAATCTTTTTATCAATTTCATCATACAAAGATCCATTGCTAATCAATACCCTCTTATCTGCCTATAACAATGCAAACAATAAAGATAATGTTATCTTTGCTGTCGTTGATCAAAATAATCAGAAGCTTGATCTAGATATTTTTCCTTTCAAAGATCAGCTGCGATACTTATTTTTACCTGCTGAGTATGCCAGAGGCTGTGCATGGGCTAGATCTTTAGCTCAAAGTTTGTACATGGGCGAAGAGTATTTTTTTCAAGTAGATTCGCATACTATCTTTGAGCCTGGGTGGGATGAGTATTTTGTTTCATACCTTAAAAAAATTCAGCAAAGATTCCATAAACCAGTTATAAGTTGCTATCCAAGAAATTTTGAAATCGAGGACCTTGATAGCCAAAGATATACCAAATCACAGTACGAAGATAAAACAACCCACGTAATGGTGATTGATGAAACTCGTGTTTTTAAAGAGGGTTATTTTTCTATGAAAAAAGGAATTTCAAGCGGAGATAATGCTATTAAAAAAGGATTTTTGATAGCCGGTGGTTGCATCTTTGGTCCTGGCTCGATGGTTGATGAAGTTCCTTACGATCCTTTCTTATATTTCGATGGCGAAGAAGACTCTTTAGCATGGCGGCTGTATACGAATGGATACACAATATTTCATACCCCTGATACTCCTTTGTATCACTATTACGTAAATCCTAATAACGTAATTAAACGTCCGTTGCACTGGGATCCTGAAGAAAATATAGATAGACCAACAAATTGGGTAGATCTTAAAAATAGAGGCCGTGAGCGACTAAATCAAATTGTTGAAAATAATCTCAAGCCGCCATATGGTCTTGGAAATGTTAAAACTCTTGAAGATTATGCAAACTTTACTGGGCTAGATATAAAAAATAGATCGGTAATTAAACCAGACAATGTTTTTAAATTTACAGAACTAAATGAGCTTAAATGGACCGAAAATGCTGAAAAGTTTAAATTTTTTTAAAATGAGAATTGCCTTTTTATTAACCATATTCATAAGTAGTTTAAATGCACAAGAAGTGATTCGAGGAAAAACTGTCAGTGCAACTGATTCAATGGTGGTTACAAGACATTATCTTGCAACTGAAGTCGGAAACGATGTTTTAATGGATGGTGGAAATGCCATTGATGCAGCTGTTGCTATTTCTTTTGCTCTAGCTGTTGTGCTTCCCCAGGCAGGGAATATTGGTGGAGGAGGTTTTTTGGTTCATTACAATAAGGACCAAGATTCTTTTTACTCAATTGATTATCGTGAACAGGCTCCAGGAAAATCATATGAATCCATGTTTATTAGAAATGGCAAAGTAGATAGAAACCTTGCAATCCAATCTTATCTTAGTTCTGGTACTCCAGGCAGTGTTCATGGGCTATATGAAGCACATAAACGCTTTGGTAATCTATCATGGTCTCGTTTAGTAAATCCAGCTATAAAATTGGCATTAAATGGTTTTACTGTCACTAAAACACTAGCGGATTCTCTCAAAAGTAATGTACAAAAACTATCAGCTACACCCGATGGGAAAAAGATATTTTTTAAAAACAATCAACCTCTTTTAGAAGGCGATTTATTAATTCAAAAAGAGCTAGCCAAAACCTTAACTCTTATTGCTGAAAATGGTGCTAAAGGCTTCTATGAAGGAGAAACTGCCAAGAAAATAGCTAAAGATATGGCAGATAACGATGGAATAATTACCGAGGAGGATTTAAAGCAATATAGATCTAAATTCAGGAAGCCTGTTAAGTTTAATTATAAAGACTTAGAGATTGTTACCATGCCTCCACCATCTTCAGGCGGCTTATTGTTACAGTTAATGTTAAGGCTTTTTGAATTAAATAATTTAAATACCAACGATCCTTACGATTCAAAAAACATTTTGCTAACTTCAGAAATTATGCAAATAGCATATTCCGTAAGATCTGAATATCTAGGAGATCCAGATTTTTATGATGTGCCGTTTGAAAGTTTTAGCGATGAAGAAATAATCAAAAAACTTAATCAGATGATAAATTTTAAACAATCATCAACAGCAAATACTTACCTACCCGGTGAGTATATTTTTAAAGAGAACACTACTCATTTCTCTGTAGCAGATCAATTTGGCAATCTAGTTAGTAATACAACAACTTTAAATACCGCATTTGGTTCTGGTGTAGTGATTAAAGGTACTGGCGTATTAATGAATAATGAAATGGATGATTTTTCCGCTGCTCCTGGTGAACCTAATTATTTTGGTTTGCTTGGTAATGAAGCGAATAAAATTGAACCTTTTAAGAGGCCTCTTAGTTCCATGACACCGACTATTGTATTTAAAGATGGAGAACCTTTTTTATTAACAGGCGCTCAAGGTGGTTCAAGAATTATTACAGCAGCATTGCAAGTGATTCTAAATTATTATGAATACGGTTTATCTCCTGAAGAGAGTGTAATGAACGCTAGATACCACCATCAATGGTTACCAGATAAACTTTATTTTGAAAAAGACTTAAATAATTCCTTCAATGCATTTCTGCAAAATGAATTGCAAGCTCTAGGATTTACTCTAGAGGAAAGAGAAACAAATGGAATAACTGCGTCTATAATGTTTCATGATAAAGAGATGACCGGTGTTAGTGATAAACGATCATCGGATTATTTAGCAATTGGAGTAAGCAATGAATAGAAATATAAATTTTGATTTTATAAGTTCCCTGCCCTGGATAGAATTAACCGTCATTGTCGTTTGCACGATATTTGCAATTATCATTGCAAGGACAGTTATATTTGGTCTTATAAAAAAAGCCACTCACCTAACAGATTCGAAACATGACGATGCATTAGCAGACTCTCTAAAAAAGCCTTTAACACTAGTACCTCTTGGTATTGGTTTATATGTATTTATTAATGCATTGCCATTAAATGAGAACCTGGGTGCATATGCAGAATTATTTGTACTAAGTTATTTCTATATCACAATTTTTTGGTCAATAGCTAGCTCATTGGATCCTGTGAAAGATATAGTTACTGAACAATACGAATTCTTAACTCCAACCTTAAGAAATTGGATTTTTAGAACATTAAAATTCATTGCTTATTTAATTGCCATTGTCAGTGTATTGGAACTATGGGGAGTTGATGCAGCCTCTATAATAGCTGGTTTAGGGCTATTTTCTGTAGCCTTAGCACTTGGGGCACAAAATTTCTTTAAAAATTTAATTGGTGGATTGCTAATTATTGGTGAAAAAAGATTTAAACAAGGTGACTGGATCAATATTGAAGGAGTCGCTGAAGGAGAAGTAGAAAAAATAGATTTTAGATCAACATTAATAAGACGTTTTGATAAAGCGCCAATTTATGTACCTAATTCAGTACTGAGTGATTCTGAGATTATAAATTTTTCTGAAATGCCATTTAGAAGAATCAGATTCCATGTTGGCTTAATCTATCAAACATCACCGGAAACAATGATGGCTATAAGAAAAGATATCGAGAAGTATATCGAAAGCAATGACAACTTAGTTAATTCTGAAGAAGTTAAGTCTACTATCAGAGTTACAAATTTTAATGATTCAAGTATTGATGTTCTTGTTAACTGCTTTACTAAATCAACTTTATGGCATGATTTTTGTATAGCAAGAGAAGATTTAATTCTTGAAATAATGCGCATTGTTAAATCCAATGGTTCGGATTTTGCTTATCCAACGAGAACAATCCATTTAGAAAAAGATTGAACTTTTTTAAACTCTCATCAATCTAATAAATTAATCGACATCCTCACTCGATATTAGGGCGCTACATGCGCCCTTCTTATTTATAAATGTCAAAAGTATAATTTCTTATATGTGTGGTAGATTTGTTATTACTGGCAACCCCTTTGAATTAGGATTAAAAGATAACTTTAACGTTAGTCCTGGACAAAATATTCCGATAAAAACATTAAATTGTGATGGCCAGTTAAAATCTTGGTTTTATTCACCTACTTGGAAAAAAGATATGAATTTAATCAATTGTAGATCTGAGACAATGTTAGAAAAACCATCCTTTAAAGAAGCTAAGAAATGCATTATTCCATTTTCTGGCTGGTATGAATGGAAGAATGAGAATAATATCAAAGTTCCATACTATCTTTACTCTGATGCTAAATATTTTGCAGGGTTATACAACAATGATGGGTGCCTGATAGTAACAACAAAAGCATCGTCTAATATTAAGCACATTCATCACCGCCAACCCTTATTAATTGATGAATGGAACTTGGATAAATGGTTTATGGATAATGCTCTACAGGAAAATTATTCAGTAAATGAAATTAATTACTACCAAGTGAGTAAAAGTGTTAATAATCCAAAAAATAATACACCAGCCTTAATTCAAGAGCTTTAAGGCAACAGGTAATTAAGAATAAATTCTTGAGTTAAAGCAGGATCATTTAATGGCAAGATTAGAGATTTATCCAACTGTTTATTAACTATATTGATGCAGTAAGTTTCAGGAATTGATTCAGTATTTATTGATGCATATATCTTTAGGCATTCATCGATCCAGATATAGCTTTTATGTAAATCATCATTACCTGCTCCAGTCCAGTTTAAATCAATAATTTTTCTCGAAAGCGGTACAGAATAGTAGAAATCATAAAATATTTTCTCAATTTGATTGTTATCAAAAACAAAAATAGCTGGAAATTGAGAGTATCTATCACCAAAATTTATTCGTCGCTTAACAAGATCAACATTAAACCCACTGTCCAATTGAGGAAAGGACCAAAGATTTAATACCTTCTTTTTGTTAAGTGAGATAATCTTATCAAGATCTTGTGTCTCTAAGCTCTCTTGGAAGAACAAGTTTCTGCCTAACCCCAATCCTTTTACATCAGTGCCAATTAAACTTAAAACGGTGGGTCCAATATCGAACACATTGCCTTTCATATGAAGCTTTCCAGGATTAACATTGGCATCAAAAATCATAAATAAGTTTTTTCTGTTGCCTTTATCAAGAACATCTGAGGCAGTATTAACACGTGCATAATGATCAGAAAGTACAACTAAGGTAGTATTTTTATATATTGGCGATGTAAGAATATTTTCAATAAATCTACCTGCTAATAGGTCGGCGCAATGAACTGCATTAAGTATTGGATTGGATCCATCTTTATAAGGTTTATCTTTGCAAGAATCTGAGATGTAGCCATTTGGATGGTGAGTATCGAGAGTGAGTGCAAATACTCCAAAAGGATTTTTATCTCTATTAAGAGAATTGATTCTCTCTAGCACTATATCAAGTAACTCATCATCGTACACACCCCAGGGTGAGCGATAGTATGGATCATTAATTTGTGTTTTTAATTCTGTCCATCCTTCAACGACATCAAAACCGTGCGATTTATAAAACTTACCTTTGCCACCAAAATCTAAATCTGCTCCTCCAATAAAATGTAAGTTGTAATTTCTGTTTTTTAAAATATCACCTATACAAAGAGCTGAGGGTAAAAATTCGTCAACACCAGACATTGAGCTACCGCTTGCAACAGGTGTATACAATGGAATGCCGCATTGTGATGCAGACATACCTGCAATTGTCCAGTTAGTTGCTTTTGGTGATGAGATATTAGTAAAGCTAAGGGATAATTTTTCAAGACTAGCTAAATTTGGAGTCAATTCAGGAAATAGAGTTTCATTAAAATAAGTACGCTCTAGTTGTTCTAGGTATAAGAAAATAACGTTATTAGTGCTATCGGAATAAGAAATATCCTGCTCAAAGAAAAAATTATCATCGGTGCTCGCCTCATTCAAAGTAATAAATTTTTGAAAATCTTTAATAAATGGGGTAGAAATAATGGAGCAAAAGATAAGAAATAAAGCTAAATATCCATTAAAAAGGGTCTTATTTTGATTGATCAAAAAATTTTTATATTTTGGTATCAAGTAAACCATAGAACCAATTGATGCTGTTGTTAAAACAATTGCTAGATAGTAGTCATCTAAACCACTTCCCTTTATGCCGAAAACAAGATGAAATACTATGGCTTCAAATATTTCAGATCCAAATATATTCTGAAGAACTTGGTACCCAGCTAAAAGAAAGATGCTCAGATAAGAAAAAGCAATAAAACATATCCAGAGCAGCTTACTATGTAATTTAAAGCTTGATCTTGCTAGTAACAAGGAAAGTATTAACAAAAATATTGATACGAACATTAGCTATGAGATATATCAAAATAATATTAAAGCATAACAATCACAGCACAATCTTTGTAAGACTTTAAATAATTTTGTAAATTTTATACATGAAAAAAATTTTCATGGTTTTACTTTGCCAGCTGTTTGCTTCTGCTAACTACGAGTGGGTTGATGAAATAATCAATATTGACGAAAAGAACTTCGTTTATCAGGAAGGATCTGATGCAAACCTTGAACTTTATACTAAAAGTTTATTTGTAAACGATGTAATACTTTCTCCCGATGGAGAACACCTGGCATTTCAAAGTGATAGCGATGATTTTACTCAAGGCATAATAATTGCAAACTTAAACAAATACCTCAAGGATGGCCTAAGCAAATCTACAGTTGCAAGACTTGCTATTGATGAACCAGGCTCAAGAGATCTTGGGATTAGGCGTCTTTTTCTATGCAATATAACTTGGGCATCCAAAAGGCATTTACTGGTTGAGCTATGTGGAAAAACTACGGATTTTATCCAAGGGGAGCAGTATTTTTCTGTAGGCATATACAAAATTTATGACCTGCAAACCAACGAATTTAGAAATTTTCTCTATCCCTTTGGTAAATTACGTAAAAAAGTTAATAACACATTTCAAGATCGATATAAGCCAGCAACCTTTATATCTAGATACGATGATAACCATATATTGATTTCAGTATCAGAAAATAGACGAGGTTTTAGATTCGCTACCCTAAGAAAAATTAGTTTGAATAAAGAAGGAACTGAACCAAAAGGTGAAGACATTTTTAAATCAAATGTTCCTTGCCAATATAGAGTTGCTTACAGAACAAATGCCTTTTGTGAGAATCCTAATATTTTTGTTTTGAACGATAAAAAGCAGCCAGTTTTAACCTTCTCTTCAAACATTGATACTGTTTTCGCTCACGCTGTTCAAGAAGATAACAGAAAAATTGATGTTGATCTTGAAGAGTATGGCCTCTTAGGGCTAAAGGGCTCTAATTTATGGTTGCTTGGAGATCCAGATGGACAAACACAAGGTCTAAGCATTCTAAATATTAATTCAGGCAAAATAACACTCGTTACTCCGTCTGATTGTAGCTCACTGCTTGAGGGTTATGTTTCTGCCAATCAAACGACTCCATATGCTGTTGGCATGGAATGTCAGGGCATGAAAGATATTGTTACTTTTAATAACGGTAGAGATGCTCAGATCTTAACAAGCTTAATAAGAAGCTTCCCGGATAAAACAGTGGAATTATCTTCATGGAGCGATGATGGCATGAAAGCTTTGTTAAAAATCAAAGATTCTTCTACAGTCACTGACACATTTTTGCTAAACCTAGAGAAAAATAGCCTTGAGTTCATCGTGAATAACTCTAATGTTCCTAAAAATAAGCTTTATAAGAATAAATCCTATCAATTTACTGCTAATGATGGTTTTGTCTATTATGGCTATCTAACTCTGCCCGACGGCCCTATTAAAAAATTGTTTACATACGTACACGGTGGACCTCATGGCCCAAGGGATTACGATGAATATGAACCTTTCGAACAATATCTAGCCAGTAATGGAGTAGCTGTATTAAAAGTCAATTTCAGAGGATCCGGAGGCTACGGCAAGAATTACGAAGAATCAGGTTACAAAGAATGGGGTGGCAAAATCATGGACGATATTGCACATGCAACAACTGATATCCAAGGGAAATTTAATATATCGAGTGACGACACATGTATTGGGGGTGCTAGTTTCGGTGGTTATGCAGCCTTAACAATGGCATATAAATACCCTCAAATTTTAGATTGTGTTGTAGGCATGATGGGCGTTTATGATTTGAATATGTTGCGCTATGGAGAAGATGATAGCGTCTACACACGACAAGATAGATACGACGAGATAATGTCTGATTACTTGGGTGAAAATGAAGACCAGCTTAATGATTTTTCTCCAATAGATAACGTTTCAAAGTTGGATGCCCGAATATTAATGTGGCATGGAAAACAAGACTTTATAGCTCCAATCGTACACTTTGATGATTTAAAAGAAGCGCTTGACGTGAATGATGTTGAATATCAGGCATTTACTATGACTAGGCTTGGCCATACATATGGTGCACAAGAGGATATGTACATTCATTTACCGATAATGAAAAACTTTATCCTTGGGCAATTAGAATAATTGGAGCGACTGACGGGATTCGAACCCGTACCAAAAGCTTGGAAGGCTTTTGTGCTAGCCATTAACACCACAGTCGCAGAACCGTAATTATAAGAGCTAATCAACCTAAGGGAAATAGTAAAGCTCAGGTATTGAGCAATAACCAACAGATTTAAGTTGCTTTGCTATGAGCCCAGAGTTTCTATCACTGGTCCAGGCGTTGAGCACTTCATTTCTATGTTCATTGTTTTTGAATAGATTGACCCAGTAGAAGTTACCATTATCAAGGTCTGATACACCATGCCAGACTGAGGTAGATAAGTCTGAAGTTACATTTAGAAAATCAGAAAAAACTTCATTGATATCAAAAATTTCTACAATTGACTTACACTCACTGATATCAATTAAAAATTCCTTTGCAAATGGATTGCCTTCTTGAGGTGTAAGTTCATTTAAAGCAAAGGTATCTTTTGTGCATCCCTCAATATCCAATGCTAGGGAATCAATGGTACTAATTTCTATAAAATGCTGATTATCAATAGTACTTCTTATGTTGGTTAGTTTATTTTGTGGCTGATCACAGCTAAAAAAACTTATGTTGTATCTTTCTTTTTGAAAAAAATAAGAATCATCAATTTTTACGACATTGGATGAATTATCAAATTCACTGTTACAACTAATTAATAAAATTAGTAAAAAACTCTGCATCAAGCGTATTAACATGCTTTAATTATAGAGAACTTATAAATAATTATGAAAAAAATTCTTTTAACATTTACGATCTTAGGTTTCTTGAATGCAGAAACACTTATTCATACATCCATTTATATCGATGGGGTTAGTGACAAAGAAAAGAGGAATGCCTCCATTGTTATCGGTGACGATGGTCGGATTAAACAAATTGCCGATGGTTTTCTAAACATAGATGGTTACAACTATTACGATTTAAGAGATTACACAGTTCTGCCAGGTCTTATGGATATGCACGTTCATTTTGGACAAGAATATGTCTCCAAAGCTGAACGTGAAACCAAAGTAGAAAGAGAATATAGCGCTGTTAGAGCAGTTCAACATGCCAAAGTGACATTAGATGCAGGATTTACAACTGTTAGACAGGTTGGTGATATGGGCCTTGTAGCTATTTCTTTAAGAGATGCAATTCAAAGAGGATATGCAGAAGGACCGCGTATCTTTTCTTCTGGAAAGAGTTTAGCAACTACTGGCGGTCATGCAGATCATACAAATGGAAGAGCAAAAGATGACTACGTTTATCCAGAACCTGAAAGTGGTGTTGTAAATGGACCATATGAAGTTTTTGCGGCAATACGTCAAAGATATAAAGATGGAGCTGACGGCATTAAAATTACGGTCACAGGTGGTGTTTTGAGTTTAGCAAAATCAGGTGATAACCCACAATTCACTCAGGAAGAAGCCAATGCAGTTGTAGCAGCTGCAAAAGATTATGGTTTTTGGGTTGCAGTGCACGCACACGGTGCAGAAGGCATGAAAAGGGCTATAAAAGCAGGTGTTGATTCAATAGAACATGGTACATACATGGATGATGAAGCAATGGATTTAATGATTGCAAATGGAACCTATTATGTACCTACCATATCTGCTGGTGAATTTGTCGCCGAGAAATCCAAGCTTGATAATTATTTTCCAGAGATTGTTAGACCTAAGGCAGCAGCAGTTGGACCACAAATAGGCAGTACCTTTGGTAAAGCTTATAAAAGAGGTGTAAAAATAGCTTTTGGCACAGATGTTGGAGTTCAACCGCATGGCACCAATTGGAAAGAATTTGTTTATATGAAGCAATACGGCATGCCAGAAATGGCTGCTATCAAATCAGCAACTATGGAAACAGCTAAACTCTTGGGCATTGAAAAAGATTTAGGTTCATTAGAAGTTGGTAAAATTGCCGATATTATTGCTGTTAGGGGTAATCCTCTCAAGGATATCAGCGTCATGGAAAATGTGACGTTCGTTATGAAAGAGGGAAAAGTATATAAAAATTGAAAAAAATTCGTCTTGTCTTGGGAAATCAATTGTTTCCCAGGACAAAGATTAATCTTGATAGAAAAACACCTATCTTTATGTGCGAAGACAATGGTCTATGCACATACATAAAACATCATAAAGCTAAAATTGCTTTGTTCTTTTGCGCAATGCGTGAATACAGAGATGAACTTATATCTGAGGGGTATGAAGTTATCTATAAAGACTGTAATGTCGACTTCACAAACTCTTTCACAAACAAATTACGTAATACTATTAAACAACTCCAGATCAGTACTATAGAATGCTTTGAGATTGAAGATAAGTTATTTGAATCTGAAATAATTCAATTTTGCGCTGAGGAAGAGATAGAACTTAACTTCGTACCAAGTCCAATGTTTCTTGACAGTAGAGACGCATTTAAAGATTTTGTTGGGGCTAAAAATTCAGTTTTGCATGGAAATTATTATAAAAAACGTAGAAAGGAATTAAATATTCTTATTTCTGATGGTCAACCTCAAGGAGGGAAATGGACTTTTGATGAAGATAATAGAAAAAAGATCCCAAAAGACTATAAATTACCCAAAAAATACAAGCTTGATCAAAGCAGATACTTTGATGAAGTATCACAATTTATTAACAAAGAGTTTGCCGATCACCCTGGTGAGCTTAACTCCATTATGCCCTATTCCTCTAAAACAGCTAAAAAGTGGTTGTCAAATTTTTTAAAATATAAATTTAATGACTTTGGTCCATATGAGGATGCCATCTATGAAAATGAGCATTTCTTATTGCACAGTGCACTAAGCTCTTCTTTAAATTTAGGAATTATTACACCAGATATTATCATTGAAGAGTCTTTGACATATGCCAAGAAAAATAATATTCCCATAAACAGTCTTGAAGGTTTTATAAGACAAATAATTGGATGGCGCGAGTTTATTAGAGGAATGTATCAAAATTTCTCCACTAAAATGGAAACCACCAACTTTTGGCAACATACCAATAAAATGAATGATAAATGGTATGAAGGCACTACAGGCATACCTCCACTGGATGATGCCATTCACGGTGCACAAAAATATGGTTATACCCACCATATAAATCGATTAATGGTATTGGCTAACATAATGAACCTCTGTCGTTTAGACCCAAAAGAAATCTATAAATGGTTTATGGAAATGTTTGTTGATTCGTCTGATTGGGTCATGGTGCCAAATGTCTTTGGAATGGGTACATTTTCCGATGGAGGAACTTTTTCAACTAAACCTTACATTTGTGGATCAAGTTATATGCTACGGATGTCGAATTTTTCCAAGGGTGAATGGTGTGATGTTGTAGATGGTCTTTACTGGAAATTTATTGAAGACAATCAAACGTTCTTTGTTGCCAACCATCGTTTGTCTTTAATGATAAATGCCTTAAATAAATTAGAATCTACTCGAAAAGAAATGATTTTTGATAAGGCAAATACTTTTATTAGATCCGTTACCGAATGATTGTTAAAGACGATATTGGCCTTTATTGTGCTGCTGGCAACTTCTATGTCGATCCATTAAAACCATGTGAAAATGCAATCATTACCCATGCTCATGCCGATCATGCTAGACCTGGTATGACCAACTATATTTGTACGCATGCTACCAAAGACATCATGAAGCTTCGTATAGGGCATGAATTAAATATTTCATCCGTTGATTATGAACAAGAAATTACTCTTGGTAATGCTACAGTGTCTTTTCATTCTGCAGGACATATTTTAGGTTCAGCTCAAATCAAAATAAAAGTTAATGAAAAGATTACTGTCATCACTGGTGATTATAAAGTTCACAGCGACAATACTTGCGATGCTTTTCAGCATATTGAATGCAATACATTTATTTCCGAAGCTACGTTTGCCAATCCAAAATACATATGGACTGATTTTGGTTTAGAAATTGAAAGAATTTATAACTGGTATCTTGGAAACAAAAATAATGGAGTTAATAGTGTATTGTGCGCATATTCTTTAGGTAAATCACAAAGAATCATCAATGCACTAAATGCACAATATAAGGTGGATATATATGCACATGACAATATCCGCAATATCAATAAGATATATCAAGATCATGGAATTTCTAATTTGCATACTAAAAGGGTTAATGAAAATAAAGATATGACGAATGGTTTAATTGTTATTCCACCAGGCGCAAGGAAAGCAAATTTATTAAAAAATATTGGCCGCTATAAAACAGGTTTTTGTAGTGGTTGGGCTATCAATAGACTAGACGAATATGATGAAGGTTTTAAAATTTCAGATCACGCCGATTGGAATGAATTGATATCTGCAATTACTAAATCAAAAGCTAAAGAGGTTATCTTAATTCATGGTACAGGCAATGTTCTAAAAAAATATCTAAACACTAAAGGCATACAAATTTCAGATTTCACTAGATCTAATAATAAAGAATCAACAATGCAATTATCGATGTTCAATGAATAGAAAAATCTCAGACAAAGCAATGCAGCTATCCTATTCCCTTGGCATGATAGTGGTCATAATTTTATCGATTGGTGGGTTTGTCTATTTATTGTCTTTAATTATTTGATGTACTTAAAAAAAGACTCATCATCAACATTGCCACCGGAAATAGTCACTAAAACGTTTTTTCCTTCGATTTGAATTTTATTGCTTAAAACTGCAGCAAGACTAACACAACCACTTGGTTCTGCTTTGATATTAAATTCTTCATAAAGATACTTCATTGCATGGCAAACTTCTTCATCAGAAACCGATAAACCTGCTGCACAATTTTGTAGATTTATTGGAAATGTAATTTCTCCAGGTATTTCAACTTCTAGAGCATCGCATATAGTTCGTGTGTGATTTTTTAATCTTGTACGCGTTTTATTTTTTAAGGAAATCTGGGTATCGTTGCATGTAGTTGGCTCAACAGGGTAAATCTCACAATCAGGAAAATGATGTTTAAATGCAATGCTGGTACCAGCAACCAATCCACCGCCTGAAGTACAAGAAAGTACAATATTTGGTGTTATTTTGTGTTCATTAAAATATTCACAAGCCTCAATGCCAAAACTGCCCTGGCCAGCAATGATATATGGATTATCAAAGGGTTTAACTAGAGGGAAATTTCTTTCCTCAGATAAATTAAATGCTATTTGTTCACGACTTTCTATGTGACGTTTATACAGCACTACCTCTGCACCATTGGCTTTAGTCTTTTCAATTTTATTTTTGGGGGCATCTTCTGGCATTACAATTATGGCTCTCATATCGAAGATCTGAGCTGCTTTTGATACACCCTGTGCATGATTTCCAGATGAAAATGCAACAACTCCTTCAACACCCTCCTCTTTTAATTTACTAAGTGCAGATAGTGCTCCTCTGATCTTAAAAGACCCTGTAAGTTGTTCAACTTCATTCTTTAAGAATAGATTTGCATTAAATGAACTATTCAAACGTTCTGAAGTAACGATAGGTGTATTAACTAGGTATTTAGAAATTCGTTGATAACTAGCCCTTAGATCATCAAATTTAACCACTTGTGTAGTTTAAACTAAATATATCGTATATATAATAAAGATATGAACTCAAAACAAGCATTACAAACTTTTGGCCGATCAGGTAACCCTATGTTTTCAAACAAAACTTTTTCAGAAACAGTTATTGAAGGTCAAATCGAACAAATGACATTGCAAGGAACCGTCAATAAAGTTGGCATTAGTCTTCTCCTAGTATTATTAACTGCATCCTTTACCTGGAACCAATATTTCTCATATGGGGCTTCTGCTATAACTGGTTACTTATGGGGTGGGATGATTGTAGGTTTTATTTTCGCTATGATCACAATATTTAAGAAAACATGGGCTGGAGTCACAGCACCAGCATATGCAATCGCCAAAGGCTTTGCTTTGGGTGGCATATCAGCTATGTACGAAGCTCAATTTGGTGGCATTACTATACAAGCTGTAACGCTGACATTCGGTACATTATTTTCTTTATTATTTGCTTACAAAACAGGCATCATCAAACCTGACGAAAATTTTAGACTCATGCTTTTTGCTGCAACCTTTGGTATTTTTATCACATATCTTGTTAATTTAATCATGGGATTTTTTGGTGCCAGCATAGGCTTCATACACTCTAACGGTACTTTTGGAATATTGTTTTCATTGGCCGTTGTAGCTATTGCCGCTTTAAATTTAGTTTTAGATTTCGACTATATTGAACAAGGTGCTGAGCAGCGTGCTCCAAAATATCTTGAATGGTATGGCGCATTCTCATTAATGGTGACATTAATTTGGCTGTATTTAGAGATCCTTAGGTTGCTATCAAAAATTAGAAGCCGTTAATGGAAATATTTTTGATAATCATTCTTATATTGCTTGTTATTGCAACCTATTTTCTATTTAACGTGCGAGCCAGCAAAAAACAAACGGATAGAGACAATAGAATTAAGTGGAAACACTAAGAAGATTTTTAGTAATGTGTTCGAAAGCATCATCGACAGAATCTGTTATAAAAATGTGATCAAGATCGTTGCTTCCAACAGTGCCATACTGTTCCAGCACATTAGTATTTATTAAGCTATTCCAAAATTCTTTGCCAAACATAACAATTGGAAAATTCTTTTTTATCTTATTCGTTTGGATGAGAGTAAGGATTTCAAATAGTTCATCCAAAGTGCCAAAGCCACCTGGCATGATAACCAATGCTTCACTTCTATAAGCAAACATAAATTTTCTTAAGAAAAAATATTTAAAATTAAAATTTAAACCTTCACTAATGTAAGGGTTATCAATATTTTCAAATGGTAAATCAATATTTAAACCAATGCTCTTAGCACCTCCCTCAAATGCACCTTTGTTAGCAGCCATCATTATCCCTGGCCCGCCTCCTGAACAAATTGCATATCTATCGTCTTTAAAGGTAGATTTTATCCAGAGCGCTAATTTTTTTGCCAGATCTTCAGTGGCGACATAGTAAGGGGCAAGTTTTAATAACGGATTGGTTGAATCATTTTTTTGTATTTCAGCAGCCTCAAGTGGAGAAGGTGCTCGTGCTGAACCAAAGAAAACTATCATATTATCGATCCCCATTTTTTGAAATTTGATATTTGGGTATTCATATTCAGACAACACTCTGAATAATCTACCTTCTTTTGAGTTTATGAAATCTGGATCTTGATATGAGAATTTCTTGTTTTTGTTAACTGGCATTATCACATGTAACTGGAGCGAGTGACGGGGTTCGAACCCGTGACCTCAACCTTGGCAAGGTTGCGCACTACCAACTGTGCTACACTCGCTGATTAGAAGGATAAATATACTCTCTCTATTTTTTTGTTTCAAGCTTATTTGATTAGTAGTACCATGTAGCGGATGAGAAATTTGAATAAGCTCTTTTTAATTATCTTATTTATTGCTAATTCATTATTTGCCACAGACGTTTTTAAGATGGCTTTTGGTTCTTGCCTTCATCAAAACTACCCTGCTCCCATCTGGACAGCAATAAAACAAAACAATATCGATAGTTTCTTTTTCCTTGGCGATAATATCTATGGAGACACACCATCGGGATTACCTTGGAAACTGAAATCATCTTATGAGCTTCAAAAAAAATCGATACCCAGTTGGGTGCAATCGATAGAACAATATTCAATCTGGGATGATCATGATTATGGGAAGAATAATGCGGGTGCAGAATACAAATTTAAACAAAAAGCCGAAAACCTATATTTAGATTTCTGGAATGTTCCATCAGACGATGAGAGAAGATTTCGACCAGGCATATACTATGCCTCTGTTAAATCGGTTAACAATAATAAAGTATTAATTGTAGGTTTAGACACCAGATACTTTAGATCTAATATTCAAAGAGTTAAAGGAGTACATTTACCCAATCTTGAACCATCAGCTACTATCTTAGGCACTGAACAGTGGACTTGGCTCAAAAAGACTCTGGAGATTGATCACGATCTATTAATAATAGCCTCATCAATACAAGTTATAGCTACTGAACATAGATTTGAAAAGTGGTCTAATATTCCTGCTGAAAGGGAGAGACTGCTACAATTATTAACTAATCATTTAGCCCCAACGCTGATCATATCTGGAGATAGACATAGAGGTGGCATATACCAATATGAGAATATCCTGGAAGTGACATCCTCTTCACTGAATCGCAATTCTTCACAAAACAGTGAAACCGATGCATTGTTACTGGGACAAACATACCCTCAAAATAATTTTGGACTTTTGACAATCGACATAGATTCTTTAACTGTAGAATTAATTGATAAGGACAATAACACATTAGAATCAGCATCAATTAGTTTCTAAATCAATCTAGAAGTAGTTATAATGGCCTCATTATGAAGAAACCAACAGAAGCAGAAGTCCATGACGCAGTCCGTACAATGTTGGCTTGGGCTGGCGATGATCCATCAAGAGAGGGTTTAATTGAAACTCCAAAACGAGTTGCTGAAGCATATAAAGAATTCTTTGCTGGCTATGAGACTGATCCTGAGGAAATTTTAGAAAAGACATTTGAAGAAGTTGAAGGCTACGATGAAATGGTACTAGTCAAAGACATTAGAGTTGAATCTCATTGTGAACATCATATGCTACCCATAATTGGAAAGGCACATGTAGCTTATATTCCAACTAATCGTGTAGTTGGGATAAGCAAATTAGCAAGAATTGTTGATGTTTATGGTAAAAGATTGCAAACACAAGAAACAATGACAGCACAAATTGCAAATGCCATACAAAAAGTTTTGAAGCCAAAAGGTGTGGCGGTTGTTATTGATGCCTATCATCAGTGTATGTCCACCAGAGGTGTTCACAAGACTGAATCCTCAACAGTAACAAGTTCAATGAAGGGTGTATTTAACGATAACGTTCGTACAAGAAATGAATTTTTAAATCTAATTCGTCTGCCCAAGATTTAATTTAATCTTGAAAATAGTCTTAGCATCAAATTCCGAGATAAGAAGAAAGATTGCTTCTACCTTTAGTTCAGATATTGTATTTACATCTCCTACAATCAATGAAGAACAGCTAAAAAAACAATTAGGTGATCTTGCTCCTAATGATTTATGTTATGAGCTAGCTAAAGCTAAGGCTCTAAGCGTATCTGATTATGAAGATCACATAATATTGGGCTGCGACCAAATCTGTCTATTAGAAGAGAAGATTTATTCAAAACCTTTAAATAGTGAGGCTGCATTTAATCAATTAATGGAACTGAGCAACAAAACTCATTTTTTGATCGGCAGTTATGTTTTTTGTAAAAACAAAGAAGTCATCTATGAAGAGCAAGTAACAAGTGAAATGGTAATGAGATCATTATCAAAACAAGAAATTAAGGACTACATAAAATTAGATGAACCATATAATTCATGTGGGGCATATAAGTTTGAAGAAAATGGATATAAACTTTTTAACAGTGTAACTGGAACTTTAGAAGCCATAAATGGGTTACCAATTGAACATTTATTAAAGAATTTTAACGAACATGTATAGAGTCACAAAAAAATTTGGTCATGACAGAGGTTACTCCTGTGCATTTCGCCAATGGAATGCACAATCGGATTGTAAATATATTCATGGCTATAGTTTGGCTTTTGAAGTTGGATTATCTGCAAACCAATTAAATGAGCAAAACTGGGTTTATGATTTTGGTAATTTTAATTTCCTAAAAGAATGGTTGCAAAATAACTTTGATCATAAATTAATTCTTGCACAAGATGATCCTGAATTAGATGAGTTAGTAAAGCTTAATCAGGTTTCCGCTAATATTGTCATTGTGCCAAGAATAAGTTGCGAAGCATTTGCTCAAATGACGTATGATTTTATTGATGATCATATCAAATCTTTAGGACATAAAATTATGGTTGAATACGTTACTGTTTCAGAACATCAAGCAAATAGTGCGACATACAGTAAATGACAATGAAACTATACAACAGTCTTACTAAAACAAAAGAAGATTTTGTACCGATTGATAAGGAGCACATACGAATTTATTTTTGTGGGCCAACCGTATACAACAAATTGCATGTCGGAAATTTCAGAGCTGCTTTAGTAGGAGATTTGCTTTCAAAAGTCCTTAAAGGCATATACCCAAAAGTTACTTATGTATCCAATATTACAGATATTGATGACAAAATTATTGCTGCTAGCAATGAAGCAAAATTATCGATCGATGAGTTAACCAACAAATATTTCCAACAATACATTGATGATTCTTCTTTGCTTGGAATTTCTGCTCCCGATATACAACCTTTTGCAACTGACTTTATACCATCCATGATAAGTTTTATTGAAGTTTTGCTGGATAAAGATGCTGCTTATGAAGTGAATGGTAACGTTTTATTTGATACCACTACATTTTCACAGTATGGAGTTTTATCGGATAGAAAACTCGAAGATCAAATTAAAGGGTCTCGTATTAAAGTTGAATCATATAAGAAGAATTCAAATGATTTTATATTATGGAAACCGTCTTTAGATAATGAACCAGGTTGGGAATCTCCTTGGGGCATTGGGAGACCAGGATGGCATCTAGAATGTTCTGTAATGTCACAAGAGACACTATCAGTACCCTTTGACATCCATGGAGGTGGGAATGATCTTAAATTTCCGCATCACGATAATGAAATTGCTCAAACTTGTGGCTTTCATGGGACAAATAATCCAACATCATTTGCTAAGTATTGGGTACACAATGGATTTTTAAACTTGCAAAATGAGAAAATGTCAAAATCTGAGGGCAACGTTATTTACTTAGACGATTTATTAACTGATTTTAAAGGAAACGAAATACGACTTGCCCTGTTATCTTCACACTACAGACAACCCATACCCTGGTCTCAAACATTGCTAACACAATCGGCTTCAATCCATAAAAAAATATGCTCTAAGCTTCAAAACTTTGATCATATTGAACCTGCGTTCCATCTTGATTCTAAAGTTGGAGAGTGTCTTTTAGATGACTTAAATACCCCTCTTGCACTGTCTGTGTTTCAAGAGGAAATAGCTAACGATCATCAAAACATCGACCGAGAAGTAGCAACATATAAATATATATTTGAGGGTTCGAATCAAGATAATTCAATTTCTGTTGAGGAAATTAAACTAATTGAGCAATTGATTACACAGAGAAATCAAGCAAGAAAAAATGGCAATTATGAAGAAGCTGATAAAATTAGAGATAAATTGGATAAAATGAAGGTCTCTATTAAAGATATTGATGGTAAAACTGAATGGACGAAATAAATATAAAGCTACCTGATGGCTCAACTAAACAGTTGCCTCAACATTCAAATGGCTTAGATTTAGCAAAAAGTATTGGTGAAAGACTAGCCAATGATTCTATTGCTGTGCTGGTCAATGGAACACAACAGGATTTACTAGATCAACTTAATGATAATGACGAAGTATCAATTATTACTAAAAATACTCCCGAGGGCCTTGAGATTATGCGTCACACACTGACAGCTCAGGTTCTTGCATCAGCCATAAAAAACCTTTATCCCAAAGCACAATTAGCTATTGGGCCTACTATTAATGATGGATTTTATTACGATTTCTTAAGTCCAGAGAGTATTTCAATTGATGATTTACCAAAGATTGAGCAAGAAATGTTGAGCATCATAAGTAGCGGCTCCGATATAACCAAAACACTACACACAAAAAAATCAGCTATTAAAGAATTCACTAATATCAATGAACCATTTAAAGCTGAAATAATTGCCGAATCGGAACAAAAAGACAATTTTCAAATTTATCTTCAAGAGGAAAGTGGATTTATTGATCTGTGCCGAGGACCTCATTTAAGAAACTTAAAACAGATAGGACATTTTAAGTTGACAAAGGTTTCAGGGGCTTACTGGAAAGGAGATGCCAACAACACCATGCTTACAAGAATTTATGGAACCGCATGGAATAGCAAAAAAGAGCTAGATGCTTATCTCAAACAAATTGAAGAAGCTGAATTAAGAGACCATCGAAAAATTGGTAAAGATTTGAAACTCTTTCACTTTCAAGACGATGCTCCAGGCATGGTATTTTGGCATCCAGATGGTTGGAAAATATATACTGAACTTGAAAGATACGTTAGAAAGATGCAATCAGATTACAACTATCAAGAAATTAAAACACCACAAGTAGTTGATAGAAAATTATGGGAAAAATCAGGGCATTGGGATAAATACCGAGAAAATATGTTTATTACTGAAATAGATGAACAGCATGCGAATGATAAGCGTACCAATGCTCTTAAACCAATGAATTGCCCATGTCATGTTCAAATTTACAATCACGAACTTAGGTCCTATAGGGACCTGCCGTTAAGACTTGCAGAATTTGGTTCATGTCATAGATACGAACCATCTGGCACAATGCATGGTTTAATGAGAGTTAGAGGTTTCACTCAAGACGATGGTCATATCTTCTGTACTGAAGATCAAATAATGCAAGAGACAGAAAAGTTTATAGAACTTTTATCAAAAATATATTCTGATCTTGGATTTAATAAATTCGATATAAAACTTTCAACACGTCCAGAAAATCGCGTTGGATCTGATGAAATTTGGGACAAGGCGGAAAAATCATTGGAAGATGCCATTAAGCACCTTGAGCTTAATTATGAAATTGATGAAGGCGATGGAGCATTTTATGGTCCTAAACTTGATTTTGTTCTTACTGATGCTATTGGTAGAAAGTGGCAATGTGGTACTTTTCAAGCAGATTTTAATCTTCCAACTAGATTAGAAGCTACTTACATTGGCGAAGATGGCAATAAACACGTCCCAGTAATGATGCACAGAGCCATACTTGGGTCGTTTGAACGCTTTATTGGGATTTTAACTGAAAACTACAGTGGGAATTTCCCCCTTTGGTTGGCACCCGTTCAAGTTGTTATTTGTACGATTACATCAGAGGCCGATGACTATGCCAAATCACTGGGCGAATTGTTAAATAACGCTAATATAAGAGCGCAGCTGGACACTAGGAATGAACAAATTAGCTATAAAATACGTGAACATAGTGAATTAAAAAGACCAATTATCATCGCACTTGGGAAAAATGAAGTCTCAAATAAAACAGTTTCGATACGAAGGCTGGGCTCAACCAAAACCGAATCTATAAACACAAAAGACTTCTTAACATCTATAGTTGAAGAGGCCAAGTCTCCATTGGATTGATGTCCAAACTTATTAACTTCATCTTTATTTTACCTATTAAGATTTATCAAATATTACTGTCTCCATTGATTGGACCTAGCTGTAGATTTAACCCAACCTGTTCTCACTATGCAATACAAGCAATTACCAAATATGGTGCTTTAAAGGGTTTGTATCTTGCTTTAAAAAGAATTATCAGGTGTCATCCTTGGGGTGAATCAGGAAACGATCCAGTGCCTTAAATATGAAATTCAATAGGCTTATTTGCTTTATTAATTAGTTCACCTTCTCTCATGATTGTTTGCCCACGTATGATTGTCATTACAGGAAAACCAGTAACTTTTTTATTATCGTAAGGCGTCCATTTAGACTTTGAGGCTTGTTCATCATTCGTAATAATGTGTGTCAATTTAGGATCTACTATAGTGAAATCAGCATCATACTTCTCTCTAATAAAACATTTATTTTTGATTTTATGAACTCTTGAAGGACCATAAGCCATCAGGTCCACTAACCGCTCATAGGACAGTCTGCCTTCATGAACATGATTTAACATTATTGGAATAAGTGTCTGCACTCCAGGTGTACCACTTGGCGTATTTGGGTAGATTCCATTTTTTTCATCTAAGGTATGTGGTGCATGATCTGATGCAACTATATCGATGGTTCCATCGCTTACTGCCTGCCACAAAGCATCCTGGTGTTCTTTTTCTCTAATTGGTGGATTTTGTTGAGCAAGAGTACCATAAAGCTCATAACAATCAGGTGCATGGAGTGTTAAATGATTAGCTAGCACCTCAGCACTTGCAACCGATTTATGATTTCTTAGAAAAGCCATTTCTTCTTTGGTTGTCAGGTGAAGAATATGAACACGTCTATTGTGTTTGGTCGCCAATGCAACAATGCGTTTAGTTGCACTTAAACAACTTTCAACGCTTCGCCATTTATTATGCATAGCAACATCATTGCTATCACCAAGGATAGTAATTTTGTTTGCGTTCATTATGTGTTCATCTTCAGCGTGCACTGCTATAACTCTTTGACCATTTTTCACTATCAATTCGATTTCTTCATCTGTGGCAGATAGTAGATTACCTGTGCTTGCTCCCATAAAAATCTTAATACCACATACACCAGGCAGATTCTCCCAATCTACAAGTTGCGATGAATTTTGAGCTGTGCCACCAAAATAAAAGGCAAAATCAACATGAGAGGTTTCTATGGCTTTATTGATCTTAAAATCCATGGCTTCAGGTGTAACCGTTAGAGGATTGGTATTTGGCATCTCAAATATACCAGTAACTCCTCCTAATGCTGCAGATTTAGTGCCAGTTTCTAATGTTTCTTTATGCTCACCACCAGGTTCTCTAAAATGACATTGTGTATCTATTAGGCCTGGGAAAATAAATAAGTTAGAGCAGTCTATAATTTGGTCAGCTAAATTGAATGAACCAAATCCAACAATTTTTTCATTTTTTACAGCAACATCAGTAATTTCCCTTTTATCTGGAAAAAAAACAGTTCCATTTTTTAGAATCAGGTCGTATGACATTTTGTGAATTATAACTTTGATTCCCTTTTATCACGAAAAAAAGAGGACAATAAATCAGCAGTTTCTTTCTCATAAATATGAGAAACATGGTTCATTGGTTTTAAATTATCCTGTGTACCATTGATTATGCCCCCACCCTTTTGATCTTCGGCACCAAAATATAAAGTATTAAAATGGCATTTTTTTATTGCATAAGCGCACATGGGGCAAGGTTCAATCGTTACATATATATCGCAATTGTTTAACCTGTTGGTATGGAGTAGTTCTAGGGCTTGATCAATAACAATTAATTCAGCATGCCCTACCGGTGAATCAGAATTTGCAGCTTTGGCAATTATTTCATTAGTTAATGTGTCAACTATTAATGCTGCAATTGGTATTTGATTTTTTTTAAGGTTATTTTTCGCTTCTGTTATCACCAAGCGCATGTTTGCATAGACATTAGCACTAAGCATTTACAAGAAACGGATTTGTTTGTCGCTCAATACCAATATTGGTTGGTGCTCCATGACCGGAATAAACTTTGTAATCATCATCAAGGGTTAATAAGTTACTTTTTATGGATTCAAGTAAATCTTGATGGTTTCCTCTGGGTAAATCAGTACGCCCTATAGAACCTTGAAATAGCACATCACCAGCAATGATAATCCTAGAATTATGATTAATTAATACAATATGGCCTGGAGTGTGTCCTGGACAGTGAGCAATCTCTAGTTCTTGATTACCAAATGTTAGTTTCTCGCCATGTTCTAACCATCTATTAGGCTCAAATACCTGTGCTGCAATGCCATACATTTGACCCTGTAGTTCTAATGAATCTAGTAAGAATTTATCAGCTTTGTGTGGTCCAACAATATCAATATTTAAAATTTGAGCTATTTTTTTAGTGCCACCAGCATGATCTATATGCCCATGCGTTAAGACTATGTATTTGATATTGAGATTGTTGGTTTTTGCAACATCTAAAAGCTTTTCAACTTCATCGCCAGGGTCAACCAAAATAGCATCGGATGTATCTTCACAAGCAAGTATTGGGGCATTTTGAAGAAATGGTGATATTGGTGTTTCAATCACACGCATAGTTTTAAGATCTAAAGATGATGCGTTCATCATCAAACATTACGTAAGTAAGGTAGATGGCCACTAACGAATATAGTACCGTTGATCCTAGAGTAACTCCATATAGCATCCAATTAATGTTTTCTGCAATCAATGCATTGGTATGCAATGCTAAACTATAGCAAGGAATCAAGGCCCCAATCATATCTATCTCTAGTCCAGGATTTATTAAAGGCAAGTAAGCTGGGGCAAAAAATACTAGCATTACATTGCCCAACAATAAGCCAGCCTCTTTGGGATTTTTTGAATAGACTGAAATTGCCAGCATTAAAGCTCCCATAAATATACTTAGAGGTATTAAGAGGATAAATATTCCTAAAATAGCCACAGGGTTAACAATAGCCGCAACAATATTGAAGAACGCCTCTGGTAGGTTATCGCCAAAATATAAAAACACTATAAGCAGTGGCACAATAAATCCAAGTGTTGAAAATATGGCTGTAATGACAGCTGATCCGGTTATCGCAAACATCTTACCGATAATTATTTCTAATGAGGAAATATTGGTAGAAATTAATGTTTCCATAGTTCCACGCTCTTTTTCTCCTGCACCTAAATCAATGGCTGGATACATTGAGCCCTGTAAAATATAAGCAATAAATAAAAAGGCAATAAGTGCACCTATAATGGTCCCTGCAAATTCTTTGTCAGTTGTTAAATCGTTTTCATTTATCACAAGTGGTTCAAGAAATTCCTTCTCAATTCCTAACTTATCTATTCGTTCTTGGAGCATTAAATCTTCGTAAACAGACACATTGTTCATTAATAAGGATTTAGCCTGCGAAAAAGTATCAAGATCTTTAGAAAAAATATTTATTTCAGTTTGATTTGTAGATATATCAGATTGATTAAGTGGATTCGGGAAACTTATTGCTATATCGATTTCATCGTTTTCCATTGCCAATACCAACTCCTCTTCACCATCAAAGAGATTTAAGTTAAAGCGTTCTGTATTCGATAATTCAGAATAAAGCTCATTATTTATGTCGCCTTGGTAACCAAGATCGTAGATTTTTACACTTTCCTCTTGTGCTACAGAACCCATATACCAGACAATCGCTCCTATTAAAAGTGGTGTTATAAAAGTAGGCACAACAACAGTTTGGACAATCGTTTTTGTATCTCTAAACAGATGTCTAATTTCCTTGAGTACAAGAATTTGCCACTTAGCCACTAGTAATCTCCGTGAATATTTCATTGAAACTATGGTTAGGTTTTTTTGCTTGGTACTCTGAAGTGGTGCCATCAAACAACTTTTTACCTTTAGCCATAACAACTATTTTATCTGCTATGTCTTTAACCTCACCTAGTTGGTGCGTTGAAAAGATTATGGTTTTACCTTGTTGCTTGATTGAATTGACTAGGTCCATAATGATTGATTGTCCTGTGATATCAACACCAGTTGTTGGCTCGTCTAATATGACGACATCTGGATCATGTATTAAAGTCCTAACAATTGAAGTTTTTTGTTTCATGCCTGTACTCAAATCAGCAATTTTTTTATTTAAATACTCATCCATATCTAGCTGATTAAATAACTCATCAGCTCTTTTTTTATAGGTTTCTACCGGTATTTGGTTAAGTTCAGCAAAAAACTTAATGGTTTCAATTACAGTCAATCGATCGTACAACGATGTGTTATTGGTCATGTAGCCAATATTGGACTTTACTTTATGTTTATCTGCTCTGACGTCAATATTGTTAACAATAGCCGTACCTGAAGATGGCTCTAGCATTCCTGCTATCATGCGAAGTGTTGTCGTTTTACCACAACCATTGGGTCCTAATATGCTTAAAACTTGACCTTTGTCTAGAGTAAAAGACATATCGTTGACGGCAAAGAAAGGCTCTTTAATAGCGCTAAACAATCCTTTTTTGCCAGTATCGGCTTTAAAGGATTTATATAAGTTGCGAACTTCTATCATGCAAGGTCTTTAGTTACCTTTCTAAATATAGCTAAAAAAATTATTACTACAAGCGCGCCAATAATATCTCCCATTACAAATCTAATACTTATCAGTGGTGCAGCTTCACCATCACCAAAAGTTGGATAATAGGCACCATTAGCAAGACCATTAAACAACGCAGAGAAAATAATAAAAATAACTAAATGCTTCCAGTTTGTATTTTGCAGATTGCCAAATGGTTTTAATTCTGCATCCAGTAGTTTAAAGAAGCCCCATGTAATAGCGATTGCGGAAGAGCTTATAACAACACCCATTCCGGTTCTATCAAAAATCTCAAAAGGCCAAATATAAAACCAACAAATGTATTCAGCAATGATTATGCCAAGCAGTGCCCAGGGTCCAAAATACACCACAGGCAGAACTCTTGCAGCATGAGGCAGAAACAAGAGACTACCAAGAGCAAGAGTGTTTGAAGATAACTCAACAGGGACAATAAAAATAGTCCAAATAACAAACAAAAATAAATAAAAGACAATGGTCATACTGAGGATTTCAAAGATTTTATACATTAGTTCCTTTTTATATCAAACGCAGATATTATAAGCATACAGAATAGAAGTATAAAAATAGTCCCGGTGACATCACCTACAAAGAACCTTAGTGATATTAAAGGATTGATTGTATTCACAAAAGTTGAATAAAAAGCGCCATCAAACAAACCATTCAGCAGTGAGCAAAGCAGAATAAAAAGAACTAGATGTCGCCAATTGCTAAGCTTAAGTTTGCTATCAAATGAAATTTCAGCATCCAAGTATTTAAAAACACCCCAAGCAACTAAGATAGCTAAAAAAGAAATTAATAAGCCTAAATTTCTGGCTTCGTACATATCGTATGGCCAGAGAAAATTCCAAGCAATTAGTGAAGATAGGAACAGTGCTGGTATTGTTTTGATGCCAAAAAATAGCACAGGAAGAATCCTGCCTGCTGCAGGCAAAAAGAGAAGACTGCCAGAGGTTTGGAGAAAATCTTGTTCAAGAGGAACAATAAAAGCAACCCAGAAAAAAAACGTAGTGAAATAAAATAAGCTAGCTATTGCGCTATCTCTGAGTAAAAAATTCACTTAAATTTGTGTTTTTAGCAAGAAGGAACGTTTATCTTCGGTTGAGCTTTCAATTAAAAGAACATTTTTATGGACTAATTTACGAATTGTTTTGTAAACAGTTGAACGAGACTTGCCTGAAACTTCTACTGCTTTAAGCATTGAACATTTGCCCTTCTCTTCTATCTCTTGAATGATATCGAAGAAAATTGAAAACTCTGTTGGGTTAAAATCATCAATTCCTAAGTCAGTGCCCACGGAGTCGAGCATTTTATTAAGTTGTGAAATTTCTTTTGTTAGCTTGGACATAATTAAAGTGTAATTTAAAATTACATTTAATCAAAATTAAATAAATATTGTAGCTTCATATAAATTTGAGAGCCTTCTCTAACCCATGTGCCTTCAATATCTTCTTGATTGATAGTGCCCCCGATATAGAAAATAGTGGCTGAATCTGGCTGCCATTGAAACAAAGCTTGGGTATACGAATCATTATTAAAATCGTTGTATTCATGCACAACTCTTATGAACGAATCCTTATTGAATTGATAGGTAGCACGAACTGAGGTGACATAACCAGCAAAATAATCTTCCTTAGTAATTTGATCTGATAGTGAGTTGTATCGATATTGAAGTCGAACATTAAATTCATCAGTAAATTGATAACGAGTACTTAGATTATAGTTTTCTCTATCGCCAATAGATGGAGTATCAATATTTCGTGCAATGCCTTCACCAGCAGAATAGCCTAATCTAAAGTAGAAGTTGCCAGATGGTGAATAGGTTGCATTGAAATTGTAATCTGAAAAGTTTTTAAAATTGTATTCCTCAAACATGACCTTTACATTGTTTTCATACCCAAATCCAAATTCCATTTGATTGGCCAAATCAAGATTAAAGTTTATGCCAAATTCTTGTTGCAGAAGTTGATTGTCATAGTTGTGAGATACGCTGGCATTAAATCTAGCATTGGCTGAGCGTATTAGACCTGTACCTCTATACTCATACCTTTGCCACAAATCATCTTTAATCCAATTATTTTCAGTGGTAAATCCTAAATCCGTGCGAAATTCAGGTGATTTAGTCGCACGTTGGAAGTAAGTAAACCAATTTTCAGTACTTCTAGAAAAAGCAACCAAGCCACCATAACCGCTGAAAGACTCGCCATCTAAACGGTAAGTATATTTATCTGTTTCAGTTGTAGTTGTTATTAAATCGCTTACAGGTTCCTCAGTATCACTTTGAGCTAGCTCAAAACGAAATGCATGTTTACTATCAAGAATAAATAAACCTCGAGATACATAATTTCGACCATAACCACCCTCCTCATATTCCCTATTGGTTGCTAAAAATGAAAGATATTGGCCATTGTCTCTGTTGTAATTGTAACTAAATATATTGGCATGACTTTTTCCCAGCAATGCTGAATAACTACGCATATTTCCTGGCACAATTAAAGGTGTACTTTGATCCTCTGCATCAAGAAAATAATAGCTGTGCTTATCTCCTCTATTAAATACTTTTAATGCGTAATCGGGTGAATTTATTGACCTTGTGTAGACTGCAGATAAGTCTGTTCTAAGAAAATCTGCACCCTCATTAAAGAAAATTCTACGCTCAGGGAAACGCAGAGCAGTTGTAGAATTAACATTTATCTGACTTTCATCTGCTTCAACTTGTGAGAAATCTGGATTAATGGTGAATTCAAAAGTATTATCGTTTACCTCATAAATACCATTCAATGATATTTCTGGATCTACTTTATCGGTGACCATTGCACCTGAATCATCTCTAAAGGACCTGGAATTTGCTGTTAGTGACGGAATGAGTCGTTTTTTTGATTTCTGACTAATATTGGTTAATTCATAAAAATATGGCGATTGGCATATAAGACAACCTTTGCCAGCAAGGACTTTATGGCTAAGGTATCCAGACTCAACACCCTTGTTATAAAGTTTTCTATAAAATGCAACCTTCCAGCGCTTAATGTCTGTATCTTCGTAATTAATGGATGAAAATGGTATTTTGAGTTCAACGTCATAGCCGTAATCTGTAAATTGTGCTTCAGCTTCAAATTCTACGTTGTATGAGCGTTCGGGCTCTCCAATTGGACCTTCTTTATAATCTAAGATGCTGCCATAAGGATTGGCTCCAAAACCAATAAAATACCTCCCATCTCCATAGGTATCCAAACCAAATATTACATGGTCATTGGTGTAGAAAATACCATCACGCGATCTAACCTGAGCTCTGATAAATTCTTTATTGCCATAAACTTTAAAACCAACGTAAAGGTAAAATTCATCGTGCATGACATAGGCATCGGTTTTGTGTTCTGCTGGTGTGTTATAGCTGGGTCTAGTTTCAACATTAATGTCGTATCTAACGGCATTTTGCCATTCATCTTGGTCAACTGAACCATCAAACTGAATATCAGAAAATAATAAGAATGGAATTAATAGAAGCAGCCCTTTGAATTGTTTCATTATTTTGTCAACGCCTAGTATAGGTAAAAAATTTTAAACGTTAAGTAAATGTTTAAATTATTTAAGATTTTTCTCAATATTATCAATAACTTCTTTTACACAAGCTTTTTCAGCTTGATCTGTCACGGAATTAAGCAATTCCTTAGCATTGGATAATTCTTTTGTAGCATCGGGCCAGGGACCGTCTTGATTAAACCTTTGATCAATTAAATTATGACAATATTGAATAAAATTTTGAGGCACATCACCAGGCATAGACTGAGAGCAAATACGCCAGGCAAATTCTTTATATCGCTGTTCAGGAAATAGATTAATAACCCTTAACTTTTCATCTAATGTTTTGGCTTGATGAAATTTATTGAAAGCATCGTAAGTTGCATTGCTTGGAAATCCACCTGAATATAATTGCTGTTCATAGCTAGAATTATCGTATTGGGGCATTTCTTGTGTAACTTTGAGTTCAAAGAGCTTGTCTACAAAATTTTGGTTGTCTTTTAACTGTTCAGCGCGCATTAAATAATTATCATCCAAGACCAAGTCAACATCGTCATTTTTCAGAGAATTATAGGTTACTGTAGGCTGTGTTTTACCTAATTTGACCCACTTGATAGGAGAATCCTTAGAATTAAAAATAGCTGATTCTAATTCACCTAAACTCATATGAATGTAATCCTGAGGATCAAAATTTAAATTAAATATTGGTATTTCATGGTGATCATACATATATGAAGACAAAGCAGTAAAAGGATAATAATTTCCAAACCTTGTAACATTTAAATGCAACACATTGTTTATTAAGCATTCTTTGTGATTGGTTTTACTGCAACTTGAAATTGTCTCTTGATAAAAATTTGGCGCTATATCTTTAATTAATTTTTGTAATTCCAGTAAAAAAATACAGTCAGCTAGTGCATCGTGAGCTTTAGCAGTATTCATTCCAAGTGATTTTGCTAGCAGTTCTAATTTATAGGAAGGTTTGTTATTGATTTGAGGTATTGTAAATTTATCTGCATAAAATTTACCAAGCACATACATTTTTGGTAATAAATCTAGCCGAGCATTGCCATTGGTATTCGTAATATAAGGATTGATGAGATTCCAATAAAATTGTCGTCTTATAATTTCCTCGTCAAAGAAAAGACCATTATAGGTTACAAAGGTTGCTGGCTCTTGTGCGCACCATTTAGACCAAACATTGAACCATTGGCATGTCATATCGTAATGAGTATTTGGGTTATTAAATGTTTCGTATTTTTTATTAGTCAGAAGTGCTCCAGCTGTGACAAGAGTCCACGGCAATGGTCTACAAGATAAGTCCATATCATTGAGCTGCTCAAGGTGACTGTTTGTTAAAATAGAGGCTACCTGGATTACTTGGATAAAATCTCTCTGATCTTTACCTGTAGTCTCAGTATCGTAAAAAACAAAGTTAGTCATTAAAGGTATTTAATAACTCAGTATATCCGCCTATTAGTTCATTATTTATGAAGATCACGGGGACAGTTCTCATATTGGGTGCTAATTGGCGCATTTCATTAAAAAAATCTTGGGATTGATCAATATTTTTTTCAATAAAATCTAGATTTTTTGATGCCAAAAGGTTTTTTGCTGCAACACAATACGAACACACGTTTCTACTATATATTGTGTATTTATCCATTTGATGGCTGTTCTGGAATCTCTTTCTCTTTTATTTCATTGTCAACTGGTGGAACGGTTGATTTTTTTATTCTAGAGCCACTGGTGTTACAGATATAAATTTCTTCTCCTTCAATATACTCAACAGAGACAAAATCACATTCGTTCTTAAGTTTATCAATTTTTGCTTTCCGTTCGGTCTCGTACAAACTATCTTCTGTTGAAGCACAACTAAAGATACAGATTAAAGTTAGGAAAAAAATTAAAATCTTTGTTAATCTCATAAAAGATGATTTTAACAATTGATCAAGGCACCACAAGCTCAAGAGCAATAATTTTTGATATTGATGGCTCTGTAATTGATTCAAAGCAAGAGGAGTATCCGTTGATCTACCCACATAATGGTTGGGTAGAAATAGATCCCGAGAAATTGTTAGAAAGTGTTACTAACACTTTAAAAAACTTTCAATCTCTGAAGATTGAGTGTGCAGCAATTACCAATCAAAGAGAAACGACAATTGTTTGGGATAAAGATACAGGTAAAGCTATTTATAACGCTATAGTCTGGCAAGATAGACGAACCGATCAATATTGCTCGAGCATTGATTCGCCTGATCTGAAAGAACAAATATTAAATAAAACTGGCCTAATTCTAGATCCTTATTTTTCAGCAACAAAAATCAGGTGGATTCTTGATAATGTTGAAGGTGCACGGGATAAAGCCAAACAAGGGAAGCTTCTATTCGGTACTGTGGATACTTATCTTATGTATAAGCTATCCAACCACACAATTCATAAAACGGATTTTACAAACGCTTCACGCACCATGCTTTTCAATATACATACTTGTGAATGGGATCAAGATCTCCTTGACCTGTTTGATATTCCAGCTTCAATGTTACCTGAAGTCATGCCATCTGATTCATCATTTGGTTCCCTGGAGATAATGAACAACATCGAAGTTAGAGCGGTTTTAGGTGATCAGCACGCGGCATTGTTTGGACAACATTGTATCAACAAGGGCGATCTTAAAAGCACATATGGCACTGGATGCTTTTTGATGGTAAATACCGGCCATGAAATCGTTAAATCATCTTCAGGATTACTAACTACTATAGGCTACGCTTTCAATGGAGAGGTTAATTATGCTCTTGAAGGCAGCATTTATTCAGCAGGAACCATTACGCAATGGTTAAGGGATCAATTAATGTTTTTTGAAACCGCAAAAGATTCAGAAAATTTTCTAAATAATTCTTTATTAAGTAATGAGGTATTTTTTATACCAGCATTCAATGGATTAGGAGCGCCCTACTGGGACTCAAATGTTCGAGGATCCTTTCATGGTTTAACTAGAGATACAAATAAAAATGATCTTACAACAGCTGCTCTTGCCTCTATAAGCTTTCAAACTAAAGATATTATTGCAACATTAAGAAAGGATAATATTCAGGTAGAAAAATTAAAAATAGATGGTGGCATGGTAGAGAATGATTGGTTTACCAAACACTTGGCAACCAGTATTAATCGCAGTGTTTTAATACCCGATAACAAAGAATCTACAGCACTTGGTGTTGCTATGATGGCTGGTATTGCCTCTGGTCTTTGTTCAGAAGATGTTTTGGCACAAGCAAAGACGAGAGAAGTTAGAGCAGTCACAGAGAAGAGTAAAGAGGTATTAGCTGAGTATGAAGCTTGGAAATCAATCTTAGAAAAACAGCTTTTCTAAAGCCATTTTCTAGTTTTAGAAGCATAATCATTCCATTCTTTTTCAAACAAAGTTTTTAGTTTGTTCTCTTCATGTTTAATCCAGGTATTTTCAATAATAAAAATAAATAAAACCGGGATAAGGAAAGATGATAGCGATTGAGAAAACAATCCTACCGATATTAATACGCCCAACATGCCAAGATAGATTGGGTTTCTTGAATAGGCAAATGGACCAGATGTTACTAAGTGCTCAGGCTCACCATCAGGAATATAAGTCGTTTCATGGTTTTTCAGCTCAATGAAGGAATAAATAATTAAAAATATAGAAAAAGAGATCATCAAGAGTCCAATCAGTACCGATAGGTCAATAGCAATTGGAGCAACACCAATTAATAGGAATTGCAGCAATAAGCATAGCAATAATATGATTGGAGGAAAATTTAATTTCATTTAAGTAGTTTATCTATTTTTAGCTATTAGCACATGAAAATTGGACTAAAAATAATAGCTAAATACGACCCTAGCATTGAATGGTTCACCTACGCTAACTTGATGCATGGCGTGGGCATGTGGAAAATAAAGTTCATCGAACAGGTTCTCAAGATGTAGACGCAGTGTAAGCCGTTCGCTGTAGCTGTATGAACCAGATATATCTAGACGACTATACTGAGGTAAAGTTAAAGCCTCATTGTCATCCATAATTAATGATTCGCCTTGCGATAAATAACCAAAACCAAGATTAAGTTTATTTGTTAGCTGGTATTGGGCATTAGCAGAAAAAGTAAATTCAGGGATTTCTCGAGGTGTGCCTCCTGATTGAGTTTTACCATTCAATGAGGTGTAACTGGCCATAACATATGAAAAGTTTTGTCCAATATCCCCTTTAACTTCGAGTTCATAACCATCCACACTTAGTCCCCTAATGTTGTATGTTTCACCAGATATATTATCCCGTGCTGCTCTAATTTGTTGACTGTTAAAATAAGCAGCTGTTAGATTTAATTGATTATTAAGCAGTATTTTTATCCCAATTTCTTTGCTTTCAAAAACATCTGGATCCAATCGAGCTGCACTGGAATTTAATTTTTTATATTGTTCTCCTGATCTTGGTAAAAAGCTTTCACTGTAACTTAAGTACATTGATACATTTTGTTGTGGTTTAAATATTAATCCTCCTCTGGGTGATAAAGTGTTGTCTTTTTTTGTCTCTAAGGTGTTGCTGATGTGATCCTCAACACTAATATCAAATTGATCCAATCGAGCTCCTATAACCAACTTCCAGCGTTCACTTAGATCTATCTGATCTTGCAGATAAAATGAAGAGATAGTTATTTCAGAATGAGTTTTACTATTAGGAGTTAAGTAACTTAAAGAGGTATCTATACCACTACTATTTATAGCAAAGTCGATAGGTGTTGAAATAGAAAATAAATCAGTATCGTTCTGAGTTGCTGACCAATATGCATCGAAACGTGAATTATTATTGGTGGTTTGAATGTATTCAATACCGAACAACAAGGTATGAATAACCTTACCATAATTGATTTCATTTATAAGGTTGCTGGAAAAAATAAAGTTATCTCGTTTGGTTGGGTCTAAATATCCGTCCATCATTATCAGGCTACCATCGTAATCCGATGTATAAATGTTCTGATAAACTTTCTCAAAATTATTTGCTGTAAGGTTGAAGTTAGCCTTAAATGTATCTGACATTTGATAGCTTGCCTGTAATCTATAAATATCTGCTTCTAGGGTGTGATAATTAAAATCAGGATTGCCAAATACAGTGTTTCTTAAGGATGTATCTGGTCTACCATAGAGTGTAGGGATCCCTCTATCAATAAATCTTTCATGATTGATGTATTCGTATGAAAGGTTAAGAGTTAGCTCAGAACCGAGAATTAGTGTTAATGAAGGGTTTATACCCATCCTATTACCAAAGAAATGATCTCGATGATTCTCTAGTTGATCAGTATGTAGGTTGATACGTAATCCAGAGTTTATGCCTAATATATGATTGCTATCTATTGCTAAATCTGTCCCTCCAAAAGTATTGAGCCCTAAATTTAAATGAGTAAAGTTTTCTGAAGTTACAGCTTTTTTTGTAACACGATTTACAATGCCACCAGTGCCACCTCTGCCAAAAAGCAAGGCGTTTGGACCACGCAGTATCTCTAGTTGATCAACATTGTATAAGGAGCGAATATATTGAACATCATCGCGTATCCCATCTTGATAGAAATCGGCAGTAGATCTGATACCCCTTATGACAATAGCATCTCTATGCCCTTCCCCTTGTGAACTAGTGACACCTGGAACAAATCTAATAATATCTTCAATATTGCTAAAACCATTATTTAAAATTTCTTCATCGGTAATGATAGAAACAGTTTGAGGTACATTGAGTATCGGAACTGGGGTTTTTAAAGCACTTACTTGGTCTTGATAAAGAACTTTGCCCTTTACTACAAGCTCTTCTAGATCAGAATTATTTTCACTACAAACAAAGTTAATAAATACTAAAAGAAAAAAAACTTTAAATTTATTGTTTAATATCATCTGATTTTTAAATGAGAATGATTCTCGTTTAGTATATTATTGAGAATGATTCTCATTTGCAATAACAGAAGCAAAAAAACAATATTTAATTTAAAATAAAGTATGGCCAGATTAAAAAAATATATAACAAACAGAGGTTTCTTACCCGAAGCAACTCCTTTAAGAGCTGTGCAAAATAAAACTGCTAGTACAGATATAATTAACAACGTAGCACTCGAACTTCCAAAACTTCTTCTTACCAATCAAATACGTCCAACAATAAACAAAATTAAAAATTTAGATCTACATCTAAATGATCACTCTCTAGAGGAGCAAGAATTACTCTTTGCACAACTCTCATTTATAGCCCATGCATATGTTTGGGGCGACTTAAAGCCTGTCCAAAATTTACCACACAACATTAGTGCACCTTGGGTTAAGCTTTCAGAAAAATTTAAACGCCCTCCTATCCTGAGTTATGCCTCCTATTGCTTACACAATTGGTACAAAATTAATGAAACTAAAGATGTTTCTTTAGATAATGTGGCCCTAATCAATAATTTTTTAGGTGGCATAGATGAGGATTGGTTTGTAACGATCCATGTATGCATAGAAGATGCTGCGAGTCCAGCAATATCAAGTATAGCTAAAATTGTAGATGATGAGCTATGGAATGATGAGTCGTTATTAGCAGAAGAGTTGCAAACCGTAAAAGAATCTATGGCAAAAGTAAATGAAATCTTTAGATTAATGCCAGAGAAATGCGATCCATATATCTACTACCATAGAGTAAGACCATATATATTTGGATGGAAAAACAATCCAGATTTACCCGATGGTCTAATTTATGATGGTTTTTTTCAAAATAAACCGCAATTATTCAGAGGTGAAACAGGTGCACAGAGCTCCATTATTCCATCTCTTGATGCATTGTTTAATGTTCATCATGAGAAAGACGAATTACGAGATTATCTTGATGAAATGAAACTTTACATGCCAGATAATCATAGAAATTTCATTCGAATAGTAGAAGAAGAATCTAAAGTTAAAGATGCTGCACTTTCTAGTAGCAAAATTAATGCTTTAGTTAATGATTGTCTTGATGAGATGACAAACTTTCGATCTCAGCATTTGCAATATGCTGCAGATTACATTCATCAACAAAATGTTAAAAGCACACTATTTGGTACAGGAGGTTCTACAGTTAGAGGCACAGGCGGAACACCCTTTATGAAATATCTTAAAAAACATAGAGACGAAACCAACACATCAAAAAGATAATTAACTGTTGAAATATTTTTATCTGCCTTCAATTAGAATCTATTATGTTTAAAAAACTTTTTACTGCTTTCACACTCGTTTTACTAACTGCTTGTGGCGGTGGCGGTGGCGGCTCTGAAGCTCCTGCTCCAGCTCCAACTCCAGCACCAACACCAGCACCAACGCCAGCACCAACTCCTGAGCCTACTCCTGAGCCAACGCCGGAACCAACACCAGCACCAACACCAGAACCAGTAACCAATGTTACTTACTCTGATGATTTTGAAGCTTATTCATCTGATGATGCTAACTTAGCACCATGGGATGCTTATGTTAATCAGTTTAATGCTGATGGTTCATACATTGGTGGATATGCTGCAGCTCCAGCTCCAATAGCAGGCGATATTAGTGCACTAGTTGAAGAGGAAGTTAACAAATACGTCAATATTTATAGCAACTATCAAGACGGCACTCACAATGGAGGTATTGTTGAAGCAAATTTCTTTAGAGAGCTCGGAGCAGACGAAGGTTTAATTACAGCTTCAATGGTTGGAACATATCGTATGACTTTTGACGCCAAACACCCTGAATCCAATAATTGTGGCTCAACTAACCCTGACAATGGAGCAAGTGGTGCTGAATGTAGTGCATTTATAAAAGTTTTAAATTCAAGTGATTTTAATGAATTACTTTTTGTAGAGACTGATACAACAGAATTAACCACAGAGTGGCAAACTTTGACTTTAGATTTTGAAATTACAGAAGCAATGGTTGGTCATATTTATCAATCCGGATTTATGAATACAGCAGGCAATTACGCTCCAACTGGCGTACATTACGACAATGTCAAAGTTGAGACTTATTCAGAAACTGTAGAGGTCACCGTAACCAATCAAGGCAACACCTACTATATGAATGGTGAAATGCATGGCAGCATTACAGTGCGTCGTGGTCAAACCGTTGTATTTGACACCTCAGCATTTGGTAATAGTCATCCATTTCGACTTAGCAAAACTAAAGATGGAACATTTGGTGGTGGAACTGCTTACACTGAAGGAGTTAGTGGTGACCAAAATACTCTGACATGGGTTGTTCCGACAGATTTAGACGTTGATACAATGTACTATTTCTGCACTTTACATGCCGGAATGGCTGGAGATGGAGTAATCAATATAATTGATTAATTAACGGTTATTAGTATCTCTTCAGAATAAATTGGGTTGCTATGTGGAATATGTACATAGTTTCCAAGTAGCAACCTCAATCTGTATTCACCTTTAGGTAGCTCCAATACAGCTTCAGTCTGTCCCTTGCCAAAATGAATATGATTGCTATCAGCAGGGATTGGTTTAGTTAAATCGATTGGAAAATCAACGTTGATCAACAAGTGATGATGGCCGGTGTTATCAATATCGTAACCTGCAGGAGCAACGCCAAAATCCTTTAATCCAAAAACAACTTTTACTGGCCCTGAAATATTTGCTTTATTTTGCGGTTCAATAAAATAAAGTTCGGGTTCAGATAGTAGGATCTGAGATACGAGATAAATTAAAGCAAGCCTTTTAATATTCCTTCTCCAATAAGAAATTTATTTATACCCTCATTTTGGTAAATTTCCAAATCCTTAGAATTAGAAAACCCTGATTCAGCGATTATAGAGAAATTTTGAAAGTCATTACTATATTTTTTATATAGCCTAAGAGCATGCATATTATCTGTCTGCAGGGTTTTAAGATTTCTGTTATTAATACCTATATGGTCTAGTTCCTGGTTTAGCACCTTACCCAATTCACGTTCTTCATGAAATTCAAGTAAAACGTCTAGATCAAGCGACTTAGCAAGCTTTATAAATGCTGAAATTTGAGCTTCCGATAAGTATTCAGCAATAAGCAGAATACAATCAGCACCTATGTATTTTGATTCGTATATTTGCCACTCATCAAAAATAAAATCTTTTCTTAGCACTTTTAAGTTGGTATTTGAGGCAATCTTTGTGAGGTCTGAGTTTACACCATAAAAGTACCCAGATTCAGTTAAGACAGAAATATTTTCATAGCCTTTCTCTTCGTAGGATTGTGCTATTGAAAGAGGGTCATATTGCTCCTTAATGATACCTGCTGATGGAGAGCCTTTTTTAGTTTCAGCAATAATTTTAAAATTGCTTCTATTGCCATCTAAGGTGCTAAAAAAATTTCCAGAGCTACGCTTTTGGTCAAAATTTTCAATAAAAAAATCTATGGATTGGATTTTCTTAGCTTCAGCTACTTGGGCTCTTTTTAACTGAAATATGGTTTCAAGCTGATTCATTCTTGAGTTGCTTTGGCGTACACATTCAAGTTAAGAAGGACTTTTCCGGATATTAATTGTTTTTTTGCTATTTCAAAACATTCGATTAGATCATCGCATAATCCTAATAAATACAAACAGAAACCTGCATTTAGAGCTACCATATCCAGTCCTGGTCCTCTTTTACCATTTAGCACCTCTACCCCAAACAGGTAAGCTTCTTCAAGTGATTGTACCTGGATATCAGATAGAGAGCAGTCTACAAAGCCATAATCTTTAGGATTGAATTGCCATTCTAAGATTTCATTATTTCTAATTTCGGTTATTGAAGTTGGTTCATGTATTACTATTTCATCAATGCCTGAACTAGAGGTTGCGACTATACCTCTTTGTATTCCATTATTTAACAAAGCATTTGCCATATCTCTGTTAATAGAAGAATCGGATGTTCCCAGCAATTGGAATTGTGGTTTGGCAGGGTTAACAAGTGGCCCCAAGATATTAAATATTGTTCTTACACCTAACTCTTTACGAACTTTAGCAACATTTTTTAATTTTGGATGTTGATTTGGAGCAAATAAAAAGCAAATGCCTAATCTTTGATATAGGTTGATAAGCTGACTGTTATCAACATTTAAATTTACACCGGCCCTTTCTAGGAAATCAGCGCTTCCAGATTTGCTTGTTATTGATCTATTGCCATGTTTGATTACTTTCCCGCCACATGAAGCAACAGTAAATGCAGAAAGGGTCGAACAGTTAAAAATTGACTGACCAGAACCACCTGTACCACACGTATCGATACAATCGTTATGGTCTAAGTCAATTAGATTAGAGTGTTTAAGGATCTCATTTGATAATACGGAAAGATGATTATAGTTAATGCCAACTTCATTTAAACTTAATAAAATTTCTTTTTTCTCTTCATCAGATGAGTCTTCACTAAGCAAATGACTGAATAAAAACTCTAGTTCCGCTTTTCGCGATGTTGAGTTGTTTAGTATTGCTAATAGATTATCCATATAAAGTAAAAAAGTTATCTAATAACTTATTGCCTTGTTCGGTAAATATTGATTCAGGATGAAACTGAATGCCCACAACCGGATACGTTTTGTGTTTAACTGCCATTATTGTTTTTTTATTATCATCCTCACACCAGGCCAAAATCTCAAGATCATCTGATACAGATTTTTCAGAGATTACCAAGCTGTGATATCTCATGGCAATGTATGGTTCTTTTATATTTTGAAAAATTGAAGATTTAGTGTGGCTGAGATTTGACGTCTTGCCATGCATTATTTTATCAGCAATGACAATTTTCCCACCGAACACCTCACCTATACATTGATGTCCTAAACAAATACCTAAAATAGGTTTCTTATCATAAAAATAATTTATTAACTCTAAGCTTATACCAGCATTTTTAGGGTTTGATGGGCCAGGACCAATAACAAAAGCATCGTAATCCAGTTGAGATATCTCATCAATGGAGATCTTATCGTTACGTATAACATTTACTTCGTGATCAAGCATTAAAAGCTGATGTTCAACGTTAAAAGTAAATGAATCGTAATTATCAATTAGACAGATTTTCATTTATATCTTAACGCCTCATAAAATACCTTAGCTTTTGATTCTGTTTCTTCCCACTCTGAATCGGGATCTGAATCGTAAACAATTCCTGCTCCAACACCAACTTTTACATGATCATCAAAATGCATACCGGTACGAATAACAATGGCTGTATCCAGTGAACCATTAAATCCTAAATATCCTACTGCACCGCCATAAACACCTCTTGGTCGTTTTTCAATTTCGCTTAGAATCTCCATAGCCCTTATTTTTGGAGCTCCACTTAAAGTACCAGCTGGCAAGGCTGCTTTCATGCAATCTATAGTTGAAACGTCTGTTTTTGATCGTCCAATCACATTCGATGTCATATGCATAACGTGAGAGTATTTCTCAACAACCATCATTTCATCTACTTGAACGGTTCCTTGCTCACATACTTTTGAAAGGTCATTCCTTGCTAAATCAACAAGCATCATATGTTCAGATTTTTCTTTTTCATCCTCAATAAGATCGATTTTATTTTTTAGGTCCTCAGATTTATTAAGACCTCGCCTACGTGTGCCTGCAATAGGTCTTATTGTTACTTTGTCATCATTTTTTTGAACCAGTATTTCTGGTGAGGAACCAATAATTCGAAATTTGTCAAAGTTTAAGAAAAACATATAAGGCGATGGATTAATTAATCGAAGAGCACGGTAAAGCGTATAGGGATCAAATTCACCATCAAACGTAATCTCCTTTGATAATACTGCTTGCATTATTTCGCCTTGGTTAATTAGTTTTTTTAGGTCTTTAACTTGATTTATAAATGTTTTTTTATCGACATTGGAAGATGATTTTAAGGTTTTATTATCTATTGAAATGCTTTGATTAACAGAAGGTTGAAGAGAAAATACCGCTTGTTTAATTTCGGAAATTCTTTTCTTTGCTTTCTCCCAGCCTATTTCTGACTTATCGGTAGTATTAACTACGATATAAAATGTACCTTTGAAGTTATCAAAAATAATTAATTCATTGCATTCAATTAGAGATATTAGAGGTATGTCTTGATCTGGAAAAGTAACTTTATGCTCTATAAATTGGAATGATTCATAACTAAAGTAACCAACCAAACCTCCAAGAAATTCAGGGAGATGATTTATTTTTGGTGATGAAAAAGATTGACTAATTTTATCTATATGATCATAAGCATTAATAATTCTTTGTTTTGTAGTTTGTGAATCATTAACTATTTCTAACTCATCTTTAAAGTAATTGTATTTTTTCTGAGATGGAAGGCTCATTATTGAGTAACGGCCTTTTACTTCATGAGATTTTGCTGATTCAAATAAAAAAGTATTTTCTTGATTGTAAAAGTTTGAATAAACGTAAAGCGGACTTACCAAATCTGCTGTAAATTCTTCATATACTGGTATGTGTGAATAAGATGAATTCTTGTATCTTAAAAAATCTTCTTTATTCATTTTTAATTGCTTTAAGGATGGGTGTCAGGAATTTGCGTAATTTTGCTTGATGATTATCTTGGTTTAATAATTCAACAATGGCACTGCCAATCACAAATCCATCAGCGTGAGATTTAAACTCATTTATTTGTGATGGATCTTTTAATCCAAAGCCTAAGACAACAGGCAAACTAGTTTTATCTCTAATGGCTTGAATATTGTCTAAAACCTCATTTTTATTGATATTTGATGATCCAGTAACTCCTCTTTGAGAGATGAAATATATAAACGCAGGATTGTTTGATATGCATGATTCAATTTCATTTAATGGAGTAGTTGGGGCGATAAGTTGAATAAATTCAATTTCATTATCATGAAACGTTTTATAGATATCTTTTTCTACGTAAGGTAAATCTACAATTAAAAAGCCATCAACAAGTGCTTTTTTTGCTCGCTCTATAAATGCTTCTAGGCTTGGAGAAATAAATGAATTGGTATATCCCATTAAAACAATTGGTATATCAGAATCTAATTTAAAATTTTTAATTACTTCCAATGCACTGACTAAATTAAAATTATCATTAAGAACTTGATGATGTGCGGATTCAATAATCTTACCTTCAGCAATTGGATCAGAAAATGGGATGCCAACTTCAATTAAATCTGCCCCTAAATCTTTTAAGGTATACAAAGTTTCAGTAAAAACATCTTGGTTTGGGAAATTAGCGACCACATAAGGTATAAATGCCTTTTTTTGATTGGCCGCTAAATTTAAGAACTTATTTTTTATCATTATTCATTACCGAATAGAGATCTTTATCTCCTCTACCAGACATGTTTACAACAACATCATTGGATGAATCTAGGCTTCCTAATTTTTCTAGATAAGCAAGAGCATGGGCTGTTTCTAGTGCAGGTATTATTCCTTCGAGCCTTGAGGTTTTATAAAAAGCAGCTAGAGCTTCTTCATCGTATATTTTTTTATATTCAGCCCTTTTGATTTCATCTAAATAAGCATGTTCAGGGCCTACCCCAGGATAATCAAGGCCTGCAGAAATACTGCTTGTTTCAAGAATATTTCCATCCTCGGATTGTAGTATTTTTGTTTTAGCTCCATGTAGCACACCTATGCTGCCGTCTGATATCGATGCACTACCTATATCAGAACTATTTTTTCCACCTGCTTCAATTCCTATTAATTGAACATTTATATCGTCTATAAAAGGATAAAAGACACCCATTGCATTAGAACCACCACCAACACAAGCAATAATCATATCCGGCAATTTTCCTATTTGATTTTTTGCTTGATGTTTTAATTCCTGACCAGCAATTGCATTAAAATCTCTCACTATAGTTGGGTAAGGGTGTGGGCCAGTTACACTACCAATAATGTAGTGTGTATTGTCTACATTTGTAACCCAGTCTCTGATTGATTCATTTAAGGCATCTTTAAGAGTTGCTGTTCCACTGGTAACAGGTATTACTTCTGCGCCTAGAGTTTTAATTTTAAAAACATTAAGTTCCTGTCGAACGATATCGGTTTGCCCCATATATATAGTGCAATCTAAATCAAGTTTGGCACAGATTGTAGCAGTTGCGACACCATGTTGGCCTGCACCCGTTTCAGCAATAATTCTTTTTTTCCCAAGCCTTTTGGCTAACAAAGCCTGTCCGACAGTATTATTGATTTTATGTGCACCAGTATGATTAAGATCCTCTCGCTTGAACCATATATTAGGACCGCCAATATCAGTAGTGTATTTTTCTGCAAAATATAATGGAGATGGTCGTCCAACATAATTTTTATATAGATCTTCTAGTTCAGTTCTGAAAGAAATATCATCTTTAGTTGAATTATAAAGCTCATCAAGCTCTCTTAATGCATAAGACAGAGTTTCAGGTATAAACAACCCGCCAAAACTTCCAAAATATCCTTTATTCATATCTAAACTGTTCCAACAACTTTATCTTTTTTAGATCTTTTATACCTGGAGATATTTCAATTTTTGAATTTAAATCAACCCCAAAAATTTGAAGTGTTGATAAATAATCTATATCTTCAACTCCAACTCCTCCAGCTATCATAAAATTTGAAAGGTTTACATTATCGAGGATAGACCAATCAAATTTATTCCCACTGCCTCCCAGCGTGCTAGCCATATTATCAAGTAAAAAAATAGTATTTCTAATAGGTTCTATCTGCAACAAATCATTTTGTTGCAAATTTGTTGCAGAAAGTGGTTCAAAACACATACTTTTTTTAGGTTTTTGATAGTTGCCATATAGTTGGAAATTTGATTGCACATTAGTATCCAAGAACTTTGCAATATCATCGACTGTTGGATTTTCTAACAGGCATGTAAATTTATCTTGTAAATTGTATTTTCTTGACATATCTAAGGCCCAATCAACAGAAACTTTTCGCGGGCTCGATTTAATAAAATTAAAGCCAATATAATCAATATTTACACTTAAAAGCGCTTCAATATCATTTTCTCGGGTAACCCCGCACACTTTAATTTTCATATTATTTTTATTGCGGGTCTTGGTTTGATTCAGGGGAACGGCCTCGCCAACCCTGTTTATCAAAAATTCTTAGATACACTAATTGGTCGTGGTCACTTTCATTTACAACTTTAATGTAATCACCTTCCTCAGCGAGAATGACATCCCCGGCTGATAAAGAGTATTCATCTTTATGCATAATGCCGTGTGAGGGATCAGAACCGTGTCCATCTTGAGTATTGGCATATTCAACAACTTCCATTATTCCTCTGCCGGATATGACAACAAAAATTACCTCACTCTCCAATAGTCGATGTCCAAAAGTTGACATATTTGGTTCGATAACAGTTTTACTAGCTATAAGTTTTGTCAGAAGGTCGTTGGTCCAAACGGTATAACTATCCTCCTTTCTTTCAGGAACTCCACCTACTCTAAAGTTGACGTATTTTTTTGCCATGACGCTATTCTATATAATTTTATGTAAAAATAAATTATTAACGCCAGATTTCAGGATTCAGGAGATGTTTCTCCATTTCTTGCTGAATAAGGTCAAGGCTTTTTTGAGGACGTAACAATACCTTCATTTCTGTAAACTTACCTTCCTCATTCCACTTAAAAGTATCAACACCATTAATTTGGATCCCATTTATTTCACATCTAAACTCTAGCATTGCATCGTTTTCCCCAATAATCTCTCTCGAATAAGTAAAATTTTCTGCAGTTAGAAAGGTTCTACTTGCAGCAATTAGGTATATAAATCCCATGTACTTTTCTTTGGGTCTAAAGACAACTGGTGAATAAAATAAAAATTCATCATCTAGGGTTTCGTATAACAATGATAAATTTGGTTCTTTTATTGATTTATGCCAGTTATCTATTGGATTGATTTTTTGCATACTCTTCTACCTCGCGCCACACTCGAGCCGTATTACCACCTAAAATCTTAGCGATATCGCTTCTAGAATAACCACGTTTGTAAAGCTCTTCAATTAAATTTGGAAATTGCGATACGTCCTTTAAGCCAATGGGCAGTGTATCCCCTACTCCATCATAGTCAGAACCAATCCCAACATGATCAATTCCTGCCAATGAGACAGCACGATCGAAATGATCTACAACTTGTTCAAGGGTAGCAAAATTGTAGTCTTCCGTTGGATTGGCATCGTTAGTTCTTGCTTTATCTATAATGAAACTTGAACCGAAATTAATTTGTAGAACTCCACCATTTTCTGCTAATTTGATCAACATTTCATCGGAGACATTCCTTTCCCAACCAGGTGTGAAATGTCTAAGCGAGGAGTGACTTGCAATCACAGGAGCTTTTGAAATTTCAAGCACTTGCATAAAAGCATCATCAGAAACATGAGAAATATCAATCATCATCCCAACATTATTCATTTCGACAATAAGCTCTTTCCCGAACGGGCTTAAGCCTTTCCATCTTTTATTTTCATCGTATGATGAATCAGAAATATGATTACTCTCTGAATGAGCCAAGGTTATGTAACGAATACCTTTATCATAAAAGTATCGAACTCTATCAAGCTGCCCTTCGATCGGAGCACCATTTTCCATCCCAAGAGCTATTCCAACTAAGTTTTGTCCAGCCAAATTCCCTAAATAGGTGCTTTGATCCAATAAAAAGTATTTATCATTATTTTCTTTAATCACATCATTAATAATGCCGATTAATTGATTTGCTACCTCAAAACTAGTTCCATCAGTCTCAGTGCTGGCAGGCAAATAAATTGAAAAGAAAGGCACATTTAGTCCACCTGCAACTGCTCTAGGATAATCAAAATCAAAACTAGTTGATTCAGCTATATTTTCGAATTTTCCAGTTTCATCGAGTTGAGCCTTTAATCTATAGGGAATATCAATGTGTGTATCAATAATCAAATGATCTTGGGCAAATTTATTTGCATCAAATTGAGTGGTGCAACTACCCAACAATAAAACCAATACAATTACTCTACTCATATCTACCACCTGCAATTTTATTACCAATAAACCTAATAAAGGATTTAGGTAAATAGCTTAAGCCACTAACTAAAAATCTATAGATACCACCAGAAATTACTATCTCTTTATTTTTAAACATTCCATCTATTCCCTCTTTAGCAACATGTTCTGCTGAATACTTCATAAATTTTGGCACCTTATCCATCCTATCCTGCGTGCCACTAACGCTATGAAATTCAGTGATAGTAAAACCTGGGCACAATGCTGTTGCATAGATATTGTGCTTGTTATAGGCAACATTCAAAGCTTCAACAAATCTATTCATGAAGGTTTTTACAGGACCATACAAGGTAGCAAATTCTCCAGATGGTGGTGCAAATCCAGCAACAGACGAAACTACCATTATTCTACCGCCCCCACGATTAATTAATGTTTTTATGAACAGTTTGCTTTGCATAATAACCGACAGGCCTAACACTCTTAAACAATCTTCTTCGTCCTCTAGTGATACATCCTCAAATTTTTTGTGGTGTTGGTAGCCAGCATTAAGAATTAATACCTCAACATCTATATTATTTTGTTCAACATAGTTAAAAATATTTTGTGGTGCATCCTTGTTTGTTAGGTCTTCTGTCAAATAGTCGACCTTTATGTTGAATTTATTTTGCAGCTCCTTTGAAATGTCCTTTAATCTTTCTTCTCTGCGTGCAACCAAAATAAGGTTGTATCCTCTTTCTGCTAATTGATAAGAAATAGCTTTTCCAATACCAGCTGTAGGACCGGTAATAATTGCATAACTCATAGTCACCTCCTTTAAATTAAATTATAGATTTAAATTTGATAAAAAAATAATTTAATATTGATTATTTAATAATCACTTTGGTTATTTTTTAATCATAAAGAAATTTAATAATTTAATTAATTAAACTTTTTTTATTTTTTTTATGCTCCGGAAGTAACTTAAATAAGGGTTTTAGAGAATAAGAAAAAAAAGTAGTATTTTTTTTTACATTATACTTGCATAAAGAAATTCTCTTTTATAAAGTAGTCCTTACCTCGCGGTAACAGACTAAGAAGGGAACTGCAGAACCCAAATTAGAAAGAAACCACAGGCAGAGAACAGAAAGGTGAAAGTTCAAGTAAGCTAGCCGGCAAAAAAGCAAACTTGACCACCAAGGATAAAAGAGATCTTATCCAAGGATGCAAAAGATAATCTCACTTTTGACACCTACTGATCTCGAACTTAAAGAAAACTGAGCTTGCTCAGTTTTTTTTTGTCTAAAAAATCATTACAATCCAATCGTGAAAGTTTTCTACCTAGGCCCTGAGGGCACGAACTCTAATTTAGCAGCGCAAGAAATATTTACTGCAGAGTTTGACTATGTTCCTCTTCCTTCAATTGAGGACATATTTCAAAAGGTAGCTTTAAGTCATTCTTATTATGGCGTTATTCCATTTGAAAATTCATATCAAGGCGTAATAAATTCGTCATTAAATTGTCTGATCGATTACGATTTAAAAATTGTAAAAGAACTTAATTTTGCCATCAGCCATTCTTTTTGCTCATCTAATAAAGATGTTGCAGATATAAATGTTCTAAAAATTGCTAGCCATCCTCAGGTTCTTGGTCAATGTAATTATTGGTTGAGTAGCAATTATCCAAATGCAGAAAAAATTGTCTGCACAAGCACTGCAGAGGCAGCAAAAATGGCTAGTGATAATGCTGATATCTTTTGTATTGCTAATGAATATGCAATTAAGCTGTTCAATTTATATTCTCATGCAAAAGATATACAGGATTCATCTAACAACTCAACAAGATTTTTAGTAATTGGCAAGATGATTGAGGAACGTTCATCATCAAACAAGACATCGATTATGGTTAATATTGCTGATACTCCTGGATCGCTTATGAAAATTTTGCAACCCTTTTCAGATTTGGCTATAAATATGACACGTATAGAAACAAGACCCTCTAGAAATAACCAATATTTACATACTTTTTTTATAGATTTTGAAGGTTGGTATGAAGATAGCAACATACAGAAACTATTAAATATTTTGGAAGATATTTCAGAAGAATTACGAATAATAGGTTCTTATCCGGTAAAGTCTTAACTATTATCTGCTAGATGTTGAGATAAGGGCTCACTAAATGCTTCCAAGATTTCTTGGCTTAATAAATGACCCATATCTTTTATTTCAATAAAACTGCTATTTTTTATTAACTCGTGTGATCTTTTTCCCTCTGATATAGGAATAAGTGGATCTAGAGTGCCGTGAATAATAAGTGTTGGCGTAGAAATCTTTTGAATACTATTAATTCGCTTGCGGTCTGCAATGATTGCTAATAACTGCCTAGAAAAACCTGTGTCATTAGGGCTCCTTTCTATATTTTTTTTAACTCCTTGACGAAATTCCGGGTTATTGAAGTTCTCTTTACCTGTACCAAGCAGTGTGTAGATTTCTATTGCTCTATCAATTCTTTGTTCATCAGTTAATGATTGTCCTGCCCTATTACGAAGTAGTTCACCCAAACGGCCCTTAGGGGCAGTACTTGCATCTGGCGCTTTGGCCATTGATGCAATTTGAGTGTATGAATAGAATCGGTTTGGATTATTTATCAAGACATGCTGAGAGATCATTCCACCCATTGACATCCCGATGAGGTGTGATTTTTCTATATCTAAGTTATCTAAAATAGCAATGATGTCATTGGACATATCATCAAGAGAGTATGGAGATTTAATTGGCAGGTTCAAATAGAATTTAAGGTAATTTAAAAATACATTTGGTCTACCTGCCGATTCAAAGCTAGTGGATAAGCCGACATCCCGATTATCGAATATTATTGGTCGATAGCCACTCTCGATTAAAAAATCTAAAAGGTAGTCAGGCCAATAGGTTAACTGCCCTCCTAGACCCATTACAAGGATTACTGGTGTATTTTCAGTAGGACCAAGATCTTTATAGAAAATATCAACTTGACCATTTCTGGCATATCCTTCGTTACTTGCAATGAGGTTTGTAGAAAAAAATAGGCAAAGAATAAATATAAATAACTTTTTTATCATTGTATTTATTTAAAGAAATTAAACATTTTTGAATCCATATTTCGTAAGTAACTATAGACAGTCACAAGAATTAACGAAATACAAATCGGATAAAAGTAAGTTTCTATAAAAACTAATGGATTGATAAAAATTTGATTAAAGTTATTAATGATAGAAAAGATTAATTCATGATTGATTGCACCAATTACTATAAACACAAGAAAAAACATTAAATCAATAATACCAATAGATGCTGATGATCTTATCTTTGACATCATTACTACGTATCTAGCTAACAAATTAGGATTATTGACTTTATAGTGTTTAAGCTTCTCGCCTGCAATAGCATTTTTTAGGTTATTGTTTCTCATTTTAACTTCTCTAAAGCTCTTTTTATTACCGACTTTACAGTATTTAGATTCATACTAAGATCTCTAGCTATATCGGCATTTTTATAGTCATAAATGTACTTCATCGTAAGGATTGTGCGCTCATCTGATGAAAGATCACTGATTAGTTTATAAAAATCTTGATCATCTCCTCTATTTTCGTTGGCACTGATGTGATCCATATTTTCTTCTAAGTTATATTTTGCATGTTTTTTCACTTCTGTACGAAAACAATTAATTGCTATAGTCGCAAGCCATCCTCTGAATTCTTTTTCTGGATTGTAAGATTTAAGATAAGAGATGGCTCTTAGAAAAGCAGTTTGAGTTAAATCCTCAGCAAACATTTGATTACCGCCTGTAAGACGCATCATAAAACCATAAATATAGTTTGAATGTCTTTTAATAAGCTCTTCGAAATGTTCATTACCTTCTTGTATACATTTCTCTACTATTTCTTGATCTGAGATCATTAAACATTAGCTGGTCTATCTTTTCTAATGATGTACTTCCCAACTAATTCAGCTAATCCAATAAAGAAGATCAATGCACCAATCCCTGAAAGTGGGTTGTAAAAGCTCTGAAATAACAGAAGCCCAAAGAACATTAGACCCAGCCCAGTACCGGTAGTAGTGAATGCTTGATAGGAGTCTTTTTTCTTTTCTCCCTCATATCCAGGAAGAGACTTGATGACATCAACAGACAGCTCTTGGCCGTTTTGCAATGCTATTTGTAAAGTTTCATGTACTAGTTTTGCTCGTCTGTTTTTAAAAAAATTAACTATTAAAACTATCCATATTGGCAAACCAAAAAATATGATTACAAAAAATAGCCCAGTAAGTCGTCCAACATATGACTCACCAGACCACGGTGCATTCGAGGAGATTTCACTGCTGCTTGGAGAGATGCTCTCTAAACTTGTTTGAATATAAACACTTATGGAATGCATAAGATAATTTAAAGAATCAGATAAAAACTGACCAAGAAGAAGTATTAGTTCGCTTAAAGTTTCCATATACCAAATATACTAACAGTTCATTAAAAGAGTTGCATATAAATGACTTAAAGGAATTTTTGTTTTATCAGCTGTAAAATCTACGCCATAGATTGATGCCAAAAATTAATGAAATTAACCACAACAGTACTTCTATATAGTTTGGATTTGAGTTGTAGCCAAAAAAACCCTTAGCAAACTCACCCGCATAACCTGAGTCATGCAAGGGGTGATAATATAGGCCCTTACTTCTATCGTACCTATAGAGGATATCGTTGTCTGGTTTCTCAGATGTTGGCTGCAATATATCCCATGGTCGTGCAATTTGATTTTTTTCAATATAACCAGATTTTTCTAAATACTCTTCAGCTTCATGTGTGCCGTAAGCAACCATACCGGATGCCAAAAGTACCAATAATAGTGTAGTGCCTTTAAAAAACGGCCTTAAATTAATTTTCTTTCCCAATACTACTACTAAATAACCAATATAAAGCGCCAATACTGCACCCAAAATAAAACCAATAAATGAAAAACCATCGCCTCGGTCCTGGGCCAGTAACATAACTACTGTTTCAAACCCTTCCCTTAAAATTGAAAAGAACACTACCCAAAACACACCCCAAGATGACATCTTCAAAGCTTGTTCTGTTTTAGATTCAAGGTCCTTACGATCCGAAACATGTTTTGATAGCCAAAATACAACATACCAAATTAAACCTGCAGCAGCATACATAAACAGTGCTTCAAATAATTTTTCATAGCGGGTATCGCCAGCTACTGATTTAAGGTAAACCACTATAAATGCTACAAAAATACTAGCTAGCACTGATGCACCAACGCCAAGCCATAGTTTTGAAATTGCTTCAGTTAGATTAGAACGAGATAAAAAGCTATAAATGATACCAACTATTAGTGACGCTTCTAAGCATTCTCGAAAGACAATTATAAACTCGTTCATTGTTAACAAATACTAATGAGAATGATTCTCATTTGCAATAAATATAGTTCAAAATAGTCTTATTTTATTGGTATTGATACTTGGTTGAGGTTATCTAAGAAGAATGGAATGCCTGGTTGCGAAGTTGCGAAAATAACATCCTTAGATATTAAATCTTTAATTAAAGCTGGAGGTTCATAAAGGTCTTCTTTGGATAAGAAAAAGGTTCCCCAATGTATGCCATAGGCAAATTGAATATTAAGATCATTATAGATTTTTACTGCCTCTTCTGGATTAACATGATGTTCCATTTCAACTTCTCTAGGTGCATAAGAGCCGATAGGAATAAATGCCAAATCAAGGTTTTGCATAAATTCTGGAAATTTAATAAACCTGTCGTCGTAAGCGGTATCACCAAAATGAGCCACTGTATAATTATTTGATTTTAAATACCAACCACCCCAAAGGCTTGCTTTTTTATCAAAAAAACCACGCGCTGACCAATGCTTAACGGGGAAGAAAACTATCTGAAGATTTTTATCAACAATCTCATCCCACCAATTTAGTTCTCTTACATTGGATAAACCTTTCCTTAACAATAATTTCTGGTCGCCCATAGGAACATAGAAAATTATATCTTTGTTGCTCTCTTGTAGCTGTCGCAGACTGGGAATATCTAAGTGATCGTAATGATTGTGAGAGATAAAGACCTTATCAATCTTTGGTAAATTTTTAATATCAATTGCTGGAGGAATAATTCGTTTTGGCCCAATAAAAGAAACTGGCGAAGATCTCTCTGAAAATATTGGGTCAAATAAAACGTTAACGCCATCTAAATTTAAATAGATGGTTGCATGCCCAATCCATGTAAAAGAATTGTCTAAGCTTTCTTGCTGTTGCCAGACGTTAGATACACCAATATTTTCTCCGTCTCCTCTTGAATCAAGTGTATTTAGCAGTGATTTAAACTCACTGTAGATATACATTGATAATCCAAGGAAAACGATAGCAAGACCAATTAAAAGAACCCTAAAAATATTCATTAGATGTACATTATGAAATTAATAGAAATAATTAAAGTCTTTTCATAAACTGTTAATGCTTAAATTAATTAAGATGAATATGTTTCGAATTATTTTAGTGTTGTTTCTGGTTTCCTGCTCAAATGCAGTAATTAACGAAAAATCAGAAAATTACGATAGTAGAGTACGTTACCTAATCATTCATTACACATCAGAAAATTTTGCTGAAAGTCTTAGACTTTTAACGCAAAGAACCGACCGTCCGGTAAGTGCACATTATCTAATTCCAGAGTCGAATGACGTAACTTATACAAAAGATAATTTACGCATTTACCAACTGGTTGATGAGAACAATCGTGCCTGGCATGCGGGATTAAGTTATTGGGGTGGTGAACGTGGATTAAATGACAATTCTATAGGTATTGAAATTGTTAATACCTCTGGTTGTGATAAATCAATCAATCAATTAGATCGATTTGAAGACTTACAAGCATCATGTAACTTTAAAGAATTTGATGGTGATCAAATTGATTTAGTTGTTAACTTATTACGAGATATTATTGAGCGTCATCCTGACATTAAACCAAAGAATATAGTAGGACATTCAGATATTGCACCCGACCGTAAAGTTGATCCAGGCCCCTTCTTTCCTTGGTTTAAGCTTTATGAAAGAGGGTTTGGTGCCTGGTATGAAGCAAGTGATTATGAATACTTTTTAAATAAATTTAACAATGAACTGCCAAACATTATGAAACTACAAGAAGCTCTTGCTAATTATGGGTATGAAATAGAAGCTACTGGAGTTGAAGACAAACAATCCAAAAATGCGGTGAGAGCTTTCCAGCTACATTTTAGACCTAATAAATACGATGGTCTGTTTGATAAGGAGTCAGCTGCAATTATTTATGCGCTGAATAAAAAATACCAGGATAGTTAGTGCGGCCGAAGCCGCACATTGGTTTAGTTAAAAATAATTCTGTTGATCATCTCGACACGAACTATCTCTCTGATATCTTCGTACCCTTGAGCTCTTGCTGTTTGATCGTCTTCAGAAATAACCTGTCTAAATTTCTCTTGAAACTCAGCCTGTTGCTCGTCTGTCCATGGATCAAGACTTGCATAATTTGGATAGTTAATAGTTAGATAAACATAGCTATTGTTGCCAACATGAACGTTGTAGCCATCAATTAGCCCCATTTCTTGTTGGATTTTATTGGCCGCAACCCATGTTTTCTCCAGACCATCTAAATAATCTTGAATGTAATTTGTTTTAACCTTCACTACGGTAAGCTGTGTTACTCCCGGTGCTGGTTCTCTGCTTGGTTCATCTTCCTGTGAAAATGCGTATATTGAAAAAGTAAGTAATAAAGATAGAAAATACTTCATAATTCCTCCTATTTTGATTCTATAGAAATGGCTAAAAAAAAACCACTAAAAATGTGTGTCAGAGTGAATGACATCAAGAAGATGGCATCCCCAAGGGGATTCGAACCCCTGTTGCCGGGATGAAAACCCGGTGTCCTAGGCCTCTAGACGATGGGGACACAGGAGTAATTATATAAGCAAATTATGATTTTTAAAGTCTAAGATTATTCTTCTATTTTTTTCTCTATCGAAGATAAAAAGCCCCTTAAAAAATTTACTTCCATTTCGTCAAGACCTACACGCGTAAATAATCTTTTTATTCGAGCACCAATTTGTCTTGGATTGCCTTTATTGTAGACTTCAAGTTGCTCTGCAACTTTAATGAAATGACTAATGAGGTTGTTAATGTGGTTTGATTTAGCCATTGGTACATCCCATAAATGTGCTTGTGATGCTTGCGTCTGTAACATTTTATCCAAGTACAGCTGATAACATACTACCTGAACTGACATTGCTAAATTTAATACTGGGTATTCAGGATTAGCTGGTATTGATAAATGCAGATTTGATCTTTGCAACTCATCATTGGTTAACCCTCTATCTTCTCGACCAAACATAATCGCAATTTTTGATGTGTCAGAATGTTTAATAATCTTAGGCGAAGCTTCTTCTAATGATTCGCATGGCCAAGGCACTCGTCTCATTCTAGAGGATGTTGCAACCACAAAGTTTGTATCCTCTAATGCTTCATCAAGTGATGTCACAACTTTTACAGAATCTAGTAAATCGGATGCATTGGCCGACATAGCTAAAGCTTCATCTGATGGGAAATTTTTGGGATTGACTAAAACCAGCTCACTAAAATCCATCGTCTTCATAGCTCTTAGTGCTGATCCAATATTGCCAGAATTTGTTGTTTCAATAAGAATTATTTTGACTTGACTGCCTAAACTCATAATATAGTCACTATGTCATTGCCTCCAATCTTAAACAGAGCACTTAAAGCATCTTATGAGGGTGCCAATGAGATTATTCATTTTAGTAAAAGAATAGATAATCTAGAAGTAATTTCTAAAGGAAAAAATGATATCACCACCAATCTGGATAAGCAGGTTGAAGAAAAAGTTTTTGATTACTTAAAACAATACTACCCAGATTTTGGTTATTTTGGAGAAGAGTCTGGAATTGATGGCTTAGAAAATAAAGATCAATATTGGATACTTGACCCACTAGATGGAACAAGGAATTTTGTTCACCAATACCCACATTATGCTCTTTCCTTAGCATGCGTTAGTGAAGGAAAAGTCATTTGTGCAGTTATTATTGATCCTGTACGAGATGAAGTTTTTTGTGCTGGCGAAGGGACAGGAGCTCTACTTAACAATAAAAGAATTAGGGCAAGCAAAAAAAATACACTGACAAATGCCATGCTTGCAAATGTCGGGCATATTAATGCAGAGCAAAATTATAAATACTCTATTTTAGACTCTATCAAGGAGCTAAATTCTTACGATGTGACATTACGTAGATCAGGCTGTACAACATTGGATCTAGCTTATGCAGCTTCAGGAAGAATTGATGGGTTTTGGGGTTACGGACTTCAGTTATGGGACAGAGCAGCAGGATTATTTCTAGCACAAAGTGCAGGCTGTCTTATTAGTTCCTTTAATGGTGTGCCTGATTCATATGATCATGACCATGTGATTGTAGCTACACCTAAATGTTTTAAAGATTTATCAAAGTGTATTCAGAAAGGTTTTCAATCTAAAGAATAACTCTCTTCAGGCTCGTTTTTAGGTTTCTCCATATCTTTTACGCTAAGATTTAAACCCAACAAAACGCCAACAACTATCACAATAGATGAATATGAGCCAACAATAACGCCAATAGATAGCGCTAGGCTAAAATTTTGCAGAGCAGCACCGCCTGCAACAAGCAATGCTATAAGAACTAATAAAGTCGTAAAAGATGTGATAATTGTTCTTGTAAGCACCTGATTTAAAGAAAGATTAATTAGACTATCGGCACTGCCTTTGGAATTTTTATCTAAGAGATTTTCTCTTATTCGATCTGAAACAACAATTGAGTCATTTAAAGAATATCCAACAATAGCCAGTAGAGCAGCAAGCACTGAAAGATCAAATGTTAGATTGAATAAAGAAAATATTCCTAGAATAATTAATACATCGTGCACCAAAGCAGCAATGGCACCATATCCAAATTTTATTTGAAATCTGAAAATGATGTACAAGAGAATAGCAAAAATTGCCACCAAAATAGCAATACCACCCTTATCTCGTAATTCTTCACCTATTTGCGGGAAAATTGTTTCACTTTTAGTCACCTCTCCTAAATAATTATCTTCTTGAAGTTTTGCAATAACCGTTTCTGCATTCAAATTTAAGGACTCATCACTTTGAAATTTAATTAAGACATCTTCATCACTTCCGAAATTTAAAACTACAAAATTAGCTCCATCAATTTCATTCAGACTTCCTCTAATTTTTTCAAGGTCAGCTTTCGACTCGTACTTTAGCTCAACTGATACCCCTCCTGTGAAATCTAGTCCCAGGTTAAGGCCTTTCAGAAAGAGTGTGCCTATAGCTATAACCAGCATGGATGCAGAAAATAGCAATGCAGGCCTGTTAAATTTTGTAAAAGGTATATTCATCATATTTTTAAATCCCTTACATCGCGGTAGCCATAAATTAGATTAACAAGAGATCTTGTTACCAATATAGCTGTGAAGATAGATGTTACAATTCCAATACTTAAAGTCACAGCAAAACCTTTTATTGGACCAGTTCCAATGGCATAAAGAATTAGTGCCACAATTAAAGTAGTAATATTAGCATCCATAATGGTGCTAAAAGCCTTGGAGAAACCATTTCTTATTGCATTTTGTGGATCAATATTATTCTTAATCTCTTCAGAAATTCTGGCAAAAATTAATACATTCGCATCGACAGCCATACCAACAGTAAGAACAATTCCAGCAATCCCTGGTAGCGTTAGAGTGCCGCCCACCACAGACATGATTGATATGACTAAAATTAAATTGCACATCAGAGCAATGTTGGCTGAAAGACCAAATAATCTATATCTAATGAGCATAAAAATAAAAACTAAAATAAAACCAATAATTATGGAGTTAATTCCTTTTTGAATATTCTCCTGACCAAGAGTAGGCCCAATGGTTTGTTCCTCAACAAATTTCATAGGTGCTGCCAATGCACCTGCTCTCAGTAAAAGTGCAAGCTCACTGGCTTCAGTTGAGCTAGAGAGGCCTGTGATTCGAAAACTTGTGCCCAACACAGCTTGAATTGTTGCATTACTGATTATTCCCTTTTCAATGTAGGATTCTTGAACAACGTTATCGTCTTGATCAAAAAATGTTTTGGTTTTCTCTTCAACCAATACAACTCCTAATCGTCTACCAATATTTCCATTAGTAGCTTTCTGCATTGCTCTTCCTCCTTCAATATCTAAGCTAATATTTACTTGAGGGCGTCCATTTTCATCAAAACTGCTTTGTGCATTTGTCACACTATCCCCGGTCAAGATGACAATTTTTTCTAAAAATGCTGATCCTTGAAATGTATTGCGATAATTAAATTTTTCTTTTCTTAAAAAAGAGTCATTGTTTCTAGCTTCGAGTCTAAATTCTAAGTTTGCTGTCTTTCCAATTATTTTTTTTGCAGATGCTGAATCTTGAACTCCAGGAAGCTCAACTACTATTCTACCCCTGCCCTCTCGCTGCACAATTGGTTCTGATACACCCAACTCATTTACTCTATTTCTAAGTGCAACAAGGTTTTGCTCTACAGCATAATCAACTATTTCCGAAAGATAATTGTCTGTATATCTAAGTTCTAAATCTAGATTAGATTGAATGAGTGAATACTTGTTACCTGAGGTAGTAAAGTTATTTTGATTTAGATAATCTCTTCCTTTTTCTAAATCATCTTGAGATGAAAATTTTAATAAAACTCTATCATCGAAAGATTCAAAATTTACAAGAAAACCTTGATTTTTAAATTCATCAGTGAGCGATGCAGCTTCTGAAGAAAGTCTTTCTTCAGAGTATCTATCTGTGTCAACTTCTAAAAGAAAATGTATGCCTCCTGCTAAATCAAGACCTAAATTAATAGGGCTAGCTCCAAGATTTTGTAACCACTCTGGTGTTGATGGTTCTGATGTAAGAGCAATAATAAAATCTCCGCCAGAGTAATCGGCTAGCACCCTTCTTGATGCTAGTTGAGATTCAACATCATCTAATACAATTTTTACAGATGCTTCACTTGCTTCAATAGATTGAAATGAGATCTCTTCTTTAGTTAACTCATTTGTTATTCCGGCTAAAAAATTATCATTTAGCTGAATACTTGAATCACCAACCGCAATTTGTAAAGCTGGTTTTGATGGATAGATATTCGGTAATGCAAATAAGGCTCCCAGTATAAGTACTGAAAAAATAAGAAAATACTGCCAAACCTTAAATCTATTCACTGTGATTCAATGCTGCTTATTGTGCCTTTTGGTAATTGTGAAGAAATAAATTCTTTTTGCATATTTATTGTCACATTTTCATTAAGCTTTACTGAGACGTATCTCTCTTTGACATTTTCTATTTTGCCAACCAAACCAGATGAGGTCATAACTTCATCACCTTTTTGTAAGCCTGAAACTAGTTGTTCATGTTCTTTTCTTCTTTTTTGTTGTGGTCTAATCGTTACGAAATAAACAAATAGAAAGAAAAACAATAACATCAAAAATGGAAAAAATGTTGGTGCTGCCGCTTCGTTCATATAACTCCTATAATTTAGGCTTCTTTAAGCCTCTCATATCGTAAAAGAGATCAACAAATTCTTCAAATGTATTTTGCTCAATTGCCCCTTGAATTTGCTTCATCAGCTTGTAAAAATGCGCTAAATTGCAAATAGTTAGTAAAGTATTAGCAAGAATTTCATTGCATTTATCTAGATGATGTAAATATCCCCTAGAAAAATTACTACAGGTATAGCAATCGCAATCTTGGTCAACTGGTAAAGTAGAATTTTTATGTTTGCTATTTCTTATTTTTAAGATCCCATTCGATGTATAAATAAAACCATTCCTAGCATTCCTTGTTGGAATGACGCAATCAAACATATCAATACCATATCTAACCCCTTCAACTAATTCTTCTGGCGTCCCCACTCCCATGACGTAATGAGGTAATGTTGAAGGCAGTTTATCAGCCAAAGACTGTAATACTTTTGTTTTAATGCTTTTAGGTTCCCCGACGCTTAGACCACCAATAGCAATGCCATCAAAATCTAAACTCATCATCTGTTTTAGCGATTCTTCTCTTAAGTCTAGGTATTCGCCCCCCTGAACAATACCAAAGATGAGATTATTTCTATGGTTTTTATCAAAGTATTTTTTTGAACTCTCTGCCCATTTATGAGTGAGCTGCATTGATTCCTGTGCTTGGCTATGTGTTGATGGATATGGAGTACACTCATCAAAGATCATCACAATATCAGCATTTAATTTTATTTGTATTTTTATAGAATCCTCAGGCGTGATATTCATCATTGAACCATCAAGTGGTGATTTAAATTCCACCCCATTAGCGTGTATTTTTCTTAGATCCCCTAAACTCCAAACTTGGAATCCTCCAGAATCAGTCAAAATTGATCTATCCCACCCCATAAATTTATGCAGTCCTTCAAATTTTTTTATGACGTCAAGGCCAGGGCGTAAATTTAAATGGAAAGCATTGCCTAAGATGATTTCAAACCCTATTTCTTTTAGCTGCAGAGGTGTCATAGCTTTGACAGTTCCATAAGTGCCAACTGGCATGAAAACCGGCGTTTGGATAGTAGAAGTTTTTGTTGTTAAAACTCCCCTTCTGGCATAACCGTCTTGATTTATTATTTTGAAAGACATTCTTCTATAAGCATAGCATCCCCATAACTAAAAAATTTATAGCCACAAGAGACTGCATGTTCGTATGCACCCAATATATTTGCTTTTCCTCCGAATGCACTAACCAACATAAGCAAGCTAGACATTGGCAGATGAAAATTTGTGATCAAACAATCAACTACTTTAAAAGTATAGCCATCAAAGATAAAAATATCGGTATCATTGGATCCACACACAATATCACCATCTTCGGATACAGCTGATTCTAATGCTCTTAATGTTGTCGTTCCTAACGCTATCACTCTGCCATTATTTTTTTTGCAATTATGGATTTTTTTAACGGTTTCTTGCGGTACGTGATATGACTCTTGATGAAGTTTTGTAGTTTGGTCGATAGGATCATCATTTAGGGGTTGAAATGTACCATAACCTATATCTAAATTAATATTTGCAGTCTCAACAGACTTGACTACTTTTTGCCAAAGCGATTCATCGAAATGCAATGATGCAGTAGGAGCTGCAACCGAATTATTGTATGCATCATTAGCAAAAATGCTTTGATATCGATCATCATCTAAAGCAGTGCTTTGTCTATTTAAATATGGTGGGATAGGCATACTTCCTTGTGCTGTGCAAAGCTTATCTATATCTTGATCAAATTTAATTCTTAAAAGTTTCTCTTCATTTTTTAAAATCTCTATATTTACTGGAAAATTTTGAGTAAGAACTTTTTGTTTTGTTTTATTTTTATTTATTCCTTTTGTCAGGCATAGAGCTTCGTATTTAGATAATTTTTTTATTATCAATATTTCTGCTTTACCGCCAGATGACTTAATTAAACTTAATCTAGCTTTGAAAACTTTTGTTTCATTAAATACAAGCAAATCATGAGGTTTAAAAAATGAAAGCAAATCAGAGATATTTTCATCGTGTTTCTGTTCATGATGGATTCTTAGTAGACGAGATTGTCCTCGTTTTTTTGAAGGATACTTAGCAATCAAGTCATCAGGTAACTTAAAATCATAATCTTTTTTATAGATGCCTTTATTCATTCTGTGTATGATATCAACAATTGGGGATGTGGTGGAATTGGTAGACACGTGCGACTCAAACTCGCATGCCGCAAGGCGTAACGGTTCAAGTCCGTTCATCCCTACCAACTAAAAAATATTTTCACCAAAACCAGAACTTGTTTTAGCGATGGCTTTAATCAATTTACCATCATCAATAAAGTGAATCTCTTTCGCATGCAGCATTAATCTTGTATTTTTTGACCCATCGCCATACTTGGGATCACCAACGATTGGATAACCAGCATTGGCACAATGAGCTCTAATTTGATGTGTTCTACCTGTTTTTGGTAAAGCCAATAGATGAGTATATTCCTGACTTGACTCTAAAATAATAAATTTTGTTAAGGATAATTTCCCATTATTGCTAGCTTGTGTTCTTCGATCTTCTTTTATTTTTACAGTCTCAAGCTTACTTTCTATTTTTTTTAATGATTGTGGCCAGCATCCTTTGACAATGCATTCGTACACTTTTTTTACACTTCGTTCTCTAAATTGCTTGTGTATTTCTCTCAAAGCCGACATTTTTTTTGCAACTATCAAACAGCCACTAGTTAACTTATCGATACGATGTGCAAGATTGAATGCATCAGAATAAGGATACAAACTTCTTATGATTTCAATAACACCAAAATTTAATCCTGAGCCTCCATGAACTGCATAATTTGGTGGTTTATTGATAACTACATATTTATCGGATTCATAAATGATCGCTGATCTGATTTTTTCTTGGTGCTGTTGTAAATTAGGCGAGTCTTTTAGATTAGCTTGTTGTGTAAAGATAGGATAAGAAATTTTATCGTCAATATTGACCTTATATTCTGGTTTTGACTTGCGACCATTTACTTTTATCTTTGCTTTTCTGACGGAACTATATATTTTTGATTTAGGAATATTTCTAAATAAACCAAAAAGGATATTATCCAATCTTCTACCTTCATTTTCTTTATCAACAATTAAAAATTTAATTTCGTTCATTATGATGTAGAATAACCCCTTTAGCTTTAACAGAAATAATTACATCATAATAAAGCTAAACATATAAAACATAATAATTATAGATAAGAACAATGGACAAAAGATCAATTAACTTCAATCTAAATAAGGTTCCTATACGGAGCTAAGTCCAGAGTGTTCTTATCCTTTTTTTAAGGGATAACATGAAAAAAATACTAATAGATACTAATTCAATTAATGGTAAAAGAAGTGCCTTAATTGATAGCGATAAGCTTATTGATTTTGATTTAGAATTTGAAAGCAATAACTTCCAAAAAGGCAGCATACACAAAGCGAAGATTACAAAAATCGAAGCAAGTTTAGAGGCTGCATTCGTTGAGCTTGGATCATCCAGGCATGGCTTCCTACCATTCAAAGAACTTTCACCTGAATATTTTGATAATACCAAAACAGGGTCTGATAGATTTAAAGTTAAAGAAGGTGACGATATTGTTGTACAGATTGAAAAGGAAGAAAGAGTTAATAAAGGTGCTGCCCTATCGACTTATATATCACTAGCAAGTAGATACATTGTTTTAATGACTAATCATCCATCTGGTGGTGGAATTTCTAGAAGAATTAGCGGGGAAGACAGGGACAAAGTTAAAAATCTAATGGACAATCTAAGTGTTCCTGACGGCATGAGCATTATCATCAGAACAGCAGGCATTGATAGGCAAATAGAAGAACTCAATTGGGATATAGAGTATCTAAAAAAACTATGGGTAGAAGTTGAAGGTGCCATTTCCAAATCAAAAGCAACTCAACTTATCTATGCCGATCAGAGTTTAATTCAAAAAACTATCAGAGATTACTTCAAAGAGGATATTGGTGAGCTTGTTGTAGATAACCAAGAAGATTTTGATGATGCTAAAACATATGCAACAAAGATAGTTCCAGAATTTGTTGAAAAAATAAAACTATACGAAGAAGAGATTCCATTATTTGCAAGTTATGGAATTGAATCAAAAATCGAATCTGCTTTTTCAAGAGAGGTTAAATTGCCATCTGGCGGCTCATTGGTTATCGACAGTGGTGAAGCATTAACTTCAATTGACATCAATTCGGCAAGATCAACAAAAGGAACAGACATTGAAGAAACAGCACTTAAGACAAATCTTGAAGCTGCAACTGAAATTGGTAGACAGGTAAAGCTAAGAGATCTAGGTGGTCTAATTGTTATAGATTTCATAGATATGGAAGAGGATAAAAATAATACAAAGGTTGAAAAGGCTATGTATGAGTCTACCAAACACGATCATGCACGCATCCAAATGAATAATATTTCAAGATTTGGGCTGCTTGAGATGTCTAGACAGCGCATTAAGCCAGCGCTTAATGATTTAATGGGTAAAACGATATGGGTTAGGTCAATTGCAAGTGTCTGTGAATCAATATTTAGGCTAGTTACGGAAAAATCTATCAATAATAGATCTAGCATTCTTTTGCTGAAAGTTTCACCAAATGTGGCTAATGAATTATTGAACCGTTATAGAAATAATCTAGCAGAAATCGAAATGAAGTTTGGGACCAAGATTATGACTTTTATTGATCCATATAAGCAAAATGATAACTACACCATCGAGATCAAAAAGAATGCTTATTTTGATTATGAAGCTAACCTTGAAGAGTCATCACTGGCTTTTCAAAATAAATCAAGCTACAACTTGAAAGTACCTAAAAAGAAATCAAAAGCTTTGGTTGAAGATGTAGAGTTTAGAAATAAACCCAACGTTGATACTAATAAAAAAGGATTACTGGATTCATTATTTAATTTTTTTAAGAGTGAAGAAAAAACAGAAAAACCAAAAAAATCTAAGAAATTTCTGGTAAACCAAGAAGATCCAATCAACCTCAGAGAGCGCGTAAACCAAGAAATTTTAAATCTGACTCAAAACGTAATGATCAAACAAGAAAAGATCAACCAAGAAAGACGTCAGCTAAACCCAATAGATCTGTTAAAAAACCAGTAAACGGGAATCTAAAAAGCAGGCCTGAAAATACCCCTGCTCCATTGCCTGATGATAATATTGGAAATAGAGTTGAGGCGCCTAAAGATAAGCCAAAAAGAAGGGCAAAAAACGATCCAAGGGCTAAGAGTTAAGTGCTTCTTTGATCAATTGACCTGATAAAGATAGTTTTGGGGGCACCTGCGGTAGGTTTGAATTATTGAACCAATCGGCCTCCAAGATCTCTTTTTGATCTATTGTAAGTACCCTTTGCTCCGTTTCTGCAGTAAAAGCCATCATAAGTTGGTTGGGGAATGGCCAGGATTGAGAATTAAAGTAATTCAAGTTAGAGATTTCAATACCAACTTCCTCAAAAACCTCTCGTTTTACTGTTCCTTCAATGGACTCACCATACTCAACAAAACCTGCAATTGCTGTAAAAAAATGCGTGCCATTGTTGTGTTTAACAAGCAAAATATCGCTACCACTCTTAACTACCACTAAAATACATGGCGACATCTTAGGGTAGTGATCAAATCTACAATCAGAACAAGATTTCGCAAGATCAGATTTAACAACAGATAATTCATTTCCATGTTTAGGGCAATAAGTAAAATTGCTAATCCATTTAGCAAGTTGAATTGATCTTGAATAGATATTCAAAGAGGCACTATCTAAATAAGGGAATATTTCTTTTTGTTTTATAAATATAAGGTCTTTTATAGGTTGCTCTTCTACGATATGAAGGAATATAGAGCGTTTATCTTGACTGAATATCTTATAGCCTTCTTGGTAACCAAAATTTGAATTAAAAAGAAAGGATTTGTTAACCGGACAGAATAGAAGCTTATTTGTTTTAGAAATAAAAATATGATTCTCTTTATCAAATATATTGGTTTGGTGCTCAAAACAAGGAAATATATCTGACATAATCTGTATAATGTAACCTTTTATTATGGAAGTATTAAGTAATGTATTTCAAAGTTTTCTAGGCAATGCCCCTAGCTGGTATAAGAAAACTATCATCTTTTTTTTAGTTATTAATCCCGTCGGATATTTTGCCCTCTCATTTTTAGGGCTTAATGGTGGATTTATAATGGGTTGGGTTTTGTTGCTGCAATTTATCTTTACCTTAATTTTTTCAATTCAATGCTACCCTCTTCAACCAGGGGGCTTATTGGCCTTGCAGGCCCTGGCACTTGGTTTGACAGATGCATACCATGTTTATCATGAGATTGAATCAAACCTTGAGGTTGTCTTGCTGTTGGTTTTTATGGTCTCTGCAATCTTTTTTATGAAAGATTTGCTCTTAGTTATATTCACTCAAATTATTAAATCAATTAAAAATAAAAGCACTTTATCATTCCTATTCTTAATATCTGCTGCTTTTTTATCTGCTTTTTTAGATGCACTTACAGTTACAGCTGTGTTGATTTCAGTATGTCTAGGTTTTTATAAAATATTCGACGAGCATCGTAAATCGAATCAGATAAGCGCCAATGAGTTTTCACAAGGTAAGGATTTTTTATCGGACATCGTTATGCATGGCGCGGTAGGAACTGCGCTTGGTGGTGTATGCACAATTGTTGGTGAACCACAGAATCTATTAATTGCTACTAAAGCTGGATGGGAATTTACTGAGTTTTTCATGCGCATGGCACCTATTACGATGCCGGTATTGGTAATGGGAATATTAACCTGTTTTGCAATTGAGAAATTTAAACTCGCTTCATATGGTGCCTTATTGCCTGAATCCTTAAGGTTAAAAATTATTGAGTCAGCAGAAAAAAGAGCTAGTGAACGGTCGGACTTACAAAACCTACATCTTAAATTAGAGGCCTTATTGGGTGTGTGTCTTATCATTGCACTTGGGTTGCATTTAGCTCCGGTAGGGATAATAGGCTTATTTCTGTTAGTTGGTTTGACTTCTTTAAAAGGTGTAATTTCAGAACATAAGCTAGGGCCTGCCTTTGAAGAATCCTTGCCATTTACAGCTTTGCTAGTGGTATTTTTTGCAATTGTGGCAGTAATCAATGATCAAGCATTATTTACGCCAATAATTTCTGTAGTGCTGCAATCTTCTATTGAGCTGCAAGCCCCGATGTTTTACATAGCTAATGGTATTTTATCTGCTATCAGTGATAACGTCTTTGTGGCAACCGTTTATATGAACGAAATAGTTCTGGCTCTAGAGAATAATGTCATTAGTAGAGAGCAATTTGATAAGTTAGCCATCGCTATCAATACTGGAACAAACTTACCTAGTGTAGCTACACCTAATGGGCAAGCTGCTTTCTTGTTCTTGCTCACATCTTCCTTGGCCCCTTTAATTGGTTTGTCTTACCTAAGAATGGTAATCAAAGCGCTTCCCTACACCATTGTTCTGACCCTTGTCGGTTTAGGTTGTGTCATTGCATTTTTATAACTTATGCATTTGTTTTCTGTTGCGCCAATGATGAAAAAAACGGATAAACATTTCCGTTTTTTATGCAGAAATTTATCTAAAAATACTTTGCTCTATACAGAAATGATCCATTCAAATGCCATACTGAGAGGCAATGTAAAAAGACTTTTGGACGATATGCCCAATCAAAACCCATTGGTTCTGCAGCTGGGTGGCTCTGATCCAGAAGATCTTGCCAATGCTGTGGAAATAGCATCAGATTACAATTACAACGAAATTAATCTGAATGTTGGCTGTCCCTCAAAAAAAGTAAAATCAGGGAATTTTGGTGTGTTCCTAATGAAAGATATTAAGCTTCTATCAAGTTGCGTAAAGGCAATGCAAAAAAAAATATCAGTGCCTTTGACTATCAAGTGTCGTATTGGTGTGGATGATTACGAGGGTCATAAATTTTTACACGGCTTTGTATCTGAGCTTAAAGATTGTGGCGTAGACACTTTTATCATTCACGCCCGAAAAGCTATTAGTGGGCTAGATACAAAACGAAATAGATCGATCCCTCCTCTACAATACGATGCCGTTTATCAAATAAAAGATGCTTTTCCTGACTTAAAAATCATCATCAATGGTGGCATAGAATCAATAGATCAAGTTAAAAGTCACCTAAATCATGTTGATGGTGTAATGTTAGGTAGAAAAATATATGCTGATCCACTATTTCTTTGTGATGTTGATAAAAAGCTCTTTAATGAATCAACAGCGTCACCCATTGAAGCATTGAATGCATATATGAAATACATTCTAAATCTTGAACATAGAGGCGATGTGAATCGAGCAATAAATCATCTGATGGTGATGCTTAAATCATTATCAATTCAAAAAAATCAAAGAAATAAATTATTGGATTCATTAAAAGATACTAATTCAAATATGGTTGATTTATTTAAAGATTTTCAGGTAAATCTTCATCAAAAAAATCCAGTTCCAAATCTGTAAGAAAGTCATCTTCAATTTCACCATCCGCAGCAAGATATTCCCTGGATTGTAAATATGCATCTCTAACAAAATCATACTTATCGCCAACAATAAGATTTTCTGCAATTAATAAACGTTCACGTGTTTCAATTACATCTAAGACATTTAGAAATATAGAAGCCTCTTCATCTGATACTGAAAAATTACCAGACAAAAACCAACTGGTTGGTTTAGCCAACATATCTCTTAAAGTGGTTGGACCAAGAAACGGCACAAAAAGGTAAAAACCTGATGGCACACCCCAATAACCTAATGTTTGACCAAAATCTTCGTCATGCTTCTCAAGTCCTGCCCTGCTGGCTATATCAAAGAATCCAGCAATCCCCACTGTTGAGTTAATAACAAATCTTCCTGTATCTTGTGCTGCGTACCAAACCTTGCCTTGTAAAAGCTGATTGACGATTGTGTCTACTTCAGAAAGATTGCTAAAAACATTAGTGATACCATTTTTCAAAAACAATGGAGTGTATTCACTATAGAATTCAGCGGCTGGCCTCAAAACAGCTTGATCCAAGTCATCTGAAATATTAAATACTATTCGATTAATGTCTTCAAAAGGGTCTATGTTGTTACTTTCAGATTCCTGAGCAAATACAGTTAAAGATAAAAAAGTTAAAGCAATTAATCTTAATTTCATAATGTTTCAGGTAACAATTTTTCTAATTTTCCAGTTCGTAAGTACTTATTATATAAATCGTGGCGCGCTATTCTAGGGATAGTTAGGGATTTATTTAAACCTAAAGCCTTTAATTCATTGTTAGTTATGGTTTGTTCACTCTCAGCAAGATTTTCAATTGCAGCAACGACGTCAACTTGAAGCAGATCAAGCATTTTAATGGTGCGTTTTAGGTCAGCAATGCAAAGTGGATCATCGACGTAAACTAGTACAGCTTTTTGTATATTTAAATCCTTGAAAACGGTTATGTAAGCATCTCCTGTACCGGGGGGCATATCAATGAATAGATAATCTAGATCTGCAGAGAAAGATTTTTCATAAAGCTCTTTGAGTATCTTGCTCAACATAGGGCCTCGTAGCATTGCAGCATCATCTGGATTAAATAATAAGTCTGTAGAAGAAAATTCAATCCCATCTATTGAGTATGGAAGCTTTTCAGGTGTTATTTTAGAATTATGTACACTTTGATTTGGGTTGGTGTAAGCAAATAAGTTTATTAGATTGGGGCCATAGACATCCGCGTCAAACAATCCAGTTTTTTTTCCAGCTTTGTGGTATTTCATCGCCAGACTATAAGCAATTGTGGTCTTTCCAACACCTCCTTTGGCTGAACAAATTGCAATTTTTTCCATACACCTAAAAGTAACATATAATTTCGGTTACAACATGAAATATCTTGTCACCAGCGCCCTTCCTTATGCCAATGCTGAATTGCATTTAGGACATGTTTTAGAAATTGTACAAACAGATGCATGGGTCAGGCACAAAAAACTGCAAGGACACGATGCATTGTACTTTTGTGCAAGCGATACTCACGGTACACCAATAATGCTTAAGGCCAAAGAGCAAAATATAGCTCCAGAAGATTTAGTCAATGACATGAAAATAAAGCATGAACATACTTTTAAAAAATTTAATGTGAATCTATCCAATTTTCATAGCACTCATAGTGATGAAAGCAAAGAACTTGTTTATGACCTCTACAACAAGATATCAACAAATAAACACATCTACTCAAAAGACATTCAACAGTTATTTGATGATCAAGAAAATATCTTCTTAGCCGATCGTTTTGTTAAAGGTGGTTGTCCAAAATGTCAGGCCGATGATCAATATGGCGATGCGTGTGAAAGATGTGGCACCACATACGATGCTCTTGATTTGTTGGATCCTATTTCTACACTTTCAAATACAAAACCCTCAGTTAAAACCTCTAAACACTACTTTTTTTCTTTAAGTGACTTCAAAGATTTTTTGCAAACCAATATTGATAATTTTTCAAAGCAAGATCCAGTAAAACACAAACTCAATGAGTGGCTTGATGGCGATCTTAATGACTGGGATATATCAAGAGATAAGCCATATTTTGGCTTTTTAATTCCTGGTGAAGAGGATAAATACATCTATGTCTGGTTGGATGCACCAGTGGGATACCTATCATCAATAAAAAACTGGTGTGAACAAAATGATATTGATTACGATCAACTAATGAATACTGAGGATACAAAATTAATGCACTTTATAGGCAAAGATATTATGTATTTTCATTTATTATTCTGGCCAGCTACTTTGCACGCAGCACAGTTAAAACAATTAGAAGAGGTCCATGTGCATGGGTTTATGACAATTGAAGGTGAAAAGATGTCTAAATCAAGAGGGAATTTTGTTTTAGCTGATGAGGCTCTAAACTACGCAGAGGCAGATTTCTATCGATACTACATATGTTCAAAATTAAGCAATGATATTTCAGATATAGATTTCTCACTTGAAGATTTTGTTCAAAAGGTAAATAGCGATTTGGTCGGTAAATTCATCAATATTGTCAGCCGAACCATTAAATTCGTTCACAAAATTGGTAATGGAAAAATAATTGCCGATAGCAGTAAACTTAATCAATCATTTGTTAGTCGTTATGAACAAATAATTGCCTTCACAGATAACAGAGAATATTCAAAAGCTTTAAAAGAGATTATGAGCATTGCAGATGAGATAAATGCTTATATATCCGAACAAGAACCTTGGAATCTCGCAAAAGAAGGAAAAAACAATGAATGCTTGGATGTTTGTAGCGAAGCAGTGCAAGTATTTCAATCATTAAACACGCTTCTCCATCCATTCACACCAGAAATATCAAAAAGAGTCCAAGAACTTTTAAATCAAACAGATCTCAAATATTCAAATATTTTTAAGCCAAATATTGATGAAATAAATGAATATAGCCATATTATTAAAAGACTTGATATAAAAGAGGTGAACAAATTAGTAGATAGCTTATGAGTGAAATAACAATAGACGATTTTGCAAAAGTTGATTTAAGAATTGCACAAATCAAAGAAGCAATCGAAGTTCCTGAAGCTGATAAATTAGTGAAACTGGTTTTGGATGTTGGAGAGTGTGGTGAGAAAACAGTTTTTGCAGGAATAAAAGCAGCCTACACACTTGAACAATTAACCAATAAGTTCGTTGTTGTTGTGAACAATCTCCAACCAAGAAAGATGAAATTTGGTTTATCTGAAGGAATGATTCTTGCAGCAGGACCAGGTGGTGAAGAAATATTTATGATCTCACCCGATGCTGGTGCCGTGCCAGGCATGAGGGTTAAATGAAAACCGACATTATTGTGATTGGTGCTGGGCCAGTCGGTCTTTTTACAGTATTCGAAGCTGGTATACTTGGGCTAAATTGTACATTGATCGATAATCTCGACAAACCTGGTGGGCAATGTGCTGAACTTTACCCTGAAAAACCAATATTCGATATACCAGGAGTTCCCTATCAAACTGGCCAAGAACACGTTGATGCCCTTTTAGAGCAAATTAAACCTTTTGACTACAAGCTTCATCTCAACCAAAGAGTTGAGCAAATTGAGCAAAAAAATAATGGGTGGCTTGTTACAACCAATGCAGGAGAACAATTTGAATCTTTGAATGTTTTTATTGCTGCAGGTGCAGGTGCATTTGAACCAATTAAACCCAATATCAATACAGATATTTCACAGCTTGAAGACAAACAAGTTCACTATTCAGTAAAAGATAAAATGTCTTATGAAGGTAAAAAAGTCTTGATTTTTGGTGGTGGCGATAGCGCTCTAGATTGGACAGTTGAACTGGAAAAAATTGCTTCAGAAGTAACCTTAATCCATAGAAGAGATGCATTTAGAGGCGCCCCAGATACTGAAATGAAAGTCAGAGATTTAGCTGCCAAGAAAAAAATTAATCTTCTAACACCCTATATCATTAAAGATGTTGCGCTTGATTCCTCAGGTGAGCTTGGTGAAGTAATCTTATACAACTCTGATACTAAAACAGATATAACTTTATCGGCTGACAACATCTTATTCTTTTATGGGCTCAATAAAAAATTAGGTCCATTATTGGATTGGGGGTTGGAAAATAATGGCAAAAAAATTGAGGTTGATACAGAGTGTTATGAAACCAATAAGCCAGGAATTTTCGCTGTCGGTGATATAAACAACTATCCAGGAAAGCTTAATCTTATACTTTCTGGATTTCATGAGACTACCCTAGCAGTTCAAAAAGCTTTTAAGAGAATCTATCCCGAAGAAAGAGTTCCTTTTGGATACACAACCTCAAACACAACTATTCACGAACGTCTTGGCATCAAATCAGATTAAGATAAAAGAACTACATGATGCACTGCCCCAATTGCAATGTGGCAGGTGCAATACTCCAGGTTGTATGGAGTATGCTGAAGAAATGGCCAATGGCGCTCCTAACAATAGGTGTTTGCCTGGCGGCACCGGCACCTTAAAGAAACTCAACAAAATCTTATCTAAAGATACCAAGTCATTGGATGATAATTTCGGCCCAACAATCAATGAACAAATTCTATTTATTGATGAGGATATTTGCATAGGTTGTGCTAAGTGCATTCCCAAATGTCCAGTGGATGCCATCATAGGAGCTCCCAATAAATTACATCAAATTGATTCAACAATATGCACAGGATGTGAATTATGTGTTGAACCCTGTCCAGTGGATTGTATTCACGTTAAAAAAGTTGCTATTGAAGCAACCACAAAACCACGAGCCTCATCGCAAGAACGTTACAATGCCAAACGACAACGAACAATAAATACTAAGAAAAAACTTACTCTAGATACTGAAAAAAATCTCGCTATAGCAAATTTATATAAAAATTTAACACACTAATTGCAAATGATAATGATTCTCATTATTATTTAGAAATGTACGTATGTATATGCAAAAAAATAACTGAAAATGATCTAAGAGATTCATATCAAAGATGCGACTGCAACATTAATGAATCTCAAAAGGACTTAGGTTTTTCATCAAAATGTGGCAAATGTCGCCCTTCCATTGAATCTTTAGTTAAAAAAATCCAAACTAAAAAGTGACTCTCAACGCCTTAGGACATTAATCACTCTTATTTGCTGATTTGTATTTCTTCAAAATTTGCCCTCTTAATAATTCTTAAAAGAAAGGAAAGAACTATTTCACTAAACTAGTGTCTTAACTAGTGATATTAAGGAGTAATTATGAAAAATAATTTTTATGTACTTGTTTTAACAGTGTTCTGTTTAATGCCTATTAATGCAGAAAATAAATTCATATTTGAAGACATTAAGACTGTTTCAGATGTTGAGGATGTTCGTAATGAGCTTATAGATCGGATGACAGAAATACTTATTTCTGGAAAACTATCAGAAAAAAGAGCAAAAATGCTAGAAGATAGAATTACAAAAATCTCTACTAAACCACTTCCAACACAAGAACAAATTGATTGGAGACTTAACAATCCGATTGATATCTCAAAAATTTTGGAACAAAGAGGTTTTAAAAGAGATATGAGAAGCAAAATGCTTCGCAAAAGATTACTAGAAAAAAGATGATGATTTCTTGAAGTTTCCTCCTATTATTAAGACTCGCAACATAATATGGTTCAACTTAAAAACATAACTAATTCAAGTTTTGATATGACAGTCCTCTTAATAGATGACGATGAAAAGCTTGCGAATGGCCTTAAAGCTTTCCTTAAGAAATTTAATATTAAAGTAATGTTAGAACACAGAATTGCAACTGCAGAAAAAAAACTTAGAAGATCAAGTTTTGATATCATTCTCCTTGACGTTATGCTGCCAGGGGGGAATGGATTTGATTTTTTACCAAAAATACGTGAAATATGTGACACTCCAGTAATTATGCTTACAGCATTAGATGAAGAGGAAGAACTAATAAATGGATTAAACCTAGGTGCAGATGATTACATAACTAAACCTTTTAGTGCTACAGAGTTAGTTGCTCGCCTGCGAGCTCAAAATAGAAGACATTCTTTAATTAAAGAAGGTCCTCAAACAGTTTTAGATGACCTTGAGCTATATCGAAATCAATCAATGGTTCGAATTGGTGAAAAAACTATAAATCTTACAGATGTCGAATCTCAAATTATGCTACTTTTGCTTAATGCTGAGGATAATTACTTATCTCGGGATTATCTTTACAATCATGCTCTGAATCGTGATATGACACTAGAAGATAGAAGCTTAGATGTACATATTAGCAATATTAGAAGGAAGCTAGGTCCACACCCTAATAAAGGAAATAGAATCATAGCCAAAAGAGGGAAAGGTTATGTACTTACTAAATGAAGCCTAATCTAATTTTTACATTTTGGCTCGCATTAATAATTGCAATTATTGGAACCTTCTTTACTAGTATAGCTTTGATGAATCAATGGTCTAGATATGTTTCTTTTTCAGAAATAGAAGGACGTCCAAGCTATCCAATTCAATCACTTGTAAGAGAGATAGAATCTACACTAAATAAAAATGGGAATTTAGAGGCCATTTTGCTTGAATCTCAAATAAGTGAATTTGGCGATATTTATTTACTCAATTCTTTAGGGGGCGATGTTCTAGGACGCACTCTCCCAACAGAAATTTTAAATCTCGATAGTAGGTCTTCATCCCAACAACCAGTACTTACACGAAGAATAGAGACAGATGATAAAAAATTGTACTCTTTGATCTTTCACTTCAATTCACCAGCACCTATATGGACACTTTTTAAAAGATTTGGCTTATATATTGTTTTACTTGCAGCTTTAGTTATATCCAGTTTTATTGCTTGGTTTTTAGCAGCTAAAACTGTAAGGCCAATTCAAGATATAGCATTAGCAAGCAATTTACAGGGAGAAGGAGATTTTTTAACCAAGATTGATAAAAAAATAATTCAACGCCAAGATGAAATAGGAGAGTTAGCACGACAACTTCAGTTATCAGGCATGAAAATACACGAGTTGTTGAAAAAACAAAAAGAGTTCTTAAGAGATGTATCACATGAAGTTCGAACTCCACTTGCAAGATTGCAACTAGCTACTGAAACTTTGCAGTTAGATACAAATGATGAAAGATCATTGGAGCAGATTAAAAGTGAAGTAACAATAATTAATCAACTTGTTCAGGATCTACTACACTTATCTCATTTTGATCGTCCAGCAAATTCGCAAAAAATTGAAAACATTTCATTATCAGATGTTATTTGTGATTTGATTGATAGGTCACAAATTTTAGCTCAATCAAAAAATATTGTTATCAAGGTGCAAGGTAAAAAGTGGCAAAATATAAATCTTAAAGTTGTAAGGTTATTGATAGATAGAGCATTAGATAATCTTATTAGTAATGCAGTACGTCATTCCCCAAAAAATAGTGAAATATGTCTAAGATGTTCAGTTTGTGATGATCATTGTCATATAGATATATTAGATCAAGGCAATGGGGTAAGCGATAGTGATCTTAAGAATATCTTTGAACCATTTTTTAGAGTTGACTCATCACGCAATAGACAAACTGGAGGTTTCGGACTTGGTCTATCATTGGTGAAGCAAATTGCGGAGTTCCACAAGGGAAAAGTTGTTGCTTTGAGTCATAACGAAGGTTTTATGGTAAAACTAACGTTGCCTATTTATAAAGTTTAAAAGAATATCTCGATAAGGACCCTAAATAGAAACCAATTAAGAGATTAGAATATGTCTACTTAGTAAAGAGTATCAAATGATTTGTTCCAACTTACATATAGGCTTGGTGTAAATCCACGATATTTTACTTCTGTTTCAAGAATTTCGCCTTCTATGACATCATACTCTGTATACCAATCATTTTTACGGTCATAAAAATTAAATATAGAGAATCCTGCAGTACCATCCCCACCAAACATCTCAAAGCTATATGTAGCTGATAGATCAAGCCTATGATAAGGATCATAACGTTCTGCATTTTTTTCACCTACTTCAAATGCAGTTGGAAATGTATCCTCAATAACTCCTAAAACTTCTGTGTAAGGTCGACCTGTTGCATATATAAAAGTTGTTGCAAAATTCCAATCATTCCATTCGTACATTAGTACATTTTTAAATTCATGAGTTGTATCTTGATCAGCAAAATATGTTTTATTTGATACAGTTGGAAAATCATATTTTACTTCACTAAATGTATATCCAGACCAACCCGTAAGATTACCTATATTTTTTTGTACGAATAGCTCAATCCCAGAAGCTGTTCCAGATCCAGTTTGAAATTCCTGCTCCAGTGTAAGGATTAATCCTGTACCCTCCTCATTTAGTATAGGTACAGAACGTTCAATAAATTCTGATAGTCCATCATATTCTTTATGAAAGAACTCCATACTAAAGTCATATTCACCAAAATATTTAGTTGCTCCAAGTATATAATGTCGTGCCTTACTAATAGGAATCGCTTCTCCATCAGCAAGTGTCCAAAAATTCCTTGGCCCCTCTTGAATGCTTTGTCTAGATACGCTTAATGCAAATTGATGATAATCACCAAATCCTGCTCTAAGCTGTGTTGATTCATTTAGTTCATAAGCTAGAGAAAATCTTGGTTCATTATAAATTTCATCATTAATACTATAGTGGGTGGTTCTGAAACCAGGGATAATTTTCAGTCTGTCTACAGTAATTTCATTCTCAAGGTAAATTGATGAAGTAATTGCTTCATTTTCATTTTCTAAAATGAGCTCATCATTCTGTATGAGAGAAAAATCAATATTCTGTTGATTGATTTGTAATCCAAAACTTAATAAATTCCACTGATTTAAATAAAAGTCATTTTCTATTTTTAAAGCAAGATCATTTAGCTTATTGTCTTCATTGCTACTAGTTTGGCCTGTAGTTGGATCATCACTTGATTCATCATAAACAACTTGTGAATCAATCAATCTATCTCGATAACTGAAGTAAGTAGAACCCGATATAATAAAATTTGTATCAAGTCTTTCATTCCAACTATGCAAGAATTTTGCACTTATGCCTGTATTGCCCCATTCGCTGAGATCAACTGTATCAACGGCAAAACTAAACTCATCCTCCTCACAAAATTGACCACCAAATGGGCCATTCCCACCAAAAATGTCACATAATAGATCTAAATTAACATCACCTTCGACGTTGCGTGAATTATCTAATTCATCTGCTCCATTGTAAAAACTAATGGTAAATTTATCGTTGTTTGGAAATCGATATGTAAGCTTGGCATTTACATCATAAAAGTAAGATTCTGGTTCTGTGGTAAATCTACCCAAGGCAAATTGACCAGGCGAAGAGGTTCCTGTCTGTGCATTCTGATTTGAGCCTGTTATAGATTCAAGAATGTCATCATAAAAATCACTCTGATAGGACCTGCGGCCTGTTAAGATTAGTGAACCTGCACCATCGGCAAATGGCTGTTCATACAAAGCATTGGTACTTAATAAGCTCCAATTAACGCCTATATTAGATTGCTCTGTATTTCCATCCTTCCCTGTAATATCAACAACGCTTGACAAACGGCCACCATATTTTGCTCCAAAACCACCTTTATAAAGCTGCACATCCTTTATTGCGTTAGTATTAAAAGCGCTGAAATATCCAAAAACATGATCAACATGGTAAACAGTAAAATCATCAAATAAAACAAGATTCTGATCAATAGTTCCTCCTCGAACAGCTAGACCTGATGAGCTTTCATTTGAACCAGACACTCCTGGCAGGAGCTGCAATGATCTAAAGATATCCTGTTCACCAAGATTTGGTAATGATCGAGTAAGTTCTGGGGATACAGATAATTGACTTATCCCCGAAAGCTGCTCCATATTTGAGTTTGATCCACCTAATACTATAATTTCTTCTATGGAGTTATTGCTAAGTTGTTTATTTAAATAAATCGTGAGAAATTTAGAATTTTGATCAATAGCAATTTCTTTGCCTTTGTAACCTAATTTATTAACAATCAGGATGGACCCAGCTGGAATATTTAGCATGGTAAATGATCCATCTTGATTGGCTGTAGTTATTCTATTTGTTTCCTTTATGCTTACTTTTGCATATGGAAGAGATTCACCATTTTCCTGATCAATTATATTGCCACTTACCAATGGCAACACATCATCTGCATATGCCGATGCTAGATAAATAAACATAAGCATAAATACTTTGGTTTTTACTTGAAAATTAATCATGTTTTTCCTGATAGGTTTAAAAAAGACATAATATTTAAAAAAAACTGTCCTATCTCTTAAGAATTGTTAAGCATCAAGGAAGATTTAATGCTTAACAGATTTAAATACTTAAGCGCTTGTGTAAATAAGAATGAGTATCATTAGCAAAATTCGTTATTTGCTTGATTTTTAACTCCATTAACAATATAAATTCACTATGCAAGGAAACGACAAAGTTATCGCACACCTAAACAAAATTCTGTACAACGAATTAAGAGCAATTAACCAGTACTTCCTCCATTCTAGAATGTTGTCTGACTGGGGTTTGGATAAATTTGCTGAGTACGAATATTCAGAATCGATGGATGAGATGCAACATGCCGATAAATTAATTCAAAGAATTTTATTTTTAGAGGGCTTGCCCAACTTACAAGATCTTGGGGCTTTATACATTGCTGAAGAACCTGTGGAGGTTTTATCCAATGACTTAAAACTTGAGCATGAAGCTATTCCTGACCTCAAGGAAGCGATCAAACATTGCGAGAGCGTTAAAGATTTTGTCTCGAGAGACCTGCTGCAAAAGATTCTAGAAAGTGAAGAAGAACACGTTGATCATCTTGAAACCCAACTGGCTCTTGTTGATAAAGTTGGCAAAGAAAACTTCTTACAAAGCCAAATTAAATCAGCTTAAGATATCTTTGAGCTCTTCGGATTCATGAAGTTCTGTCACAATATCGCAACCACCAATTAGTTCCCCATCTACAAAAAGCTGTGGGAAGGTTGGCCAATTTGAAATGGATGGTAAGGTTTGTCTTACTTCTGGAAATTCCAACACATCGATATAACTAAATTCAACGTCATAAGAAAATAGTATCTGTGCAACCTTGGCAGAAAAACCACACTGAGGTTGGTACGGAGAACCTTTCATGAAAACTAATACTTTGTTTGAATCAATTTGTTCTTTTATATCGGCTGTAACTTTATCCATTTATGATCTCCAGATAGTTATTAATTGTTGTATTAAATCCGTTTATTAATGAATCACCTATTATGGCATGACCAATTGAAACTTCATCGATTAACTTTAATTTAACCAATGGTTTAAGATTATTAAGGTCTAAATCATGGCCAGCATTTACCTGTAAACCAAGGTCTTTAGCCTGCAGTGAAATTTTCTCTATTCTTCTTAGTTCATCATCAATTAGATTCTGGTTGCCTGTTGCAAAGGCTTTGGCATAAGGGCCAGTAAATATTTCTATGGCATTAATATCTGATGATATCAGCTCTGCTAAATTTTCAGTATCGGAATCAACAAATATACTTAGCACAGCAACATTTGGTTTAATTCTTGCTGCACAACTGGTTAAAAGATCTTTTTGTGAACTCTGCCAGCCATGATCTGAGGTAATTTGACTAGAATCATCTGGTACCAGTGTTGCTTGATACGGTTTTGCCTCTTCTATTATTTCACAATATCCAGGAAAATTACCTGTCTTTGCTTCAAGAGGATTGCCCTCAATATTCAATAATTTTCCTTCGTCTTCAACAATTTTTTTAAGCAAATAAACATCATCAGGCTTGATGTGTCTTAGGTCTGGTCGTGGGTGCAAAGTTAGACCCGCAATATCATGTTTTAGTGCTTGATTGGCAAAATATAGTAATGAGGGACTGTCTTCACCCCTCGCATTTCTAAGCAGTGCAATTTTATTAAGATTAATGCTTAAGTTCATATTTACTATCGAATAACCAACTGTAGTTAGGATTATGTAGTTTTAAATAAAGATTTCTCAATAGCTTGAATGGTTGGCCTAGCTGGTATCTAAATTTATTAGCATTGGCTTCGGACCTTAATTTATTGAGCAATTGATTTCTTTTAAGAAAACAATCGTGAATATTTTCATCATTAATGTTTAAGTTTAAAAAAGCAGCGTCTATAAGGCCTTGTGCTGCGCCCTGAGCTAAATGAGGGGTCAAAGTATGAGCAGCATCCCCAATATTAATAATTCTCTTTGAACCCCATGTATTTTCTTTAGATGTATAGATGTGTTTTGTTATTAATGGACCAGAACTATCAAAGAGACTGCTAAATTTATTTTTGGTAATCAGATTGAGCGCCTCTGAGGATATATCATTTATTGGGACTTGATGCTTGGTGCTATCGAATACCAAGGTGAATGCTGTTTGATCATCGGTAAGAGGATATGTAACCAAATGTAAACCACTAAACAAAAAATTATTAAATTCTTGAAAAATGCCTTCACTGATATCCGATATACCCCAACACGCGATGGTGTTGGTTTTTGTTAAATCTGATGCTTCTGAAGATTGTTGGCCAAGAGAACCTACAAATAGATCTGATGTCAGTTGTTTATTGTTAATTGCAACATCAACATTATGCTGGTTTGAAGAAATATTTTCTATTGTGCTCGAATAATATACTTTGTCCCTTGGTATCAAAGAAGCAATAGTTGAAAGTAGGTCCTTTCGTCTAATAAACAAAGTACCTTCATTAGAAGAATTAGTGACTGAGATTTTTGTTAAATATCTATCTTCCGAATAAACATTAAGCGCTGATCGCTGTATAGATAGATTTTTTATGTCATCTAAAAGATTAAGTTCCTGTAAAACAAAATGACAATTAGAAGCTAATTGAATGGCTGTTGTGGAGTTGCTGCTGCTATCTGATCGTTCAAAAATTTTGTAATCAATTGTTTTTTTTTCTAAATAGGCGCCGACAGCTAATCCTGTAATGCCTGCTCCGCCAATAATTACTTTCATTTCTAGAGATTTTATATTTTGTAATTATAATCTAAGTGTGCGCTTGTAGCTCAGCTGGATAGAGCGCTTGGCTACGGACCAAGAGGTCGGGAGTTCGAATCTTCCCAGGCGCACCACAGGTTTAAGAATCAATTAAAAACTTTATAGGAATACTTAATCTGCTAGCCCATGACGATTCTTCATGTTTGTGGCCTTCAAAAGTTAAAGATTTATAGTTCGCTTCACCATAATCGCTTATCAGTTGATCGACCTGCTTTTGGTACAGCTCATAGTGCTTATCTAATGTCTCTGTACCTCTATCAAGGTAGACTTTCTTATTGGCTAGACTAGTTATGTTTTGAGATAAATATAATTCAATCATAGACCAAGCTTGATCGTAATCTTTATTTTCTCCAGTCAACCCAAGCCAGTGGGTTGATAGTCCAGCAAAACCATTAAACTCATTTGGATATTTAATTTGGCCATACAAAGATATTAAACCGCCCATGCTTGAACCAATCATATAGAAGTCAGAATTACTTGTTACTTCTGTGAAACGTTTTTGGATAAAAGGCTTTAATTCTTTGATAAGGAATTTTAGATAATTATTAGCATATAAATCTTTAAACTGGTTTTGGTTGTCAGCATCTTGAGGAAAGTATTCATTCCAGCGTAACTCTGAATTATCAATTCCAATTACTATAAAATTGTCCACACCATCACTAGCTAAATGTCTAGCTGTTTCATCTACTTCCCAAGATTGGTTATTCCATGTATGTGAAGCATCGAATAAATGTTGGCCGTCGTGCATAAGTATCACTTTTGTTGCTGATGTCGGTTCAGCATTTGTAGGTTTGAAGATATAAATTTGTCTTGGCGCAATAAAATTAGATTTAAAATCTATTGTTTCAATGAAGCCATAAGAAACCTTTTGAGCATAAGAAATCATACTCAAAAAAATTAACAGAAAAAAATATCGATCTAATTTAATGAGCATATGGCAAAACTTAGTGGTTGCACCACTATATCTTTTAATAGCCTAGATTCTGCATCAATATTCTGAGCGCATTCTCCATACAAGTTGGTAATTTTAGAAAGCTTATTTCTATAGGATAGGTTGCCCTTCCATGCTTTATTTGAATTATTAATCACGACTAGCACTTCTTCGTCTTCAAGGTATCTTGAGTAAGCAAATAGCCCATCTACATTTGATGCGAAAAGAGTTTCTTGTTTGCCATATTTTAGAGCCTTTGATGTTGATCTAATATTTGCTAAGTATTTAATGTACTTAAACAAAGGGTGTTCTGAATTAAAATTGTCTTCTTCTGTGGTTCCACCGCCCGCCAAAATATTATCGTTGTAAATAGAAACTTTTGAAGGGAACATATCTTCTCTTGCATCTTTATCTCCACCATCGCCAGTAAAGCCCTGCTCATCTCCATAGTATATGGTTGGCACTCCGCGTACTGTAAACATCAAGGCGTTAGCAATAACAAGTTTGGCCAATACTTCCTCTTTAGTAAATTGATCAGAATTTTGAAGATAATATCCCAGTCTGCCGTGATCGTGATTGCTTATATAAATTGGGAATTGATTTACAACAGCTTGCCCGCCTAGATAAATTGAATCTACGGTAAAAATTTCCTGAAAAGCATCTGCAGTCATGTTGCCAAGAAAATACTCTATTGCAGCTCTTGAGAAGGGAAAGTCAAGCAAATGAGTATACTCAGATCTTCTCTGATAAGCAGCAAGTGAATCCGGTGTTAAATACGATGCCTCTCCAAAGATGTAAAAATTATTTTTCCCAAGTTTTGTGGCATGGTCATAAATTTCTGTTAAAAATGGCGCCCAAAATTCATCGTTGACATGTCGTGCTGTATCGATGCGATAACCATCAACATCAAACTCCTCAATCCAATATTTATAGATGTCTAACATTACTTCCATTACTTTTGGATTCGTTGTATCTAGATCATCCAGCCCAGAGAAGTCTCCATATATTGCACCTTCGCCAAACCAATTTGAGTCTCCCCTGTTGTTATACAAGGAGAGGTCATTAAGCTCTTTGGGGTTTTTGGTCGGCTCTCCTGGTAAAATAAATGGCGTGTAACGTTCCTTTGATCCATTTGGAGCATCAGCAAAGTACTGATAATTGCAGTATTTATACTCTTCTACTGTGTAATCTCCACATTCTCTGATCTTTATTACGTCTGCTGTATGGTTTATAACAATATCCATTATTACTTTAAGGTCTTTGGCATGTGCAGCTTTAACAAATGATTTAAATTCATCATTTGTTCCAAAATGAGGGTCAACATTATAAAAATCTGTTATCCAGTAGCCGTGGTAAGCGCTTGATTCCATGCCCTTTGGCCCTTGCACAACTTTATTAGTGAATATAGGTGCTAACCATATAGCAGTAGCACCTAAGTCTTTTATGTAATCAAGTTTTGCTTCCAGGCCTTTTAGATCGCCTCCATGGAAAAAACCTTTATCAAATGGATCGTACCCATGTTCCAATCTATTACCACCCAAACCACCCTTATCATTAGATGAGTCTGAATTATAAAAGCGATCCGTTAATACAAAGTAGAGGGTTTCTTCTTCAATAGGTCGTTCATTGAGCGTGCTAGTAAAGGCATTTAATGAAATAAATAAGCTAATTAATAAATAAATAAATCTCATTTTTTAAAGACACTAATAGCAAAACCTCCACCATTAGCCATTTGCAGTGGTAAAGTTGATTTTTTATTAACACTATATTTCTCAATATCTACTGGAAATGGATTCGATGACCAATCGGCATTTTTACCATCTTTGTAGACAATAGCTTCATAATCACCATCACCAAGGAAACTAAAATCTAAGGTGTATTTTCTTGAGTTTTCGTCAGTTATGCCTCCGATAAACCAATTCTCTGAATTTTTTTGACGTCTAGCCATAACGATAAAATCTGCAATTTCACCATCCAAAGCTATCGACTCTTCCCAATCTGATGGCACATCTTTAATAAACTGAAATACATCAAGTCTCTTGGCATAATTTCTTGGCAAATCAGCAGCCATTTGTAATGGGCTATAAAGTACAACCATCAATGCTAGCTGCTTTGCTACTGTAGTTCTTATTCTTGATGGATCGTCTTCACCCTTGAACCACACATCAAAAACTCCTGGAGTAAAATCCATTGGCCCACCCAGCATTCTAGTAAATGGCAAAATAGTTGTATGCTGAGGATCATTGCCATCAGACCATGCATTGTATTCTTGACCTCTGACTCCCTCTCTAGTCATCATGTTAGGGAAGGTTCTTCTTAAACCAGTAGGTTTGATAGGTTCATGTACATTTAATGCAATCTTTCTTTTTGCTGACTCGATTACTGACTTTGTGAAGTGATTTATCATTTTTTGGCCATGATTCCATTCGTAAACATACTCACCGGTCTCGCCAGGACGTGCAGTTTCTTTACCAAGAAAAGGGTAACCATTTGCAAAACCCACATAACCAGTTTTTAAATGATTAACGCCATATTTTTCAAGAAAATCATATGCTGCATCCATCTGTTCTTCATAGTTAGGTACATGTCCAGAGGTTTCATTATGCATCACCAAGTTAACACCTTTTTTCTCAGCATATTCTGCAATGCTTGGCATATCAAAAAAATCTGTTGTTTGGTCAAATTTAAACAGCGGGCCATTTTCTATCCAGTTGCCATCCCAACCAATATTCCAACCTTCTACCAACAATCCATCCAAACCATGTTCTGATACAAAATCAATATATCGATACATTTCATCTGTGGTAGCACCAAGCTTCTCACCGGTACTCCAAGTATTTTCACCAATATGCATGCCCCACCATATACCCATGTATATTCCAGGCTCAACCCAGCTCACATCACCAAGCTGATTGGGTTCATTAAGGTTAAGAATCATCATTGAGTTAACTAAATCAACCGCATTATCTGTGATATGAATGGTTCTCCATGGTGTTACGAATGATGAGTAATGTTTTGATTTTGTGCCATCGTAAGCAGCCACCAATTCTGCCGACAATGAACCTTGCCCATCACCTCTTAGTACCATGCTTGAATAATCTAATAACGAAGCTTCATGAATGCTTATGTAATTATTGTGATCTGTTTTTAAGGTCAATGGTGTATGAGAGGCATCAACATCATCAATTGAGTTTTGTGAATATCGATATTCGTATCTATCTTTTTGATATGCCTTTAGCCACCAAACATTATTAGGTTTTGGTTTGTTGACGTTAAATGAAGTTAACTCATCTTGAATAATTAATTCATCTCCTACAAAAGATTTAGGAAACTCATATCTAAACCCAATACCTTCGTTATAAGCTCTTACACGAAATGTAATGGTTCTGTTATTAGTGTCAGTGATGTCTACAGCAAGTTCATTGTAATTGTTAAGCACATATCTGTTTTCACCCCAAGGCTGCTCCCATGTTTCGGAAAATGATGAAGTTGAGCTATTTGATAAAAATAGGTTTTGGTAAAAGTCTGGTTTATTAGCAAACATAAAACCAAGACTTGAACTATTGATTATAGTTTCATTATCTTTATGTATTGAGTAAACGATACTCCCGTTGTCATTTGTTATTTTAAATTTTAAATTCTTATCTGGTGAATTTACTTCAAAGCTATCACTAAACAATATCGATGATATGACAATAAGGAAGATAGAAATTTTATTTTTCATTAAATGTAAGTCTCCAAAAAATGACTGCCCCGAAGGGCAGTCCTATTTAGAACAAGCAAGTGGGGCTTGCATTCTAAATAAACAGATTAGAATTTATAGTTAAAGCCAAAAGTTATGCTTCTTCCATATACTTCGTAGTTTCTGATTTTTCTTGAATCACCACCTTCAAAAACTACAAATTCTTGGTCTGTTAAATTTTGTCCTTGGACGTAAATAGTCAAGCCATCTAGCTGATCGCCTCCAAAGACATATCCAAATTGAGCGTCGACAACATTTTCAGCTTGTACTGTCTGATACTCTCTTCCAGTTCCAATTAAACCCGATACCTCACCTAAGAAGTCAGATCTGTATCGGTTGCTTACTCTTGCTTGAACACCCTCTTTTTCATAGTAAAGGGTAAAATTATAAACATCCTCAGATAAACCAGGAATTGCTGTACCTGATCCGGGACCATATAATTCAATTTCACTGTCAGTGCCTGAATATGTCACTACAGCACCAAACCCATCCAATAAAGATGTCACCATATTTAGTGGCATTGAGGCTGTAAATTCAAATCCATTAATTTCACCACCTTCAGCATTCTGAGGTGTGTAAACTAAACCAAGCCTTGTGGCTGGCTCCACTGCTCCAGTGTATGGGAACCCAGAGAAATCAAATATTTCCGGTTGATTGTAAATATAATTCTCAAGGTCTTTTGTCCAGTAAGCCAATGCTACATAAGCTTGATTGCCCCAGTAATGCTCATATGACACATCAATCGCAACTGCTTCCCATGGCTTAAGGTTTGGGTTTCCACCACCCCCACTCCATGGACTCTGATTAATATCAGTAATCGCAGCATTTGCTGGGTTGTAACCAAAGCTTTTTGTGGAGTTCATTTCATCCATTCTTGGTCTAGCTCTAGTTTTTGCAGCAGCAAATCTTAAGTAGTCATTATCACTCAGCATGAATGTTAAATTCATTGAAGGATAAAGCTCACCATAGTTTGAACCACCAACAACAACTGTACTTAGAGATTCATCGTCTGTAATGGCGTCTCCAGTAGAACCTTGGGATGTGCTGACATAAGCTAATCCCACGTTACCCATCACAGGCACACCTAACACTCCTGTATCAACATCAAGCTCTGTATAGATAGTTCTAACTGCTTCTGATACATCCCAATTTTTAATGACCACATCATCGTCTGTATTAGGTTCCCGAACTATTAACCCACTGTTGTTTACAAAATTTAATGGGTCGACACTCAGCATGCCTGGAATACCTAAGAATTCCAATGCTGTTGAACCAACAATAAATTCAGAAGGTATTGGTATATTTGGCTGACCACCTAATGGGGCATAGAAATATTCATCAATGAAGAAATCTTTTGTTCTTTCAGAAATATTCCAGCCAAATTCAACTCTTGAAAACATACCCAATGAAATGTCTTTAGCAATATTAAATCTTACAGCAGATAGTTCATCGTTAATGTCTGGTGATTTTTCATAACCAACTTGACCAAATTCACGTAGTGACCCCGGGACTCCAGTACCACCCCAACCTTGTGCAGAAGCCAGGAAGACAACATTTGGATCTGCATAGTCGATAACTGAGCTTGTGAATCTTAATCCTGTGCTGTCGTTGATGAAGCCCATGGTATCAAATGGTCCGTTACCACCACCACTTGATGTACCAAAATTTAACTCTAGAACAGTATCAATTCTATCAACTCTATTTAATGAGTAATCAAATTCACCTTCCCAACCATCACGTAGATTCAATTTTGTATTCCAACCAAATGATCCGACTTCAGCATCTCTTTGATTAAGATCGTTCCTAATAACACCTTTTACGTTATTAAAGGTTCCGCTAGTAACCAATCCATTCTCTATGGTAAAACCTGGTTGAACTGCTGTACCTGATCCCCACCAGCCCCATGCTAATGGAAACTCAATACCTCTAATAATTTGCTCTTCAAGAAACTCTGATTGATAAATATCAATGGTATGTTCCATACCATAATCATCGTTGAATTGAAGAATTGCCATCATACCCTTTCTCTCAAGGTTGTTTGACATTACATATGGCTTTACTCCACCTATGATGAAATTGTCAGTCACATCTGGACCGTTACCGCATGCATAGTCTGGACATCCATTTTCACCAATATTTGGGTATCCCCAAGCTTGGAACTTATTGGCTTGTGTAGGTGTTTGCATGTCAGCAATACCAATTGCATAAGCAAATTTATCACTAACTTTATCTACAACTGAAACACTATATCTCATACCCTGATCTTCAGTTCCTGCATTTAAGGCACCGAGCGATGGTTGCATAAAATTAGCATTGAATACGACTCTTCTTTCGGATACATCCATTGGTCTGATAGTTCTGAGATCTGCTGTACCGCCCATACCCTGTCCAACTAATGAAGCATCAGGTGTCTTGTAAATCACTACTTGCTGTATAAGTTCTGAAGGATATTGATCAAATTCAACACCTCTATTATTACTAGAACTAACTTGTTCACGACCATTCAATAGAGCAGTAGTAAAGTCTGGAGAAAGTCCTCTCACACTTATGACCTGACCCCTACCGTTAAGTCTCTGAGCAGTAAGTCCTGGTAGTCTAGCAATAGATTCAGCAATACTTACATCAGGTAACTTGCCTATGTCCTCAGCAGTAACTACCTCAACTACAGAAGAGTTGTTTTTCTTTGTAGCAATAGAGCTTTCTAAACTAGCTCTAAAACCTGTGACAACAACTTCTTCAATTGTTTCTTCTTCATCTGTCTCATCCTCTGCATCTTGAGCGAATACATTGGTAGAAAACAAAAGCGTAATAAATAGAATGTATTTGAAGATTACCTTCAAATACGAATTTAATAATGTCATATCTCCCCCACGAAGTTATATAGTTAAAATTTTATTGAAAATTTCAGAGTGAAGGTGTTCAATTTTATACATATTTATTGCATATTTTATCTTTATATAATTTCTATATTGCATTTATATACGTTAAAATTGCATATTTTTGCAATATAAAATAAAGTAAAGTTTAAATATGCAAAGATCGATTCCATTTCTAGAAGTAATACCAGAAAATAAAATTGGTCTTTCATCCGTGTACATAGAACACCAATTTCTACCAAAAAAAGCACCCTACTGGCATTACCATCCTGAAATTGAAATCTTATACGTTATTGCTGGGACAGGCATTAGGCAAATAGGTGATAATATTGGCAACTTTAAACCAGGCGATCTTTACATCTGCGGCAACAACATACCACATGACTTTCATGTAGATAAAGAGGGTGCACAAGCTGAATTTATATTTTTTCAGTTCAAGGCTGAAATCCTCGAAAATCTTGGTTCAGAATTTAACCTAATAAATTCATTTCTTAAAGACACTAGCAAAGGAATTTTGATTGAAGATTTTTACTGCTCACAGATACAAGCACTAACAGGATACAAATCAATGTCGCCAATAATGACTATCTGTAAAATTTTAGAGCTGCTTGAACAAATTACTCAGCCAGAGAATGCAACAAAAGCTGAGATATTGTCTACAGTTAATTTTTTAAACTATGAAGAAAAAAATAAATCCTCTGACAATAGACTGAATAAAGTAACTGAATACATTCAAACAAACTATTTTAAAAACATACATCTCGAAGATGTGGCAGAAATAGCATTCATGACTCCATCTTCCTTCAGTAGATATTTTAAATCTAAGATGAATAAAAATTTTAAAGACTATCTAAATGAATTTAGAGTACAAGAAAGTTGTAAACAATTGATTGCCGGCAATAAATCACTGCAAGTCATATCAGCTGAATGTGGGTTTGAAACCTATAGCACTTTTGTGCGAGCTTTTAATAAGCATAAGAACATAGCTCCATCTGAATACAAGAAGTTAACGTCATCATGAATTATGTAGAATTAGTAGGTTTTGCTGCAGCGTCTTTAACAACATTTGCTTTCCTACCTCAAGCTATAAAAATACATAAAACTCAGTCAACTAAAGATATTTCACTGGCAATGTTTGTAACTACAACCTTGGGAATTTTATTGTGGTTAATTTATGGCTTGCTATTAGGCTCCAAGCCATTAATTTTTTCCAATATTATCAGTTTTAGTCTGGCTTCTTTTATCTTATTTAACAAAATAAGATTGGGATAACTTTTAAATCCTTAGCATAAGCTATTAATATAGCCCTATGAGAAATACAATTTATTTAATCTTATTATTTTTAAACATGTTAAGTGGTTACGACAGAATAACTGGTTTACCGTTTGCTAGCAGATCAGAAGTTATTGCAGAAAATGGCATGGCAGCAACAAGCCATCCATTAGCAACACAGGCTGCAATTGATATCTTGCAACAAGGTGGCAATGCCATAGATGCTGCCATTGCAGCCAATGCAGTTTTAGGGTTAGTTGAACCTACAGGTTGCGGTATTGGTGGTGATTTATTCGCAATTGTTTGGGATACAGAAACACAACAGTTGTATGGCCTCAATTCATCGGGCCCTTCTCCTCAGGCGATGACTATAGATTTTGTAAAAGACCAAGGTTTAGAAAAGATTCCTGCATATGGGCCTTTGCCTGTGACAGTTCCAGGAGCAGTGGCTGGATGGACAGCATTACATAAAAAATTTGGTCGCAAAAATTTTAAGAGCTTATTTTCCAGTGCTATAAACTATGCTGAGAATGGCTTTCCTGTCACTGAATTGATTGCTTATTACCTTGATGGGTCAAGCAAGAGATTTAAGGACTACCCAAACTTTGCTGATGTTTGGATGAAAAATGGAGCTACACCAAAAAAAGGTGAAGTCTTCAAAAACCCTGCATTGGCCAATACCTACAAACAGATTGCCAATACTTACGGAGAGGCTTTTTATAAAGGTGATATTGCAGAAAATATGGCAACCTTTATTCAAGAACAAGGCGGTCTATTATCAGTTGAAGATCTAGCAAATTTTATTCCTGAATGGATTGATCCTGTATCGACAAATTATCGAGGTTACGATGTCTGGGAATTGCCACCAAACGGTCAAGGGATCGCAGCACTACAAATTTTAAATATTCTAGAAAACTATGATATTCCATCAATGGAACTTGATTCAGCAGAATATGTGCATCTGTTTACAGAAGCAAAAAAATTAGCATTTGAAGACAGAGCTTACTATTATGCAGATCCAAATTTTGCAGACATTCCAACCTCAACATTAATCTCCAAACCATACGCACAAGAGCGTCTAAAACTCATTGATCCAAAGCAAGCTAAAGATAGCTATAATGCAGGTCTTGAAAACGGCGATACCATCTATCTAACTGTTGCAGATAAAGATGGCAATATGGTTTCTTTAATTCAAAGCAACTACAGAGGAATGGGTTCAGGGATGGTGCCAAAAGGTGTTGGCTTCATGTTGCAGGACAGAGGTGAAATGTTTAGTCTTGATCCAAATCATAGAAATTCACTGGTTGGCGGAAAGAGACCTTTTCACACCATTATTCCAGCCTTTATCACCAAAAACGATGAGCCATTTATATCTTTTGGTTTAATGGGCGGAGCGATGCAGCCACAAGGACATGCTCAAATAGTTATTAATCTCATTGATTTTGGCATGAACTTACAAGAAGCTGGTGATGCACCAAGAATAAGACATGCTGGATCTTCTCAACCTACTGGAGAAATTATGCTCGATGGAGGCTACATAAGCCTTGAGAATGGTTTTTCTCAATCAACAAGGGATCAATTGCTTAAGATGGGTCATAAACTAAAATACGACAAAGGCAGCTTTGGTGGATACCAAGCGATTATGCTTAAAGATGGCGTATACTTTGGTGCATCTGAAAGCAGAAAAGATGGACAAGCATCTGGATATTAGCGCCTGTAGCTCAGTTGGATAGAGTATCTGGCTTCGAACCAGAGGGTCGGGAGTTCGAGTCTTCCCGGGCGCGCCAAAAGAAAAGGGCCCTTTTCAGGGCCCTATTTTTAAAGGTTTGAGAATATTAACTTTCAAAGGGTAAACATGTTCTCACCTTTAACAAGTTAATGCTAGAACTTGTAGTTGAAACCGAAGGATAATCTTTGAGCAATCACCCCTCCTTCACCACTAGCACTACCATAGTTAGCACCAGTTCCACCATCTCTAAGTTGGTTTCTATGCCACACTGATGTTGCTTCCCAGTCTAGCAGGTTGTTAACTCTTAATCTTAGAATTAATCCTTCTAAACCTAGATCAGAAGCATCAAAATTGACACCAGCATTGACCATATACCAGCCTTCAATATTGTTAGGCAGATATGAACCATCTATAGTATTAACATACTTATCTGGTTGCGCACTGTAATCCCAATCGTTGTCGAATTTACCTTCACCGTAGTAGAAGACATCAACATAGGAAACAAAAGAACCATAAAAGTGTTGTAACTGTGTGTAAAACTGATTTCTAGCATTGGTACCAAATTCACCGGTATTGTCGTTGATATCTGTACCTGTTGCTGAGAATAGATCCTTTTCGTTGTAAATGTGCTTAACATTAAGATTAAAGTATCCGTAATTATCAGCAAAATCAGCTCCTAACCAACCAAATGCAAGATTAGCGAAATCACCAACTGAGTTTGCATAGTTAAGTTCTGAAATAGTTGCTTCATATTCAAATATAGCAGCGTTTACCTGACCAGCTATATATGCAGTTTCACCTGCTCCTCTAAGAAGTTGGAAATCAGCTCCTCTGAAGAACTGACCACAGAATGGATTGTTAGGGAAACTTTCAGAATCGTAACAAGCATTCATGATCTGTGTTGGTGTATAAGATGTAATCGCATCAGAAATATCGATGATGATTTTATCTACAGCCAAAGATAGTTCGCCAGGAACCCAGCTAGGCTGGAAGATTATTCCATACCCTTGAGCCTCAGCTGTTTCATTCTGAAGATTGATATTACCACCACTTAAACCTTGCACTGAAGCATTCTTGGCAAAAGATTCAAAATTTGTAATATCAACACCAAAACCTTGGGCATCTGCTAAACAGTTTGCACGTCTAACCGAAGGGTTAGGTCCTGAATCAATAAAACTCTGGTCACATGGATCACTCACAAAGCTACTTGTTCCAACAACTGGTTGGAAAAGCTCACCCATAGATGGAGCTCTAACAGCATTTTGTGAATTGACCCTAAACCTTAGATCGTCATTGATTCTTAGGTTTAAACCAAGGTTATCTGCTTCATCAACACCTGCTAAGCTGTTGTCTAACTCTCTGTAAGAGTACTCAAGATCAACACCTTTAAGTATGCTAAATCCACCAAGTGATAGCTCACCAAAACCATTACCTAAAACAGGAACATAAAGCTCGTAGAAAACGTCTGATGTTGAGAATGCACCACTAACATCTGCAGAATAGCCTGCTCTATAAATTGCAGCTTTGGAACCACCATCAACTTTGTAGTCAACAGATTCTTTCCTACCTTCAAAACCTACTAGACCTTTTACTTCACCTGCTGGTAAATCAAATAAAGTGCCTTGGACGTTAGCAAATCTGACAATCTGGCTAATTTCATTATTGGAGAAAATATTAGCAGTTACGTAATCAAGTTGTGCTTGTGATGGTGTGTAGTAACCAAAGGGTTGAACTGGCACACAATCACCAGGACTACCCAATACTAAGGCACCATCTTGTGACGCATTACCATAAACAGGAGTGACAAATAAGCTATTTACGTAGTTATCTACGTAGTTAAATTTACAGTCAATTTCACCTGTTGCTGGGTTAACACCAACATCAATAGCGGCAAAGAATCTAGGATCTATATAATCGGTCTCTGTAGCCAATACACTACTTTTACCGAATGAGTAGCCTGCTATCCAATCAAAATCTCTGTTAGCAAAGCTAACTAAGCCCTCAAGAGAGAAATTAAAACTTGTTGTAGCACTATCATTAACAGGTCTTGGAACCCAGCTAAGCGGAGCCCACTGGACATATACGCCATCAATTGGCTCACCGTCTACTGTTAAAGTTGATAGTAATTCACGTGCCTGATCAGAAAAATAAGGATAGTCTAATGGCAGCTTTGGAGGTTGAGCTGTACCACCGAATAATCCTGATTGATACTGTGGCTGTGTTACTGTTGGGAAAGTTTTAAACTGTGAAGAATAAACTTCTGTTTTAAATTTCACATCGTCTGAAATATTGTAGGTATAGAAAACTGATGCATTGTATCTATCGTAAGCGTTAGAAAATGAACCATATTGGTCAAGGTAAAGACCATCTCCGCCGACTGACCAAACAGCATTACCAGTTTTTTCTCCTGGAACACCAACAGCTAAGTTACCATTGTTATCAAACTGATATGCATAACCATCATCACATAGTCCAGCACCATTATTATATAAGACCACTGCTCCACAGCTAGCAAAACCATATTTGCTTAAACCATAAAGAGTATAGTTTGGATAGAATCCACTTTGACCTGGATAAGCAGCACCAACTAATGTTGTTCTATACAAGTAATTTTGTCTGTATGGCAACATTGTTTCATCAATTCTTGGTGTTTTGGTCATTTCCAATGAAAGAACAAAGTTTCCTTTGCCATCTGCAGAGTTAAAACCCATTAATGATCTAAATGCTTCTTCAGCACCTTCAAATTCTGCTAGCAAGGAATTGTAGTCATATGAAAACTCGAAGCCTTCATAGTCTTCTTTAAGAATAAAGTTAATAACACCAGCAACAGCGTCGGCACCATATACTGCCGCACCACCAACGGATTTAACTTCCACTCTTTCAATTAATGCATTAGGTATGTTGTTAGTATCAACAGCACCACCTAGTCCACCAATTGCGGAGTTTCCAGCAACAAATCTCTTACCATTAACAAGTGTAAGTGTTCTTTGTGCTCCCAAACCAAAGCTATCACCAATGTTCTGGCCAATATCTTCAGAACCATCGTAAGCACTATCACCAAAGTTACTTGCACCAATGCCTACAAAAGGTAAGGCAAATAGAGCTTCAGCGGCCTTGGTATAGCCTCTATTTTCAATTTCTTCTGAAGTAATAACTGTAACGGGCGCGTTAGTTTCAAAGTTGGATCTTTTGATTCTTGATCCAGTAACAACGACCTCTTCAGCTTCTTCAGCTAATGAGCTTTCCTCTTCTTCAGCACTTTCTTGGGCAAATGCTGCAGAGGATAGTAAAGTAAGTAGTAAAACGTATCTAAACGTCTCTTTAAAAGACATCGACATTCCTCCTGTTTAGACTATAACTAATGCAAATAATGCAATAGAAATAGCGTTAATCTTTCAATATTGTCACAAAAAATAGTATCGAACAATATAAAAAATGAAAATTTGGCTAATTTTCTTGTTTATTTGATAGAAAAACGCCTGATAATATCATTAAAGCGCCAATTACAAGGGTAGTAGTAATAACTTCATCAAGAAAAATGATACCTAGGGAAATGCTAGATAGGGGCACAAAGTAGGTTACGTATGAAGCATTTATTGGACCAATGCGTTTAATTAATTTTATAAATATCACATAGGCCAAGGAAGTATTGATTATTCCTAATAGTGCTAAATACAACCAGGACGTTGAAGATATTGTGTCGAGAGATGATGTGTAATTAAGTAAAAATGGCAGCATTATTATCGCTCCAACAATAATTGAACCCATACCAATAAATGAATTGCTCAATTTTTCTGGTGTTTTAGCTAAATAAATGCCGGCTACTGCATATGACATAGATGCCACCACACAAAGAATACCTGAGAATGTGTCTAAACTGCTAGATGGTCCTACAAGCACAAAAAGTCCAGCAAAACCAAGCAAAACACCAGCAAGTTTTTTGAATGAGAATTCATTCCTATACAGAGAGAATAATAGAAGAGCGGTTAATATTGGTACAGTTGCCTGTAGTATCGATAAAGACCCAGCGCCAAGTTTTAAGGATGCATAGGAAAATAAGGTGAATGGCAGTGCTGTATTTAATATACCAATTAAGACAAATGAAAACCCATGATCATGAAATGAGTATTTTTTAAGCTTATTAAGAAAAAATGGCAGTATAAATATTGCCGCTAGCTGCATGCGTATTGAAACAATTTGTAAAGGTTCAAGCCCATCTAAAACCAATAAGCGAACAAATAAAAACGACCCTCCCCAAAGAATGGATACCAGCAATAAAACAATAAAATCTCTTGTGTTCATGTAAAAAAAAGCCCCTTAGTTTATAAGGGGCTATTCCATAAGTAAACCTTATAGTCGGATTGGATTAAGCTATTGTCAGTAGCTACCTCCTATGAATCCTAAGTTATTGTTAATACTAATTTGGATCACCTCCTTATGCAGAGTATTTATCTATCACGTTGTATCACTCTGATGAAATAGAACGTGCGACTCCTACTTAAATATTAGATGAAAGAATAAAATTAGAAAAGAGATTTTTGATCAATTATTCGATCATTTTGCTCTTGTAGAGAGACAAGAAAATTTCTTGCATAATCGTAATCGTTATTAAAATACTGAAACGCCACTTTTTTAATATAAGCGTTATCAATATTGGTATTTAAAAAATATTCTTTTAATTCTGACATACTGTATAAGTATACAGTATTTTTAGATAAAAAAAAGGGGAGGTTGCCCTCCCCTTATAATTTAGAGACTAAATTAGAATCTTAATTGAACTACTGCTGTTAGAGTTCTACCTGGTGATACCCAGTTAAGCTCTCTATCAAACACGTCCTCTTCAGAACCGTCGTAATCCATTAAGTTACCGGCAACTAGTCTTAGAGTTAGATTTTCATCAACTCTGTAGCCTAAACCACCGTCAAAAGTCGTATAACCTTTGTATTCAGTCATTGGTTGCTCATTGTAATCAAGATAAGCATCATCATTGGCAGAGAAGATTGCAATCTTTCCACCTGATCTGCTGTTAGCTGATAACCATGCGTACCAATTTCTGTATACATATTCAAAGGTTGTATCATAGAACCATTCGTCGTTACCAAACTGTCCTGTGAAACTTGCTAGGTCTGCTGGGTCACCAGATGAAGCTGAAGAATCGTACTCTTCGTTGAATGCTCTCCATCTAATAGCCATTGAACCTAAATCTGTACTTACATTATCTCTTGTAATGAATGAAACTGCTTCTGATACATCAAAAGCCCAGTTTGATTTCCAAACATAAGTTGCGAAGTTTCTAAGACCAGCGTTAACAAGACCTTGTTCAAAGTACACAACCTCACCATCAGCATCCCTCTGGAATCTATCACAGAATGCATTTGGTTGAACATAGTCATAACAAGATGACATGATCTGTGTCACAGAGAATGAAGTAATATAATCAGTAAGGTCAATCTTAATGTAGTCAACAGCAAAGTCTAAGTTACCGAATACAACATCACTAAACCATGCAGGTCTGTAGATTACACCCATTGATTCTGTAACAGCACTTTCGTTAAAGAGGTTAGGGTTACCACCACTAACACCTGTTGCTGTTTCAGTAACAATCTTACTTCTAAATACTCTTTCACCAGTAGCTGGATCAACAAAGTTTAGAGGTAAGCCTTCTGCTGCACAGTTAGCAGCTCTTTGAGCTGGATCTCTACCATCACCAATGAACCTATAGTCACAAGGGTCTGAAGCAAACTGATAAGTTGTAACTTGAGGACCAAATAAGTCACCAATATCAGGAGCCTTAATAGCTGTCTGATCTGAGTATCTAAATGTAATGTCATTAGTTACAGCCCATGCAACGGATAATGCTTCAACATCGTAATCACCAGCAAGTGTGTTTTCAATTGTTCTTCCGGAGAAGTCAACTGTTAAACCTTCCACAAATGGGATATTCATGTTTCTTGTTACTAGAGGAACTTTAACCTCATAGTAAAGCGCATCGATCTCGTATGTACCACCAACAGTTTTTCTTGCAGCACTAAAGCCTAAACCTAGCTCTTGCATTGTTCCTGCTATGTAGTCAGCACTTTCAACTCTGCCTTCATAACCAGCAGCAAAACCGATTGAAGCACCGTTAGGTAGCTCATACAGGTCACCTGTGATGTTGAAGTATGTAAGCTCTTGCTGAATCTCTGTGATGTTTCTTCTGTTTGAACCAATGTAATCTCTAGCAGCTTGTGAAGTTGTGCCTCTACCTAAAATATTTAAAGGAACACAATCACCGGCAACACCAATTAATGGGTTTTCGTTACCAGGCACTTCATCGTACCAGCTAAATCCACCATAAACATAGTCATAGCTAAATGGATCATAATTAGGATCGTAGTTCATCTTACAATCGATTTCGCCAGTTGCAGGGTTAATACCTACATCTAAAGCTGCAGCATATCTTGCACCAATTACATCTGGAGAGTCAGAAATAATCTGTGTTCTACCCCACTGGTAACCAGCTTCCCAATCGTAAAGGTTGTTACCTAACTCAAAGTCGCCTCTAAAGCCACCTGCAAAGTAGTTAACATTGTTTCTGTTATCAGCACCATAAACACCTGTTCCGTTAGAGAAAAGGTCTTCATGAGACTTTGATAACCAACCACCACTTAAACCATAGCTAGCAAGAATGTCTCTTGAACCAGAGGTTAAGAATGGGTAGTCAATTGGAATATAAACTGGTGAATAAATACCAGGTGAAAAACCCCAATATGAGTAAGGGTTGTTACCTTCACCATAGTCTGTTGCAAAGAATGTGTTTGATACAGCATTAAAGTACATGCTTACATTGTCTGTAAGATCATAGTTTGCAAACATGCTGAAGTTTTGTCTTTCAAAACCAGGTCTGTAAAGGTCATTCGCATCTCTGTTTGCTGATTCACCATCAAATGTGAATAAAGCGTTACCGTATGGAATACCAATATCTTGCTCGGAAAGGTCACCCGGTTGTGAGAAAACGTATCTCTTACCGTCAGGACCTAAAGCACCGTCAAATAACCAAAAACCATAGTAATCAACAAATGGATATGGCGCCGCTGATAGCAAGCCTGTAAATGGTAGACCTGTTAAGTTAACACAACCTGTTTCAGTTCTTTGTCCACCACTGGTTGGAACAACTGATCCTGGACCCATGTATTTTCTTTGGTATGAAGGACCATCGTAGTTTCTAAAGAAACCACCACCTGTTGGACATGTGCCATCTGGGGCAATAATTCTTTCGACATCTCTTGAGTAAACTGTGCCGATCTCTTCAAACTGGTAGCTAACTGTAATGTTACCTTTACCATCTAAGAAGTTGCCACCGAATACGTACTGGGCAGAAAGATCCGAAGAAATACCTGCGTAGTCATCGTAGACAACATTCAATTGAGAACCTTCAAAGTCATCTCTAAGAATGTAGTTCATAACACCAGCAATAGCGTCAGCACCATATACGGCTGTACCACCGGCGTTCACAATTTCAACTCTCTCAATTAGAGCTGATGGGATATTGTTGATGTCAACGGCATTACCGAAACCAGCAGCACCCACAGGTGAAACAGCTGATACAAAACGCTTACCGTTTACAAGCACAAGTGTTCTACCAGAACCAATAGCAAAGTTACTTGCTAGCGATTGACCAATAGCACCAGAGCTTTGGTTGTTGTCGAAATCACCTAAAGGTGTGTTAACTGTGTTAACGATTTCAACACCAGGAACATCAAACAATGCTTCAGAAGCATTGGTATATCCTCTATTTTCGTACTCCTCACCATAGATGATTGTTACGGGCTGAGAAACTTCGTACTCACTTCTAGCAATCCTAGAACCTGTCACAACCACTTCTTCTGGTTCGGCTTCATCCTCATCTTCGGATACTTCTACCACTTCTTCAGACGCAGAATCTGCACCTTCTTGAGCAAAAGTAAACCCAAAGAATCCGAGGGAAATCAAAAGAAAAAGTAATCTTTTAGTCATAATAATCCCCAAATTATTTAAATATAAAGTACTTTATCGCTCCATTTGCCTATTTTGTCAAGAAAAATGGAAGAAAAAATATAATTGAAACACTGATAAAATAAGGGTTTTTTTTAATTATTATTTGGCGGAGAGAGAGGGATTCGAACCCTCGGAACGCTATTAACGCTCACTCACTTTCCAGGCGAGCACCTTCAACCACTCAGTCATCTCTCCGAAAGCAGCATTATATCTAATTATTAGAAGATTGAAACCTTACTGGAATAATAGAGATGCCACCTCGACGTTCGAAATGGCCTGCGACGCTTTCCACCAAGTATTTGTTCTTTATCAAATTAAAAAATATTTTCTCGACACAAGCCTCATGAAAGGAATTAACACTAAAAAATGAACCAAGGTATCTTTGGATTTTATCTACTGCATCATCGGATAATCTCCCTGTAATATGAATATTGGCTATGTCTGGTTGATCAGTAACAGGACACAAAGATCGAAAGCCACTAAAGATTATTTCTCTCCCAGAAATCTTAGATTCGTTTGCTGCTAACAAATCTTCCTCGGATTTTATTACTGGCACGCTTCTACTGCCTGGTAAATTTAATAGAACGTCATCAATGGTAATCTCGCTTTCGGTAAGCTTATTTAATTGCTTAATTATTTCCTGATGCACGGCTGCCTTGTTAGAAAATGTTTCATGCACCAACGAGCCTAAAAAAAGCTTCATTGATTTTGATTCAGGAATGGCAACAGAGTTTGCGTCAATTTTGATGCAAATTTCATCGTGATGGACATTATTGTCATGATCTAACCAAAGCAATTCGTGTATGTTCCAAGCATCATAGCCAGAATATTTAAAGCCATCTAACTGGCTTCTTTGCTCTGATCTGTAGATAGAAAATAATACGCTAGGATCATAACTAGTTGGTAATCCTACTTTTTTTCCAAGTGGGTTATCCATGCTAGTCTCTGATACCAACACCCTTCCTAATGAGGTGATAAGCTAAGAGAAAAAATACGATTGTAAAAGCACTAATGAGACAAATACCAATCAATGGATCAATCTCTGAACTGCCCAACATGGCATATCTAAAAAAATTCACAATGTACAAAATAGGATTAATTTGTGAAATCAACTGCCATTCTTCGGGCAGAATATTTATTGAGTAAAAAATTCCGCCAAGGTAAATCAAGGGTGTAAGCACAAAGGTTGGCACAATGCTTACGTCGTCGAAAGATTTGGCGTAAATACCATTTAGCAAACCAAGCAGGGAAAACAATAACGAGGTTAGCACTATTGATAGCAAGGTAAGTGGTAAGTTATCAATTGTTATCTGTACAAAGAATAAGCTTGTGGCCACAACCACAAGACCTACTAAGAAGCCTCTAGCTATACCGCCAACTAAGAAACCACAAAGTATGGCCCAGGATGGCATTGGTGATACCAAAATTTCTTCGATTGATTTTTGAAATTTAGTGCCGAAAAATGCCGATGCGACGTTTGCATAAGAGTTTGTGATCACCGACAACATAATTAAACCAGGCACCATGAATTCAATGTAAGACAGTCCTTCATAGCCTGGCATCTCCCCTATTCGTCTCCCTATCAGAGCACCAAATATAAGAAAATAAAGTGCAGTTGTAATTGCAGGCGGCACAATTGTTTGGATCCATATCCTGAGGATTCTTCGCACGTTGGCATAGGAAAGTGTTTTTAATGCCTGTAGGTTATTCATTTTTACTAGTAAGTTTTACAAACAACTCCTCCAATCTATTCGTTTGATTTCTAATATTTTTAACATTTAAATCCTCAAGCTCCTGTGATTTAAAAAGATCGTTGAGATTCTTATCCTTTTGTAGTGTGACAGAAAATTTATTTTCAGTTATATCGTGCACTGGATATCCAGGCAGGCTAAAGTTCATGGGCACTACTTTTTCTGTCTCAACAATAAATACTTGGTCATCGATTTGTTTCAGCAGACTATTCATTGAGGTGTTTTCGATGATATCTCCACCGTCAATGATCGCAATATTTCTACAGAGGTTTTCGGCCTCTTCAAGATAGTGTGTCGTTAAAATAATTGTTGTTCCTTGCTGGTTAATCTCCAATAAAAAGTCCCACAAACTTCTTCGCAACTCAATATCAACGCCAGCAGTTGGCTCATCAAGAATTAATAATTCTGGTTCATGGATCATGGCTTTGATAATCATTATTCTGCGCTTTTGCCCACCAGAAAGCATACGAGCTTGATCGTTTCTTTTGTCCCACAGCCCTAACTTCTTAAGATATTTTTCTGCTCGCTCTGTAGCAGTCTTATGATCAACGCCGTAATAACCAGCTTGGGTAACTATGATGTCGATAACTTTTTCAAATTGGGAAAAATTAAATTCTTGATTGACAACACCGAGCTTTGATTTTGCCAAACTGAAGTTTTCATCAATATCGGTACCGCAGACTTTTACTTGTCCTGAGGATTTATTCACCAATGAAGAAATAATACCTATGACAGTTGATTTACCAGCACCATTCGGACCCAATAGTGCAAAAAAGTCTCCCTTAGATACATTAAGATCAATGCCCTTTAGCGCTTCCACTTTGTTGCTGTATGTTTTTTTTAAATCTTTTATTTCAAGCGCGTACATTTAATTCCTTTTTGAGAGAAAACCGACTGCGTCGGAAATACCTCCAATAGTTAATGGGAACATTTTTTGATCCATCAAGCCTGAAATCATTCTAATCGTTGAGGTATAGTCCCAATGATCTTGATGGACAGGATTGAGCCATGCTGTTTTATAAAAATAGGATTGAATTTTATTCAGCCATTTTTCACCAGACTCATCGTTCCAATGTTCAATGCTGCCACCTGAATTTGTCAGTTCATAAGGTGCCATACTGGCATCACCCACAATTAAAATTTTATGATTTTTACTAAATTTATTAAGAATGCTCTGAGTTGGAATTCTATTTTCATTCCTCCTGAAATTGTCTTTCCAAACCGACTCATATATGCAATTGTGAAAATAATAATATTCAAGATTTTTAAATTCAGACTTTGCTGCAGAAAAAAGTTCCTCGCATACTTTGACGAATGGGTCCATCGACCCCCCAACATCAAAGAAAACGATTAAGTTTATATCATTGAGTTTTTCTCGAAGATATTCAATTTCAAGATAGCCAGCATTTTTGGCAGTAGATTTAATGGTGCCATCCAAATTAAATTCCCACCGATCGCTTGTGCGTGTCATCTTTCTTAATTTTCTCAAAGCAATTTTTATGTTTCTTGTGCCAAGTTGTAGTGAATCGTCTAAATTTTGAAACTGCCTTTCTTCCCAAACCTTTGCAGCCATGCCTTTATTGGATTTGCCGCCGACGCGCATTCCATTTGGATGTTGCCCTGCATTACCGAATGGAGAGGTGCCTGCTGTGCCAATCCATTTATTGCCACCATGATGCGCTTTTTCTTGTTCTTCCAATCTTTTTTTAAATTCTTCCAGCAACTTATCTAAACCGCCCAAGGAATTTATTTTTTCAAGATCCTCCTTAGAGAGCTCTTTCTCAAATTTTTGCCGTACCCAATCATCAGGTATTAACATCTTTAAAATGTCGTCCATGCTTTTGATACCTCTGAAATAGATATCAAATGCTCGATCAAATTTATCAAAATATTTTTCATCTTTTACTAAAAGCGTGCGTGAGAGGAAATAGAACTTATTCCAATCTGCAAAAACCAATTTTTGATCAAGGCCATTGAGAAGATCAAGGAACTCCCTCAATGTTACTGGTACACCGTAACTTTTTACGGTATTGAATAAATTAACAAGCATTAACTATCTCGCTTGGCCATAAAAGCAAGCCTTTGCAAAAGTTCAACGTCCTGCTCGTTCTTGAGCAATGCCCCATATAAAGGTGGAACCAGGTTGGATTGCTTCGACGTCAATATTTCTTGTGCTAGATCATCAGAAACCAATAGTTTAAGCCAATCAACCAGTTCGGATGTGCTTGGTTTTTTCTTGAGCCCTGGTACTTTACGAACTTCAAAGAAGGTATCCAATGAATCTTTAATTAATTTCTTTTTGATCTTTGGGATATGGATGTTGATAATCTTCTCAAGAACATCTCGATCAGGGAATGTGATGAAATGAAAAAAGCATCTTCTTAAAAATGCATCGGGTAAATCTTTTTCATTGTTGGATGTAATGATTACGAGTGGACGATGCTTTGCTTTAATTGTTTGATCAAGCTCATAACAATAAAATTCCATTCTATCGAGTTCTTGTAGTAAATCGTTGGGAAATTCAATATCTGCTTTATCAATTTCATCAACCAAAAGCACAACTCGTTCGTCAGCAGTAAATGCATCCCATAGCTTTCCTTTTTTTATGTAGTTGGCAATATCGGACACCTTTTCATTCCCCAGCTGAGAATCTCTTAGGCGTGAAACTGCGTCGTACTCATACAAGCCTTGCGATGCTTTTGTTGTTGATTTGACGTGCCACTCAACCAAGCGCATACCAAGTGCTTGCGCAACTTCGACGGCCAACATTGTTTTTCCTGTGCCTGGCTCGCCTTTGACTAGAAGTGGTTTTTCTAGCGTTAGTGCAGCGTTAACAGCAATCTTCAGGTCTTCTGTTGCAACGTATTGTTTTGTTCCTTGGAATTTCATTTTGACTAGGTTAGAGTTTATCAAAATTAAATTCAAATGATATTGGCAGATTGTTGCTTTAATGCAACACACGAAAGTTTCAGCAAAGATCTTGATAATGTTTATCGGGATGCAAATAGCGTTGGTGTCGAGTATTTTTTCTCACCAACATCACAAGAAAGTGAAATTGAAACCTTGCTATCTGAGAGCCTAAAAAGAGAAAATCTTTACATAGGGATAGGCATCCACCCACATCATGCATCAGAACTTAGACCGCAGACAAAAGCTAATCTACTTAGCCAAACAAATAACAAAATAAGAGCCATAGGTGAGATTGGATTGGATTATTTTAGAAATTTCCAAAGCCCAGATGTACAGCAAAAATGTTTTCAAGAACATCTTGATATAGCAGTGGACATGAATCTACCAGTTTTCCTCCATCACCGAGAAGCATTTAGTGATTTTGAACCCATTGTGAAGCCCTACCTTAATAAATTACCTCAAAGCATTGTGCACTGTTTTACTGGTTCGAAAGATGAATTAAAAGCATTTTTAGACTTAGGGCTATACATTGGGATTACTGGGTGGATAAACGATCCAGTCAGAGGCCAGGATGTAAAAGAGTTGGTCAAGTTTATTCCAGATGATCGTCTGCTTATCGAAACAGATGCACCATATCTGCTACCAAAAAATATGACTCATAAACCGAAAAATCGGAGAAACGAACCAAAATTTTTAGTAGAAGTCTTGAAAGAAATTTCAGCCGTCAGAAATCAAAGTCTTGAATCCTTGGCAGATATTACAACAACAAATTTTAAGAGCCTATTTAAGTGTTGAATCAAGCAATCTCGGTAATACCAGCAAAGCCAAAAGCATTGAAATTAATATAGCCAAAGCCGATAGACTACCAAAGAGAATTGTTGGATTAAAGTTTGAGAAAATCAAAATCAAAAACCCAATAACAATAGTTATGCCAACAATTAAAATTGCGTGGCCTGCCGATTGAAATGTTGCTTTCTCATGTGCACTCTTCACTAATGAACTTTGATCATTATGGTCAGATTTGATATCGCTTTGTTTTATATAGCGCCAAGCAAAATGAATGGCATAATCAACAGACATCCCAACCGATATTGAAGCTATGGTTATGGTCATAATATCTAGAGGTATTTCAAGTAATGCCATTAAACTTAAAACCGAACCAACAGCCAGCCCAGGAACAACCAAAATGTAAATTGATCTGGCTATTGATCTAAAGAGAAACAACAGCATTACAAACAAAGAAACAAACACAAACCCTAAGGATTTAATCTGTGAAGTAAATAAACTTTGTAAAAGATTGTTATACAAAACCCCTAACCCGGTAATTTCATAAGAAAAATTAGTGTCAATAAGCTCTTCATTTAGGATATTGTGAAGACTGGTGATTAATTCTTGTCGATTTAGATTGTCCTGAGAATCGATGGTTCGAAGACTCACCCTCACTTCTCTATCGTCTGCAGAAATGTAGTCTTTAATTAAGTCGCTTGCTGTTTCACTTTGCAACAAAGTATTTTTGATAAAAATTAACTCAAGATCACCAAGAGCTAAATCATTATTTAATCGCTCAGCAAGAGAAATACCATTGGCAATGCTTAATACTTTGCCCACACCATTCACTTCCTCAATTTTTGCCTGTATCGATTTAAGTATTGCCATATTATCTTGCTGCCACCAGTAATCAGGCACTTCAGAATCTTCGCTGTAAAAAAAATCAAACTCATCTAAAGTTTCAGCTGGCTTTTCTGGCATTAAGATAGTTATATCAATTGGTGTCGTTCCACCCAATTCAGTGTCAATTAGTGACATCCCTTTGTAGATTTCAGTATCTTTTTTAAAGTAATCAACGAACTTATTTTCTACTTTCAAGCTGCTGCTCAAATATAGAAATATTGGAATAGCAACCAAAATTAATGGCAAAGAAAATCGCTCAAAGAACCCACGTGCAGTTGCCGATCGATTTGCAAAAAGCAAACCAAAATTTGTAACGTTTTTTGCGTTAATTTTTCTTATATTGATGCACAAAGGAATAAAAATAAAACTGATGAAAAAGTTAGCAGCAACACCAAACATCATCATTTTGCCAAAATCTATAACTGGTTTTATGCCGCTAAACATCAAGGCACCAAACCCAGCAACTGTTGTTATGGCTGTGTAAAAGCATGGGATTAGAATTTCACTTAACGCCTCTTCATAACTTAATTTTGCATCGGCAGAATTTTGCAAATTAACCAATATATGAACAGAAACAGCAATGGATGTAATCAATAAAAGTGCTAGAAAATTTGATGAGACGATGCTTATAGGCCAATCAAATAAACCAAGGAAACCAACAGTAAAAAACATAACCAACAGGGCGTTAGCCATGATAATCGTCACAGACCATATGTCCTTAAAAAGTGTCAACAACAGCAGAGAAAATAAAAGAAATGTAATGCTGCCGAATATTAAAACGTCATTTTGAATAAAGGCTATCGTATCTTCAACAATCATAGCAGGCCCAGCAAGATATGCCTCTCCATCCCATGCACTAAGTACTTGACGTATATCTTGAACAGCTACTGAAAAATCAACGTCATTGAATAGGTTTACTTGGATGGCAAAAATATCGCCTGTTTCATTGAGGATCAAATTATTAAAAATTGGACTATTGTTAAACTCCTTTAATGCTAGATCCAAATCAACCTGATCTTTAAGTAAATATTTATCGTTATTACCTACTTTTAGCAGCGGCACTTTGGGCTGCTCAAGCAAAGGGGCATCCAAAATGGATACAACGCTTTCAACGCTTTCAAGCGCATTAAGCTTATTAGTAAAACCTTGAAAATCAGATAAAAAATTTATATCAAAACTTTTACCTTCATTTGAAACTGCTACAACCAAAAACTCGCTTGAACCAAACCTTTCGTTGACCTGCTCGTAAGCATTAAATGCTGAATCACTATCAAGCACTAGCGTCTCCGATGAGGCATCAAATCTAAAATTTGATAAGCCTAATGAGGCAACGGAAATGATTGCAACTAAAATAAGAGAAGAAAGCTTAGGAAACTTTTTAATCTGGTAAAAATAATTCTGAATCACTCTTTGGAGCATGGTGGTGAGGGTTGAAAATCATTGGACTTTTCCCACTCTTCAACAGTTTTTGCAACTATTGATATGGCATGAATTTGTTCTACATATTTGCCCATTGCCTGATAGACAAGCTGATGTCGCTGCAATAATTTTTTTTCTACAAAATCATCTGATGCAATAATTATCTTTACGTGGGATATCTGTCCACTGTAATTAGAGTGATTTGGGCTTTCATCTATCACATCCAGAAAGTTAGTAGTTATTGTGTCGTTAATTTTTGTTTTGATATCTTCAATCATCTTTTTTGCTTAATCCTTGAGATTTATTTTTGCGGAAAATTGGTAAATCACTCTCATCTACCTCCTCAAAATTACCAAACACTCTTGGTTTATCAACATAGGCTTTAAAGAAATACTTTATGGCAATGAAACCAAAAATAAAGCCGCCAATATGGGCAAAATATGCCACACCATCATAGGTATTACCAGCAGCACTAATCAGTTGACCAAGAATCCAAAAACCTATCACTATATTTGCAGGAACACGCATGATTTGTACAAAGATTAAGAACCACACAAATACCTTAACTCTTGCTGTGGGATAAAGGACAAAATAGGCTCCCATAATGGCTGCAATACACCCACTAGCTCCAATCATAGGAACATCCACACCCCCAGAAAATAGTGATTGAAAGTAAGCTGCACAGATGCCACCAAGGAAATAAAAAATTAGAAAGTTTTTGCGCCCTAAATGAGATTCCACATTGTCTCCATAGATATATAAGACAACCATATTAGAAAATAAGTGCATAAAGCCGCCATGAAGAAAAGCCGAAGTAAATAAGGTGTGCAAATTTGAAAATTCAGAAAAAACCGAGGGTCGTACGCCCAAATCATTTACCAACAATTGATTGGCTGGACCCAAAGACATTTGGTATAAAAAGACCAAAATATTTAGGCCAATAAGGAGCCAAGTTAGGATTGGAGTTCTGCAGATGGATTTTCGTCTGCAAAAGGGAAAAAAAATCATTTAATTGACACCAATGAACTTATGAATTGTTCTGCTACCTGATCCCAAGTGTATTTTTTTGATGAATTAAATGTTGTTTCTCTATTAACTTGAACGGCTCGCTCCACTGCTTCGTTAAGGTTATCGTCTGTCAGTGATCCATTTTCACCTTCAATAACAATGTCTTTTGGGCCAGTGACATTAAAGCCTGCAATTGGGGTGCCACATGCCAATGCTTCTATAAGGACAATGCCAAAAGTGTCAGTCTTTGAGGGAAACACAAAACATGAAGCTTTTCTGTAAACATCGGCTAGATCTTGGCCGCTTTTGTAGCCCAAAAAATCAACATCTTTATATTTTCTTTTGTAGGTTTTAAGCATTGGGCCACCACCAACAACAACTTTTTTTCTATTTGTTTTCATTTTCAAAAATTCTTCAATGTTTTTCTCAATTGCCACTCTACCAACATAAAGCAAATACCCATTGTCAGGGTCATAACCCTCTGGATAAAAGATCTCACTATCAAAACCTCTTGACCAAAGCACCAAGTCGGTAAAACCATTTTCAGTCAATTCATCCATGTGGCTCTGTGTATTAACAAGAGTTTTGGCTGCAGAATTATGAAACCATTTTAAAAGACCATTTGTTACATCCAAGCCGATCCCAAACCTCTCATATACGTACTCAGGAAATTTGGTATGAATTGCTGAGGTGTAAGGAATTTTTTGTTCCAAGCAGTAGTGTCTTGCTGTAATCCCCAGCGGCCCCTCTACGCTGATATGAATAAAATCTGGATCAATTTTCTCAATCTTTTTTCTTAAGTCCCAAAAATTCCAAGCCACTGAAATTTCTGGATAGTTCGGCAGAGGAAATGTATGGAAATGTCCTGGATGCAAAACTTCAATATCAAAACCTTTTGCTTTTAGGTGCTCAACTACTTTGGTCATAGTAGTTACCACACCATTTATTTGTGGCAACCAAGCATCTGTAACAATCAGTATCTTCTTCATAATGTAGCCAGTATTTTAATACTGTTGTCTTTTTGGAGTTCAATCAAAGAAATATCACCATCAAAATCTTCAACCACAGCAGTACATGACTCAACCCAATCTCCAGTATTAATGTATGAATAATCTTTAAATTTGTGTATTTCAGGGATATGGATATGGCCACACATCAAGGCGTCGTAACCATTGGTTTTGCATTCAGCTCTAACAAGCTTATGAAAGCTTCCAGCTTTGTTGACAATTTTCTTAACAGATCTTTTTAAAAATTTTGACAATGGTCTGTTTAAATAAATTAAAAAATCATAGAGAATGCCGCCAAACTTAGATAGCCATTTGGCATTAGATGTTACTACGTCATACTGGTCGCCGTGTATAACAAGCATCTTTCCATGTTTCTTGGTTTGCAGAACTTCTTGTTCCGAAATCTTAAAGGATGAAAGTGCTTCAATAATCTCTGGATATGGCGATCCTTTAGCTTTAAGGTTTTCTGTATCTGCACTCTCCCTTAATGGATCATCATGATTGCCTGTAATGAATCTTACGTTTTTCCCTTTTTGTTGATAACCAACAAATTTATCTAAGATTTTTTGATGGGTTTCGGGCCAAAAAAAATTGTCCTGCATTGACCAAAAGTCAACAATATCTCCTACAAGATACAAATCGTTGAAATCAACTTGATCCAAAAAACTAGCAAGTCTTTCATTTTGACAGCCAGCAAATCCCAAATGAATATCCGACAAGAAAATAGATTTGTATTGATTAATCTGATTCATGTAGCATTATTTTAATCTATGTCACTAAAACAAACACAGGAAATTGTTATTTGGGCGTTTAAAGATGGAAAAAAAGGCCATGAGAAGCAAATTGATGCTCTAATTACAGAGCTCGCTCTACACAAATCAACAAAAGTTCATGAATTTAGCTCTTGGGAAAAACATAACTCTGTACCAGACCTTATTATCGGAGCAGGAAATGCCACCCATAAACATATGTTAACCGCCAAAGCCGAATATCCATCAGCTAAAACCATTGTATTAATGAAACCATCTCTGAGGCCTACTCAGTGGTTTGATATTGCCATCGTTCCAGATATAGATGCTTATTATTTGGGCAAGCCCAAGAATGTAATTACAACGCAAGGCGTTTTATCAAAATACTCAAGCATGAAGCCCAAGACAAAGACAGGTCTCATTGTTATTGGTGGCAAAAGTAGGCACTTTCTATTTCGTAAAAAGGTTGTCACACAACAAATAGAATGGATTCTTAACGACTTATATAAAGATTATCATTGGAAAATTACGACCTCACCTAGATCTCCTGATCTTGATATGCCAAAACATCCTGGTAATGCAGAATTTTTTAGTTGGAAGGATACAGATGATAATTGGCTCACCGATCAGATGCAGCAAAGTGAGATTACTTTTATAACTCCAGAAAGTGTATCAGTGCTATATGAAGCATTGTCTACAAACACCAAGGTGTATGTTTTTGATCATGAGCTTCATACCGATGGTCAACACGGTACACAAAGACAAACCAAGGTCACGAAAAATATTGCAGCTTTAAAAAAACAGTCTAAGGTCGGCTACATAGATACAAAAAGACATCTATTTTCTCGTTCTGTAAAGTCAGCGGATTTACATCATCCAATAAATCAAGAACCATTGTCAGAAAGTAAACGTGTGGTGCAAATATTGTTACAAAGACTATGAAAATTTTACATATCTTTTCAAGCAAAGTTTTTGCAGGGCTTGAACGGCACGTTGAGGAGCTAGCCTTTGAACAATCCAAAGAGAATTCTGTACTTGTAGTTGGGCCTGTTAAATTTGAAGAACAATTTAGAGCAAATTATAGCAATATCAATATGAATCAGTGGCGATGGTCACCATTTTTAAACTGTGAGCTTAGAAAAGCCATAGTTCAATATGCTCCCGATGTTGTTCATACCCATGGATACAAATCAACTGCTTTAATTGCGAATAAGCAAAATGATTTTATTCACATTGCTACAATTCATGGCACTAAGAAGAAAATTGAGGCATTTGAAAATGCTGAATACGTCTTTGGTGCCAGCAAGAAATCAATTGAGAATATTAAATCAGCAAAGAAAAGTATTTTAGAGAATTGGGTAGACGTAAGCAGGCTTGAAAATTTTAAAAAAGGAGCCCCAGATAGATATGTTTTCGTCGGACGTCTAGAGCCTGTCAAAAATCCGATGAGGCTTGTCGGTGCCTGGAAAAACATTCCCCATCAGCTAGAAATTTATGGCCAAGGAATGCTTGAAAATGAGATAAAGAATTTTATCAAAGACAATAACTTGTCAGATAGAATTAAATTGATGGGCTCTGAGCCTGATCTCAATAAAGTATTAAAAAATGCGAAAGCTATTTTGATACCATCAGACAGAGAAGGATCTCCTAAGATATTGTTTGAGGCCTTGTACTGTGAAATACCAGTCTTCTCTACCAGTGTGGGGATTATGCCCGATCTGCTTTCATCCGATTGTTTATGTGCACCAGATAATGAGTCTTTTCAACACATGCTAGAAAATAAATTAAAAGATGTTGATTTAATTCATCAAAATAATGTGGATCTGTATGAATTGGTAAAATCAAAATTTACTTTAAAACAACAATGTGCTGAAGTTATGAGGGTATATCAAGCATTGTTATCCAAAGCATCGTAATAGAAACCTAGAGTTTTGCTGTGCATTAACTCTGCAGTTAAAAAAATATTTTCTGGAACATTTGACGAAGCAGATAAAGTCTTAACTTTGGCAACCAATGCATCAAAATCGCCAAAATCAACCTTGCCCTCCGGGAAACACAAATCAAGCACCTCACCGGCACCACCTCTACTCCAACCACATATTTTTTTCCCCATCATTGCAGCCTCTAAAGTCGTCCGACCGAAAGGTTCAGGTTTTGCTGAAAGATTAAAAACTACTGAAGATAGATAATAGATGTCTCTGATATCATCTTTTGCATCGTAAAAATAAATGCGGTTCCCTATTCCATAATTTTGTATAAGAGAATGCAAATGTTTTAAATATTTTGGCTTGGCATCATTGTAAGGACCAACAATTAATCCACAAAAACTATCTGGTAAATCAGAAATTAATCTAATAAAAGATTCTTGACCTTTCCAGGAAGACAGGCGACCAGGAAAAGTCAGCAATTTTTTGCTCTCTAAGTTTGGAAACTTTTTATAAAAATCATTTGTGTATTCAATCTTTGGTTGGTATTTTCTGGAAAAGTATTGGTCATCAGATCCCCTATAAATGAGTCTTGGTGGTGATTTTAAATGGTTTTTATAATTATCATTCACATAGTTCTCCACCGTTTTTGAAATAGCGATAACATGGTCAAAACTCGCCATAATCCTGCTGTAAAATGGGGTGCTGTATAACCCATGAAAAGTTGAAAATATTAAGGGTCTAGGTTTTTTAAGAAACAGTTTTGAAATTTGCAGGACCCAAGCAGGCACTCTAGATCTTATATGCACAATATCAGGAGAGATTTCGTTAATAACATCGGCAAGCTTTTTTGCTTGCAACAATGTTAGGAAGCTTTTTTTAGCGACGCTCAAATGAATATGTTCTCCTCCATCTGCGATTAAATTTTTAACTTGTCTTCCGCCATCTGAAATAACAAACGACTTGTGGCCATTTGCCACAAGAAATTTATTAAAATCCAGCACCCCTCTTTCAACTCCACCTGTATTTAAGGTAGGCAATATCTGAATGACTGATAGTTTTTTCATTGCAATGAGTTGATCCTTATTCGGCCATACCTTGTCTCTTCAAAATCAACACTTAGGCCTTTTAATGCTTCAGAGACAATTTCAATCATTTTTGCAGAATTGCCACAAATTACTATCAGTGGTAACTCATCTTGGTATTTGAACACATAATCTTCCACCATAACTTCGACCTCATGATGCCTGACACCATGCAAGTCTAAATTCCTAATGTGGTCTTCTAAAAAGGTCTTCAAATATTACTGATCTCGGTAAATCTTTACTTCCTTAGTTCCATTGGAATGTCGGTAAGCTCTTGCCATCGCAGGGGTATTGAACTCCATAGCAACTTGGCCGTCCTGGTTAAGCACAATTACTCCCCCATCGGCCTCAATATTTTTTAGTTCGTAAATTACTTGGTTTGCAGCATCAGCAATGGAAAGACCCTTGTATTTAACACGGTCACATATCTCTTTAGCAACATTAAACCTAATAAAAAATTCTCCGTGGCCAGTGCCGGATACGCCACAACCTCCATTTTCAGCCCAAGTTCCAGCCCCAATGATTGGTGCATCGCCTATTCTTCCAGGCAGCTTATTTGACATCCCGCCTGTTGAAGTGCCAGCTGAAATATTCCCATTAACATCAATTGCTACTACTCCAACGGTACCCATTTTGTCATCTTTTTTTTGTTTTCTTAGTCGCTCTAGTTTCTCTTCTGAATAAAAGTAACTTGGGTCTACTATGGTTTGACCTGCTGTTCTCGCAAGCTCCTCTGCACCCTCTCCACTAAACATTACATGCTTAGTTTGTTCCATAACGTATCGAGCCAGAGAGATAGGATTTTTTACTATTCCCACTCCAGCCACGGCCCCTGCATCTTGATTCTTACCAAACATGATTGAAGCATCCATTTCTTGTTTTTGTTCCGATGTATAAACAGAGCCTTTGCCCGCATTAAAGAGCTCATTATTTTCAAGAATAATAATTGCTTGCTCAACAGCATCTAAACTGCTATTGCCATTTTCAAGGAGAGCAAAACCCACATCCAATGCCTCTTCTAAGCCTGCATAAATTCCATCAATCTTAGATTGAGGCATATTTGCAAACCAGCCTGCACCACCATGAATTACAATGGCAACCGGTTGCGATTCATCATCAGAATTAAGGTAATTAGGATTTGCAAAAAGCAGCAAGAATAAAAACAATACTCGAGAATATCTAATCATTTTTTTGATAGTATGCTACATAGTCTACAACTAATTTCTTAACGTCTGGGCAATTTTCACGCCTTCGACAGTATTCATCAGAGTTAGGATTGCCTGGTAAATTTCCACCTACAGCAACATTAATAAGCATATGAAATTCTTCAAGAAAAGGATTTGGATTGAGCGCCTCTAAATTTGAATATTTAAGCTGATAAACTCTTGATCCATTGAGTAGCCATTCAAAGCCTGCTTCGTCCCAAACAAGACTCAAAACGTTATGATCATCTGGATTTGTCAATTTCGTAAGTTGATTTAATCTTGTGGTTGTTCCTATATATCTGTGATAATCGTGACCATAGTGAATGGTAGTTAATAATTCATCTGACTTAAGGTTAACTGTCTCCATAAGGTCTATTTCACCACTTCTAGGCCAACCACCGTAGCGGTAATACTCCGGCAAGAACCACAATGCAGGCCATACACCGGTAATCTCGGGCACACTAAAGGACACATCTATTCGCCCAAATTTGAAAAGTTGATTATTGGATGAATTTAATCTAGCGCTGGCATAACCATCATCAGAAAAAGTAGGAATAATGAACAAGCATCCATCGGCAACATAAACATTATCATCAGCATCTCCATAAACTTGCTCCTCATTGTTTCCCCAGCCAGGAATACCATAAGCCGAGCCATCCCCGTACATATAGTTCCATACGTTTTGATCCAATTGGTCACCTGAAAATTCATCTGACCATAGCAAAGTGTAGTCATCATATGCACTTGGGCTGTTTTTTGGGCAAAAATCAAAGGTATCTGGTATGACTGGAATTACAGGTTGCGGTATTTCAGAATTTTGCGAATTGTTAGAGCACCCATACAGTGAAAATATAATTATTAAAAAAACTTGAAAAAGGTTATTTCTAAAAGGCATTTTGTATTTTATTGGTGGTTAAATTTTAGTTACATTTATTTGACATTTACGTGTCTCAAAACTATAGTTTTACTAACTCATATTAACAATAGTGGGGAGAATATGAAATTCTTTGAAAAATTACTACGAGTATTAATGCTATCAGCATTGGTATTTCCGTTTTATGCCCAAGAATCCGAAGATGAGGATGAAGGGATTGAAGTCGTTATAACGACAGCTAATAAAACCGAGAGTGATGTTTTAAATACATCTCAATCAGTTAGTGTTTTATCAGGTGATGCGCTTGTTGAATTAGGGCTAGACAACATACGTGACTTGAATAATGCAATACCTGGTCTCTACATCCAATACGGACAAGGAGCAGGTGGTGAGCACAATGCACCAACTATCACATTGAGAGGTATCAGAACTTCAAACGTTACTGAACTTGGTGATCCAGCTGTTGGTACACACGTTGATGGTGTTTATGTTTCAAGACCACAAGCAGCCAATGCGCTGATGTTTGACCTTGAAAGAGTAGAACTATCAAGAGGCCCTCAGGGTACCCTATACGGTAGAAACTCTGTTGTTGGAAGTTTAAATATTATTACTGCAAAACCTAACTTTGATGTTCAAGGTGGTTCTATTGTTCTTAATGCTGGTCGATACAACGAGCAAGGCATTCAGGCACATTACAACCTACCTATCAGTGACAGACTTGCAGTAAGAGTTGCTTTCACCGAAAGAAGTAAGGATTCATATCTTGAAGGCTATTACAGTGGCTCACAGCTAGACTGGAGAGCTTTACCACAAAACGTAAGAGATCAATTTGAAACAATCAGTGATCCATCTGAGAAAACATTCTTAGACGACTACGCATGGTATCTTGGTTGCCAAGTTTGGCAAACAGGTTGCTGGGCTGATCCAGGCTGGCAGTTCTCTGTTCCTTACAATGATGTTAAAGCAGACCCAAGCGATTTCTACAACAACGAAGATAACAGTGCTTGGAGAATAGCTGCACTTTACAAAATCGATGATGCTTCATCACTAAACCTACAATATGAGCAATTCTCAGATGATGGTGCAGGATGGCAAAGTGTTGCTTCATGTGAACTGATGAAAAATCAGACAGGAAGAACCGTTGGTGATCCTTCAGTTTATCCAAAGAACACATGTACCGATATCTTGGGTTCAGAAAACAGATATCAGCTTTACACTAATGTTCCAGGTCAAACCAACCTAGACATTAATTCTTTTAGAGCTGTTTACAAAAGACAGTTAAGCCCAAGCATGGAGCTTACAGTAAATTACGGTAATCAGAACCTAACACAGAAAGATCATCAGTATGATATTGATGCTGGTTGGAACTGGGCATATGGCATGTCCTTCAACTGGAATGATCTAGATGTTAATTCCAATGTTCTTGATGCGTACGTTACCGGTAACACCGATAAGCTTGCTTACGTTGTTGGTGCATTCTACATGAATGAAAATACAGACGCATTAGCAAACTTTCATGCTGATCTACAAGGTACAACCTATTTCTGGCAGCCAGAAAGAGTTCTTACTCACTATGCTCTTTATGGTCAAGGAACATATCAGCTAAATGATGATCTGTTCTTAACATTTGGTGGTAGATTTAACACCGATGAAAGATCCGACGAAGGTGGAAGAAACCTAGACTGCTCAATGTGGGTAGGATGTCATCCATGGATAGACAGATGGGGCGATAGATTTAGTGTTTGGCCAGATGTTAACTCATACGCATATGACTACTGGGTAGATTATGGTAAACAGGTTGATGGTGTTGATTGTGTAGCGCCTGCCATTGGTTGTGCAACTGTTCAAACAAATAATGATGTTGAAGAAAGTTGGAGCAACTTCTCATGGAGAGTAGGTCTTGATTGGGAAATGAATGATTTAGCCTTCATGTATGGTTATCTAGCATCAGCTTATAAAGCAGGTAGTTTAGGTGATGTTTATGTCAGACCTAACAATACAGTAATCGGTACACCTGGAGAGAGAGTATCATTAGCATACGATCCTGAGTACGTTACAACTGCTGAATGGGGTATTAAAGGTAAGAATGAAGATAACTCATTGAACTACTCTTTTAATGTCTTTTTCACAATTTATGATGGCAAGCAGTTTACAGGTAACTTACCGGTAGACGTTGTTTCAGTTGAAACATATGACGGTAATCCAAGCTCACCAACCTTTGGACAAATAATCCAAGATGAGCAAGGAGTAACAATTTGGACAACAGAAAACTTTGGTGAACAAGAAATGTTTGGTATTGAGTTTGAATACACATGGCTACCATACGATGGTGGTAGAGTTAGTGGATTCGTAACCAGCTACCAATCTGAAATTACCGAAGATTTCCGAACAATGTGGAGATATGGCCAAGACTGGTTATTCGCAAGAGACTATGCTGCTTCCATTGATCCAACAAATCCAAATAACTTCGTAAACCTAAAAGGTAATGAAATGCCTTATGCTCCAGATATTGCTTTAACAGTTAGATATGAGCACATCTGGAAATTAGGTTATGGATATGAGCTAAAACCAGGATTCAACTATCACTGGGAAGACTCATCATACACAACCATCTGGAATGCTGATAAGCATGTCAATGATGAAGGTGGTGTAGATGGTCCTGGATACTTCAATCAACCAATTGAAGTATTTACTGATAGAAGACCTGAGTGGGAAATGTATGATCTTTTCCTAACACTTGACTCAAGAGAAGGTAACTGGTTCTTACAGGCCTACTCATACAATGCTTCAAGTGAAGTGGTACCATGGGCTCTAGGCATTAATGCCGGATTCCAGGTTGGATCATATTCCGCACCTGCTCAAAAAGGAGTTAGATTCGGATACTATTGGTAGACAGAATTTTTCTGTAAAATAAAAAGGAGGGTTCGCCCTCCTTTTTTTTATGATGAGCACACCAGATATATCAGATAAATTTCCAGAACTACCTTTTCTTGTAGGACTTAACTCGTACGGAGCCAAATCGGTCTTTGAAGGTGAAGTGGTTACTGTTGTTTGTCCTAATGACAATTCTCTTGCTAAAGAATTAATTTCTCAAAAAGGAAATGGCAAGATACTTTTTATTGATGGCAATGCATCAAAGGCTGTTGCTTTGCTTGGTGATAATTTGGCTCAACAGGCTTTAGAGAATAACTGGTCAGGGATTGTTGTTAATGGCATGGTTAGGGATGTTGAAATTTTAAGATCTATTCCTCTAGCCATATATGCACGAGGCTCATGTCCTAAAAAAAGCAACAAAAACAATGCAGGAAATATTAACGTTGATGTTTGTATTGACGGCGTTGATATTAAGCCTACCTTTTGGGCCTACGGAGACGAGAATGGCATCCTCATCTCCCCTGCCAAGCTTGAGCTCTAATTACATCTATAACTAAATCTACCTTTACTCTTTGTAATTTTAACGTTTTTAATGTCTACTTCTAATGGACCTTCTCCAAGAAGAATCATTGGTACATTAACTTTAGATAGATCCAACCCTTCACTGACTAGACATTTTAAAGGTATGTTGTAATCAACAAAGTTTTTGCTCTCTTTGAAATAATCTGAAACATCAATAGAAGCTAAGCATCCAAACCCACAGCCTATTGAGACAAATAACGGTTTTTCTTTGTTGTTAACTTTGGCAGTGAATCGCAATGATCCATTTTCAAATGAATTAAGGTTTAATATCTCTTTGGAGATTATTATGAATGCATTTAAATCCTCGGATTCTTTAAAAGCAAGCCTTAATGTATCGTCTTGTTTGTCTGAATCTATTAAGTCAGTTGTAACGAATGAGTTTTGTGAACTTGTTTGGTTTTCAACCTGAACTTGGGCCAGATTATTTTCTTGAATGTACCCAATAAATCTATCAGTGACCGAGCCAATCAAAAGATCAATTTCATTGCCAAATAACTGTTCTTCATCGACATTCTCATTAAATAAAGGCACTTCAACATTATCTTGGTAGCTTAATCCATAACCAAAAGCAAATAAGGGATCGCTGGCTGGGTCAAAGTAATTTAAATTTGCCTGAAAAGGTGTTTTAGGCCAACTGAATGGTAGCCTACCTTTAATATCGTAGCTGACCTCATCGATATCGTTCATAAACAATACGTCTGTCATTCCTCTAGATTCTGTTCCAGGCAACCAAGCAGCTACAAATGCATCTGATAAGTTGATTTCTCTCGTCATCCATAGAGGTCGTCCAGAAAAAAACAATGATACTGTTGGCACACCCTTCTCTTTTAATAGTGATAAAGCAGCTATTTGAGCTGTTCTGTTAAAAGATAAATTCTTTCTATCGCCTACTCCTTCTGCATAAGGCTGCTCTCCATATGCAACAATGGCAACGTCGTAGTCAAACTTGCTTACAGAACTGATATTTTCTACATAATCAACATTCCCTTGGGTAATTTCTTTTAATGCCTGTAGGAAAGTAATGCTGCCTGGAAAATCATCATTGTTGTTATTTGCACCTTGCCAATCAAGAGTCCAACCACCAGTTTGTGTTCTTAAAGAATCGGCGTCACTACCAACCACCAGGATCTTAGCGCTTCTTGAGATAGGTAATATATTGTCATTGTTTTTTAATAATACTAGAGACTCTCTTACTGCTTGGCGTGATATCTCACGATTTTTTTGCAATCCGACTTCTGTGAAATTTGTGTCCTTAGGTTGTCGGCCATCGAACATTCCCATTCTTTCTTTTACTAGCAAAATACGTCTTACCGCATCATCAAGCCTCTCTTGAGTTATCTCGCCATTCTTTGCTTGTCTAAGAGTATTTCTGTACAGATCCTTCCAATCCTCGGGAACCATAAACATATCGACGCCTGCGTTAAACGAAGCGGCACAATTGGCATTCGAGCATCCTGGAACTTGACCATGACCGTTCCAGTCACCCACAACAAAACCATCAAACTCCATTTTATTTTTTAAAACTTCGGTCAGAAGATAATCATTACCATGCAACTTAGAACCATTCCATGAATTGAAGCTAGCCATCACTGTTTGCACACAGGCATCAAGTGCAGCGAAGTAAGAGGTGCCGTGTATATACCTTAATGAATCTTCATCTGTTTTAGTGTCTCCTTGATCGACCCCTAAAAAAGTACCACCATCACCGAGAAAATGTTTTGCCGTACCAATGATCCTATTTTCATTTAGAAACTCATCACCAGATCCTTGCAAACCATAAACAAATGCTTTGCCTAACTTTGCTACCAACTCTGGGCTTTCAGAATATCCTTCATAGGTTCGACCCCAACGATAATCTTGGGGAACAGTAACCGTAGGGGCAAATGTCCAAAAAAGTCCTGTAGCTAATACCTCTTCAGCCACAGCAGCACCGACCAACTCTAATAATTCAGCATTTTGTGTTGCTCCCAAACCAATATTATGAGGAAAAATTGTTGCTCCAATGACATTACTGTGGCCATGAACTGCATCAGTTCCCCATAAAACAGGAATTTCGGCTCCACCACGATTTGTTGATACATCATGAAATTCTTGGGCCAGTGATTTCCATTCGGCTGGAGTGGATTTTAATTTTCCGCGAGGAGAAGTATTGCCGCCATTCAATATGCCTCCTAATGGATATTTCTTTAAATCAGATGGCACAACAAAATCTAAGTCTGCCATGATTACCTGACCAACTTTTTCTTCAATTGTCATTGATTGAAGAATCTTTTCTACTTCAGCAATATCTCCTGAAGGGCAATAATTCGGTCTTTCCCAATTAACTTCAGACGCAATTAAGGTATGAAATACAAATAGTAAAGCAAAGATTTTTTTCATGATATAGCCTCCAAATTATGCTAAAAAGATCCGTCAAAATAAATGTAGATGCCAGCAATTACGATTAATATCAAACTTGAGCCAACATTAAATAGTTTGGATGTTTGAAAATCACTAGCTTCTAATTTAAATGTTTTTGCATTCTCATTTGATGGAGACAATATTGCACTGACAACAAAAGCAAGAAAAAATGAAATTGCCATTTGGTGCATAAACGGTTCAATTAATGATTCTTGTGTGTTTGCCACATACAGCTTCATGACAACTCCAGCTACTAATGCGACAAGCGAACCCCATAATACCGATCTTGAAGTGGAATTTTTAAAAAATATTGCTGAAAGAAAGACAAATAAAATGACGGGACTAAACAATCCCATATATTCCTGAACGTATTGGAAAGCAGAATCTAAACTACCAAGAAAAATAGGTGCAACAAATATGGATATTGCTAAACCAAGCAAGCCAACTTTCCTACCAACTCCTACCAATTGGTCATCATCAACATCGTTGTAATTTCTATAAATATCCATTGTGAAAATTGTGCTCAGACTGTTAGTTAATGAAGCAAGAGAAGAAACTATGGCTGCAACCAATGCAGCAAAAGTGAGTCCTAAAATTCCATTTGGCAACAATGAAAGCATTGAAGGGTATGCTCTGGATCTATCTCCTTCAAGAGATGGTATGGCACTTCCCTCAAGCGATACAGCGATTAAACCTGGCAGAACAACAACTACTGGCATTAAAAGCTTTAAAAAACCAGCAAACATTAAGCCATTCTGAGCTTCGTTAAGGCTTTTGCCACCCAAAGCTCTTTGTGTGATGTATTGGTTTGTTCCCCAATAGTAAAAGTGTGCAATCCACATACCACCAATCAGAACCCATATACCTGGCAATCTAACATAATTACCATATGCTTCAGGGTTTTCAGATTGCGATACATAAGGCAATAAAGCATCAAACTTTTCAGGAAATTCACTTTGCAGAATCATGAAGCCTTCTACCACTCCAGCACCATCTGATATTGCATTTAGCCCAACATAAGATACAAAAAGACCAGCAAATATTAATAGTGTCACTTGTATGATATCTGTAAAAGCCACTGCTTTTAGGCCGCCATACAATGAGTAAGCCAATGACAATAAACCAAGTAAAATCATTGCAGGAATGAGTTCAAGTCCCGTAAGATTGTTTACAGCTTTTGCACCCAACCATAGTATGGTAGGCAAAATGACCATCACATACATTATCAACATTAAGATAGCCAAGAGTGTGCTTACTGTTTGATCGTATCTTTGGGACAGAAGTTGAGGCATGGTAAATACCTTCTGCTTTAAATAGACTGGAAGTAAGAATTTACCTACAACTATCAAAGCTATAGCAGCAGTCCATTCATACGTTGCAATAGCAATACCCATAGCATACGCATCGCCATTCATACCAATAATTTGGTCTGCAGCAATATTTGCCGCAATTAAAGATGTTCCAATAGCCCACCATGGTAGTGAGCGACCAGCTAAGAAGTAATCTTCAGCTGTTTTCTTTTCTCCTGACTTATTAAGAGAAATAAATGTTGCTATGGCAATCAATGCAACTGCATAGATTCCAACAATAGTGTAATCCAAACTATTCATGTAGCCTCCTTACGATTGAATAATTTAAGTTCCCATACAAGGGTGTATGTGGTTTGGTAATTAAATTTATGGAGATATTTTTTAGTATGCTCTGATGATGTTCTGATGCATGATCTTCATACTCATCTTTTAACGCAGCAATAACATCAAGTTGCGAAAGAGCTCTCATTAGACTTCCAGCAAAATATATTCCTCCTGTCGCCATTGAAGTTAAGCTTAAATCCGCTAAAACTCTGCCCATAGATTTACCGAAATTATTTAACATGTCAGTTGCAAGATCATCACTGCCATAACTATCTACAATTTCTTCAGACGTTTTAAGTAGCCCAGATTTAGCTTGATATATCTTGGCAATGCCAGTTCCCGATAAAAAGCTCTCAAGAACAGGGAAATTATTTTGCTCCTCAATATCAAAAATTTCATACAAATAATTATTGAAACTTTTAGCGTTACCCAGCTCAGTTGCAAATACATATGGGACCTGGTTGATGTATCTTAAAATGGAAAAACCAAGTCCAGTGCCTGGACCTACTGCTAAGCTTGTTTGGTTGGTATTTCTATCTCCAGATTTAATGGATACAAGGTCGCTCTCATGCAACAAAGGTAAACAATACCCTATGGACTCCCAGTCATTGAGCATGTAACAGCTGTCTACATCCAATGATGATGAAAGTTCAGTGCCATCTAGATTCAATGATCTGTTTGTCATTAAAATTGAATTTCCACTCTTCGGCCCTGCAGCAGAAAATATAATTTCATTGGCTGGCCTTTCAGCTAATTGTTTCTTTATAGTGGCAATAATTTCACTGTCATTGGATATCTTAATTTTAGTGATTTTATCTATTGAAAGATTCTCTTGATCGCCATAGCCAATTCTTAAATTAGTTCCTCCTAAATCAAGTAATAATTTATTATTGGTCAATGTCCTCTCCGAATAGTAAATTATATAAAATAAAGTTTGGAGAGGATTTAAAAATTTGAAAAAAAGCCTTAAAAATCTTAGTAGCTCAGGAGGAATGTCGAAAAAGCTGAGCCACTAATCAGCATTTTTAAGGCCCAGTTAAATGATATGAGCAAATATAAAAAAATCAATGAAATGATATTATTTGTTACATTTTGGCAAGAGTTTTTTCATTCTTTCAAAATAATTACCTAAAAAATTAAATGAATATTAATAAATTTGTACATTATGGCTAACAATTGGAAAAATAAGGTTATTTATCAGATCTACCCTAGAAGTTTTTACGATACATCTGGTAATGGGGTTGGAGATCTGAGAGGCATAATTAATAAAGCTGATTACCTAAAAGATCTGGGTGTAGACTACGTGTGGATCTCACCTTTCTTTAAGTCGCCACAATTCGACTATGGATATGACGTTCAAGACTATCGAACTGTTGACCCACTCTTTGGAACCAATAAAGATTTTCTTGAACTGATAGAGGTTTTTAAAAAAAAGAACTTAAAGATTATGATTGATTTAGTTCTAAGTCATACCTCCACACATCACGAATGGTTTCTGAGTAGCAATTCCGCCAAAAAAAACGATTACAGTGACTGGTATGTTTGGGCTGATAAATCAAATGATTCAGAACCCAACAATTGGTTATCGGTATTTGGTGGATCCGCGTGGAAATGGTCTGAGAGGAGACAAGCCTACTATCTTCACAATTTTTTAGAACAGCAGGCAGATTTAAATTTCCATAACCCTGAAGTTCAAAATCAAATGCTGGATGAGATACGGTATTGGTTGGATTTGGGAGTCGATGGCTTTCGTTTTGATGTAATAAATTTTTTATTTCATGATGCCAAGCTTAAGAGATAATCCACCAAAAGAATCAGAAAAAATTAGACCTCTAGGGTTCAATAAAGACAATCCTTATGGCGCTCAATACCACATCTACGATAATTCAAGACCTGAGATGCTGCCCTACCTCGAAAAAATTCGTGCTCTCCTTGATAAGTACAATGCAGTTTCAGTTGGAGAAATAGTCGCAGATGATTTCAACCAAGTTATGGGCGATTACACCACTGAAAATCGCCTACACATGGCCTACAGTTTTGAATTCTTATCTGAAGAATTTAATTACGATAAGGTTGATGATATTGTCGATAATTTTTTTAAAACCAATCCACATTCCTGGCCTTGTTGGGCATTCAGCAACCATGATTCAACTCGTATTGCTTCACGGTCTTTACAAACACCAAAAGAACTCATGGCAAAACTACTTTCCCTAAAAGGAAACGTATGCATCTACCAAGGAGAGGAGCTTGGTCTTCATGAAAGCGAATTGGACTTTGTAGATATTTGTGATCCATTTGGAAAAAGGTTTTGGCCAGAGTTTAAAGGAAGAGATGGTTGTAGGACCCCTATGCCCTGGATTTCAGCTGACAAAAACTTGGGTTTTTCTAAAACAAAACCCTTGGCTACCTGTTGATATTCGTTTTAGAGATTTAGCTATTGATAAACAACTTAACAATAGTGAATCTAACTTAAATTTCTTTAAAAAATTAATACAGGAAAGAAAGCAGAAATTTACTTAAAAAATTCTCTGTGCAGGGATTCTATAGTCTTTTTTTCAAGGGAACTTTCTAGGACTAAAGTTATTTTAATTTCAGATGTGCTTACAAGTTTGAGTGACGTCTTGCTACCTTCTAGGCAACTAAAAACACGACTAGCAACTCCCGTCTGTGAACGCATGCCTACACCCACTACTGAGATTTTTGATAAATTTGATTCAGAAATAAAATCGTCAAAAAGGACGCCTTTATTTACTTTAAGAATAGATTCAACCTCAGTTAAATCATCCTGCTGTACTGTGAATGAAAAATCAATTGCTCCATTTAGCTCGTAATTCATCACAATAACATCAACGAAAATATTTTTTTGTGCCATCAGGTTAAGGATGGAGGAAGAAAAATCATTACTACTCTTACCGCCGTAAACAGTAAATTTTGCCTGGTTGGGTTCTGATGTAATGCTTGTAACTACTGACTGTTCCATATCTGTGGGCTCATTATAGATGATTTTTGTCCCTTGGCTTTGCTCAAAGCTTGATAAAACTTTTATAGGCACTTGATATTTATGGCCCAGCTCAACCGAACGCAATGCCAATACCTTTGCTCCATGACCTGAAAGCTCCAACATTTCCTCAGATGTTACATAGTCCAAAACTCTGGCATCATTTACTTTATTTGGATCTGCAGTAAATACCCCTTTGACATCGGTATAAATTTGGCACTCTTTGGCCTGAAGTTCAGCTGCTACTGCCACAGCTGTAGTGTCCGACCCACCACGACCAAGAGTTGTAAAATCTCCTTTTTCATCAACACCCTGAAAACCAGTAATTATCGGTATAACACCTTGCGCAATTTCATTTTTTATCACAGCAGTATCAATTGAAAGTATTGTTGCAAATTTATTTGAACTATCTTTTTTTGTCATTAGTTTAAGCTGAGAGGCATTAAATGATTTAGCTTTAAGTCCTAGACTTGATAGGCACATTGCAAGCAAGGATGAGCTGACAACTTCACCTGTAGAAAGTAGTGCATCCATCTCACGAACATTATGGTGATTAAAATATTTTTGACCAAGGTTAAAAAGCCTATCAGTCTCACCGGCCATAGCTGAAATCACTACCACGACATCATTATTTTCTGCAGAGGATTGTATAATTTCAGCAACTTTTTCAATTCGGTCTAAATTAGCAACCGAAGTGCCACCAAATTTTTGTACGATCAGATCAGTCATTGATGTATTTAAATATTCGATATGCATTCCCGGCAGCACCAATATTCAGATTATCACCCACCACCCAAAAACTTATTACATTTGGAGAATCTTGAAAAACTCTAAGCCTGCCAATGGAAATAACTTCAGAGTTACCATTTTGTCTTGGAGACGGAATTAGGCCGTCGACAAAGTTTATCTCAGGATCGTTCAAAAATTGCTCCTTTATTTCATCAAGATTTATAGCTTCGGTGCATATAATATTTATGCTGGCACAATGTCCTCGAATAACTGGAACTCTTACACATGTAGCTATTGTCGTAACATCTGAAAATTTTAGTATCTTATTTAGTTCATCTTTTATTTTAGTTTCTTCACCTGTGCTGCCGTCAGCATAAATATCATCAATAGCAGGAACAACGTTGAATGAGTTAATTTCATTTTTAGAGTTATCAGAAAAATCAAATTTACTCTCTATTGCTTTCAGTGTGTCTAGATCTTTGTTTGTGTCATCTAAAAGCTTATATGTTTTTTCTCGGCCTGCGCCGCTTATGGATTGATAGGTTGATATAAATATGTTTTTAACTGAATTAACATTAGAGATAATTTTTATTGGTTTGGCCACAGGAGCAACGACACAATTAGGTAACGCGATAAAATTTTCGTTTGAATAATCTTGATGATTAACACCGTGAAGCAAAAGAGGTGTATCAGGGTCTTGTCTATAGGCTGAAGATAAGTCTAAAAATTTTGTGGGATAAGTTATGTTATCTCTAAGGGCTTTTGCATTTTCCGCTGATATAGCTAAGAAAATATAGTCATACTGGGTGTCATAAATCTCAGCTAAAGGTTTAAGACAAAACTCTTCGCCTTTGATATTAATTGTCTTTCCAGCACTTGCTTCAGATGCATAGAGGTCAAGCTCTAAATTTTCTTTAACTAAGTGATTAGCTAGTAATGTGCCCACTATCCCTGTAGCACCAGCAACTGCAACTTTAATCATCACTTAACTATAAGGTGCAAAATAAATAAAAAAAGGGGAATCGCTACCTAGAAGTCTTACAGAATGGAAGTTGGGCCAGACATTCTGAGGTAAATAACCTAGGCAGCGATATCTTGTGTTACTAAATTTTCAGCAACATAACTTGTTAGATCTAGCATACGATTGGAGAAGCCCCACTCATTATCGTACCAAGCTAAAATCTTTGTGTTTTTATCTATTTTTTGTGTGTGCAATTTATCGTAGACACTTGAATTGGTGTTCCCTTTAAAGTCAGTGCTTACTAGGGGAACAGCATTCACATCCAATACGCCACGTAGCTCATTTAAAGATGCTTGTTCAAGGACAGCATTAAGCTCTTCCACCGTAAAATCTTTTTCTGTATTAAATGTAAAATCTAATAAGGATACATTGGCAACAGGAACCCTAACAGCAAGGCCATTTAGCTTTCCGTTTAGTTCTGGAATAACCTCTCCAACCGCACTTGCAGCACCTGTTTTTGTTGGAATCATTGATTGACCAGCTGCTCTAGCTCTTAGCAAATCTGAATGGTAAACGTCCAACAAGCTTTGATCGTTTGTGTAAGCGTGAATGGTATTTACAAGCCCATTAGTAATTACAAAGTTATCGTTAATAACCTTAGCTAATGGAGCAAGGCAATTTGTTGTGCAAGATGCATTGGAAATAATTGCATCGTCGGATGTCAGTTCTTCATGATTCACTCCAAATACAACAGTCCTATCCACGTCTTTACCAGGAGCTGAAATAATTACTTTTGAAGCCCCAGCTTTAAGGTGAAGGGAAGCTTTTTCTCTGGTAGTGAATATTCCAGTACACTCAAAAACAACGTCTACGCCTAATTCTTTCCATGGCAAATCCTCTGGATTTCTTTCACTAAAACACTTAAAGGTTTGGTTCCCTACTGATATTGAGTCCTCACTCGAAGAAATATCGTAGTCTAGCGTACCATGTACTGAATCGTATTTAAGAAGATGAGCATTGGTTGCTGTATCAGCAAGATCATTGATTGCAACAATCTCAAATTTGCTGTCGCCTCTTTCCAAATATGCTCGAAGTATGTTTCTGCCGATGCGGCCAAAACCATTTAATCCAACTTTCATAGTTCGTAGTTTAGATGCTTTTTTTAAAAAAGATAGTTTTTTTATGTAAAAAAAGCGTTTTTGTAAATTTTTTTACACTTAATATATTTTTAGTCCTTATTTTTTACTGTTATTTATTGGATATAAGTATAAAAATCAAACAAATATGTATCGTATATAATATTTCGTTATGTCAATCTGGTTCAAAGAAATATCTATAAAGGATCTAGAAGGTTCTTCCATAAACATGGATAAACATCTTGAAATTGAATTTTATGATATTGGAACAAACTACCTTTGTGCAAAAATGCCCGTTAATGAAAAAACAAAACAACCTTTTGGTTTGTTGCATGGGGGAGCATCTTGCGTGTTAGCAGAGAGTGTTGCGAGTTTTGCAACAGCACTAACACTTGACTTAAGTAAACAAATTCCAGTCGGTCTCAGCCTGAATGCCAACCATCTTAAATCAGCTACTGCTGGTTTTGTTTATGCTAAAGCAACCGCAAAACATTTGGGCAGAACAACCTCTTTGTGGGATGTTATTGTCACAAACGAAGATAAAGAAATTGTTTCTTCAGTGGTCTTCACCGCATTTCATAAGGATATTAAATGAAAACATTTTTAAAGATACTACTATTGTTTGTTATTTCGCTTCAAACCCATTCAGTACCACAAAATATTTTATTCATTGGCAACAGTTATTTTTACTACAACGACAGCCTACACAATCATGTTAGACGGATGCTTGAAGAAGCATACCCAGAGATGGCCTTTACATTTAAATCTTCGACCATCTCAGCTGCTAGATTGCACCATCATAATTTCAACCATTTGATAGACCACAAAAACTTAGGTGTTAAAGAAAAATACGACCTAATAATAATGCAAGCCGGTAGTTTTGAATTTTCGAATGCAGAATTTAAAAAAAAATACATCGAAACGGTTAAAGAATATTCCTCTAAGGCCAAAAATGCCAATATAAAAACTGCTATTTATATGTTTCATGACTATCTACCTTACGAGCGTCGCTACAGAGAAAATAACCTTCAAGAGATAATTGCTACTCATAGACAAGCAGCTAAGGAAACAGACTCCCTTTTACTGCCAATTGCTTTGGCATTTGAAAAAGCTTATGCAAAAAGAAATGACATAAAATTACATCATCCCGATGGCTCCCACCCTTCACTACTAGGGCACTATTTGGCTGCATATACAATTTTTTCCTTCTTAACTAACTCAAGCCCAGTTGGTCTGAAATACAACTATCTCAATAAACTTTCTGATGAAGAGATCTTGTTTCTTCAAAATACTGCTTGGGAAACCTATAAGCAGGAAAATAATTAACTTCTTAAAAAGTAGAAAAAATATTCAAAAAATGGTATTTTCATTGGCATGAAAAGGCTAATTTTTGCATTTCTCGTTACTTTTGCATTCTTTTTTGAAGCTCAAGAAGAAAGCAACTACGAAGAAGTAGTTGTTACTGCTAATAAAAAAGAAGAAACGGTACAAGAAATTCCAATGAATATTTCGGTTATTACAGAGGGGGATATCGAAGAAAGAGGAATTACTACACCTGAAGATTTTTTAAGATCACTATCCGGAGTTACAACTCCTGGTGGTTCAAGATACTTTTCTTTTAGAGGACTAAATACCAGTTCAGCTCAAAGATCACCTGGAACATCTTCTGTTTACATTGATGAAATTAAAGGTTCAACAATGAACATTTTTGACGTTGCCAGAATTGAAGTATTGAGAGGCCCACAAGGAACTCTGTATGGTTCAAATGCTATTGGTGGAACAATCCGATACATCACAAACAAACCAAACACTGAAAAGTTTGAATCCAAACTATCTGTAGAGCTTGGTGACAAAGAGTTTGCTGTTGAAGCAATAGAAAATTACAACGCTATGGTGAATGTGCCATTGAGTAATAATGTTGCACTACGAGCAGTTTATTCCTCAGCAATAGATCCTGGAATCTATCAAAACGTTATGACTGGTAAAAAAGGTGTAGGTACTCAAAACGATGAAAGAACAGTTCTTACCCTAGGGTTTAACTTTGACAGACTTGACGGTATGGTCAGATACATTGAAAACGACCGAGTCGACGTTGGTATGAAAGAAAAAGGAAATGGCGACAAGCCTGGTAATGCAGACTTAGTTGTTTCTGGCTGTAATACCGATGGTGCTGGCTGGTGGTACAACTGGGATGGTTATGAAAACTGTGCAAGAGTTGCTGGTATAGCAGCTGAGCTTGGTGATTACACAGACCTTCCTGGCTTAAGCAACTACAATCCACTTCTAGCCTTCGCTGACTTTTCAGATGAAATACACAGAGTTAGAACCAAAGTCCTTGCAACACAATTAAATTATCAAGCAGATGACTTTAGTGTTGTAGCAGTATTAGCTAACTATCAAGATAGAGAAGACTCAGATACTGAATGGAGCAGAATCGATATGGATGATCTTTATGCAGCTCCATTGATCGTAACTTCAGATACTGAAACTTCCAGTTTCGAATTTAGAGTTAATTCCAACCCTGGTGTCTTCGAGTGGACCGTTGGTTACTTTTTTGAAGATTTTGAAGGAAAGCCTAACCAAATAGTTGAAACACAATATGGTTCTAGCGCTGATGCTTTTGACTACATAACAGCAATTATTATGGGTGCACCAGATTACGACGGCTCAGCTTACTGTCCGCCGTTCTGTAACGACACATTGGGTTATCCAAATATGTACTACGGCAGCTGGAGATACTTCAGTAGAGCACGTGAAGAGTCATTGTTTGGTCAAGTTTCTTATAAATGGCAAGACTTTACTTTCACAGCTGGACTAAGAAGATACATGCTGGAAGATAGCTACAAAGGTTCAGAATTTGGTGTCTTCTACCTTGGCAGCAATGGTTGTGACAACGATGGTGATGGCAAAGGCGATTTTGCTGATGGTGTGACTTGTAATGAGCTATCCGGTACGGAAGCAGACACAAGACCAAAACTTACTGTTAGCTACACACCGAATGATGATCTAACCTTGTTCGCAGTAAGTTCTGCAGGTTATAGACCTGGAGGCAACAATGCTAACTTGCCTTATTTCTGTGAGAACGATCCAGAAGCATCTTCTTTCGAAAGAAGATACACCTCTGATGAAGCTCAAAATACAGAATGGGGTGCAAAATATAGAACATCTAGATTCTCTATTAATGCAACCTACTTCATGATTGACTGGCAGGATATTCAAATTGGTATTGCTCCAGCATGTGGATGGTCATTTACATACAATGGTGGTGCAGCTGAAACATCAGGTCTTGAACTTGATGCCACACTTGATCTTGCTGAAAACCTTTACTTGGATTTCGCAGGAGCATTCATGTCAGCTGAAACAACTGTCGACCTACCAAGCTTTGATGCTAAAGCTGGTGACAGACTTCCTGGAACAGTTGAGAGTCAATTCAATGTTGGTTTAACTTACGAAACAAATTTCATGGGCAACCCAGCCTTTGCAAGAGTAGATTGGTTAAACTACGGTGAAAGTTATGCAACTTTTGCTCAATCACAGAATATGATGTCTCCTGAGTATTCTAAGATTAACTTCAATGCTGGAGTTAATTTAGGAGATGCTGGCTTACAACTATCAATTGATAATGTCTTTGATGAAAGAACAGAAGCATTTAGATATGCTATTGATTCTCCATCATGGAGACCAAGAGACTACGTTCAGTGGATTCCTCCAAGAACTGTAAGTCTTAGATATTCAGTTAGCTTTTAATTAAAATAAGGCGGGGAAACCCGCCTTTTTTTATGCTTCGATACCTTCTTTTTACAATCTCTTTTTTTATTATCCCAGAAGAGTGCGATTATTCTTCTCAGGAACAAGAGGTTGCTCCCATTCAAACCACAAGTACTGCATTAATTGAAGAGGACTTCTTTCTTAATGTGACTCAATACACTGATAGACTTGAATTTGAAGGTATTGCTAACTCTTTAGCAGTGCATGAAGGCATTGATTTTATTAATGAAAATAGACGGATAGAGGATGTGCCAGTTTATTCTGTCTTAGCAGGAAGGGTTGTTTACGTTAGAAAGGGATGTCCCGAAGAGCATCCATTTACTAGAAATAATTTGTTGCGTGAGTGTGGCAGTGGTTGGGGCAACCATGTTGTGATCGATCATGGACAATTCTTTACTCGATATGCTCATCTAAGACCCAATACCATTAGCGTGTCTACTGGGAATATTATTAAAAAAGCTGAAATTGTAGGCCTCATGGGAAATTCAGGACGCAGCAATAAAAGACACCTGCATTTCGAGGTTGGTCTTAAAGATACGCCCTTTGATTCATGTGATGCTGCCCAATCGTTTGATTCAGTAACAGATCCTAAAGCTTTTGGTTTCTAAGCCATTGTATTTGGTTGAAGACTAGGACCAGATACAGAATAAATAGCACCACAAAACTAACTATCAAAATTGGATCAAATATACTGTCAGCAAGTGGATTACCTACTGGCAATCTGGTAAAAACTTCTGATATTGCTGGAATGCAGCTGCATAAAATTGTCCCGGAATAGCTTATTGCTTGTAAATATTTAGCAAAAGGGAATCGCTTAAATGCTTCAACAAACACCCCTCCTCCAATTGCTAGTAAAGTAATTAGTCCCAAAAGATGTGCCAGATTAAAACCACCATTGTTGAAAATAAAAAGCGAAGTGCCAGCAGATATTGCGGTTAAAAGCAGATAATTTTGACCCAAAAAATTGAAAGCCGAAATAAACTTGTCTTTGTAAATTATTCTTGCAGCAAGCACTAAAGCAAGCGTACCACTTATTGTGTGTATCCAGCCTACTGTAGAGATTTCAGACATAATGTTTTTTTCCTAATTATGTATATAATAGCCACCTTCTTAATAAATTAAACTGAATGGAAAAAAATAACTTTGTTGGATGGGAGGAATGGGTAAGTCTGCCAAAACTTAATTTACCCGCCTTGATTGCTAAAACAGATACTGGTGCAGAAACATCTGCACTTCATGCATTCAATATTCAGGTTTTCGGTAAAAACAATCAGATGGTGCGTTTTGGCATCAATCCCATTACTTCAGATGAAAGATTTTCAATTTTTTGTTCGGCAAAAATTATCGATCAACGAAATGTTACTTCATCCAATGGCATAACTGAACTTAGATACGTCATCGAAACAGACATTGTCATTGGCGGAGTTAAAAAAACTGTCCCAATAACTCTAACCAATCGAGAAAATATGAAATACAAGATGATCATTGGTAGAAATGCTTTGGATGGATACCAAATATCAGCGGACAAAAGTTTTTTACAAGGCGAACTCAGTTTTGATAGCTATAAAAAGGCTAAAAATTACGATTACAGACGGAGTTTGCGTATTGGAATATTAAGTCTTGAACCCAATAACTATTCCAATCAAAGACTGATTGAAGCTGCTGAAAAACACGATCATTTTTGTGAAATATTAAATACCAAGCGGTGCTATTTAAATATTGAGTCAGATAAGCCAGAGGTTCACTACGATGGCAAACCATTGCCTCATTACGACGTCATTATTCCGCGAATAGGTTCATCCATAACTCGTTATGGAATGGCAGTTGTGCGTCAATTTGAAGCAATAGGCACATTTTGTCTTAATTCATCCTCATCAATTGGCCTATCAAGAGATAAATTAGCAGCTCATCAAATGTTAGCTCTGCATCAAATCCCAATGCCGGACACAGCTTTCGCCAACTCCCCTCGTGATACCAAACACATTGTTGATCTAACAACAGGTGCTCCATTGGTAGTAAAGTTGTTAGAAAGCTCTCAAGGTAAAGGTGTGATTTTGGCAGAAACCAAAAAAGCTGCAACTAGTGTTATCAGTGCATTTCAGAGATTAAATGCTCCATTTATTGTCCAGGATTTTGTCAAAGATGCTGGAGGTTCAGATCTAAGACTTTTGGTAGTTGGAGGCAAAGTCGTTGCTAGTATGATGAGATCAGCTAAAGAAGACGATTTTAGATCGAATCTGCACGCTGGAGGTATTGCCAGAAAAGTAAGAATTACCAAAGAAGAGAGATCAATTGCCAGAAAGGCAGCTAAAGCTATGGGCTTAAATATAGCCGGTGTAGACATTTTACGCTCATCAGAAGGTCCTAAGGTTCTTGAAATCAACAGCTCCCCTGGACTAGAAGGCATTGAAAGTATCACTAAGCTCGATTTAGCTGAAAAAATTATTGACTACCTAGAGCGTCGTTTGGGGCTGTCAAAATTTGAGGAATAGCTTTAAATACTGGAAAAAATGGTGGAGCCAAGGGGGATCGAACCCCTGACCTCAACACTGCCAGTGTTGCGCTCTCCCAGCTGAGCTATGGCCCCAAGAAAAACTATTCTAAATTAAGTTTCTGAAAACCCCAAAAAACGTTTAAAAACTTGATAAATAGGCATTTTTATAGTTGAATAGTTTTAATAATGAGGGGGATCTCAATATGATTTCAAAAATTAAGTATTTAATTTTAATATTGCTGTCTTTTTCTTTGGCATTTAACGCTCAAGAATCAGATGGTGAAAACGACGTAGAGGAAGTTGTAACGGTTGGTACGCAAATTAAAGGTGCCAAAATCAATGAAGCACTTCCAGTGACTGTAATCTCAGCTGAAGACATTGAGGATCTTGGTGTTGATTCTGGTGATGACCTGTTAGCAAGCTTACCTGAACAAGGAATTAACCAATTTGGTGAAACCGGTGATACAGGTGGCATTAATGGTGCGAGAGGTGACGTAGGATCATTCGATATCAGATCTTTAGGTACCGGTAATACACTTGTGCTACTTAATGGTAGAAGATTAGTATCAGGTGCAAGTTACCAGACTGAAGAAATTGGTGGAAGTTTTGTTCCAGTAGAAAGTGTTAATACTCAAATCTTGCCGCTAGGCCTTCTAGATAGAGTTGAAATTCTTCGCGATGGTGCTGCTGCTATTTATGGTTCAGAAGCTGTGGCTTCAGTAGTTAATAACGTCCTAGACACAAATTTCGAAGGTTTCGAAATGAGAGTGAGATACAAAAATTTTGAACACTACAACAGAGATGATCACACAGTTACCTTGAAGTGGGGCCAAGATTTTGGCAGAACAAATGTATCTACATATGCGTCTTTTTACGACAGAGACAGAATCAGATCTGTTGAAGACGAAGTAATGGGTTTCTGTGATAGAAATGTTTTTGATGAATCTTTAGGTGGCAGAACAGATTGCTCAAGTAATTCAGCATGGGCACAATTTGATATGTCAGGAAAGGCAGCTTACACAGATGGTTCTGGAGAATTTGTTATGCTTCCAGCTAACCATCCAGGCTGTGTACTACAAGTTGGTGATGGCGTTTGCGCAGGTAAAGATGGTAATGACTTACTTTACAACTGGTACGCTGATAAAGACTATTTGGGTGCATTAGAAAGAAGAAATATTTTCACATTCGTTAATACTGAATTGGATAATGGCGATGAAATGTTCATGGAGTTTGGTTACTACGACTCAGACTATACCTCTGACAGAGAACAGGCTAGCCCGTTAAGTGCTCAAAAATTTATCGTGCCAGCAAACCACCCAAATAATTTCACTGGAAAAACATTACAACTTGACACTTACAGACTTAATGATTTTGGGCCTAGAGTTGTTCATAGTGAAAAATCGAATTTAAGAGTTGTGTTAGGTTTCAGAGGAGAGCTTTCATCTGGATGGGATTACGATACAGCCTATGTCTACAATGAAGAACTTTCTGATAATACAGTTCATAACAGGGTAAGTGCATCAGCATTTGACGCACTGCTCCAAGCTGGACTTTATAACCCATTTAATGGTGGTGGTGTTACTGGAAGGCTTGACTCAGATGGCGATCCAACTGCATGGGGTGACTGGACACCAGGAGCTTCAGAAGCAATTATGGATACAGCAAGAATCGATGTATTTAGAAACAATGGTAGAACACTAAACACATTTGACTTTAAGATTTCAAGACCAGATTTATTCAGTGTTCCTGCAGGTAATGTAAGTGCACTATTAGGTGTTGAATGGCGTAGTGATAGTTTCTTCGATGATAGAGATCCCAACCTTGATGGAACTAATACTTACACCAGAAGAACAACCAGTGGTGCTTTAAGCTCAAGAGCAGATTACACATATCCATACATATCAAACGTTGTTGGTTCCTCACCAACTCCAGATAATGAGGGTAAAAGAACAGTTAACTCATATTTTGTTGAGCTAGGTGTACCTCTGGTTTCACCAGAAATGAACGTGCCAGCAGTACAAGCATTGGATCTACAGATTGCTTATAGAAACGAAGCTTACAACGACTTTGAGGGTGAAGGAGTTTCAAGATATGCTCTTGGTTGGACTGTGTCTGATAATATTCTTTTCAGAGCATCCTCTCAAGAAACTTTTAGAGCTCCTAACTTATACACAATCAATGAGCAAGTAGTGTCTAGAGTTAATACTAGATACGACTGGGCTGCAGTGTATATTGATAGAGCCGCTACAGCTGCTGGATTAGGGTCCTCAACTCTTTGGGATTCAGATGGTAGATATGGTGTCATTAGAAACACTATAGGTAGTAGAGATCTTAAAGCTGAATTGGCTACCAATGAGACTGCAGGTGTCGTCTTACAATTTAACGATATTACCGTGACATATGATGTTTGGGAAATTGTTTCAGATAGAACGGTTGGTCTTTTAGGTGAAGAAAACTCTATGCTCATCGACTTAGTTAGAAGATTGCAAGGTGATTGCGATGGCTTCAGTGCTGTATCAAGAGATGATCCTAACGAAGATGAAGTCGCAGTTATGGAAGCTTTAGGTTTTGCATGTCCATTCGGTCAAGCAACAAGCGTCTACAACAATTATGTTAACCTTGGACCTAGAACAGTTGCTGGTTGGGATGGTGCATTTATTTATGATGCAGATTTTGACTGGGGTTCAATAGAACTTAAGCACTTGATTTCATACACAAGAAAGAAATCCCAAGATGCAGCTGGATTGGCTGATGAGATAACCGCAGCTTATGATTCAGGCCTTATTGATGAAGCTGATTATCCACTTGGTGGTCTTGGAGATCTTCTACAGATTGAGATGAATCCTAAGAAGAAAACTAAAACTACTTTGAGATTCAAAAAAGGTAATTGGGCACTAGGTTTTGTTGAGACAGGCAGAGGTATAGTGCTTGAACCTGATGTAGGGTTAAGACCTGTTGCAGCTTATAAGAGACTAAATGCTTATTTAGATTACAACTTTGAGCTCAATGATAAAGATGCCAGAATGAGATTTGGTGTCAATAACCTTCATGACAGAAGAGCTCCACTTGCTGACTATAGATATGGTTTCATGGGAGACCTTGATATAGGTACAAGAAGAGACTTCTACTTTGATTTCAGAGTTAGATATTAATCTAGCTTAGAATGATACAAACCAGTCCAAAGACAATAGGTTTTTGGGCTGGTTTTTTTTTATTCCTATTTTTTCTATTCCTTCCAGCTACTGACTCTCTAAGTAAAGAGGCAATATATGTAGCAGCTGTAGTTGTCTTAATGGCAACATGGTGGGCAACAGAAGCTATTCCTTTACCGGCTACTGCCCTCCTCCCTTTGGCGCTTTTTCCATTGCTAGGGATATTTGGTGATATTCCATCAAAAGATGCCTTTCAATTGGCAGCCAATCCTTATGCTCATGCCAACATATTTTTATTTCTAGGTGGATTTATTCTTGCTTTAGCAATAGAGAAGGTAAATCTACACAAACGGATGGCTTTGAAGATGCTGCTGTTAGTGGGTACAGATTCAAAATATTTAATAGGTGGCTTTATGTTGGTCAGCGGTTTGCTGAGCATGTGGATTTTCAATACATCAACCACACTTATGCTTTTACCAATTGCTTTGGCTGTAGCCACTGTGGTTCAAACAACAACCAATCAAGAATCACTCCTCCAGTTCAATAATTTTCAAACGGCCTTACTGCTTGGTATAGCCTATGCAGCAACCATTGGTGGTATGGCAACCATAGTAGGCACAGGACCCAATGTTCTAGTTGTTGGTTTGCTGCTAGATGAAGGAATTGAGGTCGGTTTTTTAGATTGGATGCTACTCGCTACTCCTATATCCTTCATTATGCTTTTCATTGGCTGGTGGTTGCTCACTAACGTTGCCTTCCCAACAAATATATCAGGCACCAATGAAACAAAAAAAGAATTACAAAATATGTATGCCAAACTCGGTAAAGTTTCAGAAGACGAACGTCGAGTATTTATTATTTTCTGCTGCACAGCTTTCGCATGGATTTTTAGAAAATTACTAATATTGATTCCTGGACTTGAAGGCTTAACCGACTATGGTATTGCAATCATTGCAGCATTAGCACTATTCATAACGCCATCAACGAAAGGTAATGGTTTGCTTGAATGGAGCGCTACCAAAAATTTACCCTGGGGAATTCTTATTCTCTTTGGAGGTGGCTTATCAATAGCAGCACAAATTAAAGCAACTGGTCTGGGAGATTGGATTGGGTCAGTTTTTTCAGTATTCAGTGATGTCAATCCACTATTTTTAATATTCATTATTGTTACTTTGATCGTATTTCTTACCGAGGTCACCTCCAACCAAGCCACAACAGCAACTTTTGTGCCAATTATGTTCGCCATTGCTTTAGGCTTAGGTTTTGATAAAGCTCAGTTAGCAATACCAGTAGCATTAGCAGCCAGCTGTGCATTTATGCTACCAGTAGCTACACCACCAAATGCAATCGTCTATGGATCTGAAAAATTTAAAATTGCCGATATGATTAAAGCTGGATTTTATATCAATATTGCTGGCATCGTTGTAGTAACATTGTTTGCAACCTATGCTTTACCAGCCATAATTAACTGATGAGATTTACACTTGTTCTGTTTCTTTCTTTTAATTTATTTACAGCCAGCTATTTAGATTATCCACACCCCTATCACCCAACTCAATCTGACAAAGGGATGGTAGTTTCACAAAACTATATATCGTCAGATATTGGTGCTGACATACTTTCACAAGGAGGCAACGCAATTGATGCTGCAGTGGCCGTTGGTTTTTCATTGACAGCAACTCTGCCCCGAGCAGGCAACATTGGTGGTGGTGGCTTTATGTTGATCTACGATGCCAAAAATGACGTCACAGTTGGCTCTAGATTTCAGATCTATGGCTCCAGCATTAGCCAGCCCTGAAATATACTTAGATAAGACACTAAATGCTCACGATTACAATCAAACAAGAAGGAGCTACAAAGCAATCGCTGTCCCAGGCACGGTTGCAGGTTTAATTAAAGCTCATGAAAGCTATGGCTCCATGCCATTGGCTCAACTAATTCAACCTACAATAGACTTGCTTAAAGCAGGTGTGCCAATCACTCAAGATCTATATTGGGCAATACAAGATACTGAGTTTCTAAAGCTAGATGTCGAATCAAAGAACATATATTTAAACGATAAGGCTGTCATAGGTGGAAAAATATTTAATGATGATTTGATACGAACCCTAAAACTAATTCAAGAGAATGGCAGAGATGGTTTTTACAAAGGTGAAACTGCAGAAAAGATAGAGCAAGCAATGATAGCCAATGGAGGCTTAATAAGAAAATCTGATCTTGAGGCCTATAAAGTCGATTTTGCTGAGCCTATATCTACAATATATCGTGACAACAAGATATTCACCATGGGAGCTCCAAGTGGTGGTGGTATTGCAATATTAACCTCCCTAAATGTACTTGAAAATTTTGACTTAACGAACTTTCAACCAAACTCAGCTAAATACACTCACCTGCTTGCTGAAGCTATGAAATATGGCCAACAAAGCAGATCAAAATATATTGGTGATCCAAGATTTAATGAAATACCAATGGAAAGGTTACTTTCGAAAGAATATGCCAAGCTCAAAAGTAAAAATATTAAACTTAAACGGGCAACCAACGTAGATATATTAACCTCCAGAACGCACGACCTAGATAAAAGGTTTATTGAATCTAAGGATACCACTCATTATTCGATTATTGATGAAGCGGGAAATGCAGTATCAGTCACTTATACACTTGGTTACTCTTTTGGATCAGGAGTAACTATTGAAGGAACAGGCATATTGGGCAACAATCAAATGAACAACTTTGCCCATGAATATGGACGCAATAATTCTTTAAGAAGAAGTAGCTCTCCAGCCAATAAATTGGAGCCTCTCAAAAGACCAATGAGCACTATGGCTCCATTAATTATTTTTGATAAAAAGAATGAAATAAAATTAATAACTGGATCTCCAGGTGGATCGCAAATCCCAAATATTAACCTCCAGGTTGTTTTAAATGTTTTGGATTTTAATTTGGATATTGGCGAGGCAACTATGACTCCAAGAATTCATCAAGACTCACAAAATAATAATCTATTGATTGAAAAAACAATCAACGAGGACACGAAAAGAATCTTAACTTTATATGGCCATAAATTAGAAACCTCCGATACCATTGGTAGCACACAAAGCATTCACATTATTGATGGAAAAAATTACGGCTATGCAGATCTAAGAAGACCAAACGCAAAAGTTAGCATTCAGAAGTAATTTTTTTAAGAGTCTGAGCAATTCTCTCTAGCACCTGTTCTTTTTTCAATAAGTAGATGGTTGCATCAAGTGGTGGCGATTTGGTTCTACCAAGCAATGCAGCACGCATGGGCATACCAATTTTTGGCATTGGTAAATCTAACTCTGTTTTAGCTCTATCAATAACCTCATTGATAGCTGTCTCGCTCCATTCATCCAATATGCTAATTTGGGTATTAAAAAAATCTAAAACTTTTTCTGATCCAATTAAAAATTTTTCATAACAACCATCTGAATACTCAGCATAGTTTCTAACGAATGGTATTAGAAAATGTGCAATCTCTTCTAGATTATTACCACTTCCCACGCATAGCCTTAAGAGCCTTTTAGGGTCGTGATGGGAATTAAGATCCAAATCAATTTTGTCTGCAAAAGGTTTAATTAAATGCAACAATTCATCGTCGTTCTTTAAAGCTAGATGTTCTTGATTGATAAAATTTAACCTACCAATATCAAATACTGCTCCGGCCCTTTGTACATCTGCAAGGTTAAAGCTATCTAGTATTTCAGATATAGCAAAAACTTCTTGCTCAACTTTGGACCAGCCCAATCGTATCAGCATATTCTTTAGAGCATCTGGCAAATAACCTTGTTGTTTGTATGCCATTAAATCAGTTGCTGCATGTCTTTTTGACAGTCTCTTTCTATCTTCACCCAAAACTAGTGGCAAATGAGCATAACTAAAACCCTTATAACCAAGTGCATTTACTATTTGTATTTGTCTAGGTGTGTTTGGTAGATGATCTTCTCCACGGATTACATGAGTTACCCCTTGCTCATTATCATCAATGACATTACAAAAATGATAGGTTGGTGAGCCATCACTTCTCAGAATAATCAGATCATCAAGCTCTTTGTTGGGAAAATGAATTGTTCCATAAACCTCATCATTTACTATAGTTTCCCCTTCTCTGGGAGATTTAATTCTTATAACTGAATTAATATCTTCAATGCCCTTATCTCGACAGAATCCGTCGTAGCTTGGCTTTAAACCATTTTTTTCTTGCTCCGCTCTTAAGTTTGCTAGCCTTTCGTGTGAACAATTGCATCTATAAGCTGAACCATTGTTAAGTAGCTCAAGGGCATTCTTTTTATAGATGTCATACCTTGTACTTTGTTTGATTGGTTCTAGATCTGGAGACAGATTTAGCCAATCCAATCCATCAAGTATTGCAGTAACAAATTCTTCTTTCGAGCGTTCGGCATCGGTATCTTCAATTCTGACAAGAAATTGGCCTTTGTGCTTTCTAGCATAAATATAATTAAAGAGAGCTGTTCTGACACCACCTATATGCAAATAACCAGTTGGGCTAGGAGCAAACCTTGTTTTTACCAATTTATTTTCTCCCCACTCTTTTCTGACATAGCTAATAATATTTTTTGATGATTAGATACGTCCTCTTCTTGAGCTGTAAATTTTTTGACATTAAATTTTATGTCTGTATCTGCAGCTATATTATTCTCAACTTCTTTATTGGCAGAGCTTAACTCAAGCTTCACTTGTCCACCAGTTAGATTTAAGTAAACATCTGCCAGTATCTGAGCATCGAGCAATGCTCCATGAAATTGCCTATCGTAACCAATTACATCCAATCTATTTGATAGCGCATCAAGAGAATTCTTTTGACCTGGAAAAACCTTCCTAGCATGTATTAATGTATCAAAAACTGTACATATATCTCTAATATCTTTGATAGAGTGGCCAATAATTTTTAACTCATTATTAATAAAGCCAACATCGAATTCTGCATTATGAATTACCACCTCAGCATCTTTAATGAAATCAATGAAATCATCTACCACTTCTGAGAACTTTGGTGCATCTACTAAGTCACTATTGGATATATTTGTTATGGCTCTAGCTCCTTCGCTAATTTCTTTTCCTTCTGGGTTTAGGTAGGTTTGAAAAGTTTTCTTACTTTTTTCTCTGCCAAGAATTTCAACCAATCCAATCTCAATAACTCTATCACCAGACTTGTAGTCTAGTCCTGTTGTTTCTGTATCAAAGGTTACTATCCTAGCTGACACTATCTGCTCCTTTGTTTGCTAATTCATCGGCTTTTTCGTTGCCTGGATCACCTGCATGTCCTTTAACCCAATTCCAATTTACGTTCATCTGACTATTAAGCTTATCCAATTCAATCCATAATTCCCTATTAGCCACTGGCTTCTTGGATGAAGTGCGCCAGTTATTTTTTTTCCAATTATAGATCCATTCTGTTATACCCTGTCTTAAATAGTTTGAATCTGTGTAAAGCTCTATAGATGTGTTGGCATTCTTTAAATGCATTAAGGCGCTGATTGCAGCCTGCATTTCCATTTTATTGTTAGTTGTAGAGCGATCACCAGCGTAAAGCTCCTCTGTTTGATTGCCATTAATAATATAAACGCCCCAACCTCCTGGACCAGGATTGCCTCTACAGGCACCATCTGTATATACTTTTATACTCATTGAAGTAAATTATAAAGTAATGAAAATTTTTCACATCCCTGCATTCACAGATAATTATATTTGGTCTATTGAAAAAGAAGGCAAAATTTCTGTTATCGATCCAGGTGATGCGAATGCTGTAGTAAATATATTACAAAACCGGAATCTTGAACTAGAGGATATTTTAATAACACACCACCACTATGATCACACTGGCGGTGTAAACGAACTAAAAAAAGTCATGCAAGGTAATGTGTACGGTCCAGATAACTTGGCTATTGAAGGCATTGATGTGGCATTAAGAGAAAATGAACAATTTACTACTTTGGGCTATGAGTTCAATGTTATTGAAACACCAGGTCATACACTCGACCATATAAGTTTCCATTGCAGTGAAAATAAGGTGCTTTTTTGTGGTGATACTCTTTTTTCAGGGGGTTGTGGTAGATTGTTTGAAGGCACGTATCAGCAACTTTTTAATTCTTTGCAGAAGCTTGTTCGATTACCAAACGATACTAAAGTCTATTGCACACATGAGTATACCCTTGCAAATCTAGCTTTTGCAGAAGAGCAAATCTCTGATCAAGAAATTATCAACTATAGAAAAAATGTTGAAGTAAAACTAAATAAAGGAGAAATATCTTTGCCATCCTCGATTGAGATTGAAAAGAAAATTAACTTATTCCTTATGCAAAAAATTCCTAGTGACCTGAAATATCTTTCACCTGAAGAAAGTTTTAAAGAACTGCGTATTAGAAAAGATAATTTCTAAAAAAAAAGGGAGGCAAGAGCCTCCCTTAAAAGATACAAATAACCTTAGTAGGAAACGTTGAATCCAAAGATTACAACTCTTCCGTAGTTATTGTGTAAGTATCTATCATAGCCACCATTAGCAAAGAATACTGGATCAGCATTATCCAAGTTTCTTACTACTAATCTTAAGCCAACGTTATCAAGCACTTGATAATTTGCTCTTAAGTTTACTTGTGTCCATGAATCAACTTCACCTACTGGATTGTAGTCAGCATCAGTATTGTTTGCATAGCTATCAATGTATTCATATTCAACACCTACTCTTAGATCTTGAACCATTGGCACATTGTAGCCAACATCAAACTTATATCTGAATTCCGGTGAACTTGGAAGTCCAACATAATCCACAACAGGACCATTAAAGAAGGCTTCTGCTTCATTTTTTGTCATTTGTGTATAAACAAGACCAGTATCAACATCTCCAACTGGAGTGTTAAATGTTCCTTGCCATTTGACATCAAAACCACCAACAGAAATATCATTACCATTGATTGGGTTTCTAAAGCATTCTTCTAATGGACCAGTAGCGCTTCCAGTTCTTGTGCAGTACGCTCCCTGACTAGTTAGCTGGTCTGCTTTCCCAAGAATTGTCGCATCAATGATATCTTGAACTGTTATTGATGTAATAATACCACTCACAGTTGTTTCAAAAATATCAAGCGCAACCGAATGATTTCCAAATAACTCAAAATCGTATATAACTCCAAAGTTCATTGATTCTGATTCCTCAGGACCAAGATTTGGGTTAGATGCTACATAAGTGTTAACCTGATTTTCTTGGCAGTCAGGTCTTGCAATACCATTAGCTTCACAATACACATAGTCAATATGGTAGTCAGCACTATAAGATGTAGCGCCAAACATAGATCCTAGTCCAGGTGCTTTAAAACCTGTTCCTAATGATGCTCTTACAGTAAGGTTCTCCATAACAGAAAATAAACCTTTCACTGTATATGAGAAGTTTGAACCAAAATCAGAGTAATCATCCTGTCTTCCAGCTAATTGAACTTCACCTCTACCATCTAAAAGACTTGTAGAAGTTTCAAAATACAGAGCTGTATAGTCTCTGGCTCCAGAGTCAGAGTTACCTGATGAACCACCTACGTTACCTGCTTCACTCTGCTTATCAAAAAGGTTTTGATAAGTGAAATTTGCACTTTCATAACCAGCTGCAAATTGTGTGCCTGGGAAAAGTTCTCCAGTAACACTCATTGAAAGGTTTCTGAAGTCACTTGTCGCAGTCTCAGTTGGAGAAGCTGTGTAGTAAGCTACAGCTTCTGGATCAAACGGACTTGTCCATCCATTGTAGACTCCATCAGCTTGAATTCCAGCACTTACAGCAACGAACTCAGGTGTTTGAAGATAACAACAATCGTAATCATCGTAGTCTGTTTTGTTGTACTGCAAAGATACATCCCAATCTAGTCCATTAAAAGTTCCATTAAAACCAGCAACAGCATCTGCTGTCCAGTCAGTCCAGAAACTTTCTCTAGGTCCAATTTCGATAAATCTCTTTCTAAGCTGGGCATCGACTCCAAGAACCGCTGTAGTTTCAGCAAAACCATCAGAAGCTGGTATTCTTACTTCCCCAATCCCTGCAGGGAATGTGCTAACAAAAGCTGCTGGAGGAGCATATCTGCCATAAGCCTCATTTCTGGAGGTTACTATTCTTGAATAAAAATTTGACCAGCCTAGATTTGTGCTTGTATTAACTGTAAAAGCATCAAACTTCTTGCCGGCGTTTTGAGCCATAATCTTTGTGTAATCATAAAGACATACAGTATTCTTCACGCCATCTGTAGGACTGTTACCCCATGTATAGGTAGTACCATTTTCAACAAATCTTGAATCACCAGCACATGAAGCATCAGGAAAATAAGTACCTTTCTTGAATACTCTGCCATCTGGTGTAGTCCAGTCATCAAGAAGCCTATAGTTGTAAGCATATGTTGAAACATTAAATGATGATGAATAGTCACCATCTGTTGGTGCTCTACCTGCATCATATGGTCTATCACCTAAAAAGATGATTGCTCTTTCTTGGTGCTCATAGGTAAATGTAACTTGGGAGTTATCATTTGTCATACCACCAACGAATGAGAATGTTTCCTCGCCACCACCAGGCTGTTCTGGTGAAGACAATGTTCCTGAGAAACTCATGCCATCAAAACCTTTCTTAGTGATAACGTTTACAACACCACCAATAGCATCAGAACCATAAACAGCTGACGCACCATCGGCTAAAATTTCCACTCTTTCAATTGCTGCTGTTGGGATAAGGTTTAAGTTAGCAGAGTCACCACCCAATTTTGGTGAACCTGGCAACCTTTTGCCATCAATAAGAACTAGTGTTCTTGAACTACCTAAACCTCTTAAAGCTAAGGTAGATTGTGAACCAGCAGAACTACCGGATCTTTCGTAAAAAGAACCGTATGTATTAATAGGTGTCTCTCTCAGAACATCTGAGATTGTCATTTCACCTGTTTTTTGGATATCTTCTTGATCTATCACTAAAACAGGTTGAGCACCCTCGAACTCACTGGTTGCAATACGGGAACCCGTAACAACCACTTCTTCAACTGATTCCTCTTCTTCAGCCTCTTGAGCTACTAGGTAGCTATTAAAAGAGATAAAAAGAACAAGACTCAGTAAAAATCTGAATATATTCATATAATTTACCCTTTAAAGTTAATTACCCACTTATAATCGCTTTTTTGGCACAATTTCACAAATATTTGTCACAAAAATGTCACTTTTTTGCCATATATGAATATTTTTTTGCCAGATAGGCTAAATAAATAGATTTTTTTTAAAAATAAAAAATTTCTTTAAAAAAATAATCCTCTATAATGCCAATATGGTTAATGGCAAAAAAATTCTTATAGTAGGGTTAGCAAATAAATATTCTATTGCTGCAGCAATTGCAACCTCTTTGCATGAGCACGGTGCGATAGTAGGCTACAGCTATCAGAATGAACGGTTCGAAAAATTTATCAATGAATTCTCTTCTAATAATGGAGGAGGTCCCACCTTTAAATGCGATCTTGGCTCTGATCAAGAAATTAAAGATTTAGTTAATTTTTTTGCAAAAGAATGGGGTGAAATTGATGGCATTGTTCACTCAGTAGGTTTTGCTCCTGCAGATCAGATTGCTGGAAATATTGAAGACTGCATCACTAGAGAAGGTTTTGCTATTACGCATGATATAAGCTCGTATAGTTTTGCCGGGCTTATCAAAGAAGCTGTGCCATTTTTTTCAGAAAATGCATCCGCACTAACATTGACCTATGTAGGGTCTCAGGAAGCTACGCCTAATTACAATGTTATGGGCATGGCAAAAGCAAGCTTGGAGGCAAGTGTCAGATATTTCTCAGCAACACTAGGCTCAAAGGGTATAAGAGTAAATTCAATATCTGCAGGTCCAATTAAAACTCTCGCAGCATCAGGAATAAAAGGCTTCAAATCCATGCTTAACAAACATGGCTCTGAAACACCATTGGGACGAAACATTACAGCCAAAGAGGTTGGCGATACAGCAACTTTCTTGTTGAGTGATATGTCTAGTGGTATAACTGGTCAAACTATTTATGTTGATGGTGGATACAATATCCAGGCTATGAAGTTTGATTAGCGATAATAGTATTTACAGAGTATTTATCATCCAAACCATACTCAAGTCTTAGCAAGTTAAATACAGATTGCAATTGACTAGAGCGTGATTCATTTTTAATAGCTTCAAGATCTTCTTCAGGAACAGAGCTTTTATCACCCTGGTTTCTTGCTAGTACACTAAAGACAAAAAGCTTATCGCCAAGCAATTGCTTTTCAACCGTACCAACCATAGGTTCATTAAAAACTAAATTAACTAGATCGTTTGCCAGTAAAGAGGTGGTCCTATTGATGTTTTTAAACTCCTCTATCTTAAAATTATCAATGTCGTATAGCTCTTTAAGTCCTGCTTCATCAAAGCTTAAGCCATCATCAGCAAAGACTTCCTCTAAATATTCGTTTCTTTTTTGATCTGCTACCACAGTTCTTACTTCTTCAAGCACACTTTCAAGTGGAATTGTTTCAGCAGGGGTTAAAGAGACGACATAAGCAATTTTGAAACTATCTTGCCTCTCCTCAATGGGGTCTGTCCATTGGTTTAATGCTACATTAAACACTGTTGATTGATCTCCAACAGATAGATCATTGTCTCCAAAAGAAATATCCGATGATAGCTCAGATGGGATGCCATAAACATTTTCAATTTCTGTTAGCTCAAGAGATGATCCCGATAAGTTACTTACAATATTTAAAGATAAATCTTCAAACTTTATGTCCTCCAATTCATCTCTAAGATCTTGTACTTTTTCATCAAAGCTAAGCACAATGGGTTGATCTATTTCAGTTACTTTTAAAAAATGAGCATTACCTTCATAAAAGACAGCTTTCGAAACTGCATTTACATCTAAGCTAGCAATAACTTGCTCAAACTCAGCTGGAAATATTTGACCATCTGTAAAACCAAGATCACCACCAATATCTAGTGTGCCTTCATCTTCTGAATTAGAAACAACATAATCTTCAAAATTACTTGTGGTTAATACTCTTTCTATTGAGTTAACTTTTTCTGTAAATTCTTGGTTAGTTTCATAGTTATCAGAAATAATCATCAGATGAGAAACTCTTTTTTCACCAGCTGGAATTGTTTGCAAGTATGATTCATATGCTTGATCTAATTCCTCATCATTAACTTCTATGGCTAAATTTTCTTTAGAAAATTCAATTGTGGCAAAAGTTCTTTTCTCTGGAACTTGATAAAAATCTAAATTGCTTTGGTAAAAACTATCAAGCTCTTCTTGTGAGATATTAAATTCCTTGGTGACATTCTCTTTGGTTAACTCAAAAAATTGGATAGATCGTCTCTCAGTTAGTAGATCAAGATATTGATCTAATGAGCTGTTAAAAATGTTAGCGGTTGAATTCAATAGAGCAACAGTTAAATTTAATTTTAGATCTGATGCAAAGTCATTTACCAAATCATCTTTAGATAAATTAAAGTTGATTAAATAATTTTTAAAAGCTTCTTGATTGAACTGACCGTCTACCTGAAAGACTTCATTTTTTGCCAGTTCGTTTTCAAGATAACTGCTGGGTATTTCTAAGCCTAACTCATCAAAAAACTTAACTAAGGTGTATTTTTCAATAAGAGAACTTCTTGCTTGCTGATCTATAAAATCGTTCAATGGTGCAAGGTCAATCTGTTGGCCAAATTGCTCTCTTATGTTTTCTTCAATTATGTTTCTAGTACGAAAATATTCCGATTGAGAAATACCATACTCGCCGACTTTGGCGTAATCGTTGGTGTTAAAATTTTGGGTGAAAGTAGGCAGCCCCAAAAACATAAATGTTAGGGCAACTATACCTAGAAAAGAAAAGGCTACAATTCCTTGTAGCCTATCCCGTAAGAAACTGATCAACTCAGTTAATTATTAATTTACTGAAGCTTTTAATGCTTTTCCTGCTTTAAATACAGGAACAGTTGCTGCAGGTATTTGAATCTTCTGGGAAGGATTCTGTGGGTTAATTCCCTCTCTTGCAGCTCTCTGTCTTACAGAAAAGGTTCCAAAGCCTACCAATGATACAGAGTCACCTTTTGCAAGTGCACCTGTCACAGCATTCACGACAGCATCTAATGCTTTAGCAGCGTCAACTTTTGTGCTACCAGTTTCGCTGGCAACAACATCAATTAAATCAGCCTTATTCATAAAATCTCCTCAAAATGCCTTTAAAGAAAGGCTTTTATCTACATTAGTTCCTAAAAATTAATAAATCAAGCAAAACGCGACAAATAAATAAACTTTATTCTAGGGGTATTTCTTGACTTTAGATGGTCTGAATGCTTTAAATTAGGGCCTCTTTCAAGACTTCAGAGATATTTTCTACTGGCTTGATATTTAGATTTTTAAGCACATTTGATTCTATTTCCTCTAGATCGCCAACATTCTCTTTAGGAATAATTACATTGGTAATGCCACTTCTCTTTGCAGCAATGAGTTTCTCTTTGAGGCCACCAATCTTTAAGACCTTGCCTGCTAAAGTAATTTCTCCTGTCATTGCCAAATTCGATTTAATAGGTTTATCGAGAACAACTGACGATATCGCAACGCACATTGTTATACCTGCACTTGGGCCGTCCTTGGGCGTCGCTCCCTCTGGCACATGAATATGAATATCATGTTTTTCAAAAAAATCTTTCTCTATTTTTTTTGAAAGCGCAATGTTTTTAGTAACTGTCAGTGCTGCTTGAATTGACTCCTGCATCACATCACCCAGTGAGCCTGTTTTGATTATTCTTCCTTTCCCGGCAATGACTGCTGCTTCAATTTTTAATAATTCACCACCAACAGACGTCCAAGCCAGACCATTTACCTGTCCTTTTGAATCCTCTGCATCGAATTGACCAAATTTGTATGGTTCTGGACCTAGAATATTTCGAATAGCTCTGTTATCAATCTTGACTGAAGAAGGCTGATCAAGTGAAATTTCTTTAACTTTTTTTCGACATATTTTATTAATTTGTCTATCTAAATCACGGACTCCAGCTTCGCGAGTGTAGTTTCTAATAACTTTCAAAATTGAATTAATACTGAAGGACACTTCCTTATCGTTTAAACCATTTTTTTCTAGATTTCGCGGAACCAGATAGTTTTTTGCAATATTTAATTTTTCATCTTCAATATAGCCAGGCAATCTAATAATTTCCATTCTATCCAATAAAGGTGGAGGTATATTTAATGAGTTAGCTGTGCAAATGAACATTACCTCCGAAAGGTCATAATCTACCTCTAAATAATGATCGTTAAAGGTGTTGTTTTGTTCAGGATCTAATACCTCCAGTAAGGCTGAACTTGGGTCACCACGGTGATCCATTCCTACTTTATCAATTTCATCTAGAAGAAATAATGGATTTTTTACTTTTGTTTTTGTAAGTTTTTGAATTATTTTCCCAGGCATTGAACCAATATAGGTTTTTCTGTGCCCTCTTATCTCTGCTTCATCACGCACCCCACCAAGAGATAATCTAACAAAATTTCTGTTAACTGATCTTGCTATTGATTCGCCAAGGGATGTTTTTCCAACACCAGGAGGCCCAACAAAACAAAGCACTGGTGCTTTCATTTTTTTAACTCTTTTTTGAACGGCCAGATATTCAAGAATTCTTTCCTTGACCTCTTTCAGCCCATAGTGATCTTCATCAAGAATGTCTTTAGCTTTTTTAAGATCTACATTGATTTTTGTAGTTTTGTGCCACGGCACTTCAAGCAGTGTTTCAATATATGTTCTTACTACAGTTGCCTCTGCTGACATTGGAGACATTTGTTTAAGCTTGGAAAACTCAGTGTTTATTTTTTCTAGAGCTTCTTTTGAAAGTTTGGTCTCTTCAATCTTAGATTGAAGTTCTTCAAGCTCATTTTTTTCGTCTCCTATTTCTCCAAGTTCTTTTTGCGCAGCTTTAATTTGTTCATTTAAGAAATACTCTTTTTGGGACTTCTCCATTTGTTTTCTTACACGACCTCTTATTCTTTGTTCAACTTCTATCAGATCAATCTGAGATTCAAGCAAGCTGGATAAGAATTCACCTCTTGTTATAACCTTTTCTTGTTCAAGAATTTCTTGCTTGTCTTTTATTGATAAATGAATGTTTGAAGATATGACATCTATTACCTTGGCAAGGTTAGCCATTGATTGAACTTGATTAATTACCTCGACAGATACTTTTTTAGAAACCGAAACAAATTCAGTAAATTGATTCTTTATTGTACCCAGCAAATCCCTTTCATACTTTGAATCCTCTGTCGTTTCATCAATTTTAATAATTTCTGCAAAATAACCTTTGTCAATTGAAACATCATTTAAAGTGGCCCTTTGTAAACCCTCAACTAAAATCTTTACAGTGCCATCTGGTAGCTTAATCATTTGAAGTAAAGTCGAAATGGTGCCAACTTTTGGTAGGTCTGCAATCGTTGGCTCTTCATTTGAGGGTGAGTTTTGAGCAACTAAAAATATTTTCTTATTTGTTCTCAGAGCATCCTCTAATGAGAAAATAGATTTTTCCCTACCAACAAATAAAGTGGAGACTGTGTTAGGGAAAATCACAACATCCCTCAAGGGGATCATAGGCATCTTTACAGTAACCTTAATTTCTTCTGACATTTAATTTGCAATTTTTTTTGCCATTAACTTAAGAGGGTTTTCTCTATTCAGAACCACATTTTTGTCAATGACAATCTTTTCAACTGGGGAGCTTGATGATGGTAACTCAAACATTGAATCCTGAAGAATGTCTTCAAAAATAGCTCTGAGCGCTCTAGCTCCTGAGGCACTTTTCTTAGCTTCTTCTGCGATTGCCTTAAAAGCATCTGCAGTAAACTCAAGCTTGATGCCATCCAATTCAAACAAGTATTTAAATTGATCACTTATAGAATTTTTTGTCTCTGACATTACTTTCACTAGGTCTTCTTCAGATAATTCTTCAAGAGCTGCAACCACAGGAAACCTTCCAATGAATTCAGGAATAATTCCATATTTAATCAAATCTTGCGATTTAGCTTCTTTGAACATTTTGCCCTTATCTATATTGTCTTTATCAACTATCTCAGAGACCACGTGAAACGATGAAGCTCGAGGCCCGATGCAGTGTTTATAAAATCAGGCGTAAGCGTTTTATTTTTTGGGAGATTACAATTACAAACAACAAAAGAACTCCAATTTATTCTTGGGTAAGCGTACTGTACATTGTTAAGATATTTTCTGTTTGTTGATGGATCATAATCATGTTTCACGACATAAACAGCTTTACTTGGATCTACTGAAATCACATCAATAATTACTCTAATGTCACAACGTAAAAGCATGTCGCAATCCATAAATAATGCATAATTTTTGTAATCCATTAAATAAGGAACTGAGAAACGCGTGTATGAAAACGAATTAGACTGTTTTGGATCTCTGGGCCGAGTAAAAAAGAGCCAAAATGCTCGACAGCGATGGGCGTAAAGTTAACGGTATTGTACTTTTATTGATAATCGAATGCGTTAGAGTGTGCCAAGCTACCCTTTCAACTTCATCATAACCAATAAATATTTCAAGTTTTTTCTGATCATACATTTCACGTTCACCTCTTGATTTTCATCATATCACTCTCACTTTGGTCGCAAAAACTATATGATTTTTAAATTTTTGAGTTTATCCTGTTATCGACATAAAACGGCATCCTCTACGATATCACCGTGCTCTAACATGTGATCATCCCCAAGATCGCGAGATGCAGTCAACCCAAAAACATCGTGGTAAAAACCTTGCAGGGATCCTGTGCCAGGACGTTTGGTGGTAAGATTTTTTTCATTATATTTCTCTCCTTTTCGAATACCACCCTGCTCTACAAGAGTCCTTCTAGCGTTTAAGCGAGTTGGAATTTCACACTCCAACATTCGTTTTTTATTACTTCCAACTGAACGTTTTGCAGCATTGAGATAATCCACCAATTGAGACAACTCAGCCTCATCAACAGAAAGCCAATGGTCGGCGCTATCTGGCAATGTCTTGTCCACAGTAAAATGCTTTTCGATGACCATCGAACCATACATTGTACTTAACGCAGGAACTAATGTGCCAATAGTATGATCTGATAATCCCAGCACATAACCAGGAAAATGGCTGCTTATATCCAGCAATGCTGAGAGATTTGCATCCTCAATTCGCGTTGGATAACATAATGTACAGTGCATGATACAAATGTCACTCGCCCCGCTTCGTTCCAAAGTATCGATCGAAAATTGAATTTCTTCTAAATTAGCGGCCCCAGTCGACAAAAACACAGGTTTATTAAAGGATCCTACACTCTCAAGCAAAGGTACATTAAGTAGATCTCCCGACGCTATTTTAAAGCCTTTTCGATCCAATTGCATCAAGCATCGATGCGGCTTCTATATCGAACGGCGTTGACATAAATTCAACCCCAACATCTTCACATGTTTGAATTAAAAATTGCGTAAAATATAAATCAGAGTCTCTAGTTTTTATAACTATCTCTTTGCGAACCATCCTTATTCTCTTCTCCACTCCATTGCCAAAATCTCGGCGCCTTATTTGTGGTAAGTTTTTCGGCAGTGTATGTCTGAAACTTCACAATATCTGCGCCAGCACGTTTAGCCGCCATTATGATTTCTTTAGCCAATTTTTGATCGCGCAAGTGATTAACGCCTGCCTCTGCAATAACCACTGGGTCCGCTCCACCAATTTCTACACCACCAAACTTAAATGCCATAATTAAACCTCGACGATTTATTCTCTATTGAACTCTATAACATCTGCTCAATAAGTTTCACAGACTGTTTATGCCCATATTTCGAGTAAAACTGATAATTTGGTGGTTTATAAATATCCTCTATATTTGTAGGAATATCATTAAATTTTGAGGCATATTTATTATTGATGAAAACGCATTCGCACCCGACATATTATTGCATGCAACAAGAAAATACCCAAAACTTGACATTAAGTCTACATACGCCATCAAAGATGCCCCAAAGTAGTCATCACTACCCCAAACATGTTTTTCGTCGAATGCTATCGACCATTTTATTGGTGGCGGAAATTTTGCATTATACTCTACACATATGACTTGAGGTCGCATCTTCGACTCCAGTAAAAATTCTTTAACATAAACAAGATCATTACCATCTAAATCGACACTTAGATAATTAATATTACTATGTCCAATTTGTTTTAAATTTTTTTTAATTATAGAACATATGTTTTTCTTTGTTATCCAACAGCAGTCAAAAATAAAATCATCCTTTGACGCATCAACTTTTGGCGTAATAGGTTCGCCACTAATCCAAACCCTGCTCCACCCCAACGCCCTTAAGATAAGGGTATTATTTTCCATACCATCACCAACACCTAATTCGACAAATACACCATCTTTAAGATCTAATCTCTTTAAAATTTCCAACGTAATGCCATCTTCATCACCTTGTGAAAAACATTTTCTACCCTTTTTGCTGATTGGATTCACATCTAGACTTCGCATAAACTCTGATCTTAAATCAATTAACAAATCGCGCACATCTTCTTGATCGGTTTGTAATCTACCCCATAGGACTTTTCTCCTGAAATCCTTTAACTTCTGTAATAATGCTTTTTTAAACTTCATTTCCCATCGCCTCTCTGATGATATGAGCTAAAGTGTATTCATTTTCATTAAAGCCATCTTCTGAAAGATCGACGAAACGTCCGCTCTCCTTCTGAAACTTAAAATATGATTCTCCAAAAGGCGAAAGTTCATAATCATTTTTTCTGAAGATATAAATGTATGGTATATTTTCGTTAATAATTTCACGAATAACGGACGGATCAGGAGAATCAAAAATCATTAATTTTATTCCAGAAATTATTGTTGGCCTGCGTCCGTATACAACATAATCACTATCTAGTATGTTAGTAATGTCACTTTTATTTCCTAATGGATGTGCTCTAATAAAATATTTTCACCCGTATTTTTATTGAATTTATTAAAATATCTGATTTCGAACGAGATACCTCCCGGCATACCGTACAGATAATTTATTATCCGCGTCGAGAGATTGAGGACAATAAATTGCGTCAACACGGAACCATATTTTTCCCTTATTTTCATTATTTTTATATGAGTACCTTTTTCCGTGGCCCTAAATAGTCAAAAAACCGGTCATGATAGGAAGGTAAAAATGGATCCAAAAATGGAAAACTGTTTAAAAGATAAAATCCTCCGCCGTGTTGAAAAGCCACAACTTGACTAAGGGTATTGTTACTACACAAAAAGCTTGATAAGTCCCTAAATATTGAATTATCATAATTTACAAAAATCAATTTTCTATTTGGCTTTAAATTAAACTTTGGTTGATAATACCCAACATTTTTCTGGGGCATATTTCGTAACATATTATCAAGCACAGTTATTGTTTTCTGAAATATATCAGTTGGGTTTCTTCTGTCTCGAAATCGTGCATTCTTGAAAGCTCTTCTCGCAAAAAGGTAATATATTTTTATTTAAAAATTCTGTTAGTATTATCGTTAAAATTTTTCTTATATATATAATATTAATTTTTCTAATATTAGTCTTTTTAAAATGTTTACTCAAAACAGCTTTAACATTGCTTTTTTCAACGGCATAGGAACTACTACGAGTGCGTCTCTTTACATAAAAAGATCCAAAATACATCGATAACAATAACTGAAAATAAGATATTTTTGATTTTATTCTTAATCCTATCTTTGATATTGAAAAGTGGTGCCTACCAGATGGAGTATTTAAACCGTCAACAATTCGAAATGGCGGATATTTAAGTATTTCAGAATCTGATCTTCCGATGATGTCAACCAAACAACTAATTTTCTGATCACATTCGAAAAACTGCGGATCACGTTTAGTAATAAATTCGATTAACATAAAGACCCGTGATATCCATACTTCAGAAAAAAGCCGTTGAGAGAATGGCATCAATCCCCGGTTGAATTCGGCCCATTTTCGGCGCTAATATGGGTTGAAAGTGATTTAAAAAATGCCTGATATTTCAACTTATATCCAATACTTTTGTCCAATTTAACAGCTTCTTAGTACCATGCGTAACAACAATAACAGTTAAATTTGGATGATTTTTACTAATATTCTCAAATATTTTTCTCTCACTTATTTGGTCCAAGGCACTTGCTTGCCTCATCCATAAGCTCAATATGCATTTCTTCAGTAAAGTGCACGAGCAATTGCGATACGCTGCTTCTGCCCTCCTGACAATTTATTACCGCCCTCCCCAATTGTCATAAGATTAGAAACAACATCGGGGGGCAAGGCCACTGGGATAGCTACAGTTTGCTTTACTAAATCTAAATAATCCCGATCATATTCTTCTTCAAAACCAATAATAAGCTCGTCCAAAGTTAAATCTTCGAAGTATGGACTTTGCTCAACATAACTAAAAAATTCAAAATAACTTTTAGTATTAATATTTTTTATGATAGTTTTATTATTTAAAATTATAGCACCGTCCTCAGGTTTCTGCAAGTTCAATATGTAGCTCAAAAGAGTTGATTTTCCGCTCCCCGAACGCCCTGTGATCAAAATTTTATCGCCTTTACAGAACGATAACTTTAAATTTGAAAATAGGGGAACCCCTTCATATCCAGCATAATTAATTATAATATCTAACCTATTAAACTCCTCTTGATGCTCTCCACCCTCTATTTCCGCGTTAAAATTTGATGACTCTTCCTCAGATGATTTCAACATTGTCAAAATCTCTTTCAATGACTTTGCCGAGCCGCTTATATGTAAATTAGCATATATTGCTTTGCATCAATGGCAAGCTTCTCTGGGCAGCAAATAATAATACACCTATACTGGGAATTAATACGGAAATATTACTAGTGTCTGACGCAAAAATAAACATCCCGCATATCATGCTCACTCCCATTAATTCTAATACATGTTTTGGTGATGCACTAGCGATTTGTATAAATGCACGGCTATGCCGATATACCCAGTCAGTGCTTTTAAACTGCTAAACCACTGTTTTTTCTGATCTATTTAATTTTATTTGTATATTTTGATATTTAACATTATAGACCTTTTGAGTAAGATCTGTTACGGAAATTGCAATATTATTACTTTTCTCCTTCAATTTATTTTTTAGAATACTAGTTATGAAAATATACAGACAGGCAATAACCGCTCCTACGACTATAATCTTTACGCCTTGAAAGATCGAGACTACAACTAAAATAGCCACAATACTCATAAAGAACTTATGAGTATGAGACACGGAATAATACTTTTTCTCAACCACCTCATTAATCTTCGAAATAATAATACCTAATAAGAAAGATGATGAAATTTCTTCCTGATCAATAAAATTCTTTTTTACAAACTGTTGGATAATTTCCCCTGCTAAATAGTTTCCAATTAATTGACCCAATGAAATATTACGTACTATTGAATATATTTTTATCGCAGTTGCAGAGAAAATTGAGGCTATAAAAATTAAAAATAAAAAAAATCGTTTTTCGGACAAGCTTAAATTTTCAGGAAGAATGTCTTGAATGAATGGATACTTATTCAACGCTGATGGATCAGTGTACACCAACAAAAATGGAAAAACCGAAGATACTGTTAACCCCTCTAAAATGACACTCAACGTCAATAATAAAAGCACGATTTTCGTTTTATATCTCAAAGTATTTGGTATTCGTTTGAAAACCAAAAAAATTTTTTTAAATAATATACTCATCTCAAAAACTTTTCGAATAATATTCCAAATTATTTTATGATTACTATATTTCGGTGATCACACCATGGCTAGACAATTGATCTAATATATCTTGGACCTCTAACTTGCTTGAAGAAGTGATTTGACTAATAGATTCAACACTTGTTTTACCATCGGTATAGCAAAGTATTTCCATCATTAATCTTACGGTTTTTGTATGCTGCATTCTTAACCCTCCAAACGTTGGATACATATTATATTTTGATAACATTGGCTCTCCCCTTGGTTCATTCCTTTTAAAAACTTCATTTTTGTAAATTTTTCTATTATCTGAACTGCTGTTATGTACGATAAATTCAAACATTCTTCTGACATTAAGTTAAGATTATCTTCGCTACTATGGTATTCTGGAAATTCTCCATAAGGTGTTCTTGTAAGTACTCCAACTGGCAATCTAATGCCTGGCGAACAAAACTGCCGTTCATCACTCCCATTTGCGCTAAATTCTCGTGTTTCAACTAAGCCATTGAACTCCCTTTCCATAAGAAGATTTAAATCTACTCTTTCAGAAAGGCTTTTTTTGTACACAAGGGAGCCCTTATCACCGAGGCAGGTTAGAACCAATCCGCCATAAATGGGAGGAATCTTATTTAATTCATTAGCTAAAAATGCGAGCGCACCGATAGTCTCGGGGCAAAATAATACAATAAGATTGAAACCATTAAGCTTTTCTGGGTGCTGTTGGAAATATTGTAATAATTTTAGAGCTATTACAACACCACTTAGTGAATCATTTGCCATACTTGGATGACATATGTAGGAACTTAAAAAGAATGTTTTCTCGGAACCCACATCAACATAACCAACCCCATAGTCTAAAATGCCGTCAAAATGCTGGAATTTATTTTTATATGATAATATTCTTCGTCATTAATTTCGTCATACTGGTTTCTTGTACAGCAAATAGCAGACATTTTTCTATAATAACTAGTAACATAGGGGATTGAATTAGGTCTATTTTCATCACTAATTAATAGAGTTTTTAGTTCTCGACCAGTTAAAATTTTATCAATAGGCGCACTATACCCTACAGCATGAAGATTATTATCTTTGAAATCGATAACTCTCAGACCGCTGTTAATATTTTCCACATAGCATTCTGCCACATTCCACTCTTGCGGCACTACCCAGTCAAAGAGACGCTCACCCGTTCTTACCTGCTTAAAATCAAGATCTGCATAGTCTGATAATATTTTAAGCGTTTCTCTATTTCCAGCACCTGTCAGACTACGTGTGATAGGAAATAATTCCTTCATTAGGTCCATAAGTGAGATTTCAGAGTCTGAGGCACAGTTCATCAATAAATTTTCCAGCTCTATAAAAGTAATTTTTCTATTGAATTAAGGATATAGTCTGGCATCCGATTATCGATCGGCTTCCCAAGCTTAAGAAATCCCCAGTCGCGCCTAATTTTTGTAGAGTCAAACAGAATAGACAAATCTATACTCTGATTGAACTCCCGGATCATATTTTTAATCGCCTCTGGTTTAGAATAATCCTCTCCTTTTTTGATTGTAATAAAGTGCAGGTAATAGCGCGATAAGAGAATAAAAGTACTTTAATTGGTATAAATTGTCGTCCGGATTTCTAAATTCTTTCTCTAAATATACATTATGTCTTCCGTGGTGCTTCATTACGCCATCTGATTGACACTGGTATAATAGACGTCTAATACTTTCCAAACTATGTGAATTATAATCATCAGAATGGCGAAATTAATAATCTATCAGTTCTGTCGTGTAAAAAAATACATTCTGAAAGAACGCTTGGTGGTAAAATCGATTTTCTTAAATATTTCGTACAGTACAAAGGTATTATCTGAAAGTAATGATGGCAAAGCGGGTCGATAAATGAAAGCGCTGCTGATGCCTTGATTACTACTTTTTCGCAATTCTATTAATTCTTCCGCAGAACTCACTCTCGTTAAGTCAATGACTAATATAACGTCAAAGTCGCTCCAACCAACCACGTATGTACCATCAATCGACTCCCATGTGCCAAAATGTAGGTTACTGGACTCCCCAACGTACATAAGGTGTTGCACTATATGTTCGCTGCCATCATACCTTCAGGGTTTCTTTCTAGTTCGTCGTACATATCCAGAGATGTCATCTTCTGCGTTGAAATTCCTTTATAGGAACAGCGCCTAGCGCTTCTTCAACGATTTTGAAGTTCAATATCGGACAGCAATACTTTTCATCAAATACTTTTATTTGATCGAACGGAAGCTTTTGATAGACAAGTAGGTATTAAAAAATCGTAAATGGTGTTAAGTCTTTGTTTTAACTCAGTCATCTTTTAGATACATTCGTATTTCAATAAACCCGTTTGAAATTGGGCTTTTTAAGAAACAAATAATTCTTGTTAACATAATCTATTCTATGCTTAATTGCCAAAAAAGTTTATCGCTAATTATTTAAACCGTTGAAATCAACTTTACCTTGATAATTTATTGATTGATTTATTTTTATTTGAAATTTCATTTTTACCTGCGTTTGCAAAAAATAATTTATGACACAACATCGTGAAATTCATAATGATGATTAAATCTCGAGAACAACGACCACGATGCTGACTGAAATAAATCAAAGCTTTAAACACCTTTTTGTTCAGTTAACGTAGCACATTCAAGCTTCACCGACCCATCTAACCTTAATTCAATATATTTGCAAAAGATGTCCAAAATAAAAAGAGAATCAGAAAATAAATTATTACATATTATTTGTAATTTTTCCTCTCTCTTCTGTTCAGTTAAAGTAAACCAAATACTCCGCAATTCTGTAACACGGTTATTATTACTAACATATATATCATGGACTCGTTCACAACAAACTATATTGCTAACTTTCTTGATCGATACTAATAACGACTTTAAAAGACCATGTATTTGAAAATCTCTATTGAAATTATTAATTTCAACATCTTGTTGACTTAAAAATTTTCCTATTGTATGTTTATTCGCTCAGGCAACCAATCTAAAACTCTGCAAATCTCTGTATATTTGTCATAATATTTTTTTGGTTCTACATTCGATGCCGAAGATGATAGTAATTTTAAATTAAAATCGTCAATGACCAACATTTCTGATTCTAAATATGACGGTATCAGTAGGATATTACCAGGCCCAATCGCTGTTTGCAAATTTAAGGATATTCGACTTAATGAATCATAATACGATTGTGTATCATCTACTCCCCATTTCTTATCGAGAATCAGGATGAAATCCAGATCAGATAAACCTGGAACACTGACACTGCCTGATTCATAAGCAACTTTTATACCCTTATGCTTAGATATTAACTCCTTAAACTCCTTCCGCGCTTCTTGGTAATTAATCACTTATTTGTCCTAGCTATGTAGTTTTGAACAATTTCGGTCATTTCACTATACACACTTAACCCTAAAACCGCCTTTCGAATATTTTCAAGATCGACCTCTGTATCTAGGTCTAGTTTAATATTTTCATTAGTGCGGTGGGAATTTCTAATTTTTGTCGACAAAATATTAAAGCAGTTATGATTATTCCATATCCTCAATGTTACATGCTCTTTTTCACTATATGTAAGTGATCCAAGACTAATATTTTTTAGTAATTGTGTTGAAACTACTTACAACCAAAACCATAACTCCATTTCTCACCAAGAAGTGGTGCATGATTGAACACTAGATCAGAATAAGAGTTTTGAATAATTCAACACCATCTTTTATCAACAACGGCGAAACAAGCGGGCGATCCCCACATATCCTAATGATGTTTTTAATATTATATGTCTCAGCACAGTCAATATACCTTTTTAATACGTTATTTTCAGAACCACGAAAAACGTCAAATCCTAATTTTTCCGCAATTTCAGCTAACGGATCATCAATTGATTTTTTCGTTGTTGCTAATATTACTTTACCAACCCCTGCCATAGCGCATCGTTGCAAAACCCATTGCACGGTTGGAATACCATTAATCAACTCCAACATTTTACCCGGCAATCTCTTTGAGCCCATCCGAGATTGAACGATTATCCCGTATCCCGTTTTCTTCCTTCATTCCATGAGTCACGCTCTGTCATCGTTATCTCTTAGCTCTTTGATAATTTTATTATGATGATCTAATAGTGTAAGATTATCTTTGTTTATATAGTAACGATATAGTGGAATTGGTATATAAATGGATTTAACACCATTTTTTAAAAATCGGGTTAGCAACTCATAATCTTCTCCATGTCGCATTTCTACATTATATGAACCAAATTTTTCAAATAAATGGGCCTTAAACATAATTCCTGCTCCATGCCGCAATATTGCTTCAACATTATCCAGTTTAACGTGCTTTTCTTTCTCACCATTTGAGTTAATTCTAATGTGATCACAAACTGCAAAATCTCGATTTTCATCGGCATCTAATGCGGATTTTAATATCGTGCACATGAACGGCGATATAAAGTCGTCGGAGTCAACCCTCATTATATATCTGCCATTTGCCAATTGAACGCCTTGATCACTACAGTAGCCTACCCCTCTGATTACACAATTTTTTAATATCGTGATGTGTTTAGCGAATTCGGCACAAGCTTCCAAAGATGAGTCAGTAGAACAATCGTCAATTACGATCACTTCAATTTTAGTATTAATAACCACTTGATTTAAACAAGACCGTATTGCTCTCGGCAGCAAATTTGCCCGGTTAAAATTTGTAATGATGATGGTTATATCCATTAGATACCTGTTTCACTCCATTATGTTAAAAGAAATAGACGTCAAAAACTTTTGACTCCATTCACATTTAATGGAATTTTATGCGATGATCGAAATTATTTAAGTTCTCTTGCATTCTTTTGTTCCTATGGCTATTTCTTTACCGTTACAAGTGATAATTATTTACAAATTATATTTTTCTTTTTTGATAGACTTCTAAATTTTTTGGCTTTATCTTATTTGTTGAATTATAAAAATAAAATATGGACTTCGTCTATACTATGCCTTCTCCTATCTTTCCGAATTCTTTTTGTCAAAGTTATATATCTCGCTTTTTTATGTGATTTCTAGTTAAAATTATACGTTCTTAGAATTAAGTGTTAGTTCTTTAATCTCTTGTATTCCACCATTTCAAGCGTTGCTTACTAGCTTTGCTTTCTCAAAAATATAGAGCAATATAATCGAAAACATTTTATCCACGCCATGACCATGCACTCTTGTTTCTCTCCAGACTCGGCCTTTAAATTTTCTACTTCCTTTCATATGGTCAAAATATTTTCCCATAGAGCTTTCAACAATTGGATGTTTAGACTTAATCCCATTTGATAAATCTCTAACTACATCAAAGTATTTGCTATTACATATTAATGTTGCATAATCAAACGCTATACAATCATGCCATTCTTTAAATTCAAATATTTTATCTGTTATGTAACATGCTTTATAATGCTCAACCCATTCTGAAAATGCTGGATGATTTTTATTCCAAATAATGTAACCAGTTTCAGTAAAACCAATATGCAGGTTTTCTACATTTAATTTCTCTTTGAGCCACCATCGAGGGAAGCAAGATACAAGAGAGTCAGATACTGCATACGATGTTATGTCTTCAATGGTTAGTTTACTTAGTGTCTGTAAATCTGAATCGATATAATGCAGGAAATCGAAAGAATAATTCTCTAAAACGTATAGTTGAGCAAATACCTTTCTTGAAAATTTTGCAGCTTGTTTAGCAATATCCCCAACAGTGCTAAAATCTGATATACCTCGCCAAGCATTTCTTGACTCAAAATTTTTCACATTAGAACCAACACACTTGTCGAAGTCTAAGATCGTTAAATTATTAGTTTCTAGATTTTTCAGTTGATTTGCATTTTCAACTAACGCTATACCTTCAACTTCCTTTGGCCAGTTACTGATGAAACTCTTTAGTGCAAAACCATAATCAGAAAATTTTTCCGCCGGGAAGGTGAAAACGACTAAATGTTTGTAGGGGTTTTCTCGCTCGTTCATTTTCTCAGGGTCTTATTTTCTGATGATCGAAGGAAACCATCAAACCTGCTAATTCTTTTGCCATAACCTTTGGCTCCCATCCCATTTGTGTTTTTGCTTTTGAGCATCTCCTATTAATAGGTCGACTTCTGACGGACGAAAAAACTTTGGGGACACTTTAAATATGACTTTATTGGTCTTGAGATCATACCCAATTTCATTGATCCCAGAGCCCTCCCATCCTATATCGATATCCAACGCGTTGGCGGCATATGTGCAAAAGTTTCTTACACTGTGTGTTTCACCTGTCGCTAATACAAAATCGTCCGGCGTTTCCTGCTGCAACATTAACCACATGCCACGCACGTATTCTTCTGCAAAACCCCAATCGCGTTTAGCATCCAAATTCCCGATTTCAATATAATCTCTTAACTCATATTTCCATTCACAGATTTGAGTTGTAATTTTTTAGTAACAAACTCCCTCCCTCTCAACGGGGACTCATGATTGAACAAAATCCCAGAGCTTGCAATCAAATCAAAGCTTTCGCGGTAATTTACCGTCATCCAATGGGCAAAAAGCTTTGATACGCCGTAAGGCGAGCGTGGGTAGAAGGGAGTTTTTTCATTTTGAACTTTTTGCTGAACGAGACCGAACATTTCCGATGTTGATGCTTGGTAATATTTTGTACCCGGCGACGATCGCTTGATAGCATCTAGCAGATATAACGGCCCTACCGCATCGACTTGCATTGTTTGTAATGGCAAATCCCAGCTGGCACCAACAAAGCTTTGCGCACCTAAGTTGTAAATTTCGGTAAAGTCTCCATTTTCTACCGTCGAGTATACATTATATGCGTCAGTCAAATCGAAATTGATGATTTCCACATGATTTTGAACGTTCAACTCTCGAAGCCTGTATGTCTCATCCAAGGAAGACCTTCTGGATCCGCCTACAACATGATAGCCTTGCGTCAGCAAAAAATTTCGCCAGATACGCACCATCTTGACCATATACTCCAGTTATTAATGCCTTTTTCATTTTATTCCTTATTAAATCGATTTAAAACTAGTTGATGGCAAAATATTTACCCTATTTCCTTAGCATTGTGGCTAATAGCATCAACGCAAATTCAGGTATGGAAATGATAGCAAATGACCGCAGCTTTATAACTGCGCGCTGATAAATGTTTTGTCCGTATCGATTAGCAATTTCTATGCAATATTTTTGCGTTAATTTTCGTTTCGCTACAGTTGATCCCAAAAATCGATATTCAAGTACGTAATCACTCGACGTTTGAAATATTGCTCCTTTATTAGAAGCTCTCATCCAGAGTTCCCAATCTTGAGCATACTGATAATCCTCATCGTACAAACCGTATTTGTTAAAAAAATCACCCCGTAACATCATAGCCGGATGTATCAACTTATTTGACCATCTCCTGATTGGAACATATAGACGATCTTGAAACCGAACATGCCCAACACGGACGTTATTTGAATCTATCACGTAGACGGAGGAACAAACTGCCTCTGCAAGTTGATGTTCATTGAAACATTTAAGCTGACTTAATATGCGGTTTGTTAGCAGAATATCATCAGAGTCAACACGAAGAAAAAAATCATATTTAGTTACTTCTAACTGCCTGATCGCATTGTTTAAGTTAGCAGCCAAACCAGAACGTTTCGTATTGTTAAATAACTTACATTCATTGTCTTCTTGAAGATATAGGTTTATCTGATACCAAAGTTGATCATTTAATGATCCATCAATGCACAAAATAACACACTTTTGAAATTCTACAGGAACATAACATTCCCTAAGACTTTTTAAACAATGCCGTAAATACTCAGCATTATCGGAACCACAAATAGGTAAAAGAAAAAATACCTTAGGAGAATTTTTCATTTTGAATCACAGTATAAAGTCGACGCTTACCAGTGTGACCTGAGTCGATATAATACAAGTTTTCTTTAAATACCCTAGGATGCAAATCGACACGCCTTTCTCTATTGAATTTCATTGGTTGATAGAGTGATAGTATCTTATGTTCATGAACAATATCTTCCCGGATATGCAATGATAAAAGTGTGCTGTGTCGATCCTTACCTGGATAAGTATCTGTCAAAATTAAACCATCTGAGATTGCCGACGGATGCCCATCTGGCCCTGCCGATATGTATCTACAGGAAAAATTGAGAAAATTTGAATTCTGAAAATTGATTATATAGTATCCCGGTTTTTGTAAATCACCCCATAGTATGATACTATCATCCGATAACCAATTATAGTGTGAAATCACCACATTCTCATAAATACAGTAGGTTTTTTTCAGAAATCAAACGCATCATCAGAGAATGACATTTTATACCAGATTTCCACCATCGAGCGATGAATAACAATTTACTTCCATCTGGTGAAAATATACAGTGATTGATTTTGAATTTTATAGCTGACGCGGTATCAGTACAGGCTTCTAACAAAATACTATCGTAGCTTACTTCATCAATTAGTTCACCACTTAGGTGGTAAATTTGCAACTTACATTCTGGGATGGATGTACTGTCACCCAATAGCTCTAGATATCCATACTCCCTTCGGAATTGAGTAAGTTTACGAATATCCAAAGCACAATAACGCTGTGTCGTGGCCGACAAAGATTGAAATGACGATGGCAAAACCTTTTCTTCATGTGTTCGAACATTGATCAAGACACCACGAACTTCCCCTCTGCTCAGATCATTTAGGACTATATGATCGCAATCCGCCCAAGTAGATAACGATCCCTGTTGCCAATTCCAAACCTCAACCGCCCTAGTAAAAATAACTTCACCGTGCGACGATTGAATGACTACTCGACAACTATTATCTATACAACATTGTGAAACAAAATTTCGCCATTTGAATTTCTAATTGCACGATCATAATAGCCAAAAATGTTTCGCCCTTTAATTCTGGCGCTACATCCAAAATCGTACAGTCTACATTTTTGCAGACTGCAGGTTTAGATACCCCAAAAATGAAAAAATTTATATACTTATAAATGTACGCAAATATGGCATACAATCCACTATACCTTCTTAACTTATTTGCGATTATTTTCTCAAGATAGGTTAAATGCATGTGGGCCCCAGAAGTTTCCTACGATCCAATATCGCGCAAAAGACTCAAAGAATAAAATGATGCAGTAAGACATCACAATTTGTTTTGATCTGTAAAATCTGGTAATTAGGAAATAGTCAAATATAAATATCAAACTAATAAGTAACCGTTGACCAAATTCACCAAACATAAGAAAAGTCAACACAACCAAAAATAACGCCAGAAAATCTGCTTTGGATATTTTTCGTCTAAGGAGAAATACAGTTAAACGTGTTATTAACAAAAGCGATACTAATATATATCCATCTAAATCATTTATCACATTACGCTTTATAATATTAAAAATTCTATCTGGCACAAATATAAACAAAACAATTAATGCCAGTACTGCAATAAAACACTTGATCCAGTAACGTGTTCTATAGTTTGAATTAATCATATTTAAAGGAAATTGAAGACCTGCAAATATCGCACCTGGATGAATAATTCCTGCTTTAATAAAAAAGCACATAACGGAGCACATTGGTTTTGAACTCTAACGCAACTATAAGAACAATTGTCGCAATTCCTTGTCGTATTATATTTCCCAATAAAGAATTCGCCGAATAACTAAAAAATAACATCAATAGAAATAAAAATAGTATTATGAAAATATCTCCGAATTTATCAACTTTTACAAACAATAAAAGCAAAATCATTCCAAATGTAGTTAAATAAACTAAATCAAATATTTCATTTGACAAATACAGTAAAATTGAGAATGGTAACCTTACTATACTTCGAGATTCTAATGTAAAACTATAATAATTAAGTATATCTGGGCCATACGAATATGGTGATATTAAAGTCATCAGGACAATAAATAATATTAAAAATATTACTTTATGCAAATTCTAATCGCCGATTTTGCAGTCCGATTTCACCACTATTGCTCGGGTAATCAGCGAACGCATGACGGCCCGACTGTGTTGTGACTCAACGATTCCACTTAACGTGTAGACTTTTATACATTCAAAGCACAAAAAATAATCAAGAGCAGTAGAATGAAACCCTATGACCTCTCTCCATAAAACTGGCAATTCTTGTACAGGCAAATCCAAGTATTGCTCGTCAATCATCTGTACGTTTTCATATTGTTTTATAAGATCGCTATATTTTAGATTGTATATTTCTCGATAATGTGGCTTTAAAATAAAGCTCTTATGCGGGTTTTGCTTTAATAATTTATCTAATATATCTATTTCCTGATTTACATATCTTGCATTTCCATTTTCAGTCAGAGGGCTAGTTATGATCAGCACTTCACCTTTTAAGTGAAATTTATGATTTTCTGAGACTTGTTGCTTTAATTGTAAGGTATTTATTTTTATTTTTGCGTTTTTTCGTATTTTTGAATGAAATCTGGATAAAAGTATATATCCGTGAAATTTTTTTATCTTCATATCTTGGCTTAATTACACCAAATGTAATGATATTTTTTAAAATGAATTTTAATTTGTATTTATTTAGTTTTTTTTCCTTGTCGTAATTTATCTGAATATTTCCTTCATCACAAACCCAAACTTCTTTTGCATTCCCTATTATTTTTATCAATAACGAAATAGGTGAATGTTCATTGCATGTAATAAGGATATTGCAACGTTTTCCAATAACAAATCCAAATAAACAGACTAAACTAAACAGTTTTCCTAGCAATGAATGATTGCTGGAAAATTCTGAAAAATTATAGATTGTTTTATGGTCAGATAAATTTGTTTCAAAAGGAACTACCAACAAATTTGCAGTTTTTGAAATTTCGGTTTCTGTTTCAAGGATGACTTTATGGAGAGGACTATATCCAAAAATATGTTGTATGTCTTATGGTTCACTTCTTTACATTCTCGTTCAAACGCTCATACAAATCCTCATACCGGATAATATCGTCTTCTCCTAAATAGTCTCCAATTTGAACTTCTATAAGCAACATCGGCGTTGTGCATGGATTTTCTATACGATGTTTGCACCCTAATGGTACATAGACTGATTGACCTTCCGTCAATATTTTTACATCCTCACCGATTGTGATTTTTGCCTTTCCGTCAACAATGATCCAATGTTCAGATCGACGTTTATGGCTCTGCAAACTCAACATTGCTCCTGGCTTAACATGAATGCGCTTGACCTGAAACCGATCACCCAAAGCAATACTCTCAAACCAACCCCATGGTCGATGATCTTTCGGGAATATCTCTGCCTGTGCGATGCCTTTTGTCTTTAGGAGCTCCACGGCTTTTTTTATATCCTGTGAACGTTTCTTGTGAGCGACAAGAACTGCATCTGGCATAGCAATCGCAACAATATCATTCAAGCCAATTCCAACGACTTGTTGGCCATCGCTTTCTGACCGCAGTAAGCTATTCGTACAATCTATCGCATGTGCTCTGTCTGACAGAACGTTTCCCAGAGAATCAGACTTAGATTCCAGCCAAACCGAGTCCCAATCGCCAAGATCAGACCATTTTGAAACGTAAGGCACCGCAACCAAGTTCGATGCCTTCTCCATAATGGCGTAGTCGATACTGATATCCTGGAGCTTGGACCAAGGCTCTAGAGCTAGACGTAAAAACCCTAAGTCTATCGAGCCCGCATGAACGGCTTGCGACACAAGATCTAAGGTTTCTGGGGCGTAATCCCTGAAAGCATCTATCATGTCCCGCGCGCGGAATAAAAAGATCCCAGCGTTCCATAGATAGTGCCCAGCCGCCACCATCCGAGTGGCATCATGCAAACTGGGTTTTTCAACAAAGTTCTTAAGATCAGAAGAACCACTATCATCAAGAGGATCTGCCGATAATTCTAAATATCCATATCCAATCTCCGGACGTATTGGCTTAATGCCAAATGTGACTATCTTTTGATTTTGGACATGTGATAATCCCACAATAATTGCTTCATGGAAGTCATCTGTATCCGGGATCACTTGGTCAGATGGTGCAACCAGTAAAATCGCATTTTTTTGTCTTGAGTGCGCAAATAAACTAGCCGCTAATATTGCGGAAGCTGTTTTTTGCTTCTGGCTCAATCAAAATAGGACCAGGATCAATACCAATTTCCTGTAATTGTTCTCCAATAATGAAACGGAAGTCAGCGTTTGTAAGGGTAATGTGAGGCTCAAACTCAACAATGTTAGATGAAGTGAGCCGCTGTGCACTTCTTTGAAATAGCGTCGTATCTCCAACCAGCTTTGAAAACTGTTTTGGATATGATTTCCGTGATAACGGCCAAAGCCGCGTCCCAGATCCACCCGCAAGCAATACGGGATAAACCTTCGACATATTAAGCTACCAATCTCTTCTTATATTCGTGATGGGAGGCCTGCATTAATCCATGGACTGAACCACAATCGTAACGCAGTCCATTCAGACGAACAATTTCCACCAAACCTCGCTGCGCGTGAATGTTGATAGCGTCAGCTAGTTGAATTTCGCCCCCAGATCCCGCGCTGAGACCTCTCAAAGTTTCAAAGATATCAGGCGTCAAGACATATCGCCCAATGGAGGCTAGGTTTGAGGGTGCGTCATTCGCATCAGGCTTTTCAATGAGGCCTGCAATTCCAGGACCTGAACCGTTTGGCACTACAACCCCATATTTTGAGATCTCAGGCCCATCAAGCTCCATCACCGAAAGTTGTGATTTACCACTATCAGAAAATGCCTGCGACAGATCTGCAGTGACCCCAGGCTCATAATCCGTCAAAAAATCATCAGCAAGCAAAACTGCAAAAGGATCACCGCCGACTGCACGCTCCGCACACAAAACCGCGTGCCCTAAACCCAGCTGTTCGGCCTGACGGACAAAAATACACTCAACACCAGCGGGAATGATATTGCGAACCATGTCGGCCTGCAGCATCTTTACCCTTGGCGCGTAGAATGGTTTCCAATTCATTATTCGCATCAAAGTGATCTTCAATCGCGCGCTTATTCCGTCCCGTGACAAAATCAGCGTATCGATACCCGCAGCGATCGCCTCTTCCGCTGCATATTGGATTAGAGGCTTGTCAACTATCGGCAACAACTCTTTTGGCATCGCTTTAGTTGCGGGCAAAAAGCGGTACCAAACCCAGCCACGGGAAAAACAGCTTTTCTAATTCGTATCATTTTGAACTTTAGTTTCATACATTGTAATAGCCTCGGTACCACTCAACAAAATTTTGAACTCCGGTAGGTAAATCCGTATTCGGTTTATAACCAGTCAACTTCTCTAGCAGCGATGTATCTGCCCAGGTTGCTGGCACGTCTCCTGCCTGCATTGGCATTAGGTTTTTCACCGCTCTAACGCCAATAGCTTCCTCGATGGCGATAATGAAATCCAACAATTGAGTTGGCATCGAATTGCCAATATTTACAACCCTAAACGGAGCAATCTGGGATTTACTATCCACTAGGCAGTCATGCTCCGCCGGAGGTCACCAGCTCTCGGGACCGCGTCAATTAACAAACGCATACCGCGTACTAAATCATCAATGTAAGTGAAATCGCGGCTCATATCCCCATTATTGTAAACATCTATTGGTTCACCATTCAGGATGGCTTTCGTAAATTTAAACAGCGCCATATCTGGACGCCCCCAGGGTCCGTAAACAGTGAAGAAACGAAACATTGTAATTGGCAAATCAAACAAATGCGCGTAACTATGTGCCATGTTTTCAGTAGATTTTTTAGTCGCAGCGTAAAACGACATCTGATGATCAGCCTTTACTGTTTCTCGATAAGGCATTTCATCATTCGCCCCATAAAGACAGATGAGGTGGATGCAAGTAGCATGTGCTTTGGCGGGAATATGCGCGCGGCTTCTAATAGCTCAAAAGTCCCATTGATATTGCTTTCTAAATAAGCACGCGGATTTTCAATTGAATATCTAACGCCAGCCTGAGCCGCCAAATGAATAACAACACGCGGTCTTTCCTGTTCAAACAAATCCATTAGGACATTGGGAGTCTCAACTTTTTCATGAACAGATCTGTAAGACGTATTTTGAAGGAGCATACTCTCACGCCGCTTTTTGAGCAAAACATCGTAATAATCAGAAATGCAATCTAAACCTACTACCCGCCAACCTTCTTCAAGGAGCCACTTTGAAATATGATATCCAATGAAACCCGCCGCGCCGGTCACAAGAGCAGTTTTTGTTTTCATTTTTCAAATTTAATCAACTCTAAATAGGTCATGAGTAAACACTTTTTCTTCGATATCATTCAATTCACCGGCCATCCAGTTTGCAACAATGATATCTTCGTCGTCTTTGAATTCGCTAAAATCCCTTTCCACGCGCGAGTTAAAAAACTCTTCCCCATTCGATTCAGGCTCAAAAACAACAACTTCAATTCCCTCAGCCTTAACCCGTTTCAAAATTCCTTGGATTGAACTTTGGCGGAAATTATCACTGCCCACCTTCATAGCAAGACGATAAAGTACCAACAGTATTAGGTTGTTTTTTAATAATCGCATCCGCCAAAACTCTTTGCTCGTCGCGTTGGCATCGACGATTGCACGAATAATATTTGGGGAATGGTCTCATAATTTGCCAACAACTGCTTTGTATCTTGGGTCAGATAATAGCAGCATATCCAAATGACGGATTATTGTAGTGATTACCAATACGAAGATGGAGCGAGCTCCTCTCAAAGATCTCTCGACTATTCTTGTCTCCTGCGAGCGTGCAGCTGCGAAGTTCGTTAAAAAACAACTCGCATCGCGATGTAATTACTCAAAAGAAATTAAATGCTTCAGCCTCACGAGCGCCAGTAAACAAAAAGTTCAACGTCAGACTTGAACTCAGCTTGCGCAAGCAATCCCGGAAAAATCTCTGCACGCTTTGACTTTTCACCCACAATAATACAGCTTGGATATACTTCATCGTATAATCCCTTACCTTCTCGGCAAGAACTTGGGAAAAAATAATGCATCGGTTTCTAAACGCGCTCTTACATCCTCAATAAATTCCACCGGAATTGTAGATTTTGTAACAATGCAGGCGTCAGGTTCACTCAATCAACCTTGTTTAACCACTGCTTCGACAGAGGACGTATCGAAGAAATTTGTTTTTTCGTCATAGTTCGTGGGCTTTGACACAATGACATAATCAGCTCTTACCCCTAAAGATCTTAGGTCCGAACTTGCAGATAGGCTTAAGTCTTTCTTGACTTAATATTTAGAAAGTTCAACATCAATGAGAGGCGACTTCCGCGCATTTAGCGCATCAACACACTCTTCCGAAATATTAAAATAATGACCTCATTGTGCTGCGCCAAAGCATAATGCATTTGACAAGCCCAACATACCCCAAACCAACAACCACAATTTTCATGCAACTTTTCTCAAATCTACTTTTCTATGGGCGTCGAAAAAGTCTCACTGACTTACCATACCCACGCCACCATCCAAAGTTTGCGACTGAAGCTCTTGTCCCACCAAGTAACCCTGCAATTTCCGCTCACATTAGCCTCAAGCGCTTCTGATCTTCCTTTGCTTTCAACATTCAAGCGCACAAGTGGCTCTGTGTTGGAGAGGCGCAGGTTAAAGCGCCAGTCTGCAAAGGCGACACTGACGCCATCGGTCTCATCAATTAAAACGGCATCTTTGCGATAGTGAGACAGTACTTTATCAATAGCCTCGCAAGCGTCAGCGACTTTAAAGTTTATTTCACCTGAGCTAGGAAAGGCCATCAAATCGATTTTCACCAAATCGCCCAGTGATCGCTCCGAGCGGGAGACAAGTTCGGCGATCAAAAGCCACGGGATCATGCCACTGTCGCAATAGGCAAAGTCACGAAAGTAGTGGTGCGCCGATATCTCGCCACCATAGACAGCCTTCATGGAGCGCATTGTCTGCTTGATGAACGCGTGGCCCGTTTTGGATTGAACTGCAATGCCGCCCTTTTGCGCAACGACGTCTTGCATGTTCCAAATCACTCTCGGATCATGAACGATCTTCGCGCCAGCTTCTTTCTCAGGAAGATGGATGCTAAAAGGCCTATTACATATTCTCCAGGCACAAATTGCCCTGTCTCATCAAAGAAGAAGCAGCGATCAAAATCGCCATCAAAAGCAACTCCAAAGTCTGCCCCTTCCGCCCTGACCACTTCAGCTGTAGTCGAATGGTTTTCAGGGAGAAGTGGATTGGGGATCCCATTTGGGAATGTGAAATCGGGTATGTGATGGACACGAACAAATTCAAGCGGCGAGCCGATGGCTAGTAGCCGATCCGCTATCGAATCAAAGGTTGGCCCCGCAGCTCCATTGCCAGAATTCACAACGATTTTTAAAGGCCGTAACGCTTTGACATCGACAAAACTCAAGACGCGATTCACATAGGCTTCGCGTGCCTCGTCGGCACGATCAAAGTCTTGCCCCACCCTTACAGGGTCCGCCCAGTCTTTAAAGCTTGCCAACGCCTTGATAAAATAAAAATCATCCACATCATCCAATGGGCGAGACTGCGATTTTACAATTTTCATGCCGTTATAGTTGATAGGATTATGAGAGGCTGTGACTTCAATGCCTGCGCAGGCACCAAACTCAGTCACCGCCCAGTACATTTCCTCAGTACCCGCCACGCCAATCTTTAGAACATCCGCGCCAGCATCCATCACTCCCCGACGCTGCGGCAGCAGCAAAGGCCGGACTTGTCTCACGCGCATCAAAGCCAATCACAACAGATTTCGCGCTAAAGTGTTGAGCCACTGCCCGACCAATGCGATAGCAAACACCTTCATCAATATTAACACCTATTTCTCCGCGGACATCATAGGCTTTGAAGCACGTTAGCTCAGTCACTGCTTACCCGTCGTTGGTAATGATGTCACTTCAGCTACGAGCCCTGCCTCTTCCTCAAGCGCCTCTATTTCCGCCTGCAGGAATTCAAACTCTTCACGCTTGCGTTCGATGAAACTATGGGCCAGTCGAGACTTTTCTCGGATGCCCTTCGGGGTCAGTAAATAGGCATACTGCTTCTTTCGCGGGCTCTTCTTAAAATTATCAAGCTTCACAAACCCTTTTTCAACCAACGCAGTGAGCACATAATAGGCTGACCCATTCGATATCCCAACTTCATCAGCAACCTGGCGCGTGGACATCTTGGGGTTTTGCGAGATCAAGCGCATGACCTTAAGTCGGATCTCTGCCTGTTGCACTCCGCGACGACTAGCCAAAATAAACCCCGTCGACGGCTACCGCACTGAGCCTCGCATTATCAACGATCTCAGGTACTGATGTATAACAATGTGGGGCAAGAAACTTCAAAGCTGTTCAATAATGAAGGATAGATCAAAATTTCATCGACTTCAATAAAAAAATTTCAAAGTAACATTGAATGATCAGCTCCTAGAATAGTTGCGGCTGAGAGAAAAATCATTTAATATTAATCAATTAGTAATTATTTAAATCTTAACTCATCGTATCTGCTAACCAAAGACAGAAAACCTACTATGTCCTCTGCCTGGTTTACCGTACCCCATCAATCTGTTATGTATGTTCAAAAGTGAGCATTCTATTTGATGGTTGGCTCAAATGAATCATTGGTATTTGATACAATTTAAACCCAACAGCCACCATCTGGCAGCACGCAACTTGCAAAGACAAGGGTTTGAAACGTTTTTGCCAATGCAAAAGATCACCCTCAGAAAAGCCTCTCGTTTTGTGAGTGATTGCAAGCCTTTCTTCCCTGGGTATATGTTTGTTAGCGTTAACGCAGACCTGGCACCCTGGCGGACAATTAACAGTACACTGGGCGTATCAAAACTCGTCAGTTTTGGGGGCAAACCAAAGCCAATCCCGCTTCAACTTATCTCTGCTTTAATGCGAAAACTCGATTCGTCGGGCACGATGCTTCCGACGAATAACTTTATCGAGGGAGATCGTGTTGAAATGCTCACTGGACCTTTTGCTAATTTCATCGCGACAGTCGACACAATTGATCCTAAGCAGCGAATTTGGGTGCTAATAGACCTAATGGGACAGAAAACGCGCATGAAAATCACCCCAGGTCAAATACAACTCGCAAAATGAACTACAATCCAATTACCTTGCCTTTTCACATCATAGAGATCTTTTCACACATCTAGCTATCTGGGTGCCCATACACCTTTTGTATAAATATATAAGAAGCTGATTATAGCACCACTTTTCAGTCTAAGATTGACAATGTATCGCCACATCCAATCACATATGCACCCTATAAAGGGAGCCCTTATTAAAAACCCACGAGCCACTGTAACAGCAATAGCTTTTCTTCAACGCTTCACTGACAGCACACAACGAAATATTATTTCATTGCCTTGCGTATATCACAATTACAAAAATCTATTCCATCTGAACACACAACAAACATTAAATAAACTTTTTACATGCCTCGACGCTCTTTAAATCGTTTAAGGTAAGGCTCTAATTCGCCCTTCTCATGCATTTCCGCCATCAACTCAAGCATATCCAACTCCTGGCCTTTTTATATCTTACTGCACTTTCCTTACCCCATAAATAACCAGCCCCAAATTTTGGCATAAACAGAAGTGACTCATCATTAAACCAACTTTTAAGCTGAACGCCTTTACTATTTCTTAATACCTTACCGTTCTGAATATCAATCTGTACACTAATAGCTTTACGCATAATCTCATCAGTTGACTTCTTACCAATGCTTACCTTTGGATTAATAGGACTACCAAACACTTCAAAAAATCTATTCATCGACAAATTTCCTCCTAATTCGCACATTGAATTCACTTAGTATCATTAAATTAGTATGCACTTCAAGACTACATGGAATGTTTATGTATATTTTCCCAGTATAAAATGACTTATGGAAATCCTAATGTAACGCTAAGAGAGATGATGAGTTAACCATTGAAGATTAAAACTCACCTAAGCGCAATGACGAAATTTATCTCACGGAGAGCTTTTTGCACTTGTGGGCGAGTAAGCTCTATATACTTAAGTCGATAGTTAGACGGATTTATTTAGCTTTCTTGACCTGAATTAGGCCGAAAGAAAATGTGACGTGGAGTATAATCTCGTTCCGTTGAAAACTGCTGATGCCAGCCGGAATGTAAGCGGTTTGGGTGCACTTGCTTCTTTAGTCGTTTACTTCTTTCCCTCAAATTTGCGCACCGATTTTTTCACCTTCAGGCCCTTACTTATTTCTGAGGAAGTTGCTGAAATCCTTTCGCTAGATCACAATCTGGTTCAGTCCATTTTTGAAAATGAATGGAATATGCAACAACAAAAATTTCACCTCTCCGATTTTAGTCTACCGCCATACGTGTTGAATCGACTAAAGAGACTACTTCCCGGAAATCAAACTAGCCCTTTTCAACCACTTCAGCAATCAATGACAGCATATACATTTCCTGACCCTACAATGGTTCAATCCAAACTTAGGAATAAACAGCATTTTGTCTTAATTGAAACAAATAGTTAGAGGGCGCCTATAATTTTTGGCATTTCAACAAGCTAAATATCAATCTACAATTTAACTAAATCACGCATTATTTTCTGTTGTTTGCTTCTCATTATGTACTTTTGATTCACCTGAAAGGGCAAACATTTCAACAATCTATCTATGATAAATTGTTCTTACACTATTAAAAAACTAAAAAATCAAAATACGTTAAAATATAATTACCCTGAACTATCATTCCAATTCGCAAAAGCCTTAAGCATTATCAACTAAGATTTAATAACTTTTGAAGCCCTGCTTTAAAATAATTGAACCTAGCGATCTGATAGATGCCTAATAGCAGCTAAATATCCCTACACTCTTACACAACCGAACCAACAGCCAGCAAGTATGATTGATTCGTCTTTATTCTCCGCGATAAGGGTATTGATTGAATTTGCCAATTTAAGCTGTCCTCTGCCAAGTTGCATAGCGGCTGACTTATTAAAATAGCAAAAATGTCTCGTGTCAGCACATGTCGACCATTACTAGCCAAGTGTTGAGGAACCCTTGTCCGCATCTGGCTTTCGACGAGGCCCGCCAAGCCTCCTGGAATTTCAACGGTCAAAACCACGGCCTATTAGGACATATCCAAGCCGTTTTCCTTCAAACACCAAAGCGTATTTGGCCTGGAGTTCAAAAAGCGTGCGCTAAATCTACCGTCACACTATTTCCTTTATGTATGAGGAAATCATTTGCAAGAAAACCTACAAAGTGCTCATTACAAACGGTACCCTGAGTACCAAAAATTGCATTACCAAGGCCTAATACTCTTCTTGCCAGACAAAGATGCAATCAACACCAGCTGGCATAATTTCTTTGACCATGTTGGCCTTTGGCACGCGGAGCAATTTTCCAGCTCTCCATTAAGATCGAATGATCTTCTACGGGGCGCTTGTTGCGTCTGGTAACGAAAATAAGAATGCCAGTACCAGCAGCGATTTATTCTCCAGATGAATATTGGGTAAATGGATTAACCACGATAAGAAGCGACTCTTTTGGCATAGCTTCAGTGACTGGTAAAATTCGCACCATAACTCGCATCTGGCAAGACTGCATACCCACTTTGCCGTAACAAAAAGTCGATATATATTGACACCATAAGCAAAAGCGAAATTTCAATTTACTATTTAACTTTGAAGTCTTTCTCCATAACAAATTTAACAATGTTCAAATTTTATTTTGGGTTGAATGCTTTCTTGTTATAAAGTGATTCTCATCATCCCTGGTAAATTCATCGCCATAGCTTATTTATTCTTTAATTTCGAAAGCGCACATTAATGAACCAAGAAGCAGCCAATGATGAAATAAATTTGGCTGAAATTTTCTCAAAATTATGGGCCTATAAATTCCTGTTTATTCCGATAATTTTTATTTGTGTTGCTTGTACTACTTTTTACATAAGCAACGCAGAAAAACTTTATACTTCAAAGAGTACGTTTATTCCGCACAAAAATAATCAAGACAATGGTTCGAACTTATCACTCGGCAATACTGGGGCTCTCTCATTAGCGGCGTTATCTGGGTTTCCCGTTTTTATGAAGAAAATGAGATATTAATTGAAAGATTAAAAGGTCGCGAATTTGTTTTGAGCCTAGCTGATGATTTGAAATTAAGGGATGACAAATTTTTCAACAACTACGATCCCAAAGTTTCAGAACCAATTTGGAAGCAAAAAGTTAAGTCATTAATTAATTGGAAAAGCAGCCCAGCCAATCCTCTCAAAATAGCGGAATGGAACGTTTTAAAACAATTTGAGAAACAGGTTCAGGTTTTGATAACTCAAGGCGGCGCAAATCGAAGTGACAGTTAACCACCCCAATGCCGAAAAGCTGCCGAAATAGCTAATTATTTTACAAAAAAAGCAATTTTAATTTTAAAATCAGAAGAGATTCAAAATCTAATGATCTACTTAATTATTTATCTCAAAGCCTTGCAGGATCTTTGATAAATCTAGAAGAAGCTGAGGAACAGCTGCAGCAGTTCTTGATGACTAATAGCTCAGCTGCTCCAGTTGCGTTTCAAACAGGCTCCATCTTATTGAACGAGTTGCGCGTTAGACAAGACAAAGTCAATAAACAACTTCAGGCTATTGATGAACTTCTATCACATATTAAACAAGCATCTCCAACACATCAGAATTATGTTGCATTACGAAATAAATATCCGTTGCTGGATGACCCTGAGTTTAGACGAATATTAGGAATTTCTGAAAAAATCAGCGCTTGGAAGTGGCCTAGCGTTGACGTGTTAGTCCGAGTTCGAAATAGCATATTAGACCGCTCAAATGCTTTAAACACTGAAATTTTAAGAATAGAGAAGGACGCTAAAAAATATGCAGGGGCTGCTGAAAAAAGAATGATTTATTGCGAAAATTGAAATTGTCAGAGTCTATGCACACGGTACTCTTAGAACAAGTGAAGACCAAATCCTTAGCCGCAGGATTCACGCCTGATAATTCGAAAATTATCTCTGCAGCTGATGCCGCGATACGGCCAACTACACCAAACACGAAACTTACTACCCGTGGGGCAGCGGTTGGTTTCTTTCTCTCAGTTTTCCTAGCTCTGGTATTGAGCTGGCACAAGGAGCTATTTATACGCAGGAAGTGCTCCTAAGACAGCTTAAACCTAAATCGCATTACAGAATCCGACCTGTGCATCGTGATGGAATTAGCACACTAAAAAAGGCTCAAGAACGTCTCATTAAACAGCCAACTCCTTGGATAAAGTACCTTTGTTCAGAAACTATAATCAACCCAGACTCATCTATCATAGTTGTTGGAGACACTACACATATTAACAATTCTTCTACTATAGCCAGATTGATAGCAGCCAGCGCCTTTGAATTGGGTACTTCGTTGGCATATTTTGACCTTTCAAAAAAGCGGCATTTTGAAGTTAAGAAACAAAATCAAGAAATTTCTGGACTAGAAGATAATATTGGGATCTCAGAAACGATCAATGGATGCACTGAATATAATTATTTAGGAGGAAACCAAAATGTTGATTGGTTGTTGTCCAGATCATTTGAAGAAACGATTAATTTGCTCAAAAATAAGTATGATGTCTTATTATTATCTGCCAGTTTAGACGAATTAAAATTCGTGTGTGCAAGTAAAAAATTAGAAAAAGTAAAATTAGTCATCCATGCAGAAAAGGGAAAGACAAAGTATTGCGACATATATGAATTACTGAAAGGAGGAAATATAGAAATTGCATTGACTATATAAAAGTATGTTAATTAATTTTACATTATCGATTTTTACATAAAGTATTGATGAAATTAATTTAGTATCAGTACCAATTGGGGCAGCCAAGTGCTCTTAAAAATCGGACCAAACAATTCTTGCCCCTTAACTACACCCCGTTTATAGCTGACCCAATCAAAGAATCAAATTTTCAGCAATCTTCAATATTTCTGACGATTTAACTAAAAAGAGATGCAGCGAAGATAGGGGATAACGGGAGTATCAAAAACATCAATTTTTCACTAACGTGGGATTATTTTCAACGCTCCTGAAAAGCGCCAATGAGGCGCCCCCTGTGAAGACTATAAAAACACCTGCAACGGTAGACCCCTGTGAGAGCAAACGAACTGTCCTGGTCTGAGTTCATCCCTAAAATTAGTATAAAGTCTAAGAACCCATTTGCTAACTCTGATAAGTTTAGCGCTAATTTTAATAGCACTACTCAAGCCATATAAAAATAAAGGTAATATTAAATGGATAAGCTCAAGATCAGTCGATTTGGTGCTGCACTTGGACTGCTGTTTACTGCCAGTTGCGCACAAGTAGTAGAGCCAGTTCGTTTGCCTGATCTTGTGCTAAATACCTCCTCTCAGGAAGAGCTCAAAATCAAAGTAAGCTCGCTAACATTTAAAATTGCCAAGGAATTAAATGCAGAGAATTATGAACGGCTGATTTCATACCCAGGCAAAGCCTACTCAAATGAAATAGTCACTGTATCTAGTATTGTGAAAAGCAAATTTCCTTCGGACACAGGGAAAATGCCCTATCGCTTAGGGATTGGCGATGAGGTGTTACTTACACAAGTTATAGAGCAACGCCAAAACTTAGAGCCTCTTCGAAGCGGTGTAATTTCGGAGACCGGGATAGGAAGCCGCGACATAAAACTTTCTAATACAACTGATCCTAATTCAGTTATCAGCACTAAGGCTAGGATAGCAAATGATGGTAGTGTTTTACTTTTGGGGGTAGGTCGGCTTGAGGCTGCCGGTCTGGATATGCCTGCTCTAAGAGATGAAGTACGAGCCGTACTAATCCGCAATGGAAGCCTGCCTAACTTTCAACTCGATATTTCTGAGTTTAATTCTCAGAAAGCTTTTTTTACAAAAGACGCTCTAACTAACAGCCAAAAGGGATTAGGCGTTGTCCCTTTGACCGACCAAAGTGAAACTTTACGCGAAGTAATCGCGTCGGCAGGTATACAATATAGCGATCAGGTATTGACTATAGTCGGACTCAGAGAAATCACGAAACCTTCGTATTTACGTTATCGGATTTGCTTTCTGAAAGCGCTCCAGAAATTCACTTAAGAAACAGGGATCACATTTTTATTTCTAGCTTTAACTACATCGATGGGCAGGTATTTCTAGTAGGCGGTGTACAACCGACTATATTACCATTGAAATTAGAAAAAGGATAACGCTTGCACACTTATTGGCACCAGGTGGCCCAATGGCAACCCCGTCAGCACAACGATCAGCGGTTTATCTTTTGAGAGGAAAAGACCCAGTGCGTGCTTATCACTTAGACACCCAAAACCCAGCTAGACTCTTAGTCGCCGACGCTGTAGATTTAAAACCAGAAGATATTGTTTTCGTTGGTGAACAACCAATAAACACATTTACCCGAGTTCTGGCAACCATATTACCCACGAGAATTTTTGCCAGAGACGTTCAGAATAACAATCTTCCGTAATCGTACAGATCACTAATTGTAATTTCTTCTAAATAAGTTTCACTTGATACTGTAGCATTGCGACCTGTCTACGTTCAGAGCAACCCAACACTCTTTAAACGAAACCCAGTACAGCCTCATGCATCAAAATTATAATCAATAAAATTTTTTATTTAACCACGCACTTTATTGATCAATAGTTTAGTTTCATATTTACATGCCTATTTTCCCTTGATTAATTAATTATTTTTCTTGATTATTTGAGAAGCAACAAATTTTTAAAATTATATTTACGTTCACAGCAAGCTGACTACTTTGGTACCGAGGCGTTAACAGTACAACTATTAACTGACAAATTGACCCATGTTGGCTTAATTAGGGTTCAGTCTGCTGTGGCTTAGTTTTATTTGTTTGTCGAAAAAATACCCAAAAATGTAAATCACGCTCAGTTCGGCCTCGCGATTGCTAATTTATTCAACTCGCCCTCCCAAAAATCAAAGGAAAATTTAAAGAGCACCGTCACCATCTTCACCGGTTCGTATTCGCACCGC
>JAYQTH010000003.1:0-4212 GCA_038147295.1 Gammaproteobacteria bacterium
GATTAAGCTTGTGTGCTATGGACAGTATATTAGGTAATTCATGAGTACCATCGACCTGAGAATGACTGGCAAGAATTTGTTCCAACAAAGTTGAACCTGAGCGCGGCAGTCCAACAATAAATATAGGCTCGCTGCTGCTAGAACCCCAATCAGATTTCATTTTAAATAATGCTTTATTGCCTATTTTTTTTTGAGCTTTGCATTCTTTGATAAAAAATTCTTGAGTATATGCCGATGATTTATTCTGAATTCTATTGCCAGCAATAAATTGTTGAAATGCTTCTTCATAATGACCGCCCTCTTCAAGGGCCGTTCCCAATGCAAAATGCATATATTTTTGTTCTTGCTCATCAACCAATTGATCTGCAGTCATTTCTGTTAAATCAGAAATTTCATCTCTGGAGAAATGATAGGTCTTTAAATTACTTAGACTCCAATAAGCTTCTCCAAAAAATCTATTTTTTTTGTAAGCCGTCTGGTAGCTTGCAATAGCCTTCTCAAAATAGCCTTGGGTTTTTGGATGTGTCCTATAGCAAGAAATATTTCAGGATTATTTCTCTCCGTATTAAGGATATCTTGATAAAGCGAAAGGGCATCATCAAGTCGTCCTGCCCCGTTTAGGGCATGAGCTAATATCTTCTTAACCGGCATAGATCTGGGATGTAGGTCAGCTAACTTTTCTGCATGCATTGTAGCCTGCTCATATTTTTGTCTTTTTATTAGCACTTTTAAATAATCAAAATTTGCTCTCAAATTTTCTGGTTCAAATTCAAGACAGCTTTCTAATAAAAATTCTGCATCCTCATAGATAGACAACTCTAAGCCAATATTTGCAAGCAATCGCATCCCCTCGATGTTATGTGGATGTTGTTGTAAAAAACTTCTACAGAGATGATCAGCTTTTAAGAGTTTCTTTTCATAAATAAATCTTAAAACTGATTTTAGCTCTGGAGCTAGGCTCTTGAGATATAAGATATTCGATTCTGCAAGTTTGCGGATTTCTGAAGATGGATTGGAAAGCTTCACCAACATCATCCAAGAAGCATGCAATGAGGGATTAAGATTAGCTGCCCTAGTGAAAGCAAGTCTTGCCTTTTCTGCTTGATTGATTTCCATGAAGTTATAACCAAGTTCTTGGTAAGCTCTAGCATAATCAGAGAAATTGGTTATTAATTGATCTAAATTTTCTAGTGCAAGTTCAGTCTCGCCTAGATAACGATGCGTCACTGCTCGCAAATATAAAAGGTCTTTTAGAGAAAGATTGCTTTCAGCTTTCTTGGTAAAGAGCTTTTTTTTGGCATCAAAAAAGGCTTTGCTGCTAAGCAAAGCCTTTATCTGATTCGCATAATCAGATTTCATGGGTTAGAAACTTAGAACTTATAAAAACTCTCAGGCCAATGTTTCTTGGTCTGTTGGTAGTAACTCTTGGGACATCGTCCATCTCGTTATAAAAAGCTCTGCCTTTCATCGCTTAAATTTCTTCCGAACAATTCAGCGCCCAAGTCTCATTTTCAATTCCAACAGCTAAATCATAGAGTTGGTAGCTGTCTTGCTTGATTCGCCTTTGAGCTACGATGGAGCTATAGGAATCATCTGAGTATTTAGTTCCAAATTGCCAATACGCAGGATATGTTCCAATCGTAAAGTCGTACCTTGCTCTGAGGTTCCATTGTAATTCTGGGGTCAGTGGCAGCGAACTTCCCAATGGAGCTAATTCAATAATTTGAGCTTTATAAGCTGTAAGCTCGCTATCATTTTTTGATAATGCAGCATACAAAGAAAGGTTATTGGATGGATACCACACCATATCAAGCTCAAATCCGCTAACCTCAGCATCTGCAGCATTTTCAATGAAAGTCAGATTCGATACATTGACAGGATCAAATCTAACGGCTTGCAAATTAGTCAGTCTACCAGTAAAATGCTCCATTGAGACGCATGGATCCATCTAGCAAAGATGTCTTAAAGCCAAGTTCAAGGTTTTCTGTATCATCTGCTGTAAGTCAAGGTACCCAGCATAATCTGGATTATATGGCAGCTCCTCCTCCACGGTTAAAACCTCCAGGTCTAAACCCTCTGAACTTGTTAAGTAAACAAGCCCATCAATGCTTTCAGGATAATAGGTTAATGAAATTTTAGTAATGGTGTCATCAGTTTCCAATGGTTCTGAGCTATGAAAACCACTATCGTAGTCGCGACCATAGTCCCCATCAGGGCCTCTGTTTGCAAAATTAGACGAGCCCAGGAAATCAAATTCCATTTCGTAATATCTTGCACCCACAGTCAGTTCAAATTGATTGTTAAGTGGTACCGTTACCTCTCCAAAAATAGCAACCTGCTCTTCTGTTCTAGTAATATCATTAAAAAATGCTACTCCTGGATTTCTAGGGTTAGGATTATTCATGACCGTACCAGGTATGGGGGCATTCTGAGAAAACCCTAAGTCAGCCGTTGGTGGGTAAATATAATCGTCCTGAGTTTTAATTTCACCATCATCTAAATAGATGCCAGCAGTAAACTTAATGGGTGAATCATTTAAGTCATTATCATTATTTACTCTAAATTCATGAGTGGTTCTGGTATTTTCAACAATTCCACTAAAGCCAAGAGATGGATCACCACACGAGGTATAGTTTGGATAATCACATATATAGTAAGGAATGAATGGTCCAACACTTGCATATCCTGTGTAGTCAACCATTTGCTCAACTTCTCTATCTAAATACGCTCCTGTATAAAGCGCATCTAACTTTCCGAGTCTACCTTCTAATGTGATGGATGTTTGATTGAAAGAATCCTTAAGCTCATCTTCAAAAAATCTCATGACCTTAAGATCGCCTATGGCAGGATCATAGTCGAATACTCCATCAGCATGGATATCTTGCTCAATGTACTGCACTAACATTTCCCAATCCTCCCCAAAAGAAGATTTGCTTGAAAGTCTCAAGCCCTCATAACTTGAATCATTGAAATCATCCTCGACCAATGCATTATTTCTGCCAGTAGCAAGTGTTGCACCTGAAGGGAAATAGGGATTATTTTCAGGAAGTGTTTTTTCTCCATAGATATTATCAATATAGCCCCCTAGATTTGAGTTATAAAATACTCCTCGCACCGACCAGGAATCTTGAACAAGGGGAATATTCAAGTAAGCATCAACTGCAGAGGAAGAGCTTCCTCCAGAAGTATTAAAGAAACTTGTATTGAATCCACCCTCGGTTTCATTGTACTTGGGTTTATTAGTAATAAGCCTTACAGTTCCTGCTTGAGAGCTTGCTCCATAAAGCGTTCCTTGAGGGCCAGGCAATACCTCTATCCTTTCCATATCTGCGACATACACATCTAAATTTCTTCCCACCGAAGTTACCGGCTGCTCATCAAGATATAAGGCAACATTGGGAGTAGAGCCTTGTGCGCCTGATAAAAGAACTGTTATAGGATCAACAGCCAACCCTCTAATATAGATTGTGCTTTGTCCTGGACCCCTGCCGCCAGAGGGAACGTATGGTAAATAATCAATATATTCATCAAAGTTTGAAACATTAATGTCTTTTAGGGTCTGTGACTCAGAGCCTGAACTGTAACAGAAACATCTTGTGCATTTTTCTTTTTGTGGCTGAAACACAATCTCTTCAACTTCTTGGCTTGGGAGTCAGCTGTTTGGGAAACAATGCAGCAGTAATGCTCAAAAAAGCTAATTTTGAATGTGAGACATTTTTGTGCTGTCTCTTTTGGTTATTAATAAAATTATTGATATGAATCATTGGACACCTAAAGGTTATTAAGAATTAGTTAAATTGAATTGTGAGGACAAAGAAAAGACTTTACCCAGAGGTTGTCTCTAATAGGATATGGAGACGTATACCTGCCTAAAAATTCAAACATTACCCACACCATAACAAATAAGACTCATAATGAAAGGGTATATCCAAAAAAACACTGTTTATTTTTAAAATGCCTGCAGAGCAATTTTGAAAAAGCTAGACTAAGAGTGTGTTTAAGTACATAGCCCCCCGCAGGTTCTTCACCTCACTTCTTTTAATTGTATTTTTTGTTTCTTGGACCTTAGCGAATTTGGGCTATGCAACTCAGCTTTTTAACACTGCACAAACTGAAATTTCTAATAGTTTAGGATGGCTGGTAATTTTAGCAGCAAATGTATTTGTAATTTTTGTTCTCTATTTAGGCTTTGGCAAATTCGGAGCCATTAAG